>NZ_BAAGTD010000003.1:0-278994 GCF_054782095.1 Streptomyces capparidis | reverse complement strand
CGGGGCGGGCGACGGCGCAGACGGCGCGCGCCGCGGTGCTGGCGGCGGCCGTGGCCGCGGGCGCCCTCGCCCTGCGGCCGGACGGCGGGGACGGCGGCCGGGCGGACGGCCCCGCGGCCACCTCGTCCCGGGCCCCGTCGGCACCCCCGTCCCCCGCCGCGTCCTCCCCGGCCGCCCCGGCCCCTGGGGAGATCCCCGCCGGGGCCGACGTCCCGGCCGCGCTGCGGGAGCCCATCACCCGGGCCGCCCACCGCTGCACCGAGGAGGAGGTGACGCCCGTGCTGATCGCGGCGATGCTCAAGGCCGAGAGCGGCTTCGACGCGGACGCCGCCCGGCCGGAGGCCGACGAGTACGGCATCGCCATGTGGACGCCCGCGGTGTTCAACGCCTGGGCCGTGGACGGCGACCAGGACGGCGACAAGGACTACATGTCGCCGCCCGACGCCATCGCCACCATGGGCGGCTATGTGTGCTGGCTCGGCCAGCGGTTCAAGCAGGAGGGCATGGACCGGGCGCAACTGCCCGCGCTGGTCGCCGCCGGCTACCGCACCAGCGACCGCGCGGTCATCGAGGCCGGCGGGGTGCCCGAGCGCACCAGGCCGCACGTGGACGAGGTGCTTGGCCACCTCGCGGAGTACTCGGCCTGACGACCGGCACCGGCCGGGCCGCCGTCACCCGCGGCCGCCCTCACCCGCGGTCGCCGTCACCCGCAGCCGCAGGAGCGCCGCACCACCAGGCGGGAGGGGAACTGCCGCACCCGCTGCCGCCTGGTGCGGTCCCGGGAGGGGGTGTCGTCCAGGACCAGGTCCACCGCGGCCCTGGCCATGGCCTGCCGGTCGGAGGAGACCGTGGTCAGCGGCGGGTCGGTGAGCGCCGCCTCCTTGACGTCGTCGAACCCGGCGACGGCCAGGTCCCTCGGCACGTCCAGGCCCAGCTCCCGGGCGGCCCGCAGCACCCCTATCGCCTGGTCGTCGGTGGCGCACACGATGGCCGGGGGCCGGTCGGGGCCGCTGAGCAGCTCCAGGGCGACCGGGTAGGTGTCGTAGCGGTTGAACGGGGCCGAGAACAGCCGCCCGTCCAGCGTCCGCCCGGACTCCAGCATCGCCCGCCGCCAGCCCTCGACGTGGTCGGTGACCGGGTCGCCCACGTCCGGCGTGGACGCGGGCCCGCCGAGGCAGGCCACATAGGGGTGGCCGTGCTCCAGCAGGTGGCGGGTGGCCAACTGGGCGCCGCCGATGTCGTCGGTGAGCACCGCGACGTCGTCGATGGCCTCGGGGCGGCGGTGCAGCAGCACCACCCGGGCGTCCCACGCGGCGATCTCCTCGGCGGCGCGCTCGGAGGGGCCCTGGCTGATCAGGATCAGCCCCGAGACCCGCATGCCGAGGAAGGCCCGCAGGTAGTGCACCTCGCGGTCGTCGATGTAGTCGCTGTTGCCCATCAGCACGATCTTGCCGCGCTCGGCCGCGGCCTGCTCGACCGCGTGCGCCATCTCGGCGAAGAACGGCTGGCGCGCGTCGGGGAGCACCAGACCTATCAGGTCGGTGCGGCGGGACGCCATCGCCTGGGCCACCCGGTCGGGGCGGTAGCCGAGCTGCTTGATCGCAGCCAGCACCTTCTCGCGGGTGGCCGGGGCGACGGGTCGGGGTCCGTTGTTGATGACGTAGCTGACGACCGCGGTCGAGGTACCCGCGAGCCTGGCCACATCGTCGCGCGTCACCTTCGGCACGCGGGTCAGTCTACGCGGATCAACCGGCACCTCAGCAGGCCCGAGTTCAACGGGACCGCTGGTGGACGGGCTCCGCCAGGGAGCCGGCGGCGTCCTCGCCGTCCGCGGACGGCGGCAGCGGACGCTCGGACCTGGCGGCCTTGTCGCTCTTGTCCGCCCGGTCGGACCGGTCCGGCTTCTCCGGCACCACGAAGCGGTAGCCGACGTTGCGCACGGTGCCGATGAGGGACTCGTGCTCCGGGCCGAGCTTCGCCCGCAGCCGCCGCACGTGGACGTCCACGGTGCGGGTGCCGCCGAAGTAGTCGTAGCCCCAGACCTCCTGGAGCAACTGGGCGCGGGTGAACACCCGGCCCGGGTGCTGCGCCAGGTACTTCAGCAACTCGAACTCCTTGAACGTCAGGTCGAGCACCCGGCCCTTGAGCTTGGCGCTGTAGGTGGCCTCGTCCACGGACAGGTCGCCGTTGCGGATCTCCATCGGGCTGTCGTCGGCGACGACCTGCTGGCGGCCGAGCGCCAGCCGCAGCCGGGCCTCCACCTCGGCCGGGCCCGCGGTGTCGAGCAGCACGTCGTCGATGCCCCACTCCGCGGTGACGGCCGCGAGGCCCCCCTCGGTGACCACCAGGATCAGCGGGCAGCCGGGGCCGGTGGAGCGCAGCAACTGGCACAGGCTGCGCACCTGCGGCAGGTCCCGGCGCCCGTCGATGAGGATGACGTCGGCGCCGGGGGTGTCCACCAGGGCGGGGCCCTCGGCCGGCGCGACGCGCACGTTGTGGAGCAGCAGGCTGAGCGCGGGCAGCACCTCGGCCGACGGCTGGAGGGCGTTGGTCAGGAGCAGGAGGGAACTCATCGGTGTCCGCCCTTTCGATCAAGGGGTCCGGGAGCGCGGCGGCACCTGGGGTCGCGGTGGCACCCGAGGTCGGCGCCGGGCGTCCCGGCCCGTCCGTGGCACGGCACACATGGACTGCCCATGGTTCGACCTCCTCGGTCCCCGCGAGGACGTTGTGGTGTTGCTGCGGCTCGGCTCGGCGACGCGGCGTGGTACTTCGCTGTACCCCCGGTGATCGCTTCGTAGTACTTCTCGGTACTTCCCGGACTTCTGGCTTGACTGCTGGCTGTGCGGGTGCGGGTGCGGTCCGCGCTCCTGCGTGAAAGCGCGAAGGGACCCGGTGGCGACGCTGCCCGGATCCCTCTGCCCAGCACAATAACCCACATGAGGCCCCGTGCAGAGACTGAAGATATGCCTATTCGTGTTCCTTCGGGGGGTGCGGACGCGTCTTTCCGGCCGAGTGAGGGGCGTTTCCGCGAGGCGGGGAAGACCGGTTCGGGCGCATGCTCCGGGGCGCTGTTGACCGACGACGGGGTGCTCGTCGAGGCGGAGTACCGGCCCCGTTCGGGTCCGGCTCCGGACGGCGGCGACGGCCTGGCGATCGTGGTCGCGCACGGGTTCACCGGGTCGCTGCACCGGCCCGCGGTGCGGCGGGCGGCGGCGGTGTTCGCCGAGTTCGCAGGCGTGGTCACCTTCTCCTTCCGGGGGCACGGCCGGTCGGGCGGGCGTTCGACCGTGGGGGACCGCGAGGTGCTCGACCTGGCGGCGGCGGTCCGCTGGGCGCGGGCGCTGGGGCACACCAGGGTGGCGACGGTCGGGTTCTCCATGGGCGGCTCGGTCGTGCTGCGGCACGCGGGGGCGGCGGCCGGGCCCGCCGCCGGGAGCGACGGGCGACCTGAAGCACGGGGGCGCACAGATGCACGAATCGATGCCGTGGTGGCGGTGAGCGCCCCCGCGCGGTGGTACTACCGGGGGACGGCCCCGATGCGGCGGCTGCACTGGGTGGTGACCCGGCCGGAGGGGCGCCTGGTGTCCCGGCTGTGCCTGCGCACCCGCGTCGACCACCGGGAGTGGGACCCGGTGCCGGTCCCGCCGGTGGAGGCGGTGCCCGGGATCGCCCCGGCGCCGCTGCTGGTGGTGCACGGCGACCGCGACGCGTACTTCCCGCTGGACCACCCCAGGTCGCTGGCCGAGGCCGCGGGGGACAACGGCGAGCTGTGGATCGAGCGCGGCTTCGGGCACGCGGAGAACGCGGCGCCGCCCGAGCTGCTGCGGCGGGTGGGGCGGTGGGTGGTGGAGCGGACGGCCGCGTCGTCAGGCGGGGCGGTCGGGGCGGTCGGGGGCGGTGGCCGAGTGCGTCCCGCAGGGCCGGCCCCGAACCCCGGGCAACCGCACTGACCTGCGCTTCCGCGGGGTTTTCCACAGGGCGTTGCGGGCCGGTGCCGCGGAGGCGGGATGATGGAGCCGCGACGGCCGCGGGAAGGCAGCGGTTTTCGTCGCGGCCGCGCGGGCCGGGCCGGGCCCGCCGGCCGATCGGGCAACGCCGGCAAGGAGCCGCTATGGCCGCAGGTGTGACGGGCACGGGACCCGGCGGCACCATCCGCTACTGGGCCGCCGCCAAGGCGGCCGCGGGCACCGCGGAGGAGCCGTACCGGGGGACGACCCTCGCGGAGGCGCTCGCGGACGCCCGCGGGCGGCACCGGGACCGCCCGGAGTTCGCGCGGGTGCTCTCCGCCTGCTCGTTCCTGGTGGACGGCGAGCCGGTCGGCACCCGTGACCACGACCTGATCCCCCTGGCCGAGGGCGGCACCGTCGAGGTGCTGCCGCCGTTCGCGGGCGGGTGAGGCGGGCCATGTCCACACCCGAGTGGGAGCAGTGGGAGCGCGGCCGGGCGCAGGACGCCCCCGAGGAGTACGAGCCCGGCGCGGCGGAGGGGTACGGGCACGCGGCCGGCCAGGGGCAGGAGTACGGGCAGGCCGGGCCGTACGGGCAGGCGCGGCAGTACGGGGGCGCGGAGCAGTACGGCCATGCCGGCGACCACGGTCACGCGGCGGGATACGGGGCCGGGGAGTACGGCGGCGGGTACGGCCACGGCGGGTACGGCACCGGAGCGCAGCCGGGGCAGGAGTACGGCGGCGGCCAGGGCTACGGCGAAGGGCCGGGCCACGGCGGCGGTCATGGCCACGGCGGCGGAGGGGACGCGGGCCAGGGGTACCCGGGCCAGGAGTACCCGGGCCAGGGGTACGGCGAGCAGCACGGCCACTACGGCGCGGGCCAGGGGTACGGCGGGGAGCAGGGGTACGGCGCCGCGGCGCCCCCGCCCCACGGCGGCCCCGGGCACGACCCCCACGGCGGGTACGGCGCCCACGGGGCCGCCGCGCCCCACCCCGCGGGGCAGCCCGGCGGGGCGGACGGCCACGGCGCCGCCGGGTACGGCGGGGCGTGGGCGGCCGGGGCGGGGCAGGCCGGCCCCGGGGGCGCGCAGGGCCGGCCGTGGCAGTTGCCGGAGCCCGGGTACGGGGCGGCCCCGCCGCCGCACCCCGGCGGGCAGGGCGGGCCGGAGCAGCCCGCGCCGCGGGGGTACGGCGCGCCCGCCGCGGGGGGGCCCGCCGCGGGTACGGGGCGGCGCAGGGCGGCGCCCCGGCCTTCGGGAGCGGTGGGCGGCGGGCCGGAAGAGGCGGCCGGTGCCGCCCCGCCGTCGCCTTCGCCCGCGCCGCCCGCGCCGGCCGCGTCCCGCAGGACCGGTTCGCCGATCATCGAGCCCGGCATCAAGCCGGCCCTGCTCACCGTCCTGTTCTGCCTGCTCCTCGCGGGCGGCGCCGCCGTGTCGCGGCCCGCGCTGGCCGGGGTCGCGGTGCTGCTCCAGGCCGTCACCGCCGCGGGTGTGTTCCGGCTCAACGGGATGTGGCCCGCCCGGCAGGGCATCATGCTGGCCTTCGCCGCCGGGCTCGCCGCCGACGGCGTGATCCTCGCCCTGCACGGCGAGCACGCCCCGTCCGCCGTCATCGGCACGCTCGGGGTGTGGTTCCTGCTGATCCTGGTCCTCCAGTTGCGCCACCGCGGCGGGGCCGACGAGCGGCTGTACGCGCTCACCGTGACCGCCACCTCAGCCACGGCCGCCGTGCTGGTCTCCGGCCTGGTCGCGGCCTGGAGCGTCAGCGGCGTCTACGGGGACGAGGCCACGGTCGCCGACTGGCGGACCGGGGCGCCGGTCATAGCGGGCCTGGCCGGGGTCGCCGCCGCGGTGCTGCTGCGGCCGCTGCCCCTGCCCGGGTGGGTGTCGGTGCCGCTGTGCGTGGCCGCCGCCGCGGGCGCGGGGGCGGGCGCGGCGGGCTGGGTGGAGATCGGCACGGGCGGCGGCGCGCTGCTCGGGGCGGCGGCGGGCGCCTGCGCCCTGATCGGGGTGCGGGTCGCCAGCTACGACTGGCCCTCGCGGTTCGTCCACTTCACCGCCGGTGTGTCCCTGCCGCTGGCCGCCGCGGCACCGGCCGTCTACATGTTCGGGCGGATCGTGGCGGGGTAGGGCGGGTTAGGCTCGCCGAAAGACCGACCGGGGGAGCACCATGCGCGTCGTACGTCCACTGCTGATCACGCTCGCCGTGCTCGCCGTCCTGTTCGTGATCGCGGACCGGATCGCCGTCGCCCTGGCGGAGTCGGAGGCCGCGGACCAGTTGCGCCAGTCCCGGCAGACGGACGGCAAGCCGGAGGTGTCGATCGACGGCTTCCCGTTCCTCACCCAGCTCGTGGGCGGGGAGCTGGACAAGGTGCACGCCTCCGCCGAGGGCATGCGCGCCGAGGACACCGAGGGCACCTCCCTGCGCGTCACGAAGTTCAGCGCCGACCTGCACGACGTGAAGTTCTCCGACGGCTTCACCACCGCCACCGCCCGCAGCGCCTCCGGCACCGTGCGGATCAGCTACGCCGACCTGTCCGCCGCGGCCCCGCCCGGGGTGCGCATCTCCTACGGGGGCCCGAGCGGCAAGGCCGGGGTGAGCGAGGTCAAGGCCAGCGCGGGCATCCCCGTCCTGGGCGAGCAGAGCGTGACCAGCGAGATCAGCCTGGTGGACGGCGACACGGTGAGCGTGCGCGCGAAGTCGGTCCCGGCCAGCTCCATCCCCGGGGCCGAGGAGCGGATACGCGAGTACCTGGACTTCGACAAGCAGGTCACCGGCCTGCCCGAGGGCATGCGGCTGGACTCCATCGAGGCCGACGAGTCCGGCATCGTCATCGAGCTGAGCGGCCGGGACGTCTCCCTCAGCCAGTGAGCCCGCGCCGCCGCCCGCGGCCCCGCCCGGCCCCGCCGTCCGGGTGATGAGACGCCGCGTCCGCCGATCAGCCGACCGCACCCCCTCCGGACCCGCGCGGCGCCCGTACCGGCAGGTCCCCCGCCCCGCGCCGCTGTCAACCGTTCTCTGCATACGGACAATCTTGTCTCAGCATCCGGTACGCCGATGACACTGGCGGGGTGACGTCCCTACGATCGAGGGCATGCAGCGACAGGCGGTTCTCACGAAGCGGCGGGCAGTGGACCTGTGCCGCGTCGCCGCCTGTCTGTGTCGAATGGCCTGATGGGACGGCCGCGCCGGACCGCTTTCGCGGCCCGCACGCGACGACGGATCCCGCTTTCCCCCCGCGCCTGCCGCGTTCCCGCGTCGCCGTTCCGCGCCGAGGATGCGCCACCGCTCCGCGCGGGCGCCCGACAACGCACCCACCGCCGCATCTGTCCCGGAGGAGAATGATGAGCCGCAGTGACGTCCTCGTGGACGCTGACTGGGTCCAGAGCCACCTCGACGACCCGAACGTCGTGATCGTGGAGGTCGACGAGGACACCTCGGCCTACGACAAGAACCACATCCGCAACGCGATCAAGCTGGACTGGAAGAAGGACCTCCAGGACCCGGTCCGCCGCGACTTCGTGGACAAGGAGGGCTTCGAGGCCCTGCTGTCCGAGCGCGGCATCGGCAACGACCACACGGTCGTCCTCTACGGCGGCAACAACAACTGGTTCGCGTCCTACGCCTACTGGTACTTCAAGCTGTACGGGCACGAGAGCGTCAAGCTCCTCGACGGCGGCCGCAAGAAGTGGGAGCTGGACTCCCGCGAGCTGGCCACCGAGGTCCCCAGCCGCCCGCGCACCGAGTACCGCGCCAAGGAGCAGGACACCTCCATCCGCGCCTTCCGGGACGACGTGGTGGCCGCCATCGGCACCCTCAACCTGGTCGACGTCCGCTCGCCCGACGAGTTCTCCGGCCGTCTGCTCGCCCCGGCCCACCTGCCGCAGGAGCAGTCCCAGCGCCCGGGCCACGTCCCGTCCGCGAAGAACATCCCGTGGTCGAAGAACGCCAACGACGACGGCACCTTCAAGTCCGACGAGGAGCTGAAGGCGCTGTACGAGTCGGAGGACGTGGACCTCGGCAAGGACACCATCGCCTACTGCCGCATCGGCGAGCGGTCCGCGCTGACCTGGTTCGTGCTGCACGAGCTGCTCGGCCAGCAGAACGTGAAGAACTACGACGGCTCCTGGACCGAGTACGGCTCGCTGGTCGGCGTGCCGATCGAGCTCGGCACCGGCAAGTGACCGACCCCACCACCCCCTGAACGCCCCCGAACGCGAGGAAGAGCACATGTGTGGAGCGAAGGCCGGAGGCCCCGACCTGGCGGAAGTCGGCGCCGGTGAGACGATCATCCAGGGTTCGGTGACCCGGGACGGCGAGCCCGTCAACGGGTACGTGCGGCTGCTGGACGGCGGCGGCGAGTTCACCGCCGAGGTGCCCACCTCGGCGACGGGCCAGTTCCGCTTCTTCGCCGCCCCCGGCACCTGGACGCTGCGCGCGCTCGTCCCCGGCGCCACCGCGGACCGCAAGGTGCACCTCGCCGAGCAGGGCGCGCGGGCCGAGGTCGTCATCGCCGTCTGAGCGCACGGCGGCACAGGGCACGAGGCCGCGCCTCCCGGGAGCCACCGCCCCGGGGGCGCGGCCTTCGCGCCGCCCGCGGCCCCGGCCTACCGTGGAGGGGTGTACGCGCGCAGAAGGCACCGCTACTTCGCGCTGATGGGCCTGTGCCTGGCCCTGTTCGTGTCGGCGTGGGCGTTCGTGCGCCTGTGGTCGGTGCCCGCGGCCGTCGCCATGTGCGTGGTCGCGATGGTCATCCCGCCGTGCGCCGCGATCGTGGCCAACCGCAGGGACCCCGACGACCGCTGGTGGGACGACCCCCGCTAGGCCGTATCCGCCCCGGCGGCTTCCCCCGGCCGTCCGCGGTCAGTAGACGAGCGCCTGAGTGCCGTCCTCCATGGCCTCGCTGACGAAGACCTGCGCGCCCGCGATCCGCACCCCGTCGAGCACGTCCCGCTCCGTGATCTCCCGCCGCGCCGCGCACTGGGTGCACAGCGTGACGCGGCCCGCCGCGAGGATCGACTCCAGCAGGTCGGGCAGCGGCGCGGCGTGCGGCAGCTCGAACTCCGCCGCCCGGCCGGGCAGCGCGAACCACGACGACTCGCCGGTCAGCCACAGCGACACCTCGACGCCGCTGGCGACGGCCACCGCCGCCACGGTGAACGCCTGCGAGCACCGCTCGGGCGCGTCCTTGCCCGCCGTTACCTTGATCACCAGCTTCTTGGCCACGCGGCAACTGTAGTCCCGGGTGGGCCCCGTGCGGGCCCCGGCGGGCGCCGCGCGCCGGGGACGGCGGCGGCGCGCGGGGGAGCGCTAGTCTCGGGGCCGCACGCGTGATCGACTCGTGCGACCGAAACGACCCCCGGGGGAGCAGCCAGCCGATGCGGGACCGCCGAAGGACCGTGACGTTCCTCCTGGCCGTGGTGGCGGCCGGGTCCCTCGCCCTGGCCGGGTGCTCGGACTCCGGTTCCGGCGACGGGGACGGGGACGGCGGCGCCCGCCCCCAGCGCAGCGGCGCGGCCCCGAAGGAGTCGGCGGCCACCTCCCCGGCCCCGGAGGGCTCCGGGGCGCCGAGCCCCGCCGTCACCGGGTCGGTCAGCGGCGGCGTGCACCGCGGCGACCTGCGGTACTTCCTGCTGCCCCTGCCGGAGGGCGCCGAGCCCTACGGCGAGCCCGCCGGTGATCCGGCGGGCGCGGCGGACGCCGCGATCGGGCTCGGCTCCGTCACCGAGGACTCCCTGCGCCAGCGCGGCTTCCGCCAGGGCGCGCTGCGGGTGTTCCGCACCGCGGACGGCAGCGGCGAGGTGAACGTCAAGCTGCTCCGGTTCGGGTCGGCGGGGCAGGCGCGGGACTTCGCCGGCGAGGACCTGTTCGAGGGCCCGGCCGTGTCCCTGCCCGGCGAGAGCGGCACGCGGGCCACCCGGCTGGAGTCCTCCGCCGCGGAGAGCACCGACGCGCTGGTGGCCGTGGGGCAGGAGGGCGACGTGGCGTTCACGATCACCGTCACCGGCGCGGGCGAGCCGTCGGCGGCGCGGATGGCGGAGCTGGTCGCGGACCAGCGGGAGCGGCTGCGCACGGGGCGCTGACCGGCGCCCGCCCCGGCGGGGCGCACCTCACGGGGCCCCCTCGAGCGGCGACGACTAGACTCGGACCCGGCCCGACCTGTCAGCTTTTCGCCAACCGGTTCGTTTCCCGCTTAGGAGCGCTCCCGTGCTAGAGACCTTCATCACCGGCCTGCTCGTCCTGGTGGCCGTCATGATCGGTGCCTTCGCCGCCCTCACCGTGGTGAAGCTCTACCAGGGCCAGCGCTGACGAACATGATCGAGATTCCTTCCGACCTGCACCCGGCCAACGTCCCGCTCGCCTTCCTGCTCGGTTCCTGGGCGGGCGCCGGGGTCTGCGAACCCGTCGCCGGGGAGAAGGGCCCGGAGATCGGGAAGTGCAACTTCGGGCAGGAGGTCGTCTTCAGCCACGACGGCCGCCCGTTCCTGGAGTACACCTCCCGCACCTGGGTGCTCGACGGCGAGGGCAACAAGGTCCGGCCCCTGGAGAGCGAGAGCGGCTGGTGGCGGATCGGCGACAACCGCCGCCTGGAGATCGCGATGTCCCGCGACGACGGCGTCATCGAGATCTGGTACGGCGAGCTGGCCGACGGCAGGCCGCAGATCGACATGGTCACCGACGCCGTCGCCCGCTTCCCCGGCACCCCCGAGTACCTGGGCGGCAAGCGGCTGTACGGGCTGGTCAAGGGCGACCTGATGTGGGTGTTCGAGAAGGTCGTCGCGGGCGGCGGGCTCAAGCCGTACATGTCGGCCCACCTGAAGAAGGTCGTGGACCCGTCCGAGTGGGCGAAGGACCTGAAGGACCTGCCGGACGACGGGATCGCGTTCTTCCGCTAGCGGGGCGCCGGCGGCCGGGGGTTCGGCTCCCGTTCACGGAGCCGGTGGTGGCGGCGGAGCCAGCCGTAGAATCGTCACCACTGGGGCGACGCGAGCGAGCCGAGGGATGCGACCGTTGTGAACACGAGCGGCACCGACTGGAAGGCCGACCTGCGTGAGCGCGGCTACCGGCTGACCCCGCAGCGGCAACTGGTCCTCGAGGCCGTGGACGCCCTGGAGCACGCCACGCCCGACGAGATCCTCACCGAGGTCCGCAAGACGGCGAGCAGCGTCAACATCTCCACGGTCTACCGCACCCTGGAGCTGCTGGAGGAGCTGGGCCTGGTCAGCCACGCCCACCTCGGCCACGGCGCGCCCACCTACCACCTGGCGGACCGGCACCACCACATGCACCTGGTGTGCCGGGACTGCGGCTCCATCACGGAGGCGGACATCTCGGTGGCGGACCCGTTCGTGGCCCTGCTCCGCGAGCGGTTCGCCTTCGAGACCGACATGAAGCACTTCGCGATCTTCGGGCGGTGCGAGCGCTGCCCGGAGGAGGACCGGCCCCGGCGCGGCGGAGAACCGCAGGTGAACGCCTGACGAGCCAAGAGCCGCCCCGGCGGCTCCGGGCAGGGTCCCGCGTACGCTTGTCGGTATGAAAAGCCCTCTGCTGTCGCTGCCCGGCGCTGTCCCGGCGGAGGCTCCCGACGAGGGAGTCGCGGCGCACTACGGCGACCTGTTCCGCGAGCAGCGCGATCTCGCCTCCGGCACCGGATTCGTGGACCTCTCCCACCGCGGCGTGCTCCGGGTCAGCGGTGAGGACCGGCTGAGCTGGCTGCACCTGCTGCTGACCCAGCACGTCAGCGAGCTGAGTCCCGGCGTGGCCACCGAGGCGCTGATCCTGTCCGCGCACGGCCACATCGAGCACGCCCTGTACCTGGTGGACGACGGCACCGCGACCTGGGCGCACGTGGAGCCCGGCACCCTGGGCGAGCTGCTGGCCTATCTGGAGTCGATGAAGTTCTTCTACCGGGTGGAGGTCGCCGACGTCACGGACGACCGCGCCGTGGTGCACCTGCCCGCGGGCAGCATCACCCCGAGCCCCGAGGGTGCCGTGGTCCGGGAGACCGCGTACGGGCGGGACGTGTTCCTGCCGCGCGGCGACCTGGCGGCGTTCGCGGCGGCGAGCGGCCCGGCGATCGGCGTGGCCGCGCTGGAGGCGCTGCGCGTGGAGGCCCGCCGGCCGCGCCTGGGCCGGGAGACGGACCACCGCACGATCCCGCACGAGGTGGGCTGGCTGGAGTCGGCCGTGCACCTGGACAAGGGCTGCTACCGGGGCCAGGAGACGGTGGCCCGGGTGCACAACCTGGGCAAGCCGCCGCGGCGGCTGGTCTTCCTCCACCTGGACGGCACCGAGGTCACCCTCCCGGCGCACGGCACCCCGGTGAAGCTGGCCGCGGACGGGCCCGAGGGGCGGCAGGTCGGCTTCGTCACCACGGCGGTGCGGCACTGGGAGCTGGGGCCCGTCGCCCTGGCACTGGTGAAACGGAACACCCCTGTGGACGCTCCCCTGCTGGTGGACACGGTGGCGGCGGCGCAGGACGTGATCGTCCCGCAGTGAGGGCCGTCCGGGTGAACGGGCGGGGCGGGTCCCGGCGGCTTCGGGACCGGCCCCGACCGCCCCGGAGGCGGGGTGTTCCGGGGGTTCGGGCGGAATCCTTCATTCCTCCCGGGCGTCAACCTGGCGCAACACCTGACTGCCAACCATATGGGTCATATCTCCAGAAGAACGGTGAAGGGCCCGTCGTTCACCAGTGACACCTGCATCCGCGCACCGAACCGGCCCGTGGCCACCTCGGCGCCGAACTCCCGCAGTCGCGCCACCACCTCGTCCACCAGCGGCTCGGCGACCGGGCCGGGCGCGGCGGCGTTCCAGGTGGGCCTGCGCCCCTTGCGCGCGTCACCGTAGAGGGTGAACTGACTGATCACGAGCAGCGGGGCGCCCAGGTCGGAGCAGGACTTCTCACCAGGCAGAACGCGCAGCGACCAGAGCTTGCGGGCCAACTGCGCCGCCTTCTGGGGGGTGTCCTCGTGGGTGACGCCGACCAGAACGCACAGACCGGGGCCCCGGATCTCCCCGACCGTCTCGCCGTCCACCGTCACACCCGCCCGGGTCACCACCTGAACAACAGCACGCATGCGCCCATCCTCCCAGCCGCAAGCACACCGGCCCGCATCCGCGCAAGGGGGCCGTGCGCCACGGCCGTGTGGAGTGGCACCATGCCAGCCATGGCCCGCGCGCGTCGCTGCGTGAGCGGCGTGGGCCAGTACTTGGTAGGACTCACCCGCCCACGACCCGGCCGCACGGCCCCGGCGCCGGCCCGGGTCACCGATCCGCACCAGGAGCTGCCCATGACGGCGGAACCGCTCCAGCCCTGGCCCCCCCGTCCGCGGGCGCGCCTGACGAGCCATCCGGGAACGGTCCCCGCCGCGCCCGATCCGGCCCGCCTCGACCTGCGGCAACTGCGCGCCATGCGGCGGGCGGCGCAGCGGGAGGAGGCCGACCTGTCGTATCTGCGGCGGCTGCTCCAGGGGCGCGTGGACATCCTGCGCGCCGAGCTCGCCCGCCGGGCGTCGGTGGGCGCCAGGGCGGGCGCCGCCCCGGCCCCGGCCGGCCCCGGCGCCAGACTGCTCGACCAACTGCCGGAGATCCTCGCGGACGCCCCGCCGCGGGTGCGCGGCTCCGCCCGGCACGTGACGCTCGGCACGCCGCGCTCACCTGAGTGCCGCAGGCTCGCCGACCGGATCCTGTCCGAGGTGGAGCTGTCCGACCTCGACGCCCGCACCGACGCCGAGCTGCGGCGGGCCCTGGCCCGGCTGAGCGCGCACGAGCGCGAGGTCTCCGAGCGCAGGCAGCGGCTCCAGCGGACCGCGGACGGCTGCGGCGCCGAGATCGCCCGCCGGTACCGTGAGGGCGAGGCGAGCGTCGACGACCTGCTGTCCGGGGCCTGACCGGGCCCGGCGGGGCCGATCCGGGGTGACCGGGGGAGGCGGGTGGGCGGCCCGCCTCGCCCCTGAGCCGCCCCGTGAAAGGCCGACCGCATGTCCGTGCAGCCCGTGCAGCCCGAGCGCCCCGCGCACCCCGTGCTGGCCGAGGTGGTCAGGTCCGGCTTCGTCGAGGGGGTGCACCGGGGGTCCCTGGTGGTGCTGGACGCCGCGGGGGAGGTGGAGTTCGCCCTCGGCGAGCCGGACGCGGAGGTGTTCCCCCGGTCGGCGAACAAGCCCCTCCAGGCCGTGGCCGCGCTGCGCTGCGGGGCGGATCTGGACGGCGAGCCGCTGGCGCTCGCGGCGGCGAGCCACTCCGGAGAATCGTTCCACCTCGCGGGGGTGCGGACGATGCTCGCCGCCGCAGGACTGACCGAGCACGCGCTGCGCAACCCGCCCGCGCTGCCGCTGGACCCGGTCGAGGCCGAGCGCACCCTGCGCGCGGGCGGCGGTCCAGAACCGGTCGCCGGTGACTGCTCGGGCAAACACGCGGCCATGCTCACCGCCTGCGTCGCGCGTGGCTGGCCCGTGGCGGGCTACCTGGAGCCGGACCACCCCGTGCAGCGCGAGGCCCTGCGCACCGTCCGCGCGGCCACCGGTGACCCCGTCGCGCACACCGGCACGGACGGCTGCGGCGCCCCGCTGTTCGCCGTCACCCTCACCGGCCTCGCCCGCGCCTTCCGCGGCCTGGTGCTGGCCGCGCCCGGCACGTCCGAGCGCCGGGTCGCCGACGCCATGCGCGCCCACCCCGAGTTCGTCGCGGGCACCCGGCGCCCCGACACCTGGCTGATGGCGGGCGTGCCCGGGGCGCTGGCCAAGATGGGCGCGGAGGCCGTTCAGGCGGTGGCGCTCCCGGACGGGCGGGCCCTGGCGTTCAAGATCGACGACGGTGGGAAGCGCGCGCTCGGCCCGGTGCTCGCGGCGGCCCTGCGCCGGGCCGGAGTGGACGCCCCGGTGCTGGCCCGGATCGCGGACAGCCCGCTGCTCGGGGGCGGGCGGCGGGTCGGCGAGGTGCGCGCGGCGTTCTGACGACCGCCGGGCGGCGCCGCTCGCGGCCGGGCGGGGGCCCCGCGCGCGGGCGGCGCCGCCTCGCGCACCGGCGGCGACCCCCGAAAAACTCGCGTGCGACCCGGAACAGGGCCCGCCTACCCTGCCCGGATGAGCACCCTCAGCCCCGCCCCGGACATCCGCTGGATCACCCCCGACGAGCTCCCGGAGTGGTCCCGGGCCGTGGACACCGGGTTCCTGCGGCCCACCACGCACTCGACGTCCGAGCAGGTGGTGGCCTTCCGCCGCGGCTTCGTCGACCCGCGGCGCACCCTGGGGGCGTTCGACGGCCCCCGCTGTGTGGCCACCTTCCGCAGCTCCCCGCAGGAACTGACCGTGCCGGGCGGCGGCACCCTGACCGCCTCCGGCGTCACCAACGTCACGGTGACCGCCACCCACCGCCGCCGCGGCCTGCTGAGGCGGATGATGGCCACCGAGCTCGCCGCGTGCGTGGAGCGCGGGGAGCCGCTGGCCATCCTGGACTCCGCCGAGTACGGCATATACGGCCGCTACGGCTTCGGGCCCGCCTCCACCACGGTGACCTTCGAGATCGATGTGACGCGCGCCGCGCCCGGCCCCTTCGAGCCGTCCGCCGACGGCGGGGTGGAGGTGGTGGACGCCGCCGAGTTCCTCAAGCACGTCCCCGAGGCGCACGACCGCTTCCGGGTCACCCGCCACGGCGTGATCCCCCGCGACGACCACTTCTGGCGCGAGGCCACCACCGACCTCGGCCTGCCGGACCGCCCCTTCCGGCCGTCGACCCACGTGCTGTACCGGGACGCCTCAGGCCGGGTGGACGGCTGGCTGAGCTATGTGGTGGACGACAAGTGGGACAACAACCAGCCGCGCTGCGTGCTGCGGGTGCGGGACCTGATCGGCGTCACCCCGCGGGCCGAGGCGGCGCTGTGGCGGTACGCCATGTCCGTGGACTGGGTGGCCACGGTGGAGGCGCCGGGCCGCGCGCCCGACGACATCCTCCCGCTGCTGCTGGGCGACCCCCGCTCGGCCCGGCGGACCCTGCACACCGACTTCCTGTGGCTCCGCCCGCTGGACGTGCCCCGCCTGCTGGCGGCCCGCACCTACGGCGCGCCCGGCTCGGTGGTGTTCGAGGTCGCCGACCCCGCGGGCTTCGCGGCGGGCCGCTTCCTGCTGGAGGGCGGCCCGGACGGGGCGGCCTGCGCGGCCACGGCGCGGGAGGCCGACGTCACCCTGGACGCGGCGGCGCTCGGCTCGCTGTACCTGGGCGACGAGACCGCGACCCGGCTGGCCTCGGTGGGACGGGTGGCGGAGGAGCGGGCGGGCGCCCTGACCCGGGTGGACGCGATGTTCCGCACCGGGCGCAGGCCGTGGTGCCCCGACATGTTCTGACCGGTTCCCGCGCGAGCGGGGCCCCGCCCGGTGCGGGCGGGGCCCCGGCCCTGCGTCGCGCGGCCCGGCCGGACGGCGGGGCCGCGGCCGGTCATTGGACCGCGGCAAGCAGGGAGATCAGTGCCACGTACTGGCACAGCTCCGACTTGTTCCGCAGCCCGAACAGCAGCAGGACCGCGGCGGCGCCGCCGCCGAGGCCGAACCTGTACTGCATCATTTGTTCGAATAAAAAGGCGAGGATGGGCACGCGGTTCCCCCTTCTGTCATCTCCGCGCGGGCGGTCCGGTTCCGATGTGCGCAACCTGGGTTCCTCGGCGCGGCGCGGCCATGCCGTCCGGGCCGGGGGAGTCGGGGCGCACTGCGGGCAGTGGGGGAGCGCGCCACTTTCTGCCTGATCGGGCGTCAGCCTCGGTGGTGCCGCGGAGAGGATGGCGACCGGTGGTCAAATGCCCGCCGGTTGGCTGCACTTGACTGGCTTGACTCACTCATTGAATGCCATGGTCAGGAGATCGCTAAACGTGGGGCGGGGTGGTTGGTCAGTCAACTGGGCGGTCAACTCGCTCAATTTGACGGAGAGTTGTAGGCTTGTACCGTGCGTAAGGACCGCCTCCCGTTCCAGCAGGTCGTGGACGCCCTGCGGGGCGAGATCCTCGACGAGCGGCTGCGCGTCGGCGACCGGGTGCCGACCCAGTACGAGCTCGCCGAGCGCTTCGACGTCTCGCGCGCCACGATCCAGCGGGCCCTGGGCGAGCTGCGGGACGCGGGATACATCGAGTCGCACCAGGGGCAGGGCACCTTCGTCGCCGACTGGCGCGAGGGCGGCTCGGGGGCGGCGGACGGCGCGGTGCGACGGCCGGAGAAGGCCATCGCCTCGCTGGCCAAGTCGCTCCAGGACGCCTTCCTCAGCTCGGGCGAGGTGACGATCGACGCGTTCTCGCTCACCGCGGAGACCCTCAACAACGCCCTGGCGGGCCCGCTCACGAAGATCAGGACCGGCGGCCCCGCGCCGGAGCGGATCCGCGTCCGGCTGCTCCTGCCGAGCGTCTCCACCAACCTGGCCATCCCGCGCAGCACCGCGGACGACGGCGACCTGCGCCCCCTGGAGCGGCTGCGCAGGCTCTCGGCCAGCCACCGCCTCACCGCGGTCAACTCCCTGCGGGACCTGGCGGTGGGCGGCTTCGTCCGTGAGGTCGACGTCGAGGTCAGGGAGGTCTCGATCACGCCGCTCCAGAAGATCTACGTGCTCAACGGCACGGAGGTCCTCACCGGTCACTACCGCATCGTGCGCCGCTCGGTGCTGATCGAGGGCGAGAGCGTGCCCATCTACGACGTGCTGGGGCTCGGGTCCGTGCTCTTCCGCCATGTGCAGGGGGAGCCCGGATCGGTGGACGACGCGTTCGTGGGGGAGACCAAGCTGTTCTTCGACTCCCTGTGGGACTCGATCGCCGTGGAGTCCGCGGTCGCCGAGTGAACCGGACGCCGCCCGGGGCGGGCGGGCGGTCCGCGGCACCCCGTGGACCCGTTGCGGACCGGGAATTCCCGGCCGCCGGAGCGCCGCCCCGCTTCCCGGGCGAACCGCCCGTTTTTCCCGGCGGGCCCGCCGTGCTTTTCCGGCGAAATCCGCCCGCGCCCGGCGCGAAAGCCGCCGGGGCCGCGGGCGCGGGCGGGCCCGAGCGGCGCGGCGAAAAGCCGCCGCGAATGCCGCGCCGCCCTTTCCCCGGCCGCCGCCGCGCCGCGGGATATAGGCTGCGGCTGCCGTTCCGGCGCGCGCCGGAGGGCAAGGAGCACGGAGGTCGCCCGCATGCCGGTCCGTGATGCCGGGATCGCCGCCGGAGCCCGCCCGATCCCCGATTCCGTCTGGCTCGACGTCCTGGACCGCGCGCGCCGCTTCGGCAAGCCCGTCAGCGGTTACCACAATCGCAATGACGTGCGGCGCCTGGACGGTTCCCTCGCACATCTTGCGGAAATCGCCCGGGACACCCGGGTGAAATTGCGGTTTCCGCTGCGGGGCACTCCCGAGGTCGTGATGCGGGCGTGGCGGGACGAGGCCGCGCTGTTGCGCGCCCTGGAGCCGTGGCTGCCCGGAATTCCCCGGTGCCTGGCCGACTGCGGCGAGTTCACCGTGCACACCTATGTGCCCGGGTGGCGCCTGTCGCGGATCCGGCCGCCCGGCTGGGAGGTGCCCGAGCCCCATCTGAGCCAGATCGTCGAGCTGTTCGCCGCCATGACCAGGGTCGATGTGAGCGCCCTGCCGCCGCTGCCGGAGGACTGGCCGCGGGACGGGGACTGCACCGCGTTCCTGCGGCGACTGGTCCGCTTCACCGAGGAGCGGGTGCACCGGGCGGCCCGCCCCGAGTTCGGCGCACTGTTCGACGCCCTGGGCATTCCCGAGGACGCCGTGCTGCGTTTCGAGGAGCGCCTCGGCGCGCTCACCCCGCGGCGGTTCGCGTTGCTGCACACCGACGTCCACCGGGACAATCTCATCGTGCGCCCGGACGGCCGCCTGGTGGCCATCGACTGGGAACTGGCGATGGTCGGCGACCCCCTGCACGACCTGGCGACCCATCTGTGCCGGATGCGCTATCCGGAAAGCGGGTCGTGGACGGCTCGGGTGGCCCGCCGCTGGGCCGCCGCGGTGCCGCCCGGCGCGGCCGGGGGATGGGAAAGGGACCTGGCGGTGTATCTCGACTGGGAACGGGCCCAGTCGGTTTTCCCGGACGTCATCCGGGCGGCCCGCGGGCTGCTCGACGGAAGCAGCGGGGCCTCCCTTCCACGCCGGATCAGAAAGGCGTCGCTAAGAATCCACCGCACCCTCGCGCTGGCGCGGGGGCCGCTGCGTCTGGAAAACGTCCTCGGTGTCCGCGACATCAGGGCGGAGCTCACCCGGTGGCTCGACGGGCGCCGCCGCGGCCGTCCCCGCCCGGGCGGCGCGGGTGCTCCCGTCGCCGTCGGGCCCGCGCCGGGCCCGAGTGACACCCGCGCGCCCTGGGTAGCAGGCGGGGAATGGCGCACGGACCCGTGGCGGGCCCCCGGGCGGGGCGCGCGGGCCGGGACCGCGGCGCGGGTGACGGGACACGGAGGGGTGGGGCGCGAGCGTGCGGGTTGACACCAGGGCGACGCGGCGGACCGGTACCGGGACCGCGGGCGCGGGGCAACTGCGGCGGGCGTTCGGCGGCGCCGAATGCGTGATCTTCGATTTCGACGGGCCGCTGTGCCATCTCTTCGCGGCCTGCCCCGTCGCCCCCATCACCCGCCGGATGCGCGCCCTCATCGCGGACGCGGGTCTGCTGCCGCCGGGCTGCGCCGGGCTGACCAGCCCGCACGAGATACTGCGCCGCGCCGCGCTGCACGGCTCCGGCCCGGCCGTCCGGCAGGCCGTCCAGGAGGCGGAACGTTTTCTCACCGCCTGCGAGCTCACCGCCGCCGCGGGCGCCACCCCCACCCCCCACGCCGGGGCCCTCGTCGGCCGCCTGGCCGCGGACGGTGTCCGGCTCGCCGTCGCCAGTAACAACGCCCCCGAGGCCGTGCACGCCCATCTGGCCCGCGCCGGACTCGACCGGCACTTCTCCGCCGGGGTGCACGGCCGCACCCGCGACCCGGCGCGGATGAAGCCGGACCCCGACTGCCTGCTCCGCGCCGTCGCCGCGCTCGGCGCGCGGCCCGGCGCGTGCCTGTTCATCGGCGACGCCCCCGCCGACGCCGAGGCGGCGCGCCGGGCCGCGGTGCCCTTCCTCGGGCTCGGGCGCAACCCGGACAAGGCCCGGGCGCTGCGGGAGGCCGGGGCCGAGCTGGTGGTGGCCACGCTCGCGGAGGCCGTGCGCGCCCTGGACTGAGCGCCGGGGCGCGCACGGCCTGCCGCCGGAGGCGCTACTTGACGAGCCCCGCCCGCCGCAGCGCGTCCGCCAGCGCGCCGCCGCCCTGCTCGGGCCGGGACCCGCGCTGCGCCGGGGGCCGCCGGTTGCCGCCACGCTCCCGGTCCCCGCCCCGCTCGCGCGGACGGCCCCGGCCGGGCTCGGCCTCGTCGTCCAGGCGCAGCGTCAGCGAGATCCGCTTGCGCGGCACGTCCACGTCCAGCACCTTCACCCGCACGATGTCGCCGGGCTTGACCACGTCCCGCGGGTCCTTGACGAACGTCCTGGACATCGCCGAGACGTGCACGAGACCGTCCTGGTGCACGCCGACGTCCACGAACGCGCCGAACGCGGCCACGTTGGTGACCACGCCCTCCAGCACCATCCCCGGCCGGAGGTCCTTGATCTCCTCCACGCCCTCCTTGAACGCCGCCGTGGCGAACGCCGGTCGCGGGTCGCGGCCGGGCTTCTCCAGCTCACCCAGGATGTCGGTGACGGTCGGCAGGCCGAACGCGCCGTCCACGAAGTCCTGCGGGCGCAGCGACCGCAGCTTCTCGCCGTCGCCGATCAGCTCCCTGATGCCGGTGCCGGTCGCCTGGAGGATCCGGCGCACCACCGGGTAGGCCTCCGGGTGCACGGCGGAGGCGTCCAGCGGGTCGTCGCCGTCGGGGATGCGCAGGAAGCCCGCGCACTGCTCGAACGCCTTCGCGCCCAGCCGCGGCACGTCCTTGAGCGCCTTGCGGCTGCGGAACGGGCCGTTGGCGTCGCGGTGCCGCACGATGTTCTCCGCGAGCCCGGCCCCGATGCCGGACACCCGGGTCAGCAGCGGCGGCGAGGCGGTGTTGACGTCCACCCCGACCGCGTTCACGCAGTCCTCGACCACCGCGTCCAGGGAGCGGGACAGCTTCAGCTCCGGCAGGTCGTGCTGGTACTGGCCCACCCCGATCGACTTCGGGTCGATCTTGACCAGCTCGGCGAGCGGGTCCTGGAGGCGGCGGGCGATGGACACCGCGCCGCGCAGCGACACGTCCAGCTCCGGCAGCTCCTGGGCGCCGTAGGCGGAGGCGGAGTACACCGAGGCTCCGGCCTCGGAGACCACGGCCTTGGTCAGCCGCAGCTCCGGGTGCTCCTTGATCAGGTCGGCGGCGAGCCGGTCGGTCTCCCGGGACGCGGTGCCGTTGCCGATCGCGACCAGCTCCACCCGGTGCTCGCGGGCCAGTCGGGCCAGGGTGGCGACGGACTCCTTCCAGCGGTTGCGCGGCACGTGCGGGTAGACGGTGTCGGTGGCCACGACCTTGCCGGTGGCGTCCACCACCGCGACCTTCACCCCGGTGCGGAAGCCCGGGTCCAGGCCCATGGTGGCGCGGGTCCCGGCGGGCGCGGCCAGCAGCAGGTCGCGCAGGTTAGCGGCGAACACCCGCACCGCCTCGTCCTCCGCCTCCTGGCGCAGCCGCTGGCGCAGGTCCAGGCCGAGCCGCACCAGGATCCTGGTCCGCCACGCCCAGCGGACGGTGTCCAGCAGCCAGCGGTCGGCGGGGCGGCCCCGGTCGGCGATGCCGAACCGGCGGGCGATCCGCGCCTCGTAGCCGGACGGGCCGTCCTCCTCCTCGCCCTCGCCGACGGGCTCGAAGGACAGGTCGAGCACCTCCTCCTTCTCGCCGCGGAACAGCGCCAGCACCCGGTGCGAGGGCAGCTTGGTGAACGGCTCGGCGAACGCGAAGTAGTCGGCGAACTTGGCGCCCGCCTCCTCCCGGCCCTCCCGCACCCGCGACACCACCCGGCCGCGGGTCCACATCCGCTCGCGCAGCTCGCCGACGAGGTCGGCGTCCTCGCCGACCCGCTCGACGAGGATCGCCCGCGCGCCCTCCAGCGCCGCCGCGGTGTCGGCGACGCCCCTGCCCTCGTCCACGTACGGGCCCGCGGCCTCGTGCGGCTCCCGGGAGGGGTCGCCGAGCAGCAGGTCGGCCAGCGGTTCGAGCCCGGCCTCGCGGGCGATCTGCGCCTTGGTGCGCCGCTTGGGCTTGAACGGCAGGTAGATGTCCTCCAGGCGGGCCTTGGAGTCGGCCGCGAGGATCTGCGCCTCCAGGGCCTGGTCCAGCTTGCCCTGGGCGCGCACCGACTCCAGCACGGCGGCGCGCCGTTCCTCCAGCTCCCGCAGGTAGCGCAGCCGCTCCTCCAGCGTGCGCAACTGGGTGTCGTCCAGCGCGCCGGTCACCTCCTTGCGGTAGCGGGCGATGAACGGCACGGTCGCACCCCCGTCGAGCAGCTCGACCGCCGCCGTCACCTGCCCCTCGCGCACGCCGAGTTCCTCGGCGATCCTGCGGTGAACAGCCTCAAGTGCCATGGTCACGTCTTCGTTCCGCCTTCGCTTTCCGGCCGGGGGTGCCCCAGTGGGTGCCCGGGGCTCGTCTTGCGCGGGGCCCGCGGCCGCGGGCCCGCCCCCGATTGTGTCCCGGACGGGCCGCGATGCGGGGGCAGGCCGCCCGCCCGGTGCGCCGCGCCGCCGTCGCGCTAGGGCATCCGCCGCCGGAACAGCGCCGCCGCCGCGGCCATGGCCAGCACCAGCCCGCCGCCGCACCAGGCCACCGCCTGCCACGCGGCGTCGCCCGCGGGCTCGTCGAGCAGCAGGGCGCGCAGGGTCTCGATGACGGGGGTGGCGGGCTGGTGCTCGGCGAAGCCGTGCAGCCAGTCCGGCATGGTCTCCACCGGCACGAACGCGCTGCTGGGGTAGGGCAGGAACATCGCGAAGAAGGTGAACCCGCTCGCCGCCTCCGGGCTCCTGGCCAGCACCCCGACCGCGGCGGACAGCCATGACATGGCGGCGATGAACAGCAGCAGCAGCCCGGCCGCCGCCAGCCAGCCGAGCGCGTCCGCGCCGGGCCGGAACCCGATGGCGAACGCCACGGCGAGCACCAGCGCGGTGGAGACGGCGTTGCGGACGGTGGCGGCCGCGACGTGCCCGGCGAGCACGGCGGTGCCGCCGACGTCCATGGAGCGGAAGCGGTCCACGATCCCGCCTGCCATGTCGTTGCTGACGCTGACCGCCGTCATCGACGCGCCGTAGGCCGCGCACAGCATCAGCACGCCCGGCACCACGTAGGTGACGTACTCGGTGCCGGTGTGGATCGCCCCGCCGAAGAGGTAGACGAACAGCAGCATCAGCAGCACCGGCAGCATCAGCGAGGTGAGCAGCGCGTCGGGGTTGCGCCGGGTCAGCCGCAGGCAGCGGGCGGTCATGGTGCCGGCGTGGGCGAGCGCGGTGGTGTCAGACACCGGCGGTCTCCTTCCCGGAGGCGGTGGAGGGGGCGGCGGCGTGCCCGGTCAGCGCGAGGAACACGTCGTCGAGGGTGGCGGTGTGCACGGAGAACCGGGTGACCGCGGTGCGGTGCGGGTCGATCTCGTCCAGCAGCGCCCTGATGTGCCCGGCGCTGCCGTCGGTGGCGGCGGACAGCACCCGCCGCTCGCGGTCCTCGGCGACCGCGCGCCCGCCGAGCAGGTCGCGGGTCGCGGTGTAGGCGGCGTCGTCGGCGAGGACCAGGTCCAGCCGTTGCCCGGCGATGTCCCGCTTGAGCTCCTCCGGGCTGCCCTCGGCCACGATCCGGCCGCCGTCCAGCACGGCCACCCGGTCGGCGAGGCGGTCCGCCTCCTCCAGGTACTGGGTGGTGAGGAAGACGGTGACGCCGGTGTCCACCAGACCGGTGATGACCTCCCACATGGCCTGCCTGCTGCGCGGGTCCAGGCCGGTGGTGGGCTCGTCGAGGAAGATCAGCGACGGGTCGCCCACCAGGCTCGCCGCCAGGTCCAGGCGCCGCCGCATGCCGCCCGAGTACCCGCCGGCCCGGCGTCCGGCCGCCCCGGTGAGCCCGAACGCCTCCAGCAGCTCGCCCGCCCGCCGCCGGGCCCGCTCCCGGCTCAGCCCGCGCAGCCTGCCCATCATCCGCAGGTTCTCCTCGCCGGTCTGCGCCTCGTCCACGGCCGCGTACTGGCCGGTCAGGCTGATGGCGCGGCGCACCTGCCGCCGCTGCCGCAGCAGGTCCCACCCGGCGACGCGGGCGTGGCCCCCGTCCGGCCGCAGCAGGGTCGCCAGGATCCGCACGGTGGTGGTCTTGCCCGCGCCGTTCGGGCCGAGCAGGGAGAAGACGGTGCCGCGCGCCACCGCCAGGTCCACCCCGCCGAGCACGGGCACCTCTCCGTAGGACTTGCGCAGCCCCGCGGCCTCGACGGCCGCCTCGTCCCCGGGCATGGCTGTGCCCCCTTCCGGGCCGTCCGGCCCCTCGCCTGCGATTCCGCTTCCCGTTTACTGCTTACGCCATAAACTCTACTGTTTAAGGTATACGCAGAACTAGGATGGGGGTCAACCCGAGACGAGAGCTGAGGCGATGGCGGACGACAGCGGCACCGGGCTGCCCGCGAGTATCGAGACGGCCTGGGGCCTGCGGGAGCGGCCGAGCAAGGGGCCGCGGCCCGGGCTCAGCCTGGAGCGGATCGTCGAGGCCGCCGTCCGGGTGGCCGCCGCCGACGGGCTGCCGGCCGTCTCCATGAGCAAGGTGGCCGCCGAGCTCGGCACCTCCGCGATGGCGCTGTACCGCTATGTGAAGGCCAAGGACGAGCTGCTGCTGCTCATGGTGGACGCCGCGGTCGGCCCGCCGCCCGCCCCGCCGGAGCGCCCGGGCTGGCGGGCCGGCCTCGAGCACTGGACGTGGGCGTACGTGGCGGCGCTGCGCCGGCACCCGTGGATGCTGCGCGTGCCGATCACCGGGCCGCCGGTCACGCCGAACATGCTGGCCTGGCTGGAGTCCGGCCTGACCGCCATGCGCGGCACCCGGCTGACCGAGGTTCAGAAGATGTCGGTGATGCTGCTGCTCAGCGGCCTGGTCCGACATGACGCGACGCTGTCGCTCAGCCTGGCGGAGGCCGCCGCCGCGCGGTCGCCCGGGCTGGTCACCATGCAGTCCTACGGCGCGCTGGTGCGCCGGCTCACCGACCCGGCGCTCTTCCCCGAGCTGCACACCGTCGTCGACGCCGGAGTGCTCGACGGCCCGGACGGCCCCGACGACGAGCTCGAGTTCGGCCTGGCCACCGTCCTGGACGGCGTGGCGGCCCTGATGCGCCGTCAAGGGGCCGCCGACGCCGGGTGAGGGCCGCCCGGCGCGCGGGCCCCGGCGGGGCGGGGCCGCTCAGCGGGCGAGCGCCCGCGCGGTGACCACGCGCAGGAACGGCACCACCGTGCCGGCGACGGCCGCGCCGAAGCAGGCGAACGCCACCCGGGGCCCGGCCAGTTCCGCGAGCAGGCCCACGACCGCCGCGCCCACCGGCATGGCGCCGAAGGTGAACAGGCGGCTGGTCGCCACATAGCGCCCGTACAGGTCATCGGGCACCAGGCGCTGGGCGATCGTGCGGACGTTCACCGTCCACAGCGAGCCGCCCACGCCGCCGAGGAACGCCGCCGCCCCCACCGCCCAGGCGTGCGTGGTCAGCGCGGGCACGGCCACCATGGCGCACGTGCCCACCAGGTCGGCGAACAGCGCCCCGCGCCGCCCGCACACCCGGTTCACCAGCCCCACCACCGCCACCCCGGCGAGCCCGCCCACCCCGAGCGCGGCGAACACCAGGCCGTAGGCCCGAGCGTCCAGGCCCATCTCCCGCGTCGCGTACAGCGGCATCAGCGCGGTCCACGCGCCCCAGGACGCCCCCAGCACGATCAGCAGCAGGTTCAGTGTGCGCAGCAGCGGGTCGCGCCACAGCACGCGCAGCCCCTCGACGATCCCACCGCGCCCGGCCCCACCGCGCCCGCCGGGCCGAGCCGCCCCCGCGCCGTCCCCGGCCGCCGCCCCCGCCGCGCGGAACCGGCCCGCGAGCAGCAGCAGGACCAGCGACGCCGCCGCGAACCCGCCCCAACTGGCGCCGAGCGCGAGCCCCGCCCCCGCCGCGACCAGCACCCCGCCGACGAACGGCCCGCAGAACTCGCCGCACACCGTCTCGGCCCCGGCCACCCACGCGTTGGCCCGCTCCCGCCCCGCGGGCGGCACCGCGGCGGGCACCAGCGCCGCCGCCGCCGTGGACGCCAGCACCTCGGCGACCCCGGCCGCGACCCCGCCCGCGCACAGCACCCACACCGGCACCGCCCCGGCGGCGGCCGCGCCGCACAGCGCGCCCACCGCGAGCAGGCGCAGCCCGTTCGCGGCCCACAGCAGCCGTCTGCGGTCCATCCGGTCCACCAGGGCGCCGGCGTGCAGCGAGCACAGCAGCCAGGGCAGGGTCAGCGCCAGCGAGACCGCGGTGACCTGGGCGGGGGAGGCGGAGGCGCGGGCGGCGAGCAGCGGCAGCGCCATCTTCAGCACGCCCTCGGCGAGGTTCGTCACCGCGGTGAAGGCCACCAGGACCGCGGTGTTGCGGGCGGCGGCGGGCCGCCGCGGCACCGGCTTCCCGGCCGCGGGGCCGAGGGGCGCGGAGGGCGCGGCCGCGCCGGTCGCCGCGTCCCGCCCGGCCGTCGTGCCCGTGCCCTCGTGCCCCGTGCCCGCCGTGGCCGTCCGCGCTGTCATGGCGCCCCCGTTCCGCGCTCGCATCCCGTGCCCGCCCTGCTGTCCGCGACGGCTAACCATCAAACGTGTTAGCCGGTAGCAAGGCGGAGGCCTCAGGGTGCCACAGGAACACCCGCCGTGGCTAACCGGTCATCGACTTTGCCGGTAGGGTGGGTTGTCAGGAGGTGCCCGACCGTGCTCGAACCCCCGGCCTCGGCCGTGCTCGTCGAGGCGTTCGCCAACACCCTGGACGTGGACGAGGGCACCGACGCCCTCGCCGACCCCCGGGGCCTGGCCGCCTGGCTGGAGGCGCGCGGGCTGCTCGGACCCGCGGACGCGGTCGGGCCCGAGGAGCACGTGATGGGCGTGCGCCTGCGCGACGGCATCCGGGAG
The DNA here is from genome assembly GCF_054782095.1 of Streptomyces capparidis. Taxonomy (NCBI): domain Bacteria; kingdom Bacillati; phylum Actinomycetota; class Actinomycetes; order Kitasatosporales; family Streptomycetaceae; genus Streptomyces; species Streptomyces capparidis. The sequence continues at coordinate 251,945 of NZ_BAAGTD010000003.1, read as the reverse complement.
CTGCTCGGCGTGGGCGTCGGCGACACCCCCGACCCGCGCCGTGTGGCCGAGGCCGACGAGGTGCTGCGCGCCCTGCCGGTGCGGGTCGCCCTGGGCGCCGCCCCGCTGCTCCCCGACCCCGGCCTGCCCCCGGCGCGCCGGGCGCTGGCCGCGCTCGCCGTCGCCTGGAGCGAGCTGGTGACCACCGGGGACGCGGCCAGGCTCAAGCGCTGCGCGGAGCACTCCTGCGCCTGGGTGTTCTGGGACGTCTCCAAGAACCGCAGCCGCCGCTGGTGCTCGATGCGGGTGTGCGGCAACCGCGCCAAGGCCCGCCGGTTCGCGGCGGCGCGGCGGGGCCCCGCGCCGCCGGACGGCTGAGACCGCCCGGCCGGGCGCGGGGCCCGCTCACCCCGGTCACGCGCTCACCCCGGTCACGCGCTCATCCCGTCACGCGCTCATCCCGTCACGCGGGGCCGAGGGCGCCGCTCCCGGCGCGGCGCAGGAACGCCCGCCACTGTTCGGCGGTGAACAGCAGCACGGGGCCCGCGCCCCCGTCCTTGCTGTCGCGCAGCGCGACGGCCGCGCCGCCGTCGAGGAAGGCCACCTCGACGCAGTTGCGCTCGCCGTTGCTGTGGCTGGACTTGAACCACGCCGCGCCCGCCGCGCCCGCCGGCGCCGCGCCGCGGGGGCCCGCCGCGCGGTCAGCCCCGCTCATAGGCCGCCGCCAGTTCGCGCATCAGGCGCCGCGACGCCCCGTCGGTGAGGGCCGCGCCCCACATGTCCTCGAACACCGCGTCGTAGCGGGCGACCTCGCCGGGCTTGTCCACGTACCCGTCGGCGGTCAGGGTCTCGGTGTAGACGGTCGGCGGCTCGCTCTCGCGCCCGTCGGCGGTGGGCGGGAAGCGCAGGAGGACGAACGGACCCGACAGCGCGCCCCGGTGCAGCCCGGCCGCGAACGGCATCACCCGGATCTCCACATGGGGCAGCTCGGCCGTCTCCAGCAGGTGCCGGAGCTGGTCCGCCATGCGCTTGCCGCCGTCCACCGGGCGCCGCAGCACGGCCTCGTTCAGCACCGCGCGCAGCCTCGGCGGGGAGGAAGGGCGGGTCAGCACCGCCTGCCGCTCCAGGCGCAGCCGGGCGCGCCGCTCGATCTCCGCCTCGTCGAGCCCCGGGTTGTGGGTGCGCACGACGGCCCGCGCGTACTCCTTCGTCTGGAGCAGCCCGGGGATCAGTTCGCTCTCGTAGCAGGCCAGCTCGGCGGCGGCCTCCTCCAGACCGATGAACACGGCGAAGCCCTCGGGCACCGCGTCCCCGTAGGCGTGCCACCAGCCCTTGGCCTTGGTCTCCCTGGCCAGGCCCTTCAAGGTCTCGGTCAGCTCGGGCGCGGCGCCGTAGACCCGGCACATGGCCTCGACGTCGAGGCTGCGCAGCGAGGTCTGCCCGGTCTCGATGCGCCACATCTTGGCCTCGGACCACTCCAGTTCGCGCGCCGCGGCCCGCACGGTGAGCCGGGCCCCGTTCCGCAGATCGCGCAGGTGACGGCCGAGCTGTCTGCGCGGGACGGTTGATCCCGTCGTCCCCTCCGCCACCGGCCCACCCCCCGTTCTCCGTATGAAGGATTACCGCCACTCAAAATGAAAGCGCCAGGGGAGGGGTCCCGCAATGCAATTCACTCGATCGTGTATATCCATGCGAGGGTATCGCTGCGAAGTCTTGCAGAATTGTCGGCGGAGCCGCCATCCTGGCTGAAGCTGGGACTCCGTCGGACGGCAGGCTGGACAGGGCTGGGCGGGCAGCCCTCGAGGAGGCAGGCGCAATGGCCCCGGAACGCACCCCCGAAGGCAGCGGCGGCGACCACGGCCGCCCCGCGGATCCGCCCCCGATGGGCTCGCTGGTCCGGGAGACGGGCACCGACCGGATCGCGGAGGTCATGGCCGTGGGCTATCGCGGCAGGCTCTACCTGCGGCCGGTGGGCGGCGGCAGGGAGTGGGAGGCCGAGCCGCACGCGGTCCGGGTGCTCTCGCCGAACGAGGCGCTCGCCGCGAAGCAGCGCCGGGTGGACGCGCGAGGCCGGGGCGGCGAACGCGGCTGCTGGTGAAGGTTTCCGGCATATTCCTCGCGCATATCCCGAAGGGATAGGAGAACACTGCCCGGAGAACCGGGGCGTTCCCGTCCCCATTCGGCGGCCGGAACACAGCGGCCGAAACGCTGCGGCCGAAACACGGCGGACGGAACACGGTGGACGGAACGGAATGGCCAGGCGCCGGAGTGCGCCCGCGCGGAACGGTGGAAACGGGCGGCGCACCGCGAACGCCCGAAACGGGAAAACGCGCCGGGACGCGACGAACGCGCCCGGCGCACGCCGCCCGCCCCGCCCGCCGCGCCAGGCCCGCCGCGGACGACCGGCCCACCGCGACCGACCGCTCCACCCCCGCCGCGCCCGGGGAGCCCCACCCGAGCACCGCCGTCCCCCTGCCGCCCCGCCCCCGCCCCTTACACTCCGACACGGATGTCGGAGTTCGGAGTCCCGCCCGCGAGGACGGGCGGGCGACGGGGGAGAGGCGGCTCGCATGCGCATGAAGGAGATGGTCCGGCGCACCGGGGTGCACGAGCGGATGCTGCGCTACTACGAGCAGCAGGGCCTGCTCCGCCCCGAGCGCCTGCCCAGCGGGTACCGCGAGTACAGCGAGGCGGACGTGGAGACGGTGCGCCGGATCCGCTGCCTGCTCACGGCGGGCCTGTCCACGTCGGTGATCGCCCAGGTGCTGCCGTGCGTGCGGGACGACGGCGACCGCCTGGTGCCCACCTGCCCCGAGCTGGTGCGCAGGCTGCGCAACGAGCGGCGGCGCATCACCGCGGAGATCGAGGCGCTGCGCACCTCCCGCTCGATGCTGGACACGGTCCTGGACGCCGCCCCGGAGCGCTTCCCCGAGAACGAGGCGGCGTAGGCGGCCGCCGCCCGGCGCGGCGCCCCCTCACCCCGCCAGCGCCCGCGCCGTCGCCCGGGCGAACCCCTCCGGGTTGTCCAGCATGACGTTGTGCCCGCACTCCGGCACGGCCACCACCGCCACCCCGGCCTCGGCCAGACGCCGCGCCCCGGGCGGGGGGCCGTCGTCCGCCGGGTGCAGGAAGGTGCGCGGCATCGGCAGGTCGAGCAGCAGCTCGCGCATGGTGGGAGCGGTGCCCCGGGCCAGGTGCACGGCGCTGCGGTACAGGGCGGTCCGCCCGGCCAGCCGCATCGTGGCCCACCAGTGCGGCCCGACCCGGTCGCGCACCTCCCGCCAGCCCCCGCCGGTGAACTCCTCCTCGGTGTACGCCGCGATGCCGCTGCTGCCCGGGCGGTCGCGGACGACGGGGACGGGGTCGAGGTTGGCGTCCACCAGCACCAGCCGCCCGGCCAGTTCCGGGTGCCGCGCCGCCAGCACGATCGCGACCGCCCCGCCCATGCTGTGCGCGATCACGTCCGCCCCGCGCACCCCCGCCGTCCGCAGCGCCGCCGCCAGGGCGTCGGCGTGCTCCTCCAGGGTGTAGCCGAAGCTCTCCGGGCGGTCGCTGATCCCGAAGCCGAGCAGGTCCACCAGCAGCGAGCGGTGCCCCGTCAGCGCGGGGTGGGCGGCGGTCGCCGCGAAGTACGGGCCCGAGGCGGCCCCGAGCCCGTGCACGTACACCCGCGGCGGCTCCGCGTCCCCGGGGATCTCGGTCCACCGCAGACACGCCCCGTCGTCCGTCACCTGGGCAGCGCGCATGCCCGTCCCCTCCCGTCCCCGCCGCGCGGCTGATCCGCGCGGCCGTCCAACCTCGCCGAGACTATACCTCGGTGCCGATGTATAAGCCTCGGTGCGCGAGGATGCGGCCATGCTGGAGCTGGCCATCCTGGGTTTCCTGTACGAGCGACCACTGCACGGCTACGAGCTCAAACGCCGCATCGCCCATCTCACCGGCCATGTGCGCCCCATCGCCGACGGCACCCTGTACCCGGCGGTCAAGCGCCTGGAGCGGGCCGGTCTGCTGACCCGCCGCACCGAGCCGGGCAGCAGGGCCGCGCCCCGCCACACCCTCAGCCTCACCGCCGAGGGGCGCGCGGAGCTGCGCCGCAGGCTGCGCGAGCCCGACGAGGTGGAGATCAGCGACGAGAACCGCTGGTTCACGCTGCTGGCGTTCCTGCGCCACCTCGACGACCCGGCCGGGCAGGCGGCCGTGCTGCGCCGGCGGCTGGCCTTCCTGGAGCAGCCCAGCAGCTTCTTCCACGACGACGCCGACCCGCCGCGCCCGCTGACCGCCGAGGACATGGACGACCCGTTCCGGCGCGGCCTGCTCACCATCGCCCGCGCGACCTCCGCCGCCGAGCTGCGCTGGCTGCGCGCGACCCTGGACGAGCTGGACGGACCCGGCTGACGCGGCCCCGCGGCCGCCCCTCCCGCCGCTCTCCCGTCGCGCGGGTCCGCCCAGCCGCCTACCGTGGCTCGCGGGGGTGCAGGGAGGCGCGATGACTCTGCCGGTGCTGTTCGGTGCCAACGTCGATCCCACCTGGGCCGACCCGCAGGCGCCCGTCCGCCTCTCGGTGCTGGCCGAGGACGCCGGGTACGACCTGGTGGCGGTGCAGGACCACCCGTACCAGCAGGCGTTCTACGACACCTGGACGCTGATCAGCCATCTGGCGGCCCGCACCCGGCGGGTGGCGTTCGTGCCGACGGTGGCCAACCTGCCGCTGCGCCCACCCGCGATGCTGGCCAAGGCCGTGGCCAGCCTGGACGTCCTCACCGGCGGCGGCCGGGTGCAGTTGGGGCTGGGCGCGGGGGCGTTCTGGGAGGCCATCGCGGCCATGGGTGGGCCCAGGCGCGGGGCGGGGGACGCCGCGGACGCCCTGGCGGAGGCCGTGCGGGTGATCCGGCTGATGTGGAGCGGCGAGCGGTCCGTCCGGTTCGCCGGCGCCCACTACACGCTCGCGGGCACCCGCCCCGGCCCCGCGCCGTCCCCCGGCCTCGGCATCTGGCTGGGCGCCTACGGCCCCCGCACCCTGCGCACGACCGGTGCCCTCGCCGACGGTTGGATGCCCTCGCTGGCGTTCCTCGGCCCGGACCGGCTGGGCGAGGCCGTCGCCCGCGTGGACGGGGCGGCCGAGGAGGCCGGCCGCGACCCGGCGCGGCTGCGCAAGGTCTACAACATCGGCGGCTTGGTCGGCCCGGAGTCCGCCGAGCCGTTCCACGGGCCCGCGGCGATGTGGACCGAGCGGCTCACCGCGCTCGTCCTCGACCACGGCATGAACGCCTTCGTCTTCTGGCCGGCCGCCGACCACGCCCGCCAGCTCGCCCTGTTCGCCCACGAGGTCGTCCCCGCGGTCCGCCGCGCCCTGGGCGACTGACCCGTCCGCGCACCGGCCCGCTCCCGCCCCAGACTCCTGTCCTCCCAGGTCAGAGCGGTTCCCGGGCCCCGCGGGGCGGGCCCGTCACACCCTCGGAACGACACCGCAGCAAGCGGTTCGCTTGCAATAGTTAGCACTCGGGGTCATCATCGGAACATGGCCTCACTGAACGTCGGATCGCTCGGCGAGTACATCCGCGAGCAGCGCCGCAGCGCGCAGTACAGCCTGCGGCAGCTCGCCGAAGCCGCGGGGGTGTCCAACCCGTACCTCAGCCAGATCGAGCGCGGGCTGCGCAAGCCCAGCGCGGAGATCCTCCAGCAGATCGCCAAGGCGCTGCGCATCTCCGCCGAGAGCCTGTACGTGCAGGCCGGGATCCTCGACGAGCGCGACCGCGACGGGCTCGAGGTGCACAACGCGATCCTCACCGACCCGACGCTCAACGAGCGGCAGAAGCAGGTGCTGCTCCAGATCTACGAGTCCTTCCGCAAGGAGAACGGCGCCGCCGACGGCGCCGAAGCGGCCGAGGCCCCCGCCGAGGCGCCGCGCGCCGCCCGCAAGCGCGCCGCGAAGGCGGCGCGCAGACCCGCCGGAGCCGACGGGGAGCCCACGGCGAAGGCCGCGCCGGTCAAGCGGGCGGCCGGGAAGACCGCGAAGAAGGTGGCGCGCAAGGTCGCGGGCCGCGGAGCGCGCCCGGCCCGCGGCACCTCGGCCCCGAAGACCCCCACCGGGCAGACTCCCACCCAGCAGGCCCCCACCCAGCAGGCCCCTGCCGCGGGCACCGCCGTCCCGGACGGGAGCGCGGACGGCGGCGCGGTCGCCTGAGCGGGCCCCCGCTCCCCAGCAACCCTCGAACAGCACGAGCTCCGAAGGAGGCCCTCATGGCCATCACCCAGGACCTGCGCAAGACCCTCACCGACCCGACGCCGCTGTACGCCGTCGCCGGGACCGCCGTCCTCGCCGGGGAGAAGCTGCGCGAAGTGCCCGCGCTGCTGGAGAAGGTCCGCGCCGAGGCCCCGGAGCGGCTCGCCTCGCTCCGGGAGACCGCCGCCCCGCAGAAGGTGGGCGAGCGGGCCAAGGAGGCGCAGACGAAGCTCGTCTCGACCATCGACCCCCGGCACGTCGACCTCAAGCAGCTCCGCGACAGCGCGCAGAGCTTCGCGCTGCGGCAGGTCGGCCGCGCCGCCGAGGCCGCCGTCCAGGCGCGGGAGACCTACGACGAGCTGGCCGAGCGCGGCCAGCGCGCGGTGCACCACCTGCGCGGCGAGCTCGCCGAGAACGTCGAGGACGCCGCCGTGGCGATCGAGCCCGAGCCGCTGGAGAAGAAGGAGCCCGCGGCCGGGACCGCCGAGCGCAAGGCGCCCGCCGCCCGCCGGGCCCCGGCCCGCCGCCCCGCCGCGAAGCGGACCCCCACCGCCTCCACGGCCGCCGCCACCGCGGAGCAGGCCGCGAAGGCCGAGCGGCCGGCCGGCCGGCAGCAGAAGGGCACGGGCAAGCCCGCGGAGTGACGCGGCGGACCACCCGCCCCGCGACGGGGCACGACGGGCCGGGCATCTTTCGGTTGCCCGGCCCGTTGCACGGGTACGGTGGGGGCACTTGGTCGGCAGCCGTGGAGGACCGATGAACAACGTCGCCGGGGACGTGGTGTTGCAGTTCAACAACGCCCTGTACGTGGTCGGGTTCGCCCTGTTCCTCTTCAAGCTGTTCGCCCTGGTGGACGCCGCGGCCCGCCGCAAGGACGCCTACCCGGCGGCGGAGAAGCAGACCAAGCCGTTCTGGCTGATCATTCTCGGCGTGTTCGTGGGCGCCGACGGCATATTCGGCGCCATCGGCGGCGGCTTCTACCCCCTGGGCATCCTGGCGATCATCGGCCTGATCGCCGCGATCGTGTACGTCGTGGACGTCAGGCCCGCGCTGAAGCAGGTCAGCGGCGGCCGCAACCGCGGCGGGAACATGGGCCCCTACGGCCCCTGGTGACCGGCGGTCCCCCCGGACCGGGCCCCGGCGCCGTCCGCGCGGTCCAGCAGCACCACGGCCACGTCGTCGGTCAGCTCGCCGCCGTTGAGCCGCTCCACCTCGGTCAGCGTCGCGTCCAGCAGCTCCTCCCCGGCCAGGCCCTCGGCGATCCCGGCGGCGACCAGCTCGGCCATGCCCTCCTGGCCCAGCCGCCGCGACCCCTCCCCGACCCGGCCCTCGATCAGCCCGTCGGTGTAGAGCATCAGGCTCCACCGCGGGCCCAGCGCGAACTCCCGGCGGGGCCAGGCGCCGTCCCCGAGCAGGCCGAGCGCGGGCCCGCCCGCCTCGTACGGCAGCAGCTCCGGCGGCCCGTCCCCGCGCCTGACCAGCGGAACCGGGTGCCCGGCCAGGAACAGCTCCGCCCGGGTGCCGTCCGGCGCGATGTCCACCGCGCACAGCGTCGCGAAGATCTCCTCGTCCGGCCGCTCGGCCACCAGCACCTGCTCCAGCGCCCGCAGCAGCTCCTCGCCGGCCAGCCCCGCGAACGTCAGCGCGCGCCAGGCGATCCGCAGCTCCACGCCGAGCGCGGCCTCGTCCGGGCCGTGCCCGCACACGTCGCCGATCATGGCGTGCACGGTGCCGTCGGGGGAGCGCACGATGTCGAAGAAGTCGCCGCCGAGCAGGGTGCGGGCGCGCCCCGGCCGGTAGCGGGCGGCGAAGCCGAGCCCGGACCCGTCGAGCAGCGGGGTCGGCAGCAGGCCGCGCTCCAGCCGGGCGTTCTCCTGGGTGCGCAGGCGCGACTCGGCCAACTGCCGCTGGGAGATGTCGGCGCGCTTGCGCTCCACGGCGTAGCGGATGGCGCGGCTGAGCCATGTCCCGCCGAGCTCGTCGCGCACCAGGTAGTCCTGGGCGCCGATCCGCACCGCCTCGGCGCCGCGGCCGGTGTCGGCCTCGCCGGTGACGCCGAGCACGGCGGTGCGCGGCGCCATGTTCAGCACCCGCCTCAGCCGTTCGAGCTCCTCGTCGGCGGGCAGGTCGAGGTCGAGCAGGATGCAGTGGACGTCGCTGGTCAGCAGCCGCTCGACCTCGGCGAGGTTGCGGGCGTGCCGGATCCGGGCCCGGGTGCCGGCCGTGTCGAGGGTGCGCTCGACGGTGGCCGCGTCAGCGGGGTCGTCGGCGACGACGAGCAGCGTCAGCGGCTCGTGCCCGGCGTCGGTGCCCGCGGCCTGGGCCGACGCGTCCTGGCGCTGCCTGGGGACGGCGGCGCGCGCGAGCCACTGTCCCAGGGCCTCCGGCGTGTGGGCCCGCGTTCCCGGCCCGATGTGTCCGGTTTCGGACATGGCGCATTTCCTTCCCTCCCCCCGAGGGCAACGCGGGGAACGATAGCCGCCCCGGGGTGCCCCGGTGGAGGAGGCGAGCCGACATTCGTCCGGGCATATGCCCAGGCTGGGCCGGGGAACGGTCCTGAAAGGGGAGTATCCCGCACATGACGAACCTCACGCTTGATTGCCCCTGTACCGGGCAGAGCCACTCGATCGGGACCCGCGCCGGCGGCACGGGACGGGAGGGGCTGTGACGCGCGTCACCCTGGTCCGGGGCGACATCACCGAGCAGGCCGTGGACGCGGTCGTCAACGCCGCCAACGGCTCCCTGCTCGGCGGGGGCGGCGTGGACGGCGCCATCCACCGCCGGGGCGGCCCGGACATCCTGGCGGAGTGCCGCGCGCTGCGGGCGAGCCGGTACGGGCGCGGGCTGCCCACCGGGCAGGCGGTGGCCACCACGGCCGGGCGGCTCCCGGCGCGCTGGGTGATCCACACCGTGGGCCCGGTGCACTCCGCGCACGAGGACCGGTCGGAGCTGCTGGCCTCCTGCCACCGCGAGTGCCTGCGGGTCGCGGACGAGCTGGGCGCGCGCACGGTGGCGTTCCCCGCCGTCTCCACCGGCGTCTACCGCTGGCCGCTCGCCGACGCGGCCCGGATCGCGCTGCGCACCGTCCGGGACACCCCCAGCCGGGTGGAGGAGGCCCGGTTCGTGCTGTTCGACGAGGCCGCGCACGCCGCCTTCCGGCAGGCGCTGGACGAACTCGGGGGCTGAGGCCGCCCGGGGGCCGCCGGCCCGGCCGGGGCTCACCCGCCCGGCCGCACCACCCCGAGGACCGGCAGCGAGCCCGCGCCCGCCACCGCCACCCGGCGGCCCGGCCGGGGCGCGTGGATCATGGCGCCGCCGCCGATGTAGAGGCCGACGTGGCTGGCGTCGTCGAAGTAGACGATCAGGTCGCCGGGCCGCATCGCGTCCTGGGGCACCCGCGGCAGCCCCGCCCACTGCCCCTGCGAGGTCCGCGGGATCCGCAGCCCCGCCGCCTGCCACGCCCGCAGGGTCAGGCCCGAGCAGTCGAACGCCGCCGGGCCCTCGGCGCCCCACCGGTACGGCTTGCCGAGCTGCGCCCGCGCGTAGCGCACCGCCGCCCCCACCGGGGAGGCCCCCGCCGGGGAGGCGCCGCCGTCCGCCGCGACGGCCCCGCCCGGCCCCTCCGCCCCGGGCTCCTCCCGCCGCGCGAGCCACGCCGCCTGCGCCCGGCGGGCCGCCTCGTCCTCGAGCCGCTCCAGTCGCGCCCGCTCCCGCTCCCGCAGCCCGGCCAGCAGTCGCTCCGCCTCCCGCAGCCGCTCGCGCACCTCGGTGCCGGCCCGCGACCGCTCCCGCCTGGCCTCCTCCAGTCGCTCGAGCTCGTCGGTGGCGGCCTCGCCGAACCGGTCCAGGTCCCGCCGCGCCGCCTTCAGGCCGTCCAGGGCGCGCGCCGCCGCCCGGGCCTCCCGCTCCGCCAGCTCCACCCCCTCCAGGTAGTCCTCGGGGTCGGCGGACAGGACCAGGCGCAGCCCCGGCGACATCCCGCCGGAGCGGTACTGCGCCCTGGCCAGCGCCCCGACCTCCGCGCCCAGCGCCTCGGCGCGCTCCTGCGCCCGGGTGATCGCCCGCGCCACCGTGACGACGTTCCGCTGCTGTTCGCGCACCCGCTCCTCGGCCGCGTTGTGGGCGTCGGTGGCCCGCTCGGCCTCGCGGTACAGCGCGTGCACCCGGTCCGCGACCCGCTCCAGACGGGACCCCGCGGGCTCGGCGCGCGCGGCGGGGTCGGCGGCGGTGAGCAGCCCGGCCGCGCTCAGCAGCGCCGCGCAGCAGGCGGCGGCCCGCCGGGGGGTGCGCCGTGTCGTCATGGTGGCCTCCGGGCGGTCCACGAGCGGGGCCCGTCGAACTGACGAAGTGTCAGCAACCGGTGGCCGGATGGTGGCACGAAGGCCCGCGAACCGGAAGGGTCACGGCACCGCGGCCGCGCTCACCCCCGCGGCGCCAGCGCCTCCCAGGCCACCGTGACCTCCCCCTGCCGCCACCGCCCGGGGCCGTCCACCACCGGCCACCGGCCGGTCAGCGACCGCACCGCGGTGATCCAGCGCTGCCGCGCCCCGAACGCCCGCAACGGCGCCGCCGCCGACCAGGCCCGGTCGAAGTCCGCGAGGAAGGCGTGCACCGGCTCGCCCGGCACATTCCGGTGGATCAGCGCCTTCGGCAGCCGCTCGGCCAGGTCGGACGGCCGCTCCAGGCAGCGCAGTCGGGCCGCGAACGTCACCGTGCGCGGCCCGTCCGGGCCCAGCGCCACCCACACGTGCCGCCGCCCCACCTCGTCGCAGGTGCCCTCGACCAGCAGCCCGCCGGGCGCGAGCCGCCCGCACAGCGCCGCCCACGCCGCCGCCACGTCGGCCTCGCCGTACTGGCGCAGCACATTGGCCGCCCGGATCACCACCGGGCGGCGCCCCGGCAGCGGCACCTCGAACCCGCCGCGCACGAACGCCAGGCCCCGCCGCCGGTACGGCTGCGCCGCGGCCACCCGCCCCGGGTCGATCTCCACCCCGACCACCTCCGTGTCGGGGCGCACGGCGCGCAGCCGGACCAGCAGCTCCACCGCGGTCCAGGGCGCGGCCCCGTAGCCGAGGTCCACGGCCAGCGGGTCGGCGGCGCCGCGCAGCGCCCGGGCGTGCGTGGCGGCGATCCAGCGGTCCATGCGGCGCAGCCGGTTGGGGTTGGTGGTGCCCCGGGTCACCGCCCCGACCGGCTTGCCCGCCCGGGACGCGGGGGCGCTCACGGGGAAACCAGCCTCATGGCGGACAAGCGTAGAGAACGGAACATCACGTTTCGGCAAAGGGAGCCGACTCCGGGAAATGCGTTTGACACGGCCGCTGTTTCAGCGTCGGAGGATCGGCGGCTCGCCGCGGCGGGTGCCGAGACCCGCCGGGCGACGGAGCTCGGGCCGCACAGGCGCGACACACCGGAGCGGGAAATCAGGAGGTCGCTCGACGTGAGCCAGCACGGTGCCCGGCCCGAGCAGCGGCCCTGGGGCCGCAGAACCCGCCTCGCCCGCCCCCGCAGGGCCCCGCGCCCCCGGCGCGTGGCCATGCTCAGCGTCCACACCTCCCCGCTGCACCAGCCGGGCACCGGCGACGCGGGCGGGATGAACGTCTACATCGTGGAGCTGTCCCGCTGCCTGGCCCGCATCGGCGTGGAGGTGGAGATCTTCACCCGCGCCACCAGCGCCGCCCTGCCGCCCACGGTCGAGCTGGCCCCCGGCGTGCTGGTCCGGCACGTGGACGCCGGCCCCTACGAGGGCCTGGCCAAGGAGGAGCTGCCCGCCCAACTGTGCGCGTTCACCCACGGCGTCCTCCAGACCGAGGCGTCCCACCGGCCCGGCTACTACGACGTGGTGCACTCCCACTACTGGCTCTCCGGCCAGGTCGGCTGGCTCGCCTCCGACCGCTGGGGCGTGCCGCTGGTGCACACCATGCACACCATGGCCAAGGTCAAGAACGCCTGCCTGGCCGAGGGCGACACCCCCGAGCCCGTCGCCCGGATCATCGGCGAGACGCAGGTGGTCAGGGCCGCCGACCGGCTGATCGCCAACACCGAGGAGGAGGCCGGCGACCTCGTCGCGCACTACGCCGCGCCGCCCGGGCGGGTGGAGGTGGTGCACCCCGGGGTGAACCTGGAGATGTTCCGCCCCGGCGACGGCAGGGCCGCGGCCCGGCGGCGCCTCGGGCTGCCCCGGGAGGCGTTCGTGCCGCTGTTCGCCGGGCGGATCCAGCCGCTGAAGGCCCCCGACGTGCTGCTGCACGCCGTCGCCCACCTGCTGGAGCGGGACCCGGGGCTGCGCCGCCGCCTGATCGTGCCGATCGTCGGCGGCCCCAGCGGCACCGGCCTGGCCCGCCCCGAGCACCTGCACAAGCTCGCCGCCAGGCTGGGCGTGTCCGACGTGGTGCGGTTCCGGCCGCCGGTGGCCCAGTCCGAGCTGGCCGACTGGTACCGGGCGGCGACCGTGCTGGTCACCCCGTCCCACAGCGAGTCCTTCGGCCTGGTGGCCATCGAGGCGCAGGCGTGCGGCACCCCGGTGGTGGCCGCGGCCGTGGGCGGGCTGCCGGTCGCGGTGCGCGACGGCGTCACCGGCTATCTGGTGGACGGCCACGACCCGGCCGACTACGCGCGGGTCCTGCGCCACTTCGTGGACCGGCCCGGGCTGCACGAGGTGCTCGGCCGGGCGGCGGCCGGGCACGCCCAGGCGTTCGGCTGGACCGCCGCCGCCGAGGCCACCGCCCGCGTCTACGCCGACGTCACCGCCGCCCGCCGGGCCCCGGCCCGGCGGACCTGAGCCGACCGGACCGGGCCGCCCCGCGCGGCCCCGTCAGGCGTCCGGGGGCAGGCGTCCGGCGTCCGGGGTCAGGCGTCCGGGCGCGGCCCCGCGGTGAGCGTGAGGGCGCCGGGCACCGCGGCGAACGCCTCCCGCAGGTCGTCCGCGAGGCGTTCGCGGGTGGGGGTGCCGGGCCGCGCCGCCCAGGTGTCGAGCGCGCGGTGGAACGCGGCGATCAGCACGTCGAGGACGAGCCGCGGGCGCAGGTCCCCCGGGTCGGCGAGGTCGAGCCTGCGGTGCAGCACGGCCAGCGCGGCGCGGCCGGTGCGGTCGCAGAAGTGCAGGCCGTGGGCGCCCATCGAGGGCGTGCGCTCCTCCAGCCGCCTGCTGAGCAGCACCCGCCCGGCCCAGTCGTCCGCGCTCATCCGGTCCAGGGCGGCCAGCAGCGCCTCCTGGAGCGCCTCCAGCACGGTGCGGCCGTCGGGCCGGAGGGCCTCCAGCTCGTCGAGGAAGGCCGCCCACAGGTCCTGCGTGGGCGCGCTGGCCACGTCCTCCTTGCTGACGAAGTAGCGGAAGAACGTGCGCTTGGAGACCTCCACCGCGTCGCACAGCTCGTCGAGGGTGGTGCCGTCGAAACCGCGTTCGGTGAACATCTCCAGGGCCGTGTCGATCAGCGCCTGCCGCGTGCGCAGCTTCTTGCGCTCCCGCAGCGGCGGCCGCTCCCTCGCAACTCCTGGCATGGCGGAAGTGTATCCCGAGGCACGCGACGGAGCAGCTATAGCCACTTGACGGCTTGTGCCACTCAGTGGCAAAAATGGCTCAGGCGCCCCACGACGGAGCGCCGCCCGCCCCTGCCGAAAGGTGCTCCGCCATGCGCGCGCTGCTCGTCGACCACTCCGCCCCCGAGGGCCTGCGGCTCGGGTCCGCCCCCGACCCCGAGCCCGCCCCCCACCAGGCCCTGGTCCGGGTGTCCGCCACCTCCCTCAACTACGGCGAGGTCAAGCACCTGATCCCGGCGGCACCCGACGGCGCGGTCCTCGGCTGGGACGCGGCCGGCGTCGTGGAGCGGGCCGCCGCCGACGGTTCGGGACCGCCCGCGGGCACCCCCGTGGTCACCCTCGCCCCCGACGGCGCCTGGGCCGAGCTGCGCGCCGTGGACACCGCCCTGATCGGCACGGCCCCCGAGGGCGCCGACCCCGGCCCGCTCGGCACCGTCCCCGTGGCGGGCGCCAGCGCCCTGCGCGCCCTGCACCGCGTCGGCCCGCTGCTGGGCAGGCGCGTGCTGGTCACCGGGGCCACCGGCGGCGTCGGCAGGTACGCCGTCCAGCTCGCCCGGCTCGGCGGCGCGCACGTCGTCGCGTCCACCACGGACCCCGAGGCGCACGGCGCCGCCCTGCGCGCGCTGGGCGCCCACGAGGTGGTCGCCGGGCCCGCGGCGGTCGGCGCGCCGGTGCACGGCGTGGTGGACCTGGTCGGCGGCCGGCAGTTGGTCGAGGCGTACGGGACGCTGGCCGAGGGCGGGACGCTGGTGGCCGTGGGCCACTCCACGGACGAGGGCGAGAACTTCCCGTTCGGCGCCTTCTTCGGCGACGAGGGGCGCCACGACCGCTCGATCACCACCTTCTTCCTGCTCCACTGCACCGGCCTGGCCCCCGACCTCACCTGGCTCGCCGCCCGCGTCCACGCGGGCGACCTGGACCCGGGCGTCTCCTGGCGCGGCAACTGGGACGGCGCCGCCCAGGCGGTGCGGGCCCTGCTCGACCGCCGCCTGCACGGCAAGGCGGTGCTCGACCTGGGCTGACGCGCCCGGCGCCGCCGCGACCGCCGGCGAGCGCCGCCCCGCGCCGCCCCGCGCCGCTCCGGTCCGCCCGCCGCCCGGGACGTAAGCTTGCGTGCCATGCCGGAAGCCGACACCCCGGGGGCGGGCACCCCCCGCACCCCCGCCCAGCGCGCCGCGCGGGCCGTGGAGGAACTGCTGCGGGAGACGGAGCTCGCCCACGAGCGCCCCGAGCCGGGAACGTACGTCGTCACCCTGCCCGGCACCCGCAAGCTGTCCACCACCTGCTCGCTGGTGATCGGGCAGCACTCCCTGTCCGTCAACGCCTTCGTCGTCCGCCGCCCGGACGAGAACCACGAGGCCGTCCACCGCTGGCTGCTGGAGCGCAACACCCGCCTGTACGGCGTCGCCTACGCGATCGACCGGCTCGGCGACGTCTACCTCGTCGGGCGGCTGCCGCTGGCCGCGGTCACCCCGGAGGAGGTGGACCGGCTGCTCGGCCAGGTGCTGGAGAACGCGGACGGCAGCTTCAACACCCTCCTGGAGATGGGGTTCGCCTCCTCCATCCGCCGGGAGTGGCAGTGGCGGGTCAAGCGCGGCGAGTCGCTGCGCAACCTCGAGGCGTTCGCCCACCTCGCCGACCCCGCCCGCGACCCGGGCCCCGGCCCCGATCCCGGTCCCGACCCCGGTGAGGGACAGCAGTCCACCCTGTGACCGCGGACGCGGCCCGCGCCCCGCCATGGCCTAGGCTCGATTCCATGGCCGACGCTCCTTACCAGTTGATCCTGCTCCGCCACGGCGAGAGCGAGTGGAACGCGAAGAACCTGTTCACCGGATGGGTGGACGTCAACCTCAACGCCAAGGGCGAGGACGAGGCCGTCCGCGGTGGCGAGCTGCTGCGGGACGCGGGGCTGCTGCCCGACGTCGTCCACACCTCCCTGCTGCGCCGGGCGATCCGCACCGCGACCATCGCCCTGGACACCGCGGACCGCCACTGGATCCCCGTCCACCGCTCCTGGCGGCTCAACGAGCGCCACTACGGCGCCCTCCAGGGCAAGGACAAGGCCCAGACCCTCGCCGAGTTCGGCGAGGAGCAGTTCATGCTCTGGCGCCGCTCCTACGACACCCCGCCGCCGCCCATCGCGGACGACAACGAGTTCTCGCAGGTCAACGACCCGCGCTATGCGACGATCCCCTCGGAGGTGCGCCCGCGCACCGAGTGCCTGAAGGACGTCGTCGAGCGCATGCTGCCGTACTGGTACGACAGCGTCGTGCCGGACCTGCTCACCGGCCGCACCGTGCTCGTGGCCGCCCACGGCAACAGCCTGCGCGCGCTGGTCAAGCACCTCGACGGCATCTCGGACACCGACATCGCCGGGCTGAACATCCCCACCGGCATCCCGCTGCACTACGAGCTGGACGCGGACTTCCGCCCCGTGACCAAGGGCGGCACCTACCTGGACCCGCAGGCCGCGGCCGCCGCGATCGAGGCCGTGAAGAACCAGGGCAAGAAGAAGTAGGACGCGCCGAGAGGCGAGAAGGCGAAAAAGGGGCCCGCTCCGCGCGCAGGCGGAGCGGGCCCCTTGCCGTCGTGCCGGGCACCTCAGCCGCAACAGCCCCCGCACTGGCAGGGGCCGCCGGACTGGCAGCCGCAACCGCACCCCGGACCGCAGCCGCAGGCGGCCACCAGGGGCAGCGCGGCCACCCCTGGTGATCCCGCGGGGCGGGCGTCCGGGAGCCGGTGCGCGGCTGGCGCGCGGGGCGCGGACCGGCCGGGGCAGGTGGGGGAGTCCGTCATCGAGGGCCCTCCTAGCCGTGGACGTGAGCCGTGCGGTCACCTCCAGTGGACGCCCGCTCACGGAACGCGTCAACGGCGCGCGGGAGCACTCGCCACGCCCCGGGGCACCCCGGCGCCGCGAGCCGCCCCGCGCCCGCCCCGGGCGCCGCTCAGCTCTCCGGGGCCGCGGTCAGCTCGTCCGCGTGCTCGCCCGTCACCAGGTACACCACCCGCTGCGCCACGGACACCGCGTGGTCGGCGAACCGCTCGTAGTAGCGCCCGCACAGCGTGACGTCCACCGCCGTCTCGATGCCGTGCTTCCACTTGCCGTCGATCATGTGCTGGAACAGCGTGCGGTGCAGCAGGTCCATCGCGTCGTCGTCCTGCTCCAGTTGCAGGGCGGCGTCCACGTCCTTGGTCCTGATGACCTCGCCGGCCTTGGCCACGAGCCGCTGCGCGAGCTGGCCCATCTCCAGGATGGTGGCGTGCAGCTCCGCGGGGACCGCGGGCGCGGGGTAGCGCAGCCTCGCCACCTTGGCCACGTGCCGGGCCAGGTCGCCGCACCGCTCCAGGTCGGAGCTCATCCGCAGCGAGGTGACCACGATCCGCAGGTCGGTGGCGACCGGCTGCTGGCGGGCCAGCAGCGCTATCGCCTTCTGCTCCAGTTCCCGCTCCAGCGCGTCGACCTTCTCGTCGGCGGCGATCACGCTCTCGGCCAGCTTCAGGTCGGCGTCGAGCATCGCCGTGGTGGCCCGGCCGATCGCGGACCCGACGAGCCGGGCCATCTCGACCAGACCGTCCCCGATCGAGTCGAGTTCCTCGTGGTACGCGTCGCGCATGTCTTCCTCTCCCTACCTGCCTCGTGCTGCCTGCCTCGTGCCCGGGCCCTTCGCGCCGGAGTGGTCCGGGGACGCCCGCGGCGGTGTCGCGCACATCCCTGGCCCGGGCTGTACCCGCTTGACGGCGGGTCCCACGCTCAGGGGTCCGCCTGTCCCGTCTGCGCTCCACGAGTGAACCATCCCGGACACCACGGTGAACTCTTGGCAACGCTTGTCGGAGCTGGTACCCCGACCGCTACGGACCACCCCCGCCCCCCGCCTACGCTGGTGAGCATGGACATCAACGCGGCCGTCGCCGCAGCCAGCGCGGTCGCCGGTGTGTGCACCGGCCTCGTCGCCGGCCTGTCCATCCGCTGGAGCGAGCGGGAGCAGGCGGGCATCACCCGCACCTCCCTGCACACCGAGGCGGTGCTGCCGCCCGGCGTGGACACGGTGCTGTCCGTGCTGCGGTCGTCCGCGGTGGTGCTGGACGAGGCCGACAGCGTCGTCAAGGCGAGCTCGGCGGCCTACGCCCTCGGCATCGTGCGGGGCGGGCGCCTGGCCGTGGACCGGATGCTCCAGATGGCCAGGGACACCCGGCGCGACGGCGAGATAAGGCAGGTCGAACTGGACCTCCCCCGCCGCGGCAACGGGCGGGGCGAGGCGCTCGCCGTCTCCGCGCGGGTGGCGCCGCTCGGCTCCCGCCTGGTGCTGCTGCTGGTGGAGGACCTCACCGAGGCCCGCAGGATCGAGGCCGTGCGCCGCGACTTCGTCGCCAACGTCAGCCACGAGCTGAAGACCCCGGTCGGCGCGCTCTCGCTGCTGTCGGAGGCGGTGATGGACGCCAGCGACGACCCGGAGGCGGTGATCCGCTTCGCCGGGCGCATGCAGGTGGAGGCCAACCGGCTGACCAACCTGGTGCAGGAGCTGATCGACCTCTCCCGGGTGCAGAACGACCACCCGATGGAGGACGCCGAACCCGTCCCCGTCGACGACCTGGTGGCCGAGGCCGTGGACCGCTGCCGCCACCAGGCCAACATCAAGCACATCACCATGGCCACCGGCGGCGCGCCGGGCCTGTA
The DNA here is from genome assembly GCF_054782095.1 of Streptomyces capparidis. Lineage (NCBI taxonomy): Bacteria > Bacillati > Actinomycetota > Actinomycetes > Kitasatosporales > Streptomycetaceae > Streptomyces > Streptomyces capparidis. The sequence goes on along the minus strand of NZ_BAAGTD010000003.1, from coordinate 233,532 downwards.
CGTCTTCGGCAACCGCGGGCAGTTGGCCGCCGCGCTCGGCAACCTCGTGGAGAACGCCGTCAACTACAGCCCCTCGCGCACCCGCGTGGGCATCGCCGGCCGCCGGATCGCGGCGCCCGGCGGCAACCTCGTCGAGATCTCCGTCACCGACCAGGGCATCGGCATCCCCGAGCGGGACCGGGAGCGGATCTTCGAACGTTTCTACCGGGTGGACCCGGCCCGCTCCCGCGCCACGGGCGGCACCGGCCTGGGTCTGTCCATCGTCAAGCACGTGGCCGCCTCGCACGGCGGGGAAGTCACGGTGTGGAGTGCCGAGGGCCAGGGCTCCACGTTCACCCTGCGCCTGCCGGAGGCGGGTGCCACCCGCGACGGCCGAGACCGCAAGGCCCCGGACCGGCACGGACCAGTGCCGGACACCTTCACCTCACTACCCGCCCCGGAGGTCCTGCCGTGACTCGAGTGCTCGTTGTCGAGGACGAGGAGTCGTTCAGCGACGCGCTGTCGTACATGCTCCGCAAGGAGGGCTTCGAGGTCGCCATCGCGCCCACGGGCCCTGACGCGCTGGACGAGTTCGAGCGCAACGGCGCCGACATGGTCCTGCTCGACCTGATGCTGCCCGGCCTGCCCGGCACCGAGGTCTGCCGCCAACTGCGCAACAAGTCCAACGTCCCGGTGATCATGGTCACCGCCAAGGACAGCGAGATCGACAAGGTCGTCGGCCTGGAGATAGGGGCCGACGACTACGTGACCAAGCCCTTCTCCTCCCGCGAGCTGGTCGCCCGCATCCGCGCGGTGCTGCGCCGCAGGGGCGAGCCGGAGGAGACCGCGCCCGCCGCCCTGGAGGCGGGCCCGGTGCGGATGGACGTGGACCGGCACGTCGTCACCGTCAACGGCGCCAAGGTCGACCTGCCGCTGAAGGAGTTCGACCTGCTGGAGATGCTGCTGCGCAACGCCGGCCGGGTGCTCACCCGGATGCAGCTCATCGACCGGGTCTGGGGCGCCGACTACGTGGGCGACACCAAGACCCTGGACGTCCACGTCAAGCGGCTGCGCGCGAAGATCGAGCCGGACCCGGGCGCGCCCCGCTACCTGGTGACCGTGCGGGGCCTCGGCTACAAGTTCGAGCCGTGATCCCGCCGGAGCGGTGAGCGGCCGGACCCGTCCGGCCCCGCACGACCCGGAAGGGCGGGCACCGGAGCAGGTGCCCGCCCTTTCCGCGCGCTCGCGGCCCGGCGGGGCTCAGTGCTGCTCGTCCGCCGCGCCGGTGCTCTGGCTGGCGTCCGGGCTGGCCGGCGCGGAGGCCCCGCCCTCGGAGCCCTCGGCGCTGTCGGAGGAGGACTCGGACTCCTCGCCCCCGCCCTGCTCGCCCTCGTCCGCGTGGTCGCCGCCGGGCTGCTCAGACTCGCCCGCCGCGGGCTCCTCGTGGCCCTCCTCGCCCTCGGGGGAGCCCGACTCGCCCGCCGCCGGCGGGGACGCCTCGGCGGTGGCGGCGAACGGCGCGTAGTAGTCCTCGTCCGCCACCACGTTCGCCTCCAGCGGCACCTTGCCGCTCTCGCTGAAGGTGAACGTCACCGTGCGGTAGGAGCCCACCGCCTTCTCGGCGGAGCCGGACGCGCCCTCGGCGACCGCGGACGGGTTGCCCTCCCCGCCGAGCACCACGGTCGCGCCCGCCGGAACGGTCACGTCGCCCTCACCGTCGGGCCCGGACAGCTCCAGCGGCCCGGACAGGCCCTCGACCGTCACCGACTCCAGCGTCTGGGCCTTCGGGGTGTTGTTGGTCAGGGAGGCGGAGACCGCCACGGCCGCGCTCTCGCCCTCGGGGACGATCACCACGCCGTTGTGGATCTCGATGCCGCCCGCGGACGTGGCGGGGTTGTCCGGCTTGATCTCGAGGCTGGCCGCGTCGTGCCCGGCCCCGCACGCGGTCAGGGCGGCGGTGGCCAGCAGGGCGGAGGCGGCGAGAACGCCGCGACGAAGCCAGGGGGCACCCCCGGCCGGAGGTTGGGGGAGGCTCACGGCGGCGGCTTCTCCTTCGGGTGATCGTCCGATGGTTCGCATGGTTCCAAGATCGCGGCATTGGCCGGGATCCACCAGCGGCCATAGGTTACCGAGCCGCACCTCGACCCCGGCCGGGGGCACCCCCACCGCGCGGCGCGCCCCCCCGCCCGGCCCGCGCCCGGCCCGCGCCCGGCCGGGCTCCGCGGCCGTTCCCGGACCGGCCGAGTTCATGATCGGAAAACCTTTCCCCGACACGTTCCCGCCGCGGTTCGGATATCCCGCGGCCGCGGCACGGGTTCGGCCACTCGTCCCGCAATTGGCCGGGATCTTGCTCCGAACGATCGATTCCGGCTCCCACCGCACCCCGCCGAGGTCTGGACAACGCGGACGGATCGGCTCCTGTTCTCGCGACTCAAACCCGTGTAACGGGGGCGTTTCACGACTTCCCCAGAACCGCTCCCACCTGCGCGAAGACCGTTCCCGGAGGGGGGTCGAGCACGGCCCAGCCGCTCTTGTCAAGCCCCGAGATATGCTCTGACCTGCACAAACGCCATTCAAGTGGGCCCCGTCCCGTGTTACCCTGGAAAGCCACGGAAGGGGTACCTGTCACATGACGTTCAAGGTTGGCGACACCGTGGTCTACCCCCATCACGGGGCCGCGCTGATCGAAGCCATCGAAATTCGGCAGATCAAGGGCGTGGAGAAGACCTATCTGGTGCTCAAGGTCGCCCAGGGCGACTTGACGGTACGCGTGCCCGCGGACAACGCGGAGTTCGTCGGAGTGCGCGACGTGGTTGGCCAGGAGGGGCTGGACCGGGTCTTCGAGGTGCTGCGCGCGCCTTACACCGAAGAGCCGACCAACTGGTCCCGGCGCTACAAGGCGAATCTCGAGAAGCTTGCCTCCGGCGACGTGATCAAGGTGGCCGAGGTCGTCCGCGACCTGTGGCGCCGTGAGCGCGAGCGCGGACTGTCGGCCGGCGAGAAGCGCATGCTGGCGAAGGCCCGTCAGATCCTGGTCAGCGAGCTCGCGCTGGCCGAGAACACCAACGAGGACAAGGCCGAGACCCTCCTCGACGAGGTACTCGCGTCCTGACGCCCGTGCGGCAGTGCCCGGCCGGGTTCACCACTCGGCGCGGCCGGGCACTGTGGCACGTGTGCCGCGGACCGGCCGGCGGCGCCGGCGGTCCCGGTCGTGCGCGGACGGCTTCCGTACCCGACCGGAGCGCCCCGGGGCGCCCGGCGGCCGTGCGGCCGTCCCTGGCGCGTGTGCCCTGAGCATGTCATGCCGGGAGCATGCCCCGAAGCGTCCCCGATATGCGCCCCGCTTTGCTCCGCATCGCGAGCGCGCCCCACGGGACCACTCAGGGCGGCCACCGGCTCTTCTCGTCCCACCGCGCGGATCCTTCCCCTGAGGGGACGGGCCGTGCGAGCGGCGCGGGAAGCGGCGATGGCCGCGCCCGGCGGCGTTCGGCTACGCTCCCGGCACACGCGGACCGGCGGCACACTCCCGTGCCTGCTCGTGCCACGTGCGTTCGTGCACTGACGTGCGGAAACCCCTGAAACGCCCCCGCCTTCCCGCGAACCGCGCCCACGGCCGGTTCGCGGCGACGGAAGGAGCGGACCGGTGCGGGAACGGCGGTGCCCGGCACCGACGGCCGGTGCCGAACCGAGCCCGGAGGCAGCGCCGCCCGGATCGTCACGGAAGGGCCCGGACGGCCGTGCCACACCCGGCTCGTTGAGGCGATACCCATTTCGGCTAAGGAAGCAAACCTGACTACCGCAGCAGTCATTCCGGCGGCGGGGAGAGGCGTACGCCTCGGCCCCGGCGCGCCCAAGGCCCTGCGCACCCTGGGCGGCGTGCCCATGCTGGTGCACGCCGTGCGCGCGCTCCTGCGCGCTCGCGCGGTCACGCTCGTCGTCGTGGTGGCCCCGCCGGACGGGGTCGCCGAGGTACGCCGTCTGCTGGACAGCAACGGCCTGCCGGAGAGCAAGGAGATAGCGGTGGTGGCGGGCGGGGCGACCCGCCAGGAGTCGGTGCGCCTGGGCCTGGCCGCCCTGCCCGACGACGTGGACACCGTCCTGGTCCACGACGCCGCCCGCCCGCTGGTGCCGGTGGACGTGGTGGACGCGGTCGCCGGGGCGGTGCGCGACGGCGCCCCCGCGGTCGTCCCCGCCCTGCCGCTGGCCGACACCGTCAAGCAGGTCGAGCCGCGCCGGGACGGGCCCGAGCCGGTCGTGGCCACCCCGGAGCGGGCGCTGCTGCGGGCCGTGCAGACCCCGCAGGGTTTCCGGCGCGACGTGCTGGTGCGGGCGCACGAGACGGTCGCCGCCGAGGGCGAGGGCGCCACGGACGACGCGGGCATGGTCGAGCGCACCGGCGTCCCCGTGGTGCTGATCCCCGGCCACGAGGAGGCGTTCAAGGTCACCCGCCCGCTGGACCTGGTGCTCGCGGAGGCGGTCCTGGCGCGGAGGAGGGCGACGGATGGGTTCTGAGCCCGACGGAGGAGGGCGCCGCGAAGTGGGTTCTGAGCCCGACGGAGGAGGGCACCGCCCAGTGGGTTCCGAGCTCCGGGCCCCGCTGCCGCGCACCGGTGTCGGCACCGATGTGCACGCCTTCGAGGAGGGACGCCCGCTGTGGGTGGCCGGCCTGCTGTGGCCGGACTCCGAGTACGGCCTGGCGGGCCACTCCGACGGTGACGTGGCGGCGCACGCCGCCTGCGACGCCCTGTTCTCGGCCGCCGGGGTCGGCGACCTCGGGGCGCACTTCGGCACCGGCCGCCCCGAGTGGTCCGGCGCGTCCGGCGTCACCCTGCTGGCGGAGGCGGCGCGGATCGTGCGGGCGGCGGGCTTCGAGATCGGCAACGTCGCCGTCCAGGTCATCGGGGTGCGCCCCAAGGTCGGCAGGCGCCGCGAGGAGGCGCAGCGGGTCCTGTCCGACGCGGTCGGCGCGCCGGTGTCGGTCTCCGGCACCACCACCGACGGCCTGGGTCTGACGGGCCGTGCGGAGGGCCTGGCGGCGATCGCGACGGCGCTGGTGGTGCGGCGGCCCTGACGCCGTGCCCGCTCCGGGCGCCCGCGGCGGGGCCCGCCCCGCGGTGCGCCGGTGCCCCGCGGGGCGTACGATGGCGCGATCGGTCGTGGGGCACGGCTCCGCGCCCACTACCCTGGTGTCCGTGAGCATTCGCCTGTACGACACCAGCGCCCGACAGGTCCGTGACTTCTCCCCGCTCGTGCCGGGGTGCGTCTCGATCTACCTGTGTGGCGCGACCGTGCAGGCGCCGCCGCACATCGGGCACATCCGGTCGGGTGTGAACTTCGACATCATGCGGCGGTGGTTCGAGCACCGCGGCCACCGGGTCACGTTCATCAGGAACGTCACCGACATCGACGACAAGATCATCGCCAAGTCGGCGGAGCGCGGCGAGCCCTGGTGGGCCATCGCCCACGCCAACGAGCGCGCCTTCGGCGACGCCTACCGCGTCCTCGGCTGCCTCCCGCCCACGGCCGAGCCGCGGGCCACCGGGCATGTGCCGGAGATGGTCGAGATGATGCGGGAGCTGATCGACCGCGGCCACGCCTACGCCTCCGAGGGCAGCGTCTACTTCGACGTGCACTCCTTCCCGGACTACCTGGCGCTGTCCAACCAGGAGCTGGACCACCTGCGCCAGCCCGAGAGCGAGGGCGAGCACGGCAAGCGGGACCAGCGGGACTTCGCGATGTGGAAGGCCGCCAGGCCCGGCGAGCCGAGCTGGCCCACCCCGTGGGGGCGCGGCCGCCCCGGCTGGCACCTGGAGTGCTCGGCCATGGCCCGCAAGTACCTCGGCCGCGAGTTCGACATCCACGGCGGCGGCCTGGACCTGGTCTTCCCGCACCACGAGAACGAGATCGCGCAGAGCAGGGCCGCGGGCGACGGCTTCGCCCGCTTCTGGGTGCACAACGCCTGGGTGACCATGGCCGGCGAGAAGATGAGCAAGTCGCTCGGCAACTCGGTGCTGGTCTCCGAGATGGTCCGCCGTTGGCGGCCCGTGGTGCTGCGCTACTACCTGGGCACCCCGCACTACCGCTCGACCATCGAGTACAGCGAGGAGGCGCTGCGCGAGGCCGAGTCCGCCTACGACCGCATCGAGGGCTTCGTGCGCCGCGTGGTGGAGCTGGCCGGGCCCGTGGAGCCCGCCGCCGAGCTGCCCACGGCGTTCAGCGAGGCCATGGACGAGGACCTGGGCGTGCCCCAGGCCCTCGCCGTCGTCCACACCACCGTCCGCCAGGGCAACTCCGCGCTCACCGCGGACGACAAGGACGCCGCGGTGGCCCGTCTCGCCGAGGTCCGCGCGATGCTCGGCGTGCTGGGCCTGGACCCGCTGGACGAGCAGTGGGCCGGCGCCGACGGTGAGAGCGACGAGCTGCGCTCCGCCGTGGACTCGCTGGTCGGCCTCGTCCTGGAGCAGCGCCAGGCCGCCAGGGCACGCAAGGACTACGCCACCGCGGACGCCATCCGCGACCGGCTGACCCGGGCGGGCCTCGTCATCGAGGACACCCCGCAGGGGCCACGCTGGGAGCTCGGCCGCACGCAGTAGCCGCTCTTCCCAAGCCCCGCACCAGCAGGAGCGGGCGGCCCGTCCGGCCCGCGGCACCCGGCCGCGGCACCCGGGCGGCCCCCGCCGCGCCCCCGAGCAGAAAGCAGAATCACCACCATGGCCGGCAACAGCCAGCGAGCCAACCGCCGCATCTCGTCCAAGAAGGGACCGCAGGTCGGCACCGGCGGGCACAGCCGCAAGGCGCTGCGCGGCAAGGGCCCGACCCCGCCCGCCGAGATGCGCAAGGGCCACCCCAAGCAGCGCGCCGCCCAGGCGAAGGCCAAGCAGGCCGCGCAGCGGCAGCAGCAGCGCAAGGGCAGGACGTCCGCCTCCGAGCTGGTCGTCGGCCGCAACCCCGTGGTCGAGGCGCTGCGCGGCGGCGTGCCGGCCAACGCGCTGTACGTCCAGCAGTACATCGACAACGACGACCGGGTCCGCGAGGCGCTGACCCTGGCCAACGACCGGAACATCCCGCTGCTGGAGGCCCCGCGCCCCGAGCTGGACCGGATGACGGGCTACATCAACCACCAGGGCCTGGCCCTCCAGGTGCCGCCTTACGAGTACGCGCACCCCGACGACCTGCTGGAGCGCGCCGCCGAGGCCGCGGAGGAGCCGCTGATCGTGGCCCTCGACGGGGTCACCGACCCGCGCAACCTGGGCGCCGTGGTGCGCAGCGCGGCGGCGTTCGGCGGCCACGGCGTGGTGGTGCCCGAGCGGCGCGCGGCCGGGATGACGGCGGGCGCGTGGAAGACCTCCGCGGGCACGGCGGCCCAACTGCCCGTCGCCCGCGCCACCAACCTCACCCGGACGCTGGAGGCGTACAAGAAGGCCGGCGTGATGGTGGTCGGCCTGGCCGCCGACGGCGACGTGGCGCTGCCGGACCTGGAGATCCTCGAAGGGCCGGTGGTCGTCGTGGTCGGCTCCGAGGGCAAGGGCCTGTCCCGCCTGGTGGGGGAGACCTGCGACGTGACGGTGCGCATCCCGATGCCGGGCGGCGCCGAGTCGTTGAACGCGGGCGTGGCCGCGGGTGTCGTGCTCTACGAGGCGGCCCGCCGCCGCGGCTGAGGCCCGTCCGGCCGCCCGTCCCCGCGGCCTCCCGCGAACCGCGGGGTGATTACAGCGTGTCCTCATCCGAGTTCACTCGGTTAGGGGGATGTGTACACCAGAACAGCCCCGCGATCTTCGGGGGGACGTGCGCGGGAGGCCCAGGACACGGTCATCCGCGCCGTGAAGGTGCCCAGCGACCCGGCGCAGGTCAGCGTCAACCACGCGAGCTTCCGCGTCCACCTGGCGCGGCCGCCGCGTCCCCCGTCCTGGCAGCGGGCCGGGCTGCCCGCCCCGTCCCTGACCGCCCCGTCCCCGACCGCGCAGTCCCCGGCCGTGCCCTCCCTGCCCGCGCCGTCCCGGTCCGCCCCGGCCGCGGGGCCGTCGGACGAGACGGCTCCGCTGCCGGTCGTCCCCGCGCCCGGCCGCCCCCACCCCGGGGAGTACGCCCGCTCGCCCGCCGTCCCGGTGGGCCCCGCGGTGTCCCGGGGGGCCCGGGTGCTGCGCGTCGGCCGCGGCGGTTTCGGCGACGCCGAGGCCACCCGGCTGCTGCCCACCGTGCCCGTGGGCGGGGGCACCCGGCTGCTGCCGCGCGTTCGCGAGGCGCGGGCGCCGCACCGCGTCACCGTCATCGGGCCGCGCTCCCCGTACCCGCCGGGCCGCCCCGGGCCGCTCGCCGCGGGACCGGGCGGGCCCGCCCCGTCCCCCGAGCCGATCCCGCGCTCCTGGCACCCGCACCGCCGCCGCAACCCCGGCATCGTGCTGCTGCCGCTGCGCATCTTCCTCGGCGGCATCTGCGTGTACGCCGGCATGGGCAAGCTGTGCGACCCCGTCTACTTCGACGGCGGGGAGCGCGGCTCCATGGTGCAGTGGCTGTCCTCGTTGCACCCGTGGGCGGCCGCCGAACCGCTGCACGACTTCGCGCTCGCCCACCCCGTGGGCTCCGGCCTGACCATCGCGTTCACCCAGATCGTGGTCGGCACCCTGTCCGTGCTCGGCCTGTGGCAGCGGGCCGCCGCCGCCGTCGGCATGCTGCTGTCCGCGGCCCTGCTGCTCACGGTGAGCTGGCGCAACGTCCCCGTGTACGACGCGCCGGACATCGTCTACTTCGCCGCGTGGAGCCCGCTGCTCATCGCGGGCGCCCCCTACTTCTCGCTGGACGCCCGCCTGGCCCGGGACGCCTGGCGGCGGCTGGGCCCGCACACGTCCGTCTACCAGTTGCGGTGCTGGGCGCTGCGCCGCGGCGCGGTGGTCGCCACGGTCGTCACCGGGCTGACCCTGCTGGTGGGCTCCCTGCTCGGCGGCGCGGTCCGCGCGGGCACCTTCCGCACGGAGCTGCCCGAGCCGTCCCCGCCGCCCACGAACCACCTGCCGGGCTCGCCCCTGCCGCCGCAGGAGTCGCCGTCCCCGTCCGGCGGCGCCCGCTCCTCCCACCCGTCCTGGACCCGGCCCGGCTCCACCTCCCCGTCCGCCGCCGCGCCCTCCCGCTCCCCGCGGGGCACCACGCCGCCCCCGAGCCGGCGTACGCCGCCCGCGCCGGCGGGCACCGAGGCGGGCACGGGCGGCGCCACCCGCAGGGCACCCAGCCAGGGCGGCCCCGCCACCACCCCCCAGCCGGCCGTCCCCACCCACCCGCAGCCCGCGCTGCCCTCCCCGCCCGTGGGCGGCGGCGAAGGCGGCAGCGGCGGCAACGAGGGCGGGGGAGCCCTCGGCGGCATCCTCGGCGGTGGGCTGCTCGGCATGGAGAGCGTCCGCAAGCCCAGGGACGGCGGCGCGGGGAGCGCCTGAGCCGCGCCCCCGCCGCGCACGGCACGGGCCCGCGAGGACGTCCTCGCGGGCCCGTCGCCCTTTCCCCGTCGGCGACCGTCCGCTCTCTCCCCGCGGGGCGCCGTCCGCCGAACCGCCGCCCGACGCACCCGTCCCGCCCGTCCCCGGCCCCGGTGGCGGCCCGTCAGCGGCCCGTCCGGCCCCCGCCGCCGCCCCGCAGCTCCGCCAGTTCCCTGGCGGCCTCCGTCAGGTCCTTCGCCGTGTCGATCGCCCGCCAGTACGCGCCCTGCGGGATCGGGTACCCGGCGAGCCTGCGCTCCCGCGCCAGATGCGGAAACGTGGTGCGCTCGTGGTCGCCCCGGGCGGGCAGCATCCCCGCGAACTCCGGCGCGAACACGTACACCCCCGCGTTGATCAGATAGGGCGAGAGCGGCGCCTCGATGAAGTCCAGCACCTGCCCGAACTCGTTGGTCTCCACCGCGCCCCACGGGATGCGCGGCCGGGCGAGGGCCAGCGTCGCCACGGCCGCCCGCTCCACGTGGAAGGCGGCCATGTCCCGCAGCGGGAACCTGGTCCAGATGTCGCCGTTCGTGGCGAACCACGGCTCGTCCGGGCGCGGCAGCGAGGCGGCGGCGTACTTCAGGCCGCCGCCCCGGCCCAGCGGCTCGCTCTCCACGACGGTGGTCACCCGCAGCGGCAGCTCGGCCTTGTCCAGCCACTCGCGCAGCACCTCGGCGAGATGGCCGCAGCTCACCACGGCGTCCGTCACCCCCGCCTCGGCGAGCCAGGCGAGCTGATGGCCGATGATCGGGGTCCCCGTGCCGGGGATCTCGACCATCGGCTTGGGACGGTCATCGGTGTAGGGGCGCAGCCGTGAGCCCTGGCCGCCCGCGAGCACCACGGCCTGGGTGGGTTCGAGGACACCTGTCATGCCCCGCACCCTACGGGGCGGCCGGGCCCCTCCGGGGCGTCACCCGGCCGAGACGACCCCCGACGCGAACGAGGTGTCGCACACCGGGCGCGACCAGCTCTGCGCGCGGCGCACGTCCCCGTCGTACTTGTCCACGGCGGCGCGGCCGAGGAAGCGGGCGATCGAGTGGCAGTACCTGGCCAGCGACGGCCTGCGGTTCACCTCGCGCTGGAGGTGGGTGAGCGCGACGCCCGGGTCCTCGGTCTGGAGCTCGCGCAGCAGTTGGTCGCGCAGCACCTCGGGCGCCGAGGCGCCGCGGGCCGAGTCCGCGGACAGGTGTCCGCCGCCGGCCGAGGCGGTCAGGGACTGGGTGTCCGAGCCGGTCGGTGTCCAGGTAACCCGGGTGACCGCGAGGGTCCCGGAAAGCACGAGGACGACCGGGAGGACGAGTGCGATGGTTTTGCCGATATGGCGGGCTGCCTGGTTCACGACCGCGATAGTAGCGGCAAGTGATGATTTGGCGACATTTGGTAACCCTGCCGAGGGACAGCGAACCGCCCCCGTTCCACCACTGACGTTGACGCCCGGGAATCCGCCCTAGTCGGAGACCCCTTTGTGGGCGACCACCCGGTCAACACGCACCCGCACCAGCAGCTCGCCCGGCACCCCGTTGCGCCTGCCGAACTCCTCCGCCCGGTCCGCGCCCATGTACCGGCCGCCGATCGCGGTGGCCCACCGCAGCAGCTCCTCCGGCTCCTCGGACACCGACACCTCGCCCTCCAGCACGACGAACGCGAACGGCGGCCGCTCGTCGTCCACGCATATCGCGGCCCTGACCCCCGGGCGGCGCAGATTGCGGCCCTTCACCGAGTCCCGCCCCGTGTTGAAGACCACGTCGTCCCCGTCGAGGACGAACCACACCGGGGCCACGTGCGGCCGCCCGTCCTCCCGCACAGTGGCCAGCTTGCCCGTCCTGGTCCCCTCGGCGGCGAACTCCCGCCACTCCGCGTCACTCATCCTCGCCATGCCGGCCATCCTCTCTCCCCGTACCGACAACGGCCGTGGCCGCCTCCCTCCCGGAAGGCGGCCACGGCCGCGAACCTGCTCTCGCCGCGGGCTCAGTCGGTCAGGCGCAGCCCCGTGCTGGTGGAGAACACGTGGGTCTCACCGGCGCGCGGCACCACGTGCAGCGTCTCGCCCTTCATCGGCACCTGGCGGCCGTCCACGCGGACCACCAGGTCCTTGTCCTCGCCGCCGACGTGCGCGGTGCCGTAGACGTAGCCGTCGGCGCCGAGCTCCTCGACCACGTTCACGGTGACCGCCAGGCCCGCCGGGTCGTCCTTCGACAGGCTCTTGGCCTCGCCGTCCACCATGTTGAAGTGCTCGGGGCGGATGCCGACCGTGACGGTGGTGTCGCCCTTGTTCGCCGCCTCCGCGAGCGCGTCGCGGTTGACCGGGACGACGGAGTTGCCGAACTTCACGCCGCCGTCGACGATCGGCACCTCGACCAGGTTCATGGCCGGGGAGCCGATGAAGCCCGCGACGAACACGTTGTTCGGACGGTCGTACATGTTGCGCGGCGTGTCCACCTGCTGGAGCAGGCCGTCCTTCAGCACCGCGACCCGGTCGCCCATGGTCAGGGCCTCGACCTGGTCGTGGGTGACGTACACGGTGGTGATGCCGAGCCGCCGCTGGAGGCTGGCGATCTGGGTGCGGGTGGACACACGCAGCTTCGCGTCGAGGTTCGACAGCGGCTCGTCCATGAGGAAGACCTGCGGCTCACGCACGATCGCGCGGCCCATCGCCACACGCTGCCGCTGACCACCGGAGAGCGCCTTGGGCTTGCGGTCCAGGTACTGCTCGAGGTCGAGGATCTTGGCCGCGTCGAGCACCTTCTGCCGGATGGTCGCCTTGGGCACACCCGCGATCTTCAGCGCGAAGCCCATGTTGTCGGCGACCGACATGTGCGGGTACAGCGCGTAGTTCTGGAACACCATGGCGATGTCCCGGTCCTTCGGCGGCAGGTGGGTGACGTCGCGGTCACCGATCCGGATCTCGCCGCCGTTGACGTCCTCGAGACCGGCGAGCATCCGCAGCGAGGTGGACTTCCCGCAGCCGGAGGGACCGACCAGGACTAGGAACTCGCCATCGGCGATGTCCAGCTCCAGCGCGTCGACGGCGGCCCGCTCGGAGCCCGGATAGATGCGAGTCGCCTTGTCGAAGGTGACAGTGGCCATGGCGATCAGGTCCCTTCACCGGCAGGAACGTGCCGGACGATCCGAGTAAAGGCGCCCACTTGATCGTGGACTGCTGTGCGACGGTACCTGCCCCCGGGCGTCTTGTCAGCAGTCCGACCCCCATGATTTGACTAACCCCGTCCGGGCCTCGTTGAGTACACTGCACACCAGTCCCACCCGTGTGGGACCCGCCGCCTTAGCTCAGATGGCCAGAGCATCGCTCTTGTAAAGCGAGGGTCGTCGGTTCGAACCCGACAGGCGGCTCCGCAGGTGAGAGACGCGAGACGCCCCGGAGGGATCTTCCTCCGGGGCGTTTACATCAGGTCCTGACATCAACGGCCGCAGTCACCGGCGGCTGTGCCGCTCCGTCCGACCAGACCGCGTCCACCGGCAGCCCTGCGGCGCGGGCCTGCTCGACGGTGTCGGCGAACAACATGTCCGCCCCGCGCGCGGTGCACAGCTCCCCGTCGTGGCTGTTCCGCTCGGCCAGCAGCGTGCGCGGCGCGTCCCGCACGAGGGCGGCGGTCGCCCTCGGTGCGATCCATGTGTCCGGTCACGGTGTAGGTGGGCGCCACCGCGCGCAATCCGCGGCGGGGGCGGATGAGGCCGTGTGGCCGTTCCATTCGGCGGCTGAACAGCGGGTTCGGCGTCATGGTGTGCCTGGTAGCCTCCTTCCGGCTCCTCGTCGGGAGGGGCGACTCCCTGGAGGTGGTTGGGCCGCCGGATCCCGTTGGGCCGGCGGTGTATGTCGATCGGCGCCGAATGGCGCATGTCCGACGTACCCAACCGCGGCGCATCGCCGGCACAAGGAGCCGCCATGTCCCTCCTCACCCCTTTCCGCGTCGACCTCGCTCCTCTGCGGGGGCAGGCGTTCCGCCGTCTCTTCCTGGCCCGTACCGTCACCAGGTTCGGTTCCGCCGCCACCGCCACGGCGATGTTGTTCCACATCGCGACCCTCACCGACTCGCCCCTGGCCACAGGTCTGGTGGCCGGGGTGCAGCTCGTGCCGGTCCTCGTCCTCGGCCTCTACGGAGGGCACCTCGCCGACCGGTACGACCGGCGGCGCGTCGCCCTGGGGGCCGAGGCGGCCCTGCTGGTGCTCTCCGTCGTCCTGGTCCTGACCGCCCTGTCGTCACGTCCTTCCCTTCCGCTCATGTACATCGTGGTCGCCGGCAGTGCGGCTCTCTCCTCGATGCAGCGGGCAGCCCTCGACGCCGCCGTACCTCGTGTGGTCGACCGGCCCCACCTGCCTGCCGCGTCCGCCTGGCTGTCCATGGCTTCGACGACCGCCGGGGTCGCCGGGCCGGTTGTCGGCGCGGTGCTCTTCCACGCCTGGGGACCGGCCCCGACCTACCTGCTGGACAGCGTCAGCTTCGCGGTCAGCGTCCTGCTGCTGTGGGGACTGCCGCCGCTGCCCCCCGACCGCAGCGGCGAGTCGCCGTCGGTCCTGCGCTCCCTCGGTGAAGGCATCGCCTATGTCGGAGGACGACCGGATCTGCGCGCCAGCTACCTGTTCGACCTCGCAGCCATGGGACTTGCGGCACCGACGACACTGCTGCCCTTCCTGGCGCCGTCGATCGGCGCCGACGCGTCAGCCGGAATCCTGTTCGCGGCCGCGGCCGTGGGGTCACTCGTCATGGGATCGCTCAGCGGATGGACGGGGCGGTTGACGCGGATCGGTACTCCACTGGCCCTCGCCTGCGGTGTGTACGGAGCGACCACGGCGGCGCTGAGCGTCAGCCCGTCCCTTGCGGTCGCCGTGTTGGTGCTGGCGCTCGGCGGGGCCGCCGACTGCCTCAGCGTCATCTTCCGTGACACGCTCTGGAACGCCACGATCCCGGACCACCTGCGAGGACGCGTTGCCGGTGTCGAGGTCGTCTCCTACGCCGTCGGCGCCCCCGTGGGCGGGCTGGTCCTGGGAGCGCTGGCCGCGTGGTGGGGAGTGCGTCCGGCGTTGGCCGTCGGAGGGCTCGGATGCGTCGTTGCGATCCTCGCCGTTGCCCTGTTCATGCCTGAGGTGCGCCGCGTCACCGTGACGGAAGGACCCGCCGAGAGCCCGGCGCCGAGCTCCCCGGAGGCCTAGGGCCCGCCTCGGCCGGCGCGGGCAGGCCGGCTCGGCCGAGATCACCGGACCGGCCCGCGTGGCTCGTGTGAGGGTGAGCGTCAGGCGTCAGGCGTTCGTCCAGTTCCGGCGGTCGCGGGCGGCCGCGTACACGGCCGCGGCCTTGTCGGTCGTCCACACCTCGGGGAGTCGCTTGAAGGTGCTCAGTTCCCGTTCCCGCACCACCCGTACGTCGCGCAGTGACGGTACGACGGTGAGGGATTCCGGGGCGACGAAGGCGAGGACGGGGTGGACCTCGACGGGGAAGCCGCAGGCGCGGGTCAGGGTGGTGGAGGCGCGGTGGGCCTCGGCGCGGCTCTTGCGGACGTAGGGGTGGGAGTGGCCGCCGATCCGTACCGACTCGTCGCCCACCCAGACGCGGGCGCCGCGGTGGCACTTCGTGTTGACGGAGAAGGCGCCGCCGGGGCCGATGAGGAGGTGGTCGATGTCGACGTCACGCGGGAGCGGTATCGAGTGCAGGACCCGCCAGCCCCGCCGTGCCATCTTGTCCAGCCGCGCCCCGACGTACTCCTCGCCCTCCAGGCCCACGCGCCAACTGTCGGCCTCCAGCTCCCGCCCGAGCAGCCTCGCCGCCGTCCGGGCCCACAACCCCGGCGCCGGTGCCGCCCTTCGCCGCAGCCCGTCGCCCGGGCGGTTGCGGGCGAGGTCGTCCTCGGGGCGCAGTTCCGTTCGGGGGGTGGGACGGGTCGGCGGGGACAGGTAGGGGGCGAGGGCGTCGAGGACCGCGTCCCGGTGTTCGTCGAGGAGCAGGTTCAGTCGGCCGGTGCGGCGGTCGAGCCAGGCGGCGTTCCGGCCGTCGGGGAGGTTCACGTACAGACGGTCGTGCCCGTGGCGCTTCCAGGTGCTCACCTTTAAACCGTCCACGTGCTGCTCCCAGTCCAGTTCGACGTGATCCTCTCAGCATGTGACCAGGCGGGGCGGGCACATACAAGACCGCCTTCGGGGCGTCCTGGTCGTGTGATGGATAAGGGGACGGTGAGCGCTGTCGGTGGCACCGCGTACGTTCCCCGCCGTGGCTGATCCGGAGTGTGCCCGCATGGATGCCGCGGCTCTCACGGCTCGGCAGGGGCTCGGGCGTTACGAGATCACGGACGCGTGGCGGGACTGGTGAGGGCGGCGGTTGCGGTCGCGCGGAGTCCGCGCCACCGCTGACGTGGCCAGGCTCTGCGGGGACCGGGTGCGCCTGATCGCCCTGTGCGCCGGCCCGGCACGCCCCCGTGCCGGGTCGGCGCATGGGCCTGGTCTCACCCCTCCCGCCGCCTGATCGCCACCACGATGTCCGTCACCGTCGCCTTCTCCCCGTTCGGGCCCGTCGCCTCGCGTTCGGGGGTGGCCAGGCGGAGCGGTTCCCAGGAGGGGGAGGGGAGGGCGAGTTCGGCGTAGACGTCGTCGGGGGTCGGGAAGTGGGGGTTGGTGTTGGTGGACCAGGGGTGCAGGGAGCCGTGGTCGACGACGAGGAGGAGGCCGCCGGGGGTGAGGTGGTGGGCGGCTTCGCGGAGGACGCGGGGGCGGGGGAAGGTCAGGGGGGTTTGCAGGTATTGGGCGGTGATGAGGTCGTAGGTGCCGGTGGGGAAGGTCGCGGCGAGATCGTGCTGTTCGGTGGTGACGCGGTCGGTGACGCCGTGCTCGGCGGCGAGGTCGGTGGTGCGCTTCAGGGCGGTCGGGGAGACGTCCACCGCGGTGACGCGCCAGCCCTGGGTGGCTAGCCAGACGGCGTCGCCGCCCTCGCCGCAGCCCAGGTCGAGGGCGGTGCCGGGGGGCAGGGGGCGGGCGGTGTCGGCGAGGATCCGGTTGGGGGCGCCGGACCAGATGCGGCCAAGGGTGCCGGTGTAGCGGGTCTCCCAGAAGTGCTCGGCTGTGGGCTCGGTCATGGGGAGGGCGCCTTTCGGGTGGGGTGTGGTGCGATCAGGGTTGGCGAGAGGGGCCCAGGGTTGCAATGTCTCTTGCCGAGTCGGCAAGGTGGGAGGCGTGGAGGACTTCGACGAGGTGCTGGCGGCGCTGGGGCCCCGGCTGCGGGCGCTGCGCCAGGAGCGCGGGATCACGCTGGCGGAGCTGGCGCGGAGCACCGGCATCTCGGAGAGCACGCTGTCCCGGCTGGAGAGCGGCGGGCGGCGCCCCAACCTGGAGCTGCTGCTGCCCCTGGCCCGCGCCTACGGGGTGCCGCTGGACGACCTGGTGGGCGCGCCGCAGACGGGTGACCCGCGGGTGCACCTGCGTCCGGTGCACACCCGCGGCATGACGTTCGTGCCGCTGACCCGCCGCGCGGGCGGGGTGCAGGCGTACAAGCTGGTGATCCCGGGCCGGGGCGAGGAGGGCGAGCCGGAGCCGCGCACCCACGAGGGGTACGAGTGGCTGTATGTGCTCGGCGGGAGGCTGCGGCTGATCCTGGGGGAGCGGGACCTGGTGCTGGCGCCGGGGGAGGCGGCGGAGTTCGACACCCGGCTGCCGCATTGGATGGGCAGCGCGGACGGCGCGCCGGTGGAGCTGCTGGTGCTGTTCGGACGGCAGGGGGAGCGCGCCCACCTGCGGGCGCGCCCGGCGTGAGACGGGCGGTGTGGGGCGGGCGGTGTGAGGCGCCCGGTGTGAGGCGGGCGGCGTAGGGTCGCGGCATGGCTGAGGCGACGGTGCGCGAGTGGTACGACGAGGAGGGGTGGGGCGTGCTGGACTGCCCCGAGACGCCCGGGGGTTGCTGGGCGCACTTCTCGCACGTGGAGGCGGAGGGGTTCCGCTCCCTGGCGGTGGGGCAGCGGGTGGGGCTGGAGTGGGAGGCGGCGGAGCAGGACGGGTACGCGTACCGGGCGGTGCGGATCGTGCCCTGACCGCCGTCCCCGGCCGTCCCCTACCGCCCCCGCCGCTCCCGCCACTCCCGGACGGTGCGGTCCACGTCGAACGGTTTCAGGTTCAGTGGCGGGCCGGGCGGCGGGCGGCGGAGGGCCTGGGCGATCCTGTCGTTGACGGCGGTGAGGATGCGGCGGACCTCGGACTCGGTCCTGGCGCGGTCCACCGCCGCCAGGGCGTCCTCGGCCTCCTTGCGCAGGGCCAGGGCGGGCGGCAGGCAGGTGACGCCCTCCTGCCGCATCTTCCGCCGCAGCCACCACAGTTCGTCGTAGGGCTCGTTCAGGCTGGGCAGGGGGCGGCCCGCGCCGGGGAGGTCGTCGAAGGCGCCGCGTTCCGTCGCTTCGCGGATCTGCTTGTCGACCCAGGACTCGAAGCTGACGCCGGGGGGCTTTCGCTCGGTCATGGATCAAGTGTCGCGCACCCGCGGGCGGGGGTCAGCGGTCGCGGCCCCAGGCCCACAGCCCGGCGCCGATCAGCAGCAGGCTGAGGGTGGAGAAGGCGGTGCGGGCGGTGTTCCAGGCGGTCCAGCGCGGGGAGTAGCCGGCCCAGGCGCGGGCCGGGTCGGTGGGGGTGCCCGCGGCGGCCAGGGTCTCGTTCATGGGGACGTTGACCACGGCCGTGGGCAGGAAGGCGCCGAGCAGGTAGGTGGCGGCGGCGGTGAGGAACAGGGCCGCGGCGAGTTTGTGGTCGAGGGTCAGCAGGACGGCTCCGGTGGCGGCCGCGGCCACCGGGGCCAGCAGGAAGGCGGTGAGGAACACCGGGTTCTGGATCTTGTGGTTGACGCTCTGCATGGCGGCGACCGCAGAGGCGGGCTCGACGCGGTCCAGGGCCGGCATCACCGCCACCGAGAAGGCGAAGAACAGGCCCGCGACGGCGCCGGTGAGGAGCAGGGAGGAGGCGGCGAGGAGGGCTGCCAGGGGGAACATGTCGGGCTCCGGGGTCAGGGTGTCCAGGCGCCGGTGGCGGCGGTGGCGTGGGCGTAGGCGGTGAAGTCGCGCGGGTCGCGGCCCAGGGCGCGGCGGACTCCGTCGGCGGTGTGGGCGTTGCGGCCGTCCAGGACGCGGGTGAAGACGTCGGTGAAGGTGGCGACGTGCTCGGGCGGGACGCCGTGGGCGGCCAGGTGGGCGGCGTACTCGGCGGGGGTCAGGGGGACGTAGCGGAGGGGGCGGCCGGTGGCCGCGGCGATCTCGCGGGCGGCGTCGGCGAAGGTGAGCAGGCGGGGGCCGGTGAGCTCGTAGGTGCGGCCGGCGTGGCCGGGCTCGGTGAGGGCGGCGACGGCGGCGTCCGCGATGTCGTCGGCGTCCACGAACGGCTCGGGGACGTCCGCCGCGGGCAGGGCGATCTCCCCGGCGAGCACCGGCTCCCGCAGGAAGTCCTCGCTGAAGTTCTGGCTGAACCAGCTCGCGCGCAGGACGGTCCACTCGGCGGGGCAGGTGCGCACGGCCCGCTCCGCGCGCTCGGCCTCCTCCTCGCCGCGGCCGGAGAGCAGCACGATCCTGCGGACGCCCGCCCGCACGGCCTGCTCGGTGAAGGCGCGCACCGTCCCGGCGGCCTCGGGGGCGGCCAGGTCGGGGTAGTAGACCAGGTACACCGCGGTGACGTCCCGCAGGGCGGCGGGCCAGGTGGCGGGGGCGTGCCAGTCGAACGGGGGCTCGCCGGAGCGGGAGGCGGCGCGCACCGGGACGCCGCGGGCGGCGAGGCGGGCGGCGACGCGGCGGCCGGTCTTGCCGGTGGCGCCGAGGACGAGGGTGGCGGGGGAGCCGGGGGCGGGGGTGCGGGGGTGCGTGGTTTCCGTCATGACCACAGTCCACCGGCCGGGGCCCACCGGCGACCATCGTTGATCGGCTCACGGGCATTCGTGCGCGTCTACACTCCGGCGGGTGGAGGCACTGGGGAGCCTGCTGGACGGGCCGAGGGCACGGGACGCGTTCGTGATGCGCGCCGTGATGGAGCCGCCGTGGGCGGTGCGGGTCGAGGACCGGGCGCCGCTGAGCGTGGTGGCGGTGGTGCGCGGGCAGGCGTGGGTGCTGCCGGAGCGCGGCGCGGGGCGGCTGCTGCGGCCGGGGGACGTCGCGGTGACGCGCGGGCCCGACCCGTACGTGTTCGCCGACGACCCGGGCACGCCGCCGCAGGTCGTCATCCACCCGGGGCAGTGGTCGGCCACCCCGGACGGTGACGAGCTGTGCGAGGAGATGGGCCTCGGGGTGCGGACCTGGGGGGACCGGGCCGACGGGTCGGCGGAGCTGGTCGTGGGGACGTACCAGCACGGGAGCCAGGTGAGCCGGCGGCTGCTGGGGGCGCTGCCCGCGCTGCTGGTGCTGCGGCGCGAGGAGCTGGGGTCCGCGCTGGTGGACATGCTGGGTCAGGAGGCGGGCCGGGCGGAGCCGGGGCAGGAGGTGGTGCTCGACCGGCTGCTCGACCTGCTGGTGGTCGCGGTGCTGCGGGCCTGGTTCGCCCGGTCGAAGGAGCGGACCCCGGGGTGGTACCGGGCGCAGGGCGACCCGGTGGTGGGGCCCGTGCTGAAGCTGCTGCACGACGACCCGGCGCGCCCCTGGACGGTGGCGGAGCTGGCGGAGCGCGCCGGGGTGTCCCGGGCGGCGCTGGCCCGGCGGTTCACCGGCCTGGTGGGGGAGCCGCCGATGGCGTACCTGACCGGGTGGCGGCTGGCGCTGGCGGCCGACCTGCTGCGGGAGAGCGACGCCACGGTGGGGGCGGTGGCGCGGCGGGTCGGGTACGGCAGCCCGTTCGCGCTGAGCACGGCGTTCAAGCGGGTGTACGGGGTGAGCCCGCGGGAGTACCGGGGCGAGGCGGAGCCGCTGGCCGGGTGAGCCGGCCCCGGCCCGCGGTTCCGCCGCACCCGGCCCGGGGACGCCCCGCCCGGGGCTCGCCGCTCAGGGGATGATCCGGCGGCGCCGGAAGTCGGCGAAGATGTCCAGGAACATCGCCTCGGTGTCCACGAACTCGTGGAAGCCCAGGCGGCGTGCCTTGGAGCCGTCGGCGAACAGGTCGTAGTCCCAGGAGAAGACGAAGTCGCCGAACGCCCAGGAGGACACCTCCTTGTAGGACGCGGTCAGGCCGTGCTTCTCCGTCATGCGCTGCCAGACCGGCTCCTTGTCGGCCATGACCTCCGCCAGGGACAGCGGCACCGGCGGGGCCGTCTCCAGGTCGAAGAAGCGGGCGAGCCTGGGCCACATGTCGTTCCAGCGGAACAGGTCCCCGTTGTTGATGTTGAACGCCTGGTTGGCGCACCGCTCGTCGGTGGCCGCCCACACCGTGGCGCGGGCCAGCAGCCCGGCGTCGGTCATCTCCAGCAGCGCGTCGTAGGCGCCCGGCTTCCCGGGGAAGCGCAGCGGCAGGCCCAGCTCCTTGGAGATCGAGGCGTACACGGCGATGACCATGGCGAGGTTCATCGGGTTGCCGAGCGCGAACCCGCACACCACCGAGGGGCGGATCGCCGACCACGTCCACGGCTTGCCCCGCTGCCGCTCGGTGAGGAACTGCTGCTGGCTGTGCATGAACTCCGGCGGCATGAAGTACGGGTCGTCCTCGCGGGCCGGGGTGCGGAACGGGCCGAGGTGCGCGCCGTACACCTTGTACCCCTGCATCAGGCTGACGTGCCGCAGGCCGGGCGCGGCGGGTTCCAGCGCGTCGATCGTGTTTACCAGCATGTCCAGGTTCGGCTGCACCAGGGCCGACCAGGTCGGGCGGTCCTGGTAGGCGGTGAAGAAGACGTGCGTGACGTCGGTCAGGCCGCCGAGCTTGGCGCGGGTGTCGTCCGGGTCGAGCAGGTCGGCGGAGATGTGGCGCAGCCGGCCGGAGGACTCGCCGCCGCGGCGGGAGACGCCGATGACGTTCCAGCCGTCCAGGGTGAGCAGGTGATCGACGAGGTTGCGGCCGATGACGCCCTGGGCGCCGACGACCAGGGCGGTGCGGGACTGGGATGTGCTCATGGGACCAGGGTGCGGGGACGGGGTGGGGTGAGTCCAAGGCATGGATTTGCTGGGTGCCATAAACTCTGCTCATGGGTGAGCGGGGAGCTGCGGGAACTGCGGGAGCCGCGGGAGCGGCAGTAGTGGCGGGAACGGCGACCGGAACGGCGGTGGCCACGCTGCGGCAACTGGAGTACCTGGTCACCGTGGTCGACCAGGGCTCCTTCACCCGCGCCGCCGAGCTGCTGCACGTCACCCAGCCCGCCCTGTCCCACCAGGTGCGGGCCCTGGAGCGGGCCGTCGGCGGGCCGCTCCTGGAGCGGCTGCCGCGCGGGGTGCGGCTCACCCCCATGGGGCGGGCCATGATCCCGCACGCCAGGGCGGCGCTGGCCGACGCCCAGCGCGCCGTGTGCGCCGCCCGCCAGGCGGCCGGCCTGGAGTGCGGGGAGCTGCGCCTGGCCACGCTGTACTCCCTCGGGCTCGGCGTGCTCCCCCCGGCGCTGCGGGCCTGGCGGCGGGCCCACCCCGACGTCCGGGTCAGCCTCCACGAGCACCGCCACGCCGACGAGCTGCGGGCCGCCATGGCCGCGGGGCAGGCCGACCTGGCCGTGGGGCCGCGCCCGGACGACTGGGAGGGGCCGGTGCACCCGCTGGGCGAGGAGGAGTTCGTGGTGGTGGTGCCGGAGGGCGACCCGGCCGCGGAGGGCGGCGCCACCCGGGTGCGGCTGGGCGCGCTCGCCGACCGCGGCTGGGTGCACTACGCGCCCGGGCACGGCCTGGCCGAGGTGCTGGAGCGGGCGTGCGCGGCCGACGGGTTCCGGCCCAGGGTGGCCGTGCGCACCGAGCAGACCGCCACCGCCCCGGTGCTCGCCGCCTCCGGCCTCGGGCCCACCCTGGCCCCCGCCAACGTCATCCCGCCCGGGTTCGACGGCCGGCTGCTGCGCCCGGAACCGCCGATCCGCCGCCCCCTCGTGGCCTACGCCCGCGGCGGCCTCGACTCGCTGACCTCGGCGTTCGTCCGGGTGCTTGTCCGCACCGCGGGCGTGCTGCCCGACCATGTGCGGGCGGCGCTGGGGGAGGGGGACGGGGAGGGCTGACGGAGGGCCCGGTGCGGCGGTGCGGTCCGGAACCCGCCGGACTTCGCCGCCGCCCGCTGCTGGACTGGGCCGCCCGGCCACCTGCCGCCAACCGCGCGGCCCCGCACAGGACGGAACCCCATGTCCGCGGTCACCTCCTCCGCGTCCCCGCCCTCACCCGCCGCGGGCGCCGCCTCCCCCGGCCGCGGCGGCCGGCCCGCCGTGCTCGCGCTGATGGCGGGCATCTTCGCCATCGTCACCACCGAGATCCTGCCCATCGGGCTGCTGACGTCCGTGGGCGACGGCTTCGGCGTCTCGGACGGGACCGCGGGCCTGCTGATGACGCTGCCCGGGGTGCTCGCCGCGGTGTGCGCGCCGGTGGTGACGGTGGCCACCGCGCGCCTGGACCGCAGGGTGCTGCTGTGCGGGTTCATGCTCCTGCTGACCGCGGCCAACGCCCTGGCCGCGGCGGCGCCCGCCTTCTGGGTGCTGCTGCTCTCCCGGGTGCTGGTCGGGGTGGTCATCGGCGGCTTCTGGTCGGTCGGGGCCGGCCTGGCCCCGCGGCTGGTGCCGGGGCCCGCGGTGGGCAGGGCCACCGCCGTGGTCTTCTCCGCGGTGCCGCTGGGCTCCGTGCTGGGGGTGCCCGCGGGCACCCTGGTCGGGGACCTCGCCGGGTGGCGGGCGGCGTTCGCCGTGCTGGGCGTGTTGTCGGCGGGCGTCGCCGCGGCGCTGGCGCTGACCCTCCCGCCGCTGCCCGCGTTGCGCGCCACCCGGGCGCGGGTGCTGCTGGGGGCGCTGCGCGGCCCGGGGGCGGGCTGGGCGCTGCTGCTGACGTTCCTGGTGGTGGCCGCGCACTTCGGGGCCTACACCTATGTGACGCCGTTCCTGGAGCGGGTCACCGGGGTGGGGCCCGCCGCGGTGACCGTGCTCCTGCTGGTGTACGGGGCGGCGGGGGTCGCGGGGACGTTCCTCGGCGGGGCGCTGGTGGCCCGCCGTCCGCGGGCCGCGTTCGCCGCCGCGGCGGGGCTGCTCGGGTGCGCGACCGTGCTGCTGCCCGTCCTCGGCCGGTGGGCGGTGGGCGCGGTGGCGCTGCTCGTGGTGTGGGGGGTGGCCTACGGGGCCGTGCCGGTCTGCTCGCAGACGTGGTTCGCCAAGGCGGCGCCCGGCGCCCCGGAGGCGGCGTCGGTGCTGTTCACGGCCTCGTTCCAGGCGACGATCGCGCTGGGCGCGCTGGCCGGCGGCGTCGTCGTGGACCGCGCCTCCCCGTCCGCCGTCATGGTGCTCGGCGGCGCCACCGCGGCGCTGGCGCTGCCGGCGCTGTGGGCGCACCGGGCGCGGCGGGCGACCTGGGCGGCGGACTGACAGCGGTTTGGCAGATGCGAGGCGGCAGCAGCGGATCACCTTGCAGGTGCCAGGCCGCTGGCCCTAGCGTTGCGCACATGCGTTCCTACACCATCGGCCGGGCCGCGCGGCTGCTCGGCGTCAGCCCGGACACCGCGCGGCGGTGGGCCGACGCGGGGCGGATCCCCACCCACCGGGACGAGGCCGGGCGGCGGCTCATCGACGGGCGCGACCTGGCGGCGTTCTCCGTGGAGCTGGCCGAGAGCGCGGGCGGCGGGGAGGACGAGACCCCGTACACCTCCGCGCGCAACGCCTTCCCCGGCATCGTCACCGCGGTGAAGCTCGGCGACGTGGCCGCCCAGGTGGAGATCCAGGCGGGCCCGCACCGGCTGGTGTCGCTGCTGACCAGGGAGGCCGTGGAGGAGCTCGGCCTGGAGGTCGGCATGGAGGCCACCGCCCGGGTGAAGTCCACCAACGTGCACATCGACCGGGTGTGAGGGCCGTGACACCGCGCCGCGCCCCCGCCGTCCTCACGCTCGTCCTCGCGCTGGTCGCGTCCCTCGCCGCCTGCGGCTCGTCCTCCGGCGGCGACGGGCCGCGCCTGCGGGTGCTGGCCGCCGCCTCGCTGTCCGACGCGTTCGAGGAGGCGGGCGCCGCCTGGGAGGAGGAGCACCCCGGCACCGACGTGGAGTTCTCCTTCGCCGGCTCCCAGGAGCTGGCCGCCCAAGTGCGCCAGGGCGTGCCCGCCGACGTGCTGGTGACCGCGGACGCGGCGACCATGGACTCGCTGCGCGCCGAGACCGGCCCCGCCACCGTCATCGCCAGGAACCGCCTGGTCATCGCCGTCCGCAAGGGCAACCCCGCCGGGGTGAGAGGGCTCGCGGACCTGGCCGACCGGCGGGTGAAGGTCGTCCTGGCCGCGCCCGAGGTCCCGGCGGGCCGGTACGCGGCGAGGATCCTCTCCGGGCAGGGAATCGAGGTCCACCCCGTCTCCCAGGAGCCGAATGTGCGCGCCGTGCTGAACAAGGTCGCCATCGGCGAGGCGGACGCGGGCCTGGTCTACGTCACCGACGCGGCCTCGGCGCGCGGCCGGGTGGACGGCGTGCCGATCCCGGACGCGCAGAACGCCGTGGCCGCGTACCCGGCCGCCGCGCTGGAGCGGTCGGCGCACCGGGCGGACGCCCGGGCGTTCGTGGACTGGCTCGCCGGGGACCGGGCGCAGGCGATCCTGCGGGACCAGGGCTTCCAGCGGCCGTGAGCGGGCGCAGGACGACCTCGCGGCGGGCCGTGCCCGCCGTGCTGGCCGTGCCCGCGGCGCTGGCCGTCGGGCTGCTGCTGGTGCCGCTGGCCGGGGTGCTGGTCCGCACCCCGTGGAGCGCGCTCGGCGACCACCTGAGCCGCCCCGGGGTGGTGGAGGCGCTGCGGCTGTCGCTGGTCGTCTCGTTCTGGTCGCTGGGGCTTTCGCTGCTGCTCGGGGTGCCGCTCGCCTGGGTGCTGGCCAGGGCCGACTTCCCCGGCAAGGCGCTGGTGCGCTCGCTGGTGCTGCTGCCGATGGTGCTGCCGCCGACGGTGGGCGGGGTGGCGCTGCTGCTCGGGTTCGGGCGGCGCGGCATCCTCGGCGGGCCGCTGGCGGACTGGTTCGGGGTGACCCTGCCGTTCAGCACCGCGGGCGCGGTGGTGGCGGCGACGTTCGTGTCGATGCCGTTCCTGGTGATCAGCCTGGAGGGGGCGCTGGCGGGGCTGCGCCCCGGCTACGAGGAGACCGCGGCGTCGCTGGGCGCCGCACCGGTGCGGGTGTTCGCCACGGTCACGCTGCCGCTGGTGGCGCCGGGTCTCGCCGCGGGGGCCGCGCTGACGTGGGCGCGGGCGCTGGGGGAGTTCGGGGCGACGATCACCTTCGCGGGGAACCTGCCCGGGGTCACCCAGACCCTGCCGCTGGAGGTCTACCTGCTGCTCCAGGACGACCCGGAGGCGGCGACCTCGGTGTCGCTGCTGCTGCTCGCCGTGGCGATGGCGGTGCTGGTGGCGCTGCGGGGACGGTGGGTGGGCGCCACCGGGGCGCGCGGGCGGTCGCGGGAGCGCGACGCGGACGAGGAGGCGCCGGACGCCCGTCCGGAGCCCGCGTCGGACGCCCCGCCGCCCGCCCCGGCCGGGCCCGAGGGGCGCTGGGAGCTGCACGCCGAGGTCACCGGCTCCACCGCCCTCACCCTGGACGCCGCGCCCGGCACCACCGTCGCCGTCGTCGGCCCCAACGGCGCGGGCAAGACGACGCTGCTGCGCGCCCTGCTCGGCCTCACCCCACGCGCCCACGCCCGCCTGCGCCTGGGCGGGCTGGACGCGACCGGCCTGCCCCCGCACCGCAGGGGCGTGGCCTGGGTGCCGCAGGACGGCGCCCTGTTCCCGCACCTGACCGCGCTCGGCAACACCGCCTACGGCCTGCGCGCCCAGGGGGCGTCCCGCGCCGAGGCCCGGCGCGCCGCCCGGGTGTGGCTGGACCGCCTCGGCGTCGGCCACCTCGCCCACCGCAGGCCCGACGGCCTGTCCGGCGGGCAGGCCCAGCGGGTCGCCCTGGCCCGGGCGCTGGCCGTCCGGCCCCGGCTGCTGCTGCTCGATGAGCCGCTGGCCGCCCTCGACGCCACCACCCGCGCCCGGGTCCGGCACACCCTGCGCGCCCACCTGGCCGACTTCGGCGGGGTGTGCCTGCTGGTCACCCACGACCCGGTGGAGGCGGTGTCGCTGGCGGACCGGGTGCTGGTGCTCGACCGGGGCCGGGCGGTGCAGGACGCGCCCGTGGCGGAGGTCACCCGGCACCCCCGCTCGCCGTGGGTGGCCAGGATGCTGGGCCGCAACGCGTGGCGGGGCACGCTGACCGCGGGCGGGGTGGCGCTGCCGGGCGGGGGATCGGTCGTCGCGGCGGACGCCGTGACGACAGGGGCTGGCGCGGCGGACGCCGTGACGACAGGGGCCGGCGCGGCGGACGCCGCTGCGGGGAGCGGGCCGGGGCGGGGCGGGGGGCCGCTTCAGGGGGTGCCGGAGGGGGTGGCGGCGCTGGCGGTGATCGGGCCGGAGGCCGTATCGCTGCATCGGGCTCGGCCCGAGGGCAGCCCGCGCAACGTGTGGCCGGGCACGGTGCGGGAGCTGACCGCGGTCGGGGGGCGGATCCGGGTGCTGGTGGCGTCGGAGCGGGTGCCCGACCTGGTGGCGGAGGTCACGCCGGACGCCGCCGCCGAGCTGGGGCTCGGCGACGGCGTCGCGGTGTGGGCGAGTGTGAAGGCGACCGAGGTGACGGTCGTCCCGCTGTGACGGCTACACCCGCGCGGGTTCGCGGTCCTTGTGCCGCGGCGGCTCGTGCCCCTCGCCGTGCTCCAGGCGCGGCAGCCAGCGCAGCCAGCGCGGCAGGTACCAGTTGCGCTCGCCGAGCAGGGCCATCAGGGACGGCAGCAGCAGCAGCCGGATCACCGTCGCGTCCAGCAGCACCGCGACGGCGAGGCCGACGCCCATCTGCTTCATGTCCTGCATGGACAGGGTGGCGAACACCGAGAACACCGCCACCATGATCACGGCCGCCCCGGTGACGGCGCCCGCGGTGGCGCGCACCCCCTCGGAGACCGCGTCCACCGTGCTCGCGCCCCGGTCGCGGGCCTCCCGGATCCGGGAGACCACGAACACGTGGTAGTCCATGGACAGGCCGAACAGCACCACCAGCACGAACAGCGGCATCCACGCCTCGATCGCGCCGACCTTCTCGGTGCCGACCAGGCTCGCGCCCCACCCGTGCTGGAACACCGCCGTCATGACCCCGAAGGCCGCGGTCACCGACAGCAGGTTCAGCCCGATGGACACGGCCGCGATCACCAGGGACCGGAAGGACACCAGCATCACCAGGAACGTCACCGCGGTGACGAACAGCAGCACGGGCGCCATGTCGTCCCCGAGCTGGTCGGTGAAGTCCACGCCCTCGGCGAGCTCGCCGGTGACATGGGCGGTGCCGACCGCGCCGACGGTGGCCGGGACCACGTCCTCGCGGAGCGTGCCGAGCGCGTGCTCGGAGACGGAGTCGGTGCCGCTGCCCTTCAGCGGCACGTCGATCCGGGCGACGCCCTCGTCCGGGTGCGTCCGCACGGTGATCTCCGCGCCGAACTCGCCGGAGCGGGCCGCCCGCTCCCGCAGGTCGGCGATGGCCCGGTCCATGGCGGGACCCTCCACGTCGTCGGCCTTCACCACCACGGTGGCCGGCTCGGGGCCGCCGGGGAACGCCTCGGTGATGCGCTGGTGGGAGACGGCCAGCGGGTGGTCGGAGCCGACCTGCTTCTCCAGGCCGAGCTGCTCGGTGCGCATGCCCAGCGCGGGCGCCGCCAGCACCAGCAGCACCCCGGCCGCGACCACGGCGAACACCTTCGGCCTGGCCAGCACCGGCTTCAGCAGCCGTCCCGCGAACGCGCCGGCCGCGGGCTTCGGCCGCCTCCTGCGGCGGGGCCGGCGCAGCCTGCCGAGCTCCACCTTGTCGCCGAGCAGCGACAGCAGCGCGGGCAGCACGGTCACCGAGCCCAGCATGGCGATGAACACCACCAGCATGGTCGCCACCGCGAAGCCCTTGAACAGCAGCAGCCCGGACAGGAACATGCCGGCCATGGCCACCATCACGGTCAGGCCCGACACCAGCACCGCCCGGCCCGAGGTGGCCGCGGCGACCCGCAGGGCCGTCTCCGGGTCCCGGCCCGCGGCCCGCTCGTCGCGCTCCCGGCGCAGGTAGAACAGGCAGTAGTCGACGCCGACGGCCAGGCCCACCAGCAGCATCACCGAGCTGGTCGTCTCGAACATGTGCAGCTTGTGGCTGACGACGGCGAGCAGCCCGTTCGCGGCGATGAACGCGGTCAGCGCCAGGCCCACCGGCAGCACCGCGGCGACCAGCGCGCCGAACGCCACCAGCAGGATGCCCAGCGCCAGCGGCACCGCGGTCAGCTCCGCCTTGGCGAAGTCGTCGCCGAGCATGTCGTCCAGCCACTTGCCCGCGCTGGCCTCGCCGAACTGGCCCACGCTCACCTCGGGGTGCCGGTCGGCCACCTCCTCGACGGCCTTCAGCACCGGGCCCACCCGGTCGGCGGCGCTGTCCGGGTCGCCCTTCATGGCGAACCTGACCAGGCCGTCCCGCCGGTCCCGCGACTCCAGCGGCTCCCGCACGTCGGTGACCCGGCCGGTGTCGCGCACCGCCGCGGCCAGCTCGTCGGCGGCCTCCCGCCAGCCGCCGGGGTCCTCGCTGGTGAGGATCACGTTCTCGCCCGCGGGCTCGTCGATCCCCGCGTCGTACAGGATGCGGGCCGCGCGCGCCGAATCACCCGCGCCCTCCTCGTAGGGCCTGGACTCGGACAGGCCGGCCATGCCGCCGATCACGGTGGCGACCACCACGAACAGCAGCCAGCCGACGATCGCGGACTTGCGGTGCCTGGCGCTCCAGCCGCCCAGGCGGGCGGCGAGGTTGCGCTTCGCCGGGGTCGTCATCGGATCTCCACAAGGCTCGGGACAAGACTGGGAAAGGCGTTCGACATCACGCCGAGAACGCTAGGAACGGCGCGTCCGCCGCCCCAGCCGGTGAGCACCCCGGCCGGGGGTGTCACCAGGTACACCCCGGCTCGGGTGGCAGTGCCCGTGCGGTCCGGGAGAGCATCCGGAAGGGTGGGACACCGGGCGGTCCGGGTGGCGGGCCGGCACGAGGCTGGAGGCGGCGATGGGGGAGACGGAGACGGCGGCGCGCCCGGCGCGGCGCGGGCGGATCGCGGAAGGGCTGCTTGCGGGTGCCCGCGGGCTGCTGCTGGCCACGCTGTCGGCGGCCGCCTCCATCGTGCTGTTCGCCCTGACGGTGACCTCGATCGCGCTGATCGTCGTCGGTGTCGGCGCGCTCACCACCCCGGCCGTGCTCGCCGCCGTGCGCGCCCACGCCAACTGGCGCCGCCGGGCCGCCGGCCGCTGGTCCGGGGTGGGGATCCCCGAGCCGTACCGGCCGGTCGAACGCGACCAGGGCGGGCTGCTCGGCTGGCTCCAGAAGCTGCTGACGATGCTGAAGGACCCGGCGACGTGGCGGGACCTGCCGTGGCTGCTGGTGGACGGCTCCTTCGGCCTGGCCATCGCCGTGCTGGCGCCCGCGCTGCTCGCGTACGGGGCGTTCGGCTCGGTGCTCGCCGCCGGGGTGTGGCGGCCCATCGACACCGCCGACGACGGCTACTGGTACACCTTCATCCACGTCACCAGCCAGGGCACGGCGAACCAGGCGGCGCTGCTCGGCCTGGCGCTGCTGGCCCTCGGCCTGCTGGCCAACCCGGCGATCCTGCGCGTCCACGCCCTGCTGACCCGCTCCTTCCTGGCCCCCACCCACAAGCGCCAACTGGAGCTGCGCGTGGAGCGCCTGACCGACACCCGGGCCGCCGCCCTGGACACCTCGGCCGCCGAACTGCGCCGCATCGAGCGCGACCTGCACGACGGCGCCCAGGCCCGCCTGGTCGCGATGGGCATGCACCTGGGCGCCGTGGAGCAGTTGCTGGAGCGCGACCCGGAGCAGGCCAGGCAACTGCTGGCGCAGGTGCGGCAGTCCTCCGCGGACGCCCTGGACGAGCTGCGCGACCTGGTGCGCGGCATCCACCCGCCGGTGCTGGCCGAGCGGGGCCTGGGCGACGCGGTGCGGGCGCTGGCGCTGCGCCACCCGATCCCGGTGGAGGTCGCCGTGGACCTGCCGGGCCGCCCGGCCGCGCCGGTGGAGTCCGCCGCCTACTTCGCCGTCTCCGAGGTGCTCACCAACGCGGCCAAACACTCCGGCGCGAGCCGGGTGCGGATCGACCTGTGGCACGAGGACGGCAGGCTGCGGATCACGGTGACCGACGACGGGCGCGGCGGCGCCCGCCCGGACAGGGGAACGGGGCTGCGCGGAGTGGAGCGCAGGCTCGGTACATTCGACGGCGTCCTCGCCGTCAGCAGCCCGCTCGGCGGCCCCACCCAGGTCACCATGGAGCTGCCGTGCGCGTTGTCCTCGCCGAAGACCTCTTCCTCCTGAGGGACGGTCTGGTGCGGCTGCTCCAGGCGTTCGGGTGCGAGATCCTCGCCGCCGTGGACAACGGCCCGGAGCTGTCCCGGGCGCTGGTGGAGCTGCGGCCCGACGTGGCGGTGGTGGACGTGCGGCTGCCGCCGTCGTTCACCGACGAGGGGCTCCAGGCCGCCCTGCACGCGCGGCGGGAGATCCCGGGGCTGCCCGTGCTGGTGCTCTCCCAGCACGTGGAGCAGTTGTACGCCAGGGAGCTGCTCGCGGACGGCAGCGGCGGGATCGGGTACCTGCTGAAGGACCGGGTGTTCGACGCGGACCAGTTCATCGACGCGGTGCGCCGGGTCGCCGCGGGCGGCACCGCCATGGACCCGCAGGTGATCTCGCAGCTCCTCGTGCGCAACGAGCGGGACGAGCCGCTGGGCAACCTCACCCCGCGCGAGCGTGAGGTGCTGTCGCTGATGGCCGAGGGGCGGTCCAACGCGGCCATCGCGCAGCGCCTGGTCGTCACCGAGCGGGCCGTCGCCAAGCACACCTCGAACATCTTCGCCAAGCTGGACCTGCCGCCGTCCGACGACGACAACCGCCGGGTGCTCGCGGTGCTGGCCTACCTGGACCGGGCCTGAGGCTCACACCCGGGGGAACCGCAGCGGCAGCTCCCACAGGGCCGGGTTGTCCGCGAGGTCCTCGTGCAGGTCGGTGAGGTCGGCCAGCACGTCGTGCAGGAAGTCCCTGGCCTCCCGGCGCAGGTCGGCGTGGCGGACGGTGAGCGGGCCCGCCTCCGTCCAGTCGGCGCGCACCTCCACCCAGCCGAACCGCCGGGCGAACCGCAGCCGGTCGGTGGTCTCGGTGAAGTCCAGCTCCGCCTGCCGCACCTTGGCGGCGCGGCTGCCCGCCGGGTCGAGGTCGAGCCGCTCCACGACGTCGCACAGCGCCCAGGCGAAGTCGAGCACCGGCACCCACCCCCAGGCGGTGGACAGCTCCAGCTCGTCCTGCGCCAGGTAGACGTCGCCGCAGAACAGGTCGTGCCGCAGGGTGCGCACATCGGCGGTGCGGTAGTCGGTCTGCGGCGGGTCGGGGAAGCGGCGGGAGAGGGAGTAGCCGAGCTCGATCACGCCCCCGATGGTGCCACGGGGCGCCACCGGGGGCCGCGGGCGGGCGTCAGCCCTCGACGACCTTGCGCTCCTCGCGCGCCGCGATCTGGATGCGGCGCGGCTTGGCCTTCTCCGCCACCGGGATGCGCAGGGTCAGCACACCGGCCTCGTAGGAGGCGTCGATCCGGTCCACGTCGAGCGTCTCGCCGAGGAACAACTGCCGGGTGAAGGTGCCCACCGGCCGCTCGGCGACGACCATCTCGGTGTCCTCGGGCGCGGCGGCGGTGCGTTCCGCGTGGACGGTCAGCACGTTCCGCTCGACGTCCAGGGCGATGGAGTCGGGGGAGACGCCGGGCAGGTCGAAGTGGACCACGAACTCGTCGCCGCTGCGGTAGGCGTCCATCGGGATCGCGGAGGGCCTGGCCTGCGTCCCCGGCGTACCGAACACCTGCTGGGCGAGCCGGTCCAGTTCGCGGAAGGGATCGGTGCGCATGAGCATGTCCGGGCTCCTCTCTCAGGTGGCCGCGGCGGTGCCTTGCCGCGGGGGTCAACACAGCCGACATCTCTTATATAACTCTGCGGAGAAAACTTGACAACCTCAGGCGCAACTCTGGGCTTTTTCGCTGGTCAGGCGGTATGGAGATCGGGCCAGGTGGCTGGGTGCGGGAGGGCGTGAGACGACCCCGGCCCCCGGTCCGCGAGGGACCGGGGGCCGGGGGCGTCGATCGGCAGGAAGGGCTTGCGTCGCCGAAGCTGGAGGGGCACGCCCGCCCATCCGCTGCCCGCCGTCGGGTCGGCACATGGTTGGCAGGCTCGTACCGGACGAGGGTGCCGCCGAGAGGCCCGTTGCGCCGACGGTGCACGGCCGACCGATCCTTATGGATTGGCGGTGTTGACTTCGCGCGCGAGGTCAAAGAGCCACACCGGAGTCGCGGAGTTCCTGATGATGTCCTGGAGCGCTGTGCGCAGTCTTCGACGGATTCGCTCCGAGGTGATGGAAGGAAGTAGCGGAGAAATATCAGCCAACGTCGATCCGCACTCGTTCCACGCCTGTGCTTGAGTGAATGCCGACAGCAGGCTGACGTTGTAATAAAAGGCGCCGCGTCCGCCGGGGTGTGATTGGTGGGCCAGCTCGAGCGCTCGTTGCAGATGCGGGATTGCGGCGCTGGGCTCGCCCAGTGACAGATGGGCTTCGCCCTCGTGGCCGGAGACTTCGCACTCGTTCACCCACCAGCTCCACGCCGGATCGCGAGGATGGATGGAGTCGTCCAATGCGCCTCTTGCGGCCCTGAGCCTTGACAGCGCTCGGCGGCGGTCCCCTGTCTGCGCGAGCGCGCGCCCGGAGCGCATGTTCGCCAGCAAGGCGACGCGCGGAGGGACGCGGTGGGAGGGGAGCTCCTTCGCGATCCGCAGTGGCTCGCCGGGGCTGCCGTGGTGGACGCCCAGCATGGCGATCATGTCCAGTGCGAACCACTGCATGGGTCGATCGCCGGCCTGGCGGGCCAGCATGTGGGATTCCAGGAACGCGCTGCGGGAAGCTTCCCGTTTCCCGGCGTCGAACAGCATCCATCCCGCAATCTCGGCTAATTCTGCGACGAGCGCCAGGTATGGGCGGTGGTATTTTTCCGGTATTGCTCCGCTGTCGAGCCTGCGCATTCCTTCGCGCCATGTCTGGACTGCGACAGGGGCGACGGTGTTGCCGCCATGCCGATTGTCGTGCTCCAGCAAGTGTCTCATGGCGTCCCGCGTTCTCGCGATCTCGCCCAAGACATCTCCCTCCGCCTCGGGGAAAGCCAGGTTGATCTCAGGGGTCGCCGAGAGGGCGAGGGAAATCAACCTGCCCTCTGTGCCGAGGTACGCGTCCAGCCTCTTGGCAATTTGCTCTCCAGGTCGCTGCTTTCCGTTGAGCACCCGTGAGAGATAAGCCGGGTCGTAGCTCAGTGCCCGGGCCGCCGCACGCAGCGAAATCCCCTTGGCCTTCATCGCGGCGCGAGCGTGGGCGGCGAAGTCGTCCATGGGAGGCCTTCCATCGGGTGAGCTGATGACCACCCATAGTAGTCAACGCCTGTCAACTTCCCCGCCCGCAGCGGGATCACCAGCATGGGCGGACAGCAGGACCCCGGCGACCGTGCGACCGGTCCCGGGGCGTGGCCCACCAGCTTGCAAGGAGCTGACGAGCATGACCGACTTTATCGCCCGCGTTCTCGAACGGATGAAACTCCTGCGCCCACTCCGAGTTCACGGGCGGCACCGTGCGTGCGGGCGTCACGCGGCGGGAACCTCCCCCGTCGTCCCACCCGCAACGGCCCCCGTTGGGCACCCTGCGCCGTCCGTGCCCCCGGTGCCGCGGGACGCGGGGGAGGTTGCTCTGGTGCGACCGTACTTCACCGCGTACGAGCGGCAGCGGCGCCGTTCTGGGCGGCTTGTGGTGGTGGCGGTGCGGCCGCCGCTGCTCGCTTCGGTCGCGGGGAGGGCCGCCCGGTGACGGCGGCTCGTGGGTGTAAGCGCCAGCGTGAGGCGGTCGTGGCGCTCGTCGAGTTGCGGGCGGCCTTGGCGGAGGCGGAGGTGCTTCTGCCGGGGTTGACGGCCGGGCCTGTGGTGTTGCGGTCGTCGGCCACGCAGTTGGTGGAGCTGGGGTGCGTCCTTCCGGCGGTGGCGCGGGAGTTGGCGTCGGTGGTTCGGGCGGGGGCGGCGGTGCTGAAGTGGCAGCGGGGCGGTGGGGGCGGGGGCGTTGCGGCGGTGGGGGCGGTGGTGCGGGACACCGGGCATCCCGGTGACAGTGACGCCCGGCCCGTGGTGGGGCGGGTGATGGCGCGGATGGACGGCAAGGTGTGGTTGCGGCCCCTGGGCGGGGGGCGGGAGTGGACGGCCGATCCGTGTGCGCTGCTTCCGGGGTTGGCGGAGGCGCTGCGTCCGGCGGTGCGGGAGGCGAATCGGCGGGGCGGGGGGACGTCGTGAGGGCGTCCGCCGGTTCGGTTGTGCTGGGGGTCGTCTTCCGGCGGATCATGAGCACGGACGCGCCGGGGGTGATCCACTCGGCGGTGTGCCTGTTGTGCGGGGAGGAGTCGCTGCCGGTGGAGGACGAGGCGTTTCCGGTGGAGGTGTGGGCGTTGGCGCACACGGGACGGTATCCGGACCACCGGCATTTCAAGGTGATGACGGAGACGTTCTGGCGGGTGGGCCGGGGGGACGCGGCGGTGGCTGGTGCGTCCGGGGAGTGCCGGGGTGTGGGGGAGGTGGAGGTGTGAGAAGGGGGACTTTCGTGCCCGCTTCGGTCTCCTGATCGATCCCCGTCCCGGCCGGTCCGGCTTCTCTGCGGCGCCGGATCGGCCGGGACGGCTGCACGTATCCGCCGCTGCCACTGCCCCGTTCGCCAGTCCCGAGGACCTCATGCCGCGCCTTCCGCCGACCACCCCCGCCCGTGTCTACGTCGGCACGGTCCTGCGCCACTTCCGGGAGCGGGCGGGGGTGACGCAGCAGGAGTTGGGGCGGGAGCTGCATGTCAGCGGGGCGCTGGTGAACATGGTGGAGGTGGGGCGGCGGGCGTTGGAGCCGCGGTTGCTGGAGCGGGCGGACGTGCTGCTGGACGCCGGTGGGCTGCTGCGGGCCGCGGGGCCGCTGCTGGAGGGGGAGCGGGAGGCGCTGCGCGGTCCCGGCCCGGCCCTGTGTGCGGCGCGGGACCATCTGGAGGCGCTGGACGCGGCGCTGCCGCCGCTGTCCGAGGACACCCGGCGCCACATCGCCGCGCTCGCCCTGTGGGCACTCGGGCCGAGCGCCCCGGCACACGGTGAATAGGGGATGTGCAAGGCCCTCTGGCACAAGTGAGTGCCTGCACGATGTCAGCGAGTGTCCGGGTCGCTACCGTAAGGAGTGGAACGGCCATCCTCGGGAGGAGTGAACTCCCGAGCGCGCACCCGGCGTGGCTCGACGCCGCGATGTAGCGGCGCGGCAATGAAACCGGTAGACAGAACGGAGCCCTCCATGACACTGCGCAAGCTCGGGAAGGACCCCGAAAGCAAGCTGGACGGGTCCCCCACGGTGTACCTGGACGAGGAGAGGGATACCTACCTGATCCAGTCGTGGAAGGTCACGGATCCCGAAAGGCTGAGCCGGCTCGAACTGCCCGACGACGAGACGGTGGTCGAGTTGCCGAGGCGGATGATGCGCTTCTTCTTGGAGGTGGGTGGTGACGGGGCAGCGGCTGACGAGTGACGAGTGGGCGGGGCTCTTCCGATCCGCCAAGAAATCCGTGCTGCACCTGGAGACACGCGACTCCTATGCCGTGGACGACGAGGAGTTCGCGCAGTGGAAGGCCGGGGCCCTGGTCGACCCGGCTGACCGCTCCGCCTGGTGGGTCGATTGGTGGCATGGCTCTATCGCCGACTCGGTGCACCGTGGGGTACCGGTGCGCAGGGCGCGCGTCGTCTCGGAGCCGGTCTCCGAGTACATCCGGTTCGAGCACGATGTCACGTACACAAACGTTGAGGCCGGTGAGGAGGTCAGGTGGCTGCCGCGTCGCAACGCGTCGGACATCGCCCTGCCCGGTAACGATTTCTGGATGTTCGACGACGATCTTGTGGTGTTCAACCATTTCACGGGGGAGGGAGCCTGGGCAGGTCACGAACGCCGAAGCGAGCCCGCCGTGATCAGGCTTTGTGCGACGGCGTTCGAAGCTGTCTGGGAGAGGGCAGTTCCGCACGCGGAGTACACGCTTCCTGAGTCACCCTGATCTGTATCTGGCATGAAGGACCCGATGTTCCCGTCATCGGCCGTCCAGGAGGCCAGGCGTGCCCTCGGGCAGCGCCTGCGTGAGATCCGTCTGGATGCCGGGCTGACGAGCCGCACGCTCGCCCGTCGGGCGGGATGGCACGAGTCGAAGTGTTCGCGTCTGGAACACGCACGCGCCCTCCCGTCGGACGCGGACATCCGTAGATGGACGCTTCACTGCGGGGTTCCGGAGCAGGCTGCCGACCTCATTGCCACCGCGCGTGGCATCGACGGCATGTACGTCGAGTGGAGACGTCTGACCCGTGACGGGCTGCGGCGCGTACAGCAGGCATCACTGCCTCTGTGGGAGCGGACCCGACTCTTCCGCGTCTACGAACCGGGAGTCGTCCCGGGGCTCTTCCAGACGCCGGGGTACGCCTCGGCTCTCATGGAAGCGATCGCCGACTTCCACGGGATTCCGAACGACAGGGACAGTGCCGTCGCCGCCCGGATGAACCGCCAGAGGGTGCTGCACGAGGGGGTGCGTCGCTTCGCGGTTCTGATGGAGGAGTCGGCATTGCTGACCCGGATCGGGGATGCCCCGACGATGGCCGCTCAACTGGAGCGCTTGCGTGAGGCCACACGGTTGGCGCAGGTCAGTCTCGGGATTCTCCCTGCGCGGGCGGGACGGGGAATGTGGCCGGTCGAGGGCTTCTGGATCTTCGATGAAGAACGGGTCCTCGTCGAGCTGGTCACGGCGGAGGTGACCGTTACGCAACCGCGTGAAATCACCCTGTACGCCAGGACGTTCGCCGAGCTTTCGAAAGTCGCCGTGTACGGAGCGGCCGCGCGGCGGCTGATCAGTGCCGCGATCAGCTCGTTCGAGTGAGCGAGCGCAAGTTTGCGCACACTCGTTGAGACTCCCCCTGACGCACTCGTATCGTCACCGTGAGTGAGAAAAGCCTCACTGTGTATGTCGACGAAGTGCCGGACTTCGGGAGGGCCCGTGTACGGAATCCGCCCCGCTGAGCCCGCCGATGTGCAGGGCATCGCTGCCATGGTGCGTGCCCGCGGTGCGTGGTTGCGGCAGCGTGGGCTGCCCGACTGGGGAGAGGCAGCGGACGAGGTGGCCGCCCAGGCCGGGAAGCCGGACAGTCCGGTGTGGGTGCTGACCCGGCACGGGAAGGACATCGTCGGTTGCACGAGCGTCTACCGGGAGACGCCCGCCTGGGCCTACACGGCGGACGAATGCGCCGAGCCCGCGTTGTTCCTCGCCACCACGGTCACCCTGCCGACGAACGGTGGACGGATCGGTTGCCTCATCGCCTGGTGGGCGCTCGACCGCGCCGCACGCTCGGGGTGTCGCTGGGTGCGACGGGGGACCGGACAGGACGCCCTGATGCGGTACTACCGGGACGTCCAGGGCTGGACGCTCCTGCGCACCCTCGACCGGAGGGGGCACACCGCGCACATCATGGCCCGCCGGGCCGAGCTGCGTCCCGATCTGCCGGGCCTGCTCGCGGGCGGTGTCCGCCCCACGCCCGAACACCACTGACGCCTGTCCCGTGCAGGGGCGGACGCGGCGTCCCCGGACGTCGTTCCGCATCGATCCGACCCGATGAGTAAGGAGGCCCTGGTTGCTGACCCTGGAACCGGTTGTCCCGGTGCTGGACATCTGGGCGAGTGAGCCCGAGTGGCGGGTGCCGTCACTGGCGTCGCGCTACGAGTACAAGAAGAAGGACGGCTCCAGCGACACCAACAACGAGTACGACACCATGGAGGTCTGATCCTCCTCGCCATGGGGAGGCCGTGGGGAGGCGGGCAGAACTCCTCCTCCCCACGGCACCCGCCTCCGGATCGCATGAGGGGATCAAGGCATGCTCAAGCTCCGCATCGATCATGAAGAACTCGCCGCATTACGACATGCCTGGCGCTGGAAGAGCGGCCGATGGCACTGCGGCAGGAGCTGGGTGCAGCCCTATGGCCACCCGGCTGTCGAAACGGAGTGGGCCACTGACGGCACCGCGACATTTCTCCACGTTCGCGAACGCCTCCGGGGTCGTGCCGAATGGTCACGCCCGGAGGCGGATGTCGCCAGTGCCGTTCGATATGAGCAGCCCGGGTACCGCGAGAGCATCGCGCGGGCGCGAGCCTGGCCGGGCGACTGGCTGCTTCTGGAGACGACTCCCGGCCGCCCGGTGGCGATCACCGCCGGAGCCCACGGGATCGCCCCTGTGTACCTCGTCGCGGACCGCGGCGTGCTGCACGGTTCATGGGATCTGGCGGACCTGCGCGCGCACATCGTGGCCGACCACCTCGTGGAGATCGAACTGGCGCGCCGGCTGGCGCTGCGCTCGCGGTACACCGCGCAAACACTGTGGACGGGGGTCCACCAGCTCACGGAGCGGGCCACCGCGCGCTTCGACGGCGCGGACATCGCGGTGTCCTACCCGGAGCCTGCCGCGCACTCCCGCGCTCGCGAGATCAAGCCGGGGTCCGACGTGGTGGCGGCATACGAGTACCTGCTCGACCAGGTGCTCGCCGATCGCGTCCACGACCCCGCGTCCTCCGCGGTGCAGCTCTCCGGCGGGCTCGACAGCGCCAATGTCGCTTTTGCTCTCGCAGCCCGCCCCAACGGGAACGCAGCCACCGCGTCCGCCCTGTTGCTGGACCAGGCACGGGGTGTGCAGCAGGCACGGAGAAGAGCGGAGATGATCAGGTTGGCGGGCTTTCGGGCCGATGTCGCTATGCCCGCCCTCGACCACCTGCCGCTGCATCCCCATGGGCCTCGCGGCCTGGCGCAGCCGGTCAGTCCATACGAGGACGTCTACCACGAGGCCCAGCAAGCGCTCGCGGGCGAACTCGCCCGGTGCGGTGTCCGCGCGGTGTTGACGGGCATCGGGGGAGACGAGATGGTCGCGCTGACCGCTGAGGAGAGCCCTCACCCGCCGTTGGGCACGGGCGAGGAGATCCGCCCCTGGATCGGCGCCCGCGTCCGGGAGGCACTTGTACGAGCGGAAGACGACATCGCTCCGGCCTCGCTGATCAACGAGACCACGCTCAAGGCTCACGCCTGCGCGGCCCCGCCGCTGCTGCGGCACGGCCTGTGGCCCGTCCACCCGTTGTCCGACCCGCGTCTGGTCGTCTTCGGTGAGTGGTTGCCCATCGCATGGCGAAGGGACAAGCGTTTGCATCGCGAGCGCTTGGCCCGCCTGCGACTTTCCCCGAGTGTCGTGCGACCGCGACTCGCGGAGAATTTCGTCGGGGTCATGAACGAAGCGCTGCGCCGCCACGGTGCCCCGTACATCGCCCGCATGCTCCGTGAGGGCAGTGTCTTGATCGACCAGGGATTCGTGGATCCGCTCGGGCTGGCCGCCACTGGTGAGCGCCTCATGGCCGGGCGTCTCCGCCACGGTGACCGGGAGGTCTGTGTCACCCTCGCGTTCGACGCCGCGGTCCGTGCGTTCTGAGCGCGTCCGCGGTGGCTCGCGTGGGGTGCGATCGTCCCTGGCGCGAGTTGTTCGCACAGAGAAGGGATGGCCTTCAGCCCTTCAGGGCTGGTTGGGCTGCCCCGGCCCCCGGCCCCCGGTCCGCGAGGGACCGGGGGCCGGGGGCGGGAGCGAGGGGCCGGAGCCCGTCAGATGGTGACGCCGAAGTCCTGGGCGATGCCCGCGAGGCCGGTGGCGTAGCCCTGGCCGACCGCGCGGAACTTCCACTCGGCGCCGTTGCGGTAGAGCTCGCCGAAGACCATCGCGGTCTCGGTGGCCGCGTCCTCCGTCAGGTCGTAGCGGGCGATCTCGGCGCCGCCCGCCTGGTTCAGCACGCGGATGTACGCGTTGCGGACCTGGCCGAAGTTCTGGCGGCGGTTCTCCGCGTCGTACACCGACACCGGGAACACGATCTTGTCCACCTCGGCGGGCAGCCCGGCGAGGTTCACGTTGATCTGCTCGTCGTCGCCCTGGCCCTCACCGGTGCGGTTGTCGCCGGTGTGGACGATCGTCTGGTCCGGGGTGGACCGGTTGTTGAAGAACACGAAGTGGCCGTCGGAGACGACCTTGCCCGAGGAGTTCACCGCGATCGCGCTCGCGTCGAGGTCGAAGTCGGTGCCGGTGGTGGTGCGGACGTCCCAGCCGAGGCCGACCGTGACGGCGGTCAGGCCCGGTGCCTCCTTGGTGAGCGAGACATTGCCGCCCTTGGACAGGCTTACAGCCATCGCGGGTCCCTTCCTGATGTTGCGTGCGTTGTACGTCTGCGAAGTTGCGCGGGCCGACGCGGCCACGAGCGACGCTATCGCTAGGACAGAACGCCGTCAGGAGCAGGGGCGGTTCCACGCCAGCCGAAAACCGGGATGACGCCCGCCCGGCCGGTGCGGGACCATGGGGGGCATGTCCGGACCCGTGCGCATCCGCGGCTCGGTCTCGCTGCCCGAGGCCGAGCTGGTGTGGCGTTTCTCCCGCTCCTCCGGGCCCGGCGGCCAGCACGTCAACACCTCCGACAGCCAGGTGGAGCTCCGGTACGACCTGGCGAACTCCGACGCCCTGCCCGAGCCGTGGAAGCAGCGGGCGCTGGAGCGCCTCGCCGGGCGCCTGGTGGACGGGGTGCTGGTGATACGGGCCAGCGAGCACCGCTCCCAGTGGCGCAACCGCGAGGCGGCCCGCGACCGGCTCGCCGCCGTGCTCTCCCAGGCCACCGCGCCCCCGCCGCGCCCGCGCAAGCCGACCCGGCCCACCCGCGGCATGATCGAGCGCCGCCTGGAGAACAAGCGCCGCCGCAGCGAGCTCAAGCGCACCCGCGGCGGGCGCCACGAGCACTGAGGCGTGAGCCCGGAACGGCCGCCCCCGGCCCCGGCCGCCCCGCGTGACGCTCGTCACCGCCCTGCCCCGCGCCCCGTCCGCTGTTGACCTCAAGGCGAGTTGAGGTTGAACAGTGGCCCCATGAACGACGCACGAGCGATCGACATCGGCGTGTTCCTGCCCACCATGGGCGACACCGCCTCCCCGGGCGACATCGCGGCCGCCGCCCGGCTCGCCGAGGAACTCGGGTTCTCGTCGGTGTGGGCCGGCGACCACCTCCTGGGCCGGGTCCCGGTGCTGGACGCGGGAACGGTCCTGACCACGGCGGCCGCCGTCACCGAGCGCGTCGGCATCGGCTTCGGCGTGCTGCACGCCCCCTTCCACCCCCTGCCGTGGCTGGCCAAGCGCGTCGCCACCCTCCAGTACCTCTCCGGCGGCCGGGTGCTGCTCGGCGTGGGCTCCGGCGGCACCGGGCCCCGGGGGCGGTGGCGCGGCGGGCGGAACGGCCTGTCGTCGTGGCAGGCCCTGGACCTGCCGTACGCCGAGCGCCACGAGCGCACCGACCGGGTGCTCGAGCTGCTCCCCGGCCTGCTCGCGGGCGGGCCCGTCCCGGGCGGCGGCGCCGGGGACGTGCTGGAGCCCGCCGTCGCGGCGCCGCCCCTCCTCGTCGGCGGGGGCTCGCCGCGGGCCCTGCGGCGCGCGGCCAGGTACGGGGACGCCTGGTTCCCCGCCGTGATCGCCCCGCCGGCGCTGGCCGAGGGCGCCGCCCGACTGCGGGAGCTGGCCGCCGAGCTGGGCCGGCCCGCCGTGCCCGGCGTGTCCGTCGCGGTCCCGCTGTTCCTGGGCGAGGGCCCGGGCGTGCTGTCGCAGGAGACGATGACCGGCACGCTCACCGGCGTCTACCGCGTGCCGCCCGAGCAGGCCGCGGACATCCCCCTGACCGGCTCCCCGGCCCAGGCGGCCGAGCGGCTGGCCGCCTACGCGGAGGCCGGGGCCGCGCGGATCGTCGCGAGCACCGGAGCCCAGGACTGGCGCCGCCAGTACGAGCTGCTGGCCGAGGCCAGGTCCCTGCTCGCCTGACGGCGCCCCGCCCCTTCCATCCGTCACCTCATCCCGTCACGTCCCTCTTCACCAAGGAGCTGCCCCGTGCACGCCATCCGACTCCACGCCTTCGGCCCCGCGGAGAACCTGCGCCACGAGAAGGTGGACGACCCGGAGCCGGGCCCCGGCCAGGTCCGGATCGCCGTGGCCGCCGCCGGGGTCCACCTGCTGGACTGCACCCTGCGGCAGGGCGTCGAGGGCGGCCCGTTCCCGCTGCCCGAGCTGCCGTCGATCCCCGGCCGCGAGGTCGCCGGGACGGTGGACGCGGTGGGCCCCGGCACCGACCCGTCCTGGCTCGGCCGCCGGGTGGCCGCGCGCACGGGCCTGGCGGGCGGCTACGCCGAGCTGGCCCTCGCCGACGCCGCCGGGCTGCACCCGCTGCCCGAAGGGCTGGCCGAGGACGCGGCCGTGGCCATGATCGGCACCGGCCGCACCACCATGGGCATCCTCGACACGGCCCGGCTCGCGCCGGGCGACGTGGTCGTGGTGACCGGCGCCGCGGGCGGTGTGGGCTCCCTGCTGGTGCAGGCGGCGCGGAACGCGGGGGCGTTCGTGGTGGGCCTGGCCGGCGGCCCGGAGAAGACCGAGCGGGTGCGGGCGCTGGGCGCCGACGCGGCGGTGGACTACTCCGCCCCGGACTGGACCGACCGGGCGCGCGAGGCCCTGGACGGACGCGAGGTGACGCTGGGCCTGGACGGGGTCGGCGGCGCCCTGGGCCGCGGCGCCCTGGAGCTGACGGCGCCCGGCGGCCGCTTCGTCCTCTTCGGCTGGTCCTCCGGCGCCGTCACCGAGATCTCCGCGGAAGACCTGTACTCCCTGGGGGTGACGGTCTCCGCGGCGATCGGCCCCGCCTTGCTGAAGCGGTACGGCGGGATGGCGGGCCTGCGCCCGCTGGAGGAGCGCGCCCTGGCCGCCGCCGCGTCCGGGGACCTGGTCCCGCTGGTGGACCGGTTCCCGCTGGCCGAGGCGGCACGGGCACACGCCGCGCTGGAGGGGCGCCGGACGACGGGCAAGGTCGTCCTCGTTCCCTGAAAGCTCTGAGGCCCTGAAAGCCTGAGGCCCTGAAGGCCCTGAAGGCCCTGAAGGCCCTGAAGGCCCTGAAGGCCCTAGAAGGCCCCGAGAGCCCCGAAGCCCTGAAGCCCTGGAAGCCTTGAAGGCCGCGCGGAAAGCCCCGCGGGAGGCCGCCGAGGGCCCCGCGGAAAGCCCCGCGGGAGGTTCCGGAAGACCTCTGGAGCCTCCCGGGTGCAAGAGAAACCAGCCTTTCGAACACAAGAACGGGCCTCTCGAACACCTGAAGCCCTTTGAACATCCAAAGGCCCTCAATCCCCCGAACCCCTGAAACCCCTGAACGCCGCCCCCTGACGGCGGAACACCCCCGCCCCCTCCCGGCCGCGCGCCGGAAGGGGGCGGGGGCCCAGCCGCTACTGGCCCAAGTGCCGGTAGCGGCTGCGGAAGTACAGCAGCGGCCCGCCCTCCGCGCTCGGCGTGCGGGCCGTCAGCACGCGGCCGATGACCAGGGTGTGGTCGCCCGCCGGGACGAGCTGCTCGGTGCGGCACTCCAGCACCGCAAGCGCCCCGCCGAGCACCGGCGCCCCGGACGCCTCGCCCCGCTGGTAGGGGATGTCCTCGAACAGCAGCCGGTCGCTGACCCGCCCCCGCATCGCGAACCGCCCGGCGATGTGCCGCTGGCTCTCGGAGAGCACGGACACCGCCCACAGCGGCCGGCGTGCCAGCAGCTCGCCCATCCGCGAGTCCGCGCGGACGCTCGCCAGCGCCAGCGGCGGGTCCAGCGAGACGGACACGAACGCGGTGGCGGTCATCCCGATGTCCTCGCCGTGCGGGGCCTCCTCGGGGTCGTGCGCCGTGAGCAGGACCACGCCGCCGGCGAGCCGGGACATGGCGGCGCGGTACGCGTCGGGGTCCACGTGCCCCGCGCCGGGGGACGCCTCGGGCCCGGGGGCGGTGGTGGCGGGCTGGTTGGTGCCGGTGGCCGGAGTCTGTCGCACAATCTGAACGCTAACGCGGGGTGGATGGGGCGGCACACAGTCCCGGGACGGAGCCGGGACCGTCCTTTGGTCCCAGGCCTTGGGCATGGGGTGGCGCTCCGGCCGGGAACCGTCCATCGTTCAACCTTTGGAGGCAGGAACTCTCACCTCTCACAACACATCCACATTCGGGTGTGATGTGAGTCACA
This sequence comes from Streptomyces capparidis, assembly GCF_054782095.1. Classification (NCBI taxonomy): domain Bacteria; kingdom Bacillati; phylum Actinomycetota; class Actinomycetes; order Kitasatosporales; family Streptomycetaceae; genus Streptomyces; species Streptomyces capparidis. The sequence goes on along the minus strand of NZ_BAAGTD010000003.1, from coordinate 188,780 downwards.
ACGCGGGCCAATTGTTGACCCTGCGTACCGAGCGAACTGCTCCCTGTGATTCAGTTGCCTTTGCGATCGGACCATAGGAAATGTCAGGAGCAGTCGTCGAGGGCTCGGGGGAAACGATGGGATCCGAGTCGGAGTCGTACGTCCGATTGGGGACCCTGCGCCAGTTGCACCAGGTCGTGGCGGAGCTGAACGCCGCGCGCAGTCTGGCAGAGACGTTGCAGGCGGTCGCCGACGGCGTGGTCACCGGGCTCGGCTTCGAGCTGTCCGTGGTGAACCTGGTGAGCCCGGACGGCGACCTGGTCGTGGCCGCCATCGCGGGCAGCAGGGACGCCGAGGCGCTCATGGGCGGGCGGGTCGGCTCCCGCGCGTCCTGGGAGCGGCGCCTGTCCATGGGCGAGGCCTGGGGCACCCTGCGGTTCATCCCGTACGAGGTCGGCTGGGTGCTGGACGGCGACGACGTGCCGCACTGGCCCGGCGAGGGCCCGCTGCCCGCCACCCCGGACGGCTGGCACCCCGGGGACCGGCTGTTCGCGCCCATGTACTCCGGCTCGGAGCTGCTCGGCGTGATCTCGGTGGACCGGCCGCGCAACCGCAAGCGGCCCAGCGCCTGGGTGCGCGAGGCCCTGCACATGTACAGTTGCCAGGCCGCCGTCGCCATCAGCAACGCCCGGCTGCGCGCCAACATGCAGCGCGCCCTGGTCCGGCTGGAGCGCGAGCAGCAGGCCCTGCGCGCCAGCGAGGAGAGCTTCCGGCAGGCGTTCGAGTACGCGCCCAGCGGCATGGCCATCACCGAGATGAGCGGCGAGGCGCAGGGCAAGCTCCAGCGGGCCAACGACGCGCTGTGCCGGCTGCTCGGCCGGCCCGCCACGATCCTGCGCCGCTACTCCTTCTCCGACCTGGTGCACCCCGACGACCGGGACCTGCTGGCCCGCACCTCCGCCGAGGGCGGCCGGGCCGAGCTGCGCCTGTCCCGCCCCGACGGCAGCTACCTCTGGGTCCACCTGCGCAACTCCGTGGTCGCCGACGCCGCGGACGGGCCGCGCTACCTGCTCACCCACGTCGAGGACATCGAGGAGCGCAAGAGCCGCGAGCTCCAGCTCGCCCACCGGGCCAGCCACGACGCGCTCACCGGCCTGCCCAACAGCGCCGAGCTGCGCTCCCGCCTCGGCAGGCGGCTGTGCGACCGCGGCCAGGAGCAGCAGCAGGAGGAGGTCGGCGCCACCGTCAGCGCCCTCGGCGTCACCGGGGACGAGTTCACCTACACCTACTCGGCGGACGGCGCGGGCGGCAGCGGCTACGAGCACGTGCACGCCGTCGCCCCCGACGGGGCGGACGGCGCCGAGGGCGCGGCCCGCGGCCACAAGGGCCTGGCCGTGCTCTTCTGCGACCTGGACGGCTTCAAGCTGATCAACGACCGCTACGGGCACCACGCCGGGGACGCCGTGCTGGTCGAGGTGGCCCGCCGGCTGTCCAACGCGGTCCGCGACGGCGACACCGTGGCCCGCCTCGGCGGCGACGAGTTCGTGGTGCTGGCCGACGGGCTCGGCCCCGAGGACGCCGCCGACCTCGCCGAGCGGCTGCGCACCGCGCTGACCCCGCCGATCCGGGTGGACGGCAGGGCGATGCGGGTGGGCGCGAGCTTCGGCATCGGCTGGGCCGCCTGCGGCATGACCGCCGACGAGGTGCTGCACAGCGCCGACCAGCGGATGTACATGGACAAGCGATCCCGCTCGCGCAACCACAGGCGGGCGGGGTGAGCGGCGACGCGCCACCCGGGGGCCGGGGCCGGGAAACCGCGCCACCGGTCGAACTGAGGACACGGCCGGTGCGTCCTACGGGGTAATGTGCAGCGGGTCAGGTATGCCCGCGACGCGGCGGCCGGAAGCGGCCGTGGAACCGCCACCGGTTGAACGATCATGAACTTTGGCCATGCGCACCTCACCCGCCACCACCCGAGCCGCCCGGTACCGCCGGGCGTCCCAGGGGTGTCCGGGCGCGGGTGCGCCGGGCCTTTCGTCAGTGGGGAGTTGACGAGCGGATGACGGCCGGCACCAACGGCAACGGCGACAACACGCCTCAGGACGACGATCCGTTCGCCTACCTGTACCGCCAGGACGGCGCCACGGGCCAGGCGGACTCCGGCGCGGCCGGCGGCCAGCAGCCGGGCTACGGGCAGCCGGGTGTGCCCAGGACCTCGTACCACCAGGTCACCCGGGTCGGCCAGCGGCAGCAGAGCGGCTACGGCTATCCGCAGCAGGGCAGCCAGCAGGGCGGCTACGGCTACCCGCCCCCGGCGCCCGCCGCCCAGCCCGCGCCCCACCAGGCGCAGCCCGGGGCCTACGGGCAGCAGCCGTACGGCCAGCCGGGTCACGGCCAGCAGGGGTACGGGCAGCCGGCGGCGCAGCCCCAGCCGGGCCAGGCGCCCCCCGCCGGGCCGCCCCCCAGGTCCGGGCGCGGCGGCGGCCGGGGCGGCGGGCGCGGCCTGCTCATCGGCGCCGTCGCCGTGGTGGCCGCGGTGGCCATCGGCATCGGCGCGGCCATCGCCCTCGGCGGCGACGACAAGGACTCGCCCGAGGCGAAGCCGTCCGCCGGCGCGCCGTCCGGGGGCGAGACGGGCAAGGACCGGCCCAAGGAGTCGGCCGAGCCCAAGCCGGACGACGAGCTGCCCCCGGTGACCGACGCGGCCTCCCTGGTCCGCGGCGGCGGCGCCCAGACCGCCGACCAGTACTCCGGGGCGCTCGCCGACGGCGGCACGTACGTGGCGGGCATGGACAAGCCCGGCGCGTCGGTGACGTGGAAGGTCACCGTGCCCGAGGCCGGGTCCTACCGGCTGAACGTCAGGTACGGCAACGCGGGCGAGAACGCCAAGGCCACACTGATCGTCAACGGCAAGGACCAGCCCCTCAAGCTGGACAACTACACCGGGCAGAAGGACTGGTCCCAGGCGTGGACCCGCTCCTACGGCCTGGTGAACCTGGACAAGGGCGAGAACAACCTGTCGGTGACCTGCGCCAGCGGCGACAAGTGCAACTTCGTGCTCGACCAGGTCGCCGTCACGAAGGACGGCTACCCGCCGACCTGGCCCTGACCGGCTCCACCGCCACCCCGTCGCCGGGCGCGAGCCCCAGCCGCCCGGCGGCGCTGCCCCCGTTGACGGCGAGCGCCACCAGGCCCGAGGAGTCGGCCAGCACCAGCGTCCGGCCGTGCGGCACCTCGCCGAACGTGGTGGCGTACGGCAGCTCGTGCCAGGCCCCGCCCGCGGCCACCCGCAGCGGCGCGCCGGGCCGCAGCCCGAGCTCCGCAAGCAGCTCCGGGGTCAGGCTGGTCTGCACGTTGCCGAAGCGGTCCACCGTCACCACCTCGCCCTCCGCGCGGCCCGCCGCCGCGTCCAGCCGCCGCACGGGCGCGGGCAGCCGCACCAGGTCCGCCGGGTCGAGCGCGGGCCCGGTCTCCCGCGGCGCCGTGCCCAGCGCCAGCCGGGCGGCGACCGGGGCGAAGATGTCCCGGCCGTGGAAGGTGCTGGAGATCTCCCGGCCCATCAGCTCCCGGTTCGTCAGCTCGTACGCCGCCGTGATCCCGCCGAGCTCCTCCGCGGCCGGGAGCAGCAGGCCGTTGTCCGGGCCGACCAGCGCGTCCCCGCGCGCGGTGACCACGGCGACCGGTCGCCTGGCCGTGCCCACGCCCGGGTCCACCACGCCGATGTGCACGCAGCCCGCGGGCAGATGGGCCGCGGTCTGGGCGAGCACGGCGGCGCCGCGCGCCACGTCCTGCGGCGGGATCAGATGGGTGACGTCGATGACCCGGGCGTGCGGGGCGATCGAGGCGATCACCCCGTGGCAGGCGGCGACGAAGCCGTCGTCGAGCCCGTAGTCGGTCAGGAACGACAGCACGGGAACGCCGACTCGCCCGTCCACACCGCACCCCTTTCCCCGCGCGTCCGCGGCGCGGGACCATCGGTTCCGAAGATCCGAAGATCCGAAGATCCGAAGATCCGGAGATCCGGAGATCCAGGGACTCAGAGATACAGAGATTATTCAGGGATTCAGGGATTCGGGGACGCGGGGACGCGGGGACTGCCCAGGGCTTCAGGCGGGTTCCGGCAGCGGGCTGACGACCGCGAGGAACCGGCTCACCGCCTGGGCCATCGCCTCCCGGGCCGGCGCCAGGTAGCGGCGCGGGTCCACCACCTCGGGCCGGGCGCCCAGGAAGGCGCGGACCGCGCCGGAGTACGCGGCGTTCAGCGCCGTCCCCACGTTCACCTTCACCATGCCCGCGGCGACCGCGGCGCGCAGCTCCGGATCCGGCACCCCGGAGGAGCCGTGCAGCACCAGCGGGACGGGCACGGCGCGGCGCAGCCGGGCGATCAGGTCGTGGTCGAGGGTGGCGGTGCGCTCGGTCATGGCGTGGGAGCTGCCGACGGCGACGGCGAGGGCGTCCACCCCGGTGGCCGCGGTGTAGGCGGCGGCCTCGGCCGGGTCGGTGCGCGCCCCGGGGGCGTGCGGGTCGAACGGCTCCTCGCCGTCCTTGCCGCCGATCCGGCCCAGCTCGCTCTCCACCCACAGCCCGCGCCCGTGCGCCCAGCGCACCACCTCGGCGGTGGCCGCGACGTTCTCCGCCCAGCCCAGCCTGGAGGCGTCGAACATCACCGAGCCGAAGCCCGCCTCCGGCGCCTGGCGGAGCAGCGCCCGGTCCCGCACATGGTCCAGGTGCAGCGCCAGCGGCGCCGACGAGGCGCGGGCCACGGCCGCCGACGCCGCCGCGATCGCCGCCAGGTGCCCGCCGTGGAAGCGCACCGCGTTCTCGCTGACCTGGAGCACCGCGGGCGCGCCCGCCGCCTCGGCCCCGGCGGCGATCGCCTCGGCGTGCTCCAGGGTGATCACGTTGAACGCAGCCAGGCCGCGCCCGGCCGCGCGGGCGCCGGCCACCAGCTCCGCCGTGGTCACCAGGGGCACGGGCCCGCCTCCTCCACCCAGTCGCCGCGCCGCATCACCGCGACCACGTCGAACGCCTCGTCCAGCACCACCAGGTCGGCGTCCTTGCCCGGCTCCAGCGAGCCGATCCGGTCGTGCAGGCCCAGCAGCCGGGCCGGGGTCGCGGACAGGGCGCGCACCGCGTCCTCCACCGGCAGGCCGTTGACGGTGACCGCCCGCTTCAGCGCCGTGTCCAGGGTGAGGGTGCTGCCCGCGATGGCCCCGCCCTCCAGCAGGCGGGCCACCCCGTCCGCCACGCGGACCTCCAGGCCGCCCAGCGGGTAGAGGCCGTCGCCCACCCCGGCGGCGCCCATGGCGTCGGTGACGAACGCCACCCGGCCGGGGCCCGCGGCCCGGAACGCCAGGTTCACCACGGAGGGGTGGAGGTGCACCCCGTCGTTGATCAGCTCCACGGTGACCCGCTCGTCGTCCAGCAGCGCCGGGATCGGGCCGGGGTGGCGGTGGTGCACGGCGGGCATCGCGTTGAACAGGTGGGTGGCCACGGTGGCCCCGGCCTCGACCGCCCGCAGCGTCCCTTCGTGGGTGGCGTCGGTGTGGCCGACCGCCGCGATCACCCCGCTGTCGGCGAGCAGCCGCACCGACTCCAGGCCCCCCGGCAGCTCCGGCGCCAGGGTGAGCATGCGGGCGGTGCCGCGCGCGGCGTCCACCAGCTTGCGGACCACGCCCGGCTCCGGGTCCCGCAGCAGCGACGGCTCGTGCGCGCCGCACCTGGCCTCGCTGATGAACGGGCCCTCGAAGTGGATCCCGGCCAGCTCGCCGTCCTCCACCAGCTCCGACAGCACCGCCGCCTGGCGGCACAGCTCGTCGATGTCGCCGGTCACCAGGCTGGCCAGGGTCGTGGTGGTGCCGTGGGCGCGGTGCAGCCGCGCCACCCGCAGCGCCTCCTCGGGCTCGCCCGAGGAGTAGGAGGCGCCGCCGCCGCCGTGCACATGGACGTCCACGAACCCGGGGACCACCCAGCGTCCCGCCAGGTCCAGCACCCGGCCCGTCCCGTCGTCGGGGACGATCCGGCCGCCCTCCACCGCCACCCGGCCGCCCTCGGCCACCCCGTCCGGCAGCACCACCCGGCCGCCGGCGAGCACGGTCCGCCCGCCGTCCGCCCGCTCCGGCGCCGTCCGCGCCGCGCCCGCCCGGTCCCTCACGAGGCCACCTCCATCGTCGTCACCGTCTCCCACGCCAGCAGCCCCGCGCCCAGGCACCCCGCGGCGTCCCCGAGGGCGGCCGGGACGATGTCGGGCGGGTGCTGGAAGGTCAGGCGCCGCCGCACCGCGTCCCCCAGGGGCGCGAACAGCGTCTCGCCCGCCTCGGCCAGACCGCCGCCGACGATGATCACCTCGGGGTCGAGCAGGGTCAGGCACGTCACCAGGCCGTCGGCGAGCGCGGCCACCGCCTCCTGCCACACCGGGAGCGCCCGCGGGTCCCCGGCCAGCACGGCGCGGGCCGCGTCCGCGGCGTCGGCGCGCGGGTCGCCGCACGCGCGCGCCCAGGCCCGGGCGACGGCCGACGCGGAGGCGACGGCCTCCAGGCACCCGGTGCGCCCGCAGCCGCAGGCGGGCCCCTCGGGGCGCACCACGACGTGCCCGATCTCGCCCGCGGCGCCGTGCGCGCCCGCCTCGATCCGCCCGCCGATCCCGATGGCCGCGGCGATGCCGGTGCCGACCGCGACGAACACGAACCGGTCGGTGCCCTGCCCGGCGCCCAGCCTGCCCTCGGCGAGCCCGCCCGCCCGCATGTCGTGGCCGACCGCCACCGGCAGCCCGGGCAGGCCCGCGGCGGCGAGCCGCTCGGCGACCAGGGTGCGCAGCGGCACGTTCCGCCAGCCGATGTTGGCGGAGAACAGCGCGATGCCGTCCCGCTCGTCCACCGTCCCCGGCACGGCCACGCCCGCGGCGACCGGCGGTGAGCCGTACCGCTCCCGCCCGGTCGCGGCGAGGTCGGCGGCGAAGTCGAGCACCGCCGCCACCACGGCGTCGGGGCCGCGCTCGCGGCCGGTGGGGCGGCGCTCGGTGTGCAGCAGCGAGCCGCCCTCGCCGACCAGCGCGGCCTTCATCCCGGTTCCGCCCACATCGAGGGCGATGACGTGTCTCACGGGACCAGTGTCGCGTCCCCGCCATGAGAGGTCTAGTCCACTCGCGGGGAATCGATCACCGCCCATCCGATTCCGGCCCCTGGGCCCCGGCGCGCGGGCCGCCCGCCCGAGCCCCCGCGCCCCTTGGCCCGCCCTCCCTGATCCCCAGTCACTTTGGGTGCGCGGCACCGCTTCGTGTAGATCTGGTGATCTGCGATCCCTGCGAGAGAACCCTTTCCCACCTCGGAAACAAAGGCGGTACAGCAAGTGCGGCGGCGATATCTCGGCCTGGCGGCGACCGGACTCGTGGCGGCGATGACCCTCACGGCGTGCGGGAGCGGAGCGGGCGAGGGTCCCGTCACCCTCACGCTGGTCGCCGCCGACTACGGCTCCTCGGACGAGACCAGCTCCCGCCACTACTGGGAGGACCTGGCGGAGAAGTTCACCGACACCCACCCGGACATCCGCCTCGACGTGCGGGTGCACGACTGGGAGGCGATCGACGGCAAGGTCGCCGAGATGGTCGACAAGGGCGACGTGCCCGACATCGTCCAGGCCGGCTCCTACGCGGGCTACGCCTCCCGCGACATGCTCTACAGCGCCGACGAGCTGCTGTCCGTGCCCGTGCAGTCCGACTTCATCCCGTCCATCGCCGACGCCGGCGACTACCGGCGCCGCCAGTACGGCATCCCGTTCGTCTCCAGCTCCCGGCTGCTGTTCTACAACCGCGACCTGTTCGAGCGGGCCGGCGTGGACCGCGCGCCCAGGACCTGGGACGAGCTGAAGCGGGCCGCCGAGAAGCTGAAGGAGGCCGGCGTCGAGATGCCCTACGGGCTGCCCCTCGGCCCCGAGGAGCCGCAGGCCGAGGCGATGCTCTGGATGCTCGGCGGCGGCGGTGGCTACACCCGGGGCGGAGGCGGCTACGCCTTCACCTCCGAGGCGAACGTGTCCACCTTCGCCTGGCTGAAGGAGAACCTGGTGGACCCGGGCCTGACCGGCGCCGACCCGGCCGGGACCAACCGGGAGGAGGTGTTCGGCAAGTTCCTCCGCGGCGAGGTGGGCATGCTCAACGGCCACCCGACCCTGACGGGCGCGGCGAAGGAGGCCGGGATCGACTACGCGGTCGCCGCGGTGCCCGGCCGGGACGGGGAGCTCAACGAGACCCTCGGCGTCGCCGACTGGATGATGGCGTTCAAGGAGAACGGGCACGGCAAGCAGATCGGCGAGTTCCTCGACTTCGTGTACGCCGAGAAGAACACCCTGGAGTTCCTGCACCGCCACGACCTGCTGCCGGTGACCACCACCGCCGCCCAGGCGATGAGCGAGGAGCCGGAGCTCGAGCCCGTCCGGCCGTTCCTCGACAAGCTCCAGAACGCGCGCTTCTACCCGGCGGGCGACCCGGTGTGGACGCGGGTGAGCGCCGAGGTGAAGAAGCACATCGGCAAGGCGGTCACCGGCGACCCGAAGGACGTCCTCCAGCGGCTCCAGACCTACGCCGACGAGCAGACCTCCCTGGAGCGCGGCAGGTCGGGCACGGACTGAGCCCGCCCCCGCGCGGGGGCGGGCGGCACGTCACGGGCCCGCGCCGCCGCCCCCGCGCGGCACGCCGGGCCGGTGCCCCGGCCCCCGGCCGCACGCCGGGCCCGTGTCCCCGGCCCCCGTTACAGTGAATGAGTGGCCGAGGAACCGGAGCGGGAGCAGTCGCCGGGCGAGGGCGACGAGGCGGACGCCCCCCGGTCCCTGAGCGACCGCGACCGCGCCGTCCTCGACCTCGCCGGGCGCACCTGGCAGCGCCCCGGAGCCAAGGAACGGGCGATACGCGAGCGCCTCGGCATCTCCCCGACCCGGTACTACCAACTGCTCAACGCGCTGCTCGACCGCCCCGAGGCCCTGGCCCACGACCCGGTCACGGTCAACCGCCTGCGCCGGATGCGCGAGGCCCGCCGCTCCCGCCGCTGACCGCGATACCGCGCTGTGCGGGCCCGCTCCGCGCGGTGCCCGCTCAGCGCAGCGCCGACCGCGCCGTGGGGGAGAGCCTGAGCACCTCCTCCGGCCGCGCCAGCCGCTTGCCCAGCTCCGGCAGCACCCCCCGCCGCCACTCCTCCAGCGCCCCGAGCCGCTCCCGCAGCGCGGCGTGCGCCGCCGCGTCGGGGTACAGGGTGACGTGCGCGAACACATGCTCGCCCGTGCGCACCGGCAGCCGGGGGAAGTCGTTATCCGCGTACTCCGTCCGCAGGCACGCGAGCGGCGCCGCCCCGGCGGCGGCGAGCACCGGGCGCACCCGCTCCTCGAAGAACCCGGCGAACTCCGCGAGCTCCTCCGCGCCCGGCAGGTGGTGCAGGGTCAGCGCGACGAACCCCGAGGGCACCGCCGCCGCCCCGACCCCCGGCCGGGCCCCCTCCGGGGCGGGGAAGGCGCCGTCCGGGGCGGCGGGGCGCAGCAGCAGCACGTCGTCGGAGTCCACCATCGTGGCGTTGGCCGCGTTCCGGTGCTCCCGCCACGCCGGGTGCCGCAGGTAGAACGCCTCCAGCGCCTCCCGTCTGGCGTCCATCCCGGTGAAGCCCCGCAGCCACACGAACCGGTCGGGGGCGTCCAGGTCGCGGAACTGGCCGAGCACCCCGGCGCCGCACTCCTCCTGCGACTCCACGAAGTGCCGGTCGAACAGCTCCACGAGCTCGTCGCGCCGCCCCGGGTGCAGCGTGTACCGCCGCAGCTCGACGACGCGCCACACGGGCGGGGCGGCGCCGTCCGGCCGCGGCGTGCCCGGCTGCGGTGTGGCTGACGGGGACGTGCCTGGCTGGGACGTGTCTGGCTGGGACATGGGTGACCTCCGGTGGCCGTCAACGGCGCGCGGGCGCGCGGCGGGCACAGCGTAGGGCCCGCCACCGACAACGCAGCGGCTCCCGGGCGCACCCGGCGGCCACCACGACCGCCGCCACCAGCACCAGCGCCCACATCCGGTGCGCCTCGGTCCACCGCCCGTGGCCCGGCGGCGGCAGCAGCACCCACTCCCCGGGGGCCATCGCCGCGCCCACCAGCGCGACCAGCGCCGCGGGCCCCGCCACCTGCGACACCGCGACCGCGCCCGACCGGCGCAGCGCCACCGCCCCCACCGCGACCGGCAGCGCGAGGAGCGCCGCCGCCTCCACGGTGAGCCCGGCCAGCGGCAGCGCCGCCTCCTCGGAGCGGCCCACCAGCGCCACCGCCGTCCACCACAGCGCCGCCGCGGGCAGCACCAGCAGCACCCGCAGCCCCTGCCTGGCCGGGCGCGGCACCGGCACCGCGGCGGTGGTGTGCCGCGCCGGGTCGTCCAGCAGGAACGCCGTCCCCAGCGCCCCGGCCACCGCGGCGGCCCGCAGCAGGTTCGCCCATGTCGACGCCCCCAGCGAGGAGGACAGCGCGGCGGTGAGGACGACGAGCAGCAGCCCGAGGCCGCCGCCCGCCCCGAGCGCGGGCCAGGGCACGGTGCGCCAGGTCGGCGCGAGCAGCTCCCGGGTCACCCGCATTGGTACGCCCGGTCGTCGTCGGTGAGCGCGGGCGCCCGCACGCCCAGCAGCTCGGCGGCCCGCTCGGTGCCGGTGCCGGGGCGTACCAGCTCGTCCCAGGACGCCTTGACCCGCCGGTCCACCTCGTCGCCCGGCCGCTCCAGCAGGGCCCGCACCACCTGGTGCTCCTGGCCCCGCACCACCAGCGTCGGCCCGGAGGCGCCCGGTCCCATCACGCTCGCGGTGCGGCGCTCGGCGCCGGTGTCCGGGCCCGTGTCCGTGGCGCGCGCCGCCAGATACATCACCAGCACTCCGCGCGCGTCGCACATCGCGCCCTGCCCCCGCTCCGGGGACGCGCCGGTGACCAGGGCGTACGCGGTGCTGGCGGCGAGCAGCCGCGCCTCGTCGGCGCCGCCCCACAGCGTCAGGACCCGCACCGACTCCTCGTCCGACGGGGTGTCGGCGGGCGGGGGCGCCTGGCCGGGGCCGAGCCCCGAGGGCCCCTGCGGCCCGTCCGTCGCGTGCACCCGCTGCCGCACCAGCAGCTCCCGCGCGGCCGCTTCGCCGGGCACCAGCGCCCGCACCTCGCGCACCACCGCGTCCCACTCGCCGGTCCACGGCGCGAACTCCGTGAACGCGCAGTACGTCGTCGGCCCGTGCTTCCGGCAGTCCTGCACCTGCGCGGGCCGCTCGGTGGCGACGCGCCGGTCCTCCGCCACCGAGCCGTACGGCGCCCCGCCCTGCACCGCGGCGCCGGTGACCGCGGCGGCGAGCGCGCCGAGCGCCGCCGCCCGCACCCCGGGCCCGCGCCCCCCGCTGAGCAGCACCGCCCCGACCCCGACCAGCGCCGTCAGCCCGGCCAGGTACAGCAGGTGCCACCACACGGGCCGTCCGAGCAGGTCCGAGGGCAGCGGCTCCGCGCCGTCCTCGAACGCCACCGGCATCAGCCACCGCTGCCACAGCACATCGACCGCGCCCGCGCCGAGCACGAAGATCACCGAGATGAACACCAGCACCACCAGCGGCCCGGTGAACGCCGACCGGGTCACCCGGGCGAGCAGCACCCCGGCCGCCCCGAACAGCAGCACCACCGCGGGCCCCGTGGCCAGCTCCCCGACGGAGCCGTGCCCCACCGCCCCGGGCTGGACCGCGGCCACCGTGAACTGGGCCAGCGCGAACACCGCCGCGAGCGCGGTGACGGGCAGCAGCGCCAGCAGGTACGCGACCGTGCGCCGGTCCCGCGGCAGCAGCAGCACCCCGAAGTGGGCGTCGGTGCCGTGCCGGTGCGGCCGCAGCACCGCGCCGTTGGCCGCGATCAGCACCGCGAGGCCGATCAGCAGTTGCGGCATCTGCGTCTCGCGGTCCACGTCCTGGAGGACCTGGAAGTCCTCCTGGGCGGTGCCGCCCGGCCACACCAGCCACACCAGCAAGCCGAGGAACGCCAGCACCACCACCGGGTGCCGCAGGATCCGCACCGCCTCGAACCGGGCCAGCGCGACCACCGCGCCGCGGGTGCGCCGCCCGGGTGCCGGGGGCGCCGCCGGGCGGGGCGCCGTCATCACCGCGCTCACGCCGCCACCTCCTCGGCGGCGCCGTCGATCACCAGCAGGTAGCCGTCCTCCAGCGTCGGCTCCACCGGCCGTGCCCCCGGCGGCGGGTCGCCGAGGTTGCGGAACAGCCCCGTCCCGGTGCGCCACCCGGCAAGCGCCGCCGGGTCCCGGTCGTCGCTGTGCCACACCCGGCCGTCGGCGACCGCGGCCAGCTCCGCGGGCGTGCCCGTGAAGCGCACCCGGCCCCGGTCCAGGACCACCACCCGGTTGCACAGCATCGCCACGTCCTCGGTCTGGTGGGTGGACAGCAGCACCGTCCGGCCCTGTCCGGCCTCGGCGATCAGCTCCCGGAAGCGCATCCGCTGCTCCGGGTCCAGGCCCACCGTCGGCTCGTCGAGCACCACGAACTCCGGGTCCCCGACCAGCGCCGCGGCCAGCGCCACCCGCTGCCGCATCCCGCCCGACAGCGCCTTGATCCGCTTGCCGCGCACCTCGGCCAGGCCCACCGCGTCCAGGCACCGCCGCACCTCCCCGTGCCGGGCGGCGCGGTCGGTCATCTCCTTCAGGATCGCCACGTAGTCGACGAACTCGAACGCGGTGAACCGCAGGTGGAAGCCCGGGTTCTGCGGCAGGTAGCCCAGCGAGCGGCGCACCGCGAGCCGTCCCGCCGCGGTGCCCGGGTCGTGGCCGAGCACGGTCAGCGCGCCGCTGTCCGGCGGCATGGCGGTGGCCAGGATGCGCAGCAGCGTCGTCTTGCCGGCGCCGTTGCGGCCGAGCAGTCCGGTGACGCCCTGCCCCAGCCGGAACGAGACGTCGTCCAGCGCGCGGGTGCCGCGGTAGCCGAGCGTCAGTCCCGAAGCGGAGACGGTCGGCGGGGACGGGGGAGCGGTCGGCGGTGCCATACGGGCCTTCCTGGTGCGGGCCCCGGCCGGTGCGGCCGGGTGCGGGGGCGTGTCCGCGGGGGTGTCCGCGGGGAGTGCGCCGAGGTGGGAGAAGGGGGACGGGGCGCCGGGCGCCGGGGCCGGCGGGCTCACCGCGGGTACCCGGCGCCGAGCGGCACGGCGCCGCGCGCCATGCGGTCGAACCTGTCGCGCAGCGCCAGCACCGCGACCGCGGCGGCGATCGTCGCGGCGGCGGCGGTGAGCTGCCCCTCCGCCGTGAACGGCACCGACGTGCCCGACGTCAGCGGCCCGCCCACGACCACCAGCAGCCACACCACCCCCACCAGGGACGGCGCGGCCACCGGGCCCAGCCGGGGCATCAGCGCCAGGCCCGTCGCGGTCAGCGCCAGCGCGGGCAGCAGCCAGCCCAGCGCGGCCGGGCCGAACGAGGGCAGCGCCAGGCTCGCCGCGGCGCCCAGCACCGTGGTCGTGGCCAGCACCGCCACCGTGCGCACCAGCAGCAGCCGGAACATGTGCGTCGGCGCCACCACCGCCATCTCGTACGTCGGGTCGATGCCCGGGCCGAACGACACCGCGACCCCGGCGGGCGGCAGCAGCGGCAGCGCCGCCAGGAACAGCAGCGCCGCCCGGTCGCCGCTCACCACGTTCGCCGCCAGCACCGTCACCAGCAGGGTCAGCGCCACCGCGGCCAGCCACGAGCGGCGCAGCACGGGCGTGGCCGCGAGCAGCCGCGCCACGTCGTCGGGCACGCCCAGGCGCAGCAGCGCCGACTCGGCGAACCCCGGCCGGGGCGCGTCCAGCTCCGCGTCGATGCGGGCCCAGCCCCGCTCCAGCAGGCCGGGCGCGGCGTCCGTCAGCCGCCGGCGGCAGTGGCCGCACGCGGCCAGGTGCGCGTCCGCCGACCACAGCCGGGGCGCCTCCAGGCCGCCGCCGGCGTAGGCGCGCAGGTCGTCGTCGGGCAGGTGCCAGCGGCGCGGGGAGCCCGCTCCGCCGCCCTCCGGGGAGTTCATCGGGGAGGTCTCCTTCACGTCAGGTCCGCCCGCAACTGCCTGCGGGCCCGCATCGCCCGGGTCTTGACGGTGCCCGGCGGGATGCCCAGCAGCACGGCGGCCTCCCGGGTGGTCAGGCCGTCGATCACCGTCGCCTGGAGCACCGAGCGCAGCTCGGGGGACAGCCGCGCCAGCGAACCCGCCAGGTCGCCGTGCTCCACCCCCACCAGCACCTGGTCCTCCGCCGACGGCTCCTCCCGGCCGCGCAGCCGCGCCAGGGCCTGCCGCAGCCGGCCCCGGGCGCCCTCGCCGCGCAGCGCGTCCACCAGCCGCCGCGAGCCGATCCGCCACAGCCAACCGGCGACGTCGCCGTCCTCGCGGAAGCGCGCGGTGCCCCGCCACACGGCGAGGAACGTCTCCTGCACCACGTCGTCCACCAGCGCCGGGTCGGCGCACCGCCCGCGCAGCCGCAGCGTCAGCCACACGGCGTACCGGCGGTACAGCTCCTCGAAGGCCCGGCGGTCCCCGTCCACGGCGGCACGCACCAGCTCGGCGTCACCGGGCGGCTCGGGCCCACCGCGGGCTCCCCCGCTCATCCTCGTCACACCCCCTCATCGCAACGGGAGGGGCGAACGGTTCTCCGGGGGCGCCCCCGGCCGCCTCCGCCGCCCCCCGATAGGCTCGCCCGCATGGCCCGCATTCCGACCCCCACCACTTCCGAGGGCGAGGACGCGCTCGCCGCGCTGCGGGGCGAGCCGCGCCGCGCCGTGGTCGCCCTGGACTTCGACGGCACCCTCTCCCCGATCGTCCCCGACCCCGAGCAGGCCCGCGCGCACCCGGGCGCGGTCCCGGCGCTGGCCAGGCTGGCGCCGCTGGTCCGCTCCGTGGTGGTGATCACGGGGCGGCCCGCCGACGTCGCGGTGCGGTACGGCGGCTTCGCGGGCGTCCCGGGGCTCGAGCACCTGTGCGTGCTCGGCCACTACGGCGCCGAGCGCTGGGACGCGGCCACCGGCGAGGTCACCGCGCCCGGTGCGCACCCGGGCGTGCGGGCGGCGAAGGCCGAGCTGCCCGGCCTCCTCCGCGGGCTGGTCGCCGACCCGGAGCTGCTGTACCTGGAGGACAAGGGCGGCCGGGCGGTCGCCGTGCACACCCGCCGCGCCCGGGACCCCGAGGCCGACTTCGCCCGGCTGAAGGAGCCGCTGCGCGAGTTCGCCGGGCGGCACGGCCTGGTGCTGGAGCCCGGCCGGATGGTGCTGGAACTGCGCCCGCCCGGCATCGACAAGGGCGTGGCGCTGACCGGGTACCTGCGCGAGACCGGCGCGGGCTCGGTGCTCTACGCGGGCGACGACCTGGGCGACCTGGCCGCCTACGGCGCCGTGGAGCGACTGCGCGGCGAGGGGCTGCCCGGGCTGCTGGTGTGCAGCGGCGCCACCGAGGGCGCCGAGCCCACCGTGGCCGAGCTGGCGGCGCGCGCCGACGTGGTGGTGCCGGGCCCCGCGGGCGTCGTCGCCCTGCTGGACGCGCTCGCGGACGAGCTGGAGTCCGGCGCCGGCTGAGCGCCGCCGGCGCTCCCGCGCGTGGGCGAGAGCACACCCCCGGAGGTGGGCGCGCACGTTTGTGCCCCGCCGGTGCTGGCTAGGCTCGCGGCATGGTCACCTCGCGCTCAGCCCGGATCCTGGTCGCGTCCAACCGTGGACCCGTGTCGTTCCGAGAAGAGGACGACGGCACCCTCTCCTCCCGCCGGGGCGGCGGCGGCCTGGTCTCCGGCCTGTCGGCCATCGGCCCGGACACGAACGCCGTGTGGGTGTGCGCCGCGCTGTCCGACGCGGACCGCCGCGCCGCCCGCGAGGCCCCCGAAGGGCGGCTCGACGCCGCCGGCCACGACACCAACGGCCAGGCCGTGCGCATGCTCGACATCGAGCCCGGCACGTTCCACCGCGCGTACAACGGCGTGGCGAACTCCACCCTGTGGTTCGTGCACCACCTGCTCTACGACACCCCGCTCAACCCCGTCTTCGACGACGGGTTCCAGCGGGAGTGGGACTCCTTCGAGGCGTACAACGCGGCATTCGCCGACTCCCTCGCGGCCGAGGCGGCCGAAGGGGCCGCCGTCCTGGTCCAGGACTACCACCTGGCACTGACACCGGCCCTGCTGCGCGAGCGCCGCCCGTCCCTGCGGATCGGCCACTTCTCGCACACCCCGTGGGCGCCCCCCGAGTACTACCGGCTGCTCCCGGACGACGTCGCGCGCCGGGTGCTGACCGGCGTCCTCGGCGCGGACCGGGCCGCGTTCCTCACCCGCCGCTGGGCCGGGGCCTTCGCGGACTGCTGCGAGCAGGTGCTCGGCGCCCGCGTCGAGCGGCCCGCGGACGGCGACATCACCGTCACCCACGAGGGCTGCACCACCCGCGTCGGCGTGCACGGCCTCGGCGCCGACGCGGAGTTCCTGCGGGAGCGCGCCCACCGCCCCGACGTGGACCAGCGGCTCGCCGCGCTGCGCGAGACCGTCGGCGACCGCCGGGTGATCGTCCGGGTGGACCGCACCGAGCTGTCGAAGAACATCGTGCGCGGCCTGCTCGCCTACCGCCACCTGCTGCACACCAGGCCGCAGTGGCGGGGCCGGGTGACGCACCTGGCGTTCGCCTACCCCTCGCGGCAGGACGTGGCCGTCTACCGGGAGTACACCGCCGAGGTGAGCCGGGTCGCGCAGGAGATCAACGACGAGTTCGGCACCGCGTCCTGGCAGCCGCTGGTGGTGCACGTGGACGACGACTTCCCGCGCTCGCTGGCCGCCTACCGCATGGCCGACGTGGCCCTGGTCAACCCCATCAGGGACGGCATGAACCTGGTCGCCAAGGAGGTCCCGGTGGTCTCCGACCGGGGCTGCGCGCTGGTGCTGTCCCGCGAGGCCGGGGCCGCCGCCGAGATGGCGCAGGACGCGCTGATGGTCAACCCGTACGACGTGATCGGCACCGCCGAGGCCCTGCACGAGGCCCTGTCCATGCCCGAGGAGGAGCGCGCCGCCCGCTGCAAGCGGCTCGCCGCCGCCGGCGCCGCCCTGCCCCCGCAGCGCTGGTTCCTGGACCAACTGGAAGCCCTGGGGAACTGAGCCCGGCACCGCCGCCCGGGGGCGGGGCTCCGCCCCCGGGCGGCGGCGCCGGGCTCACACCGCCGTCGCCGCCCGGTGCCCGCGGTACTCGGGGACGGTCACCATCGGGGGCCGCTCCCTGGCCATCACCTCGTGGGTGCGCGCCGCGAAGCCGCCGTCCGGGTGCCGCTCGAACTGGGTGAGCAGCGGCGACACCGGGGCGCCGCCCACGGCCAGGCGGCCCGAGCGGGCCAGCCGCTCCAGCGCCGTGCGGTAGATCGTCGCCGCCATCCGGCCCAGCGCCCGCCCGTCCTGGTGCCTGTGGTGGCGCACGCCCACGTCCACCTGCGCCAGGCGGTCCAGGCCCACCGTCTCCAGCGCGTCCACCAGCAGCCCCAGCTCCACCCCGTAGCCGCACGGGAAGGGCAGTCGCTCCAGCAGCGAGCGCCGCGCCGCGTACTCCCCGCCCAGCGGCTGCACGAACCCGGCGAGCGCCGGCCAGTGCAGGTTGAGCAGGGGCCTGGCCACCAGCTCGGTCACCCGGCCCCCGCCGCCGGGCACCACCGCGCCCCCGCTCTCCAGCGGGCGGTCGTACATGGCCTTGACGAAGTCCACGCCCGGGTCGGTCAGCAGCGGCCCGACGATGCCCGAGACGAACCGGGAGTCGAACTCGCGCAGGTCGGCGTCCACGAAGCAGACGATCTCCCCGCGGGTGGCCAGCAGCGACCGCCACAGCACCTCGCCCTTGCCCGGCACTGCGGGCAGCCGCGGCAGTATCGCGTCGCGGTGCACCACCCGCGCCCCGGCGCGCGCCGCCACCTCGGCCGTCCGGTCCGTGGAGCCGGAGTCCACCACCACGATCTCGTCCACCAGCGGCACCCGCTCCACCAGGTCCCGGCGGATCGCCGCCACGATGTCGCCGACGGTCCGCTCCTCGTCGAGCGCGGGCAGGACGACGCTGACGGTGCCCTCGTGCCCCGCCGCGGCCTTGGCCCTGGCCAGCAGCTCCAGCGGCCGGTCCGCGGTGGACCAGGACCGCCGGGCCAGCCAGCGGTCCACCTCGTCAAACACGTGCGGGCTCCCTACGGGTAGTGCGTGCGCCGCGCCCCGGTGCGGCACTGTGATCGATCTCGCGCTTCGGACGGTCCTGACCAGTGTGCGGGCCATCGGTTACAGTCTTGAAAACGTACCGCCGCGAACGAAACGGCGGTGCGGTCGCCTGCGGGGCAGGTGCGGCTTCCACCGCACTCGCGCTCCCGGCGGCAGGACAAACACACCCCACCCGGGGTGTCATACCAGCTCATCCAGAGGGGCAGAGGGAACGGCCCGTTGAAGCCCCGGCAACCCTCCAGCCGGTCTTGCGACTCATCGCGCGAGGCCCCGGCGGGGAAGGTGCCAAGTCCGTCCTGCGGCGAAACGCGCCGCCAGGGAAGATGAGGAGAAAGGGCCTCGCTTTGGCTACGCCGACCTTCAGCACGCACGCCGGAACCGCCGCGGCCGCCACCTCCGCGGGCGCGCGAACCGGAACCAGCACCTCCGGTACGGTCGCCCCGTTCGGCCCGGCCACCGCCCTGTCCTGCCGCGAGTGCGGCGAGCGCGGCGAGCTCGGCCCCGACTTCGCCTGCGCCTCCTGTTTCGGGCCCCTCGAGGTCGCCTACGACTTCGGCTCCGCCGACCCCGAGGCGCTGCGCGCGCGGATCGCGGCCGGGCCCGCCAGCATCTGGCGCTACGCCCCGCTGCTGCCCGTCCCCGCCGACGTGGCCACCCGGCCCAACCTCAACCCGGGCTGGACCCGTCTGGTCGAGGCCCGCAACCTCGCCCGCGAGCTCGGCGTCACCGGCGGCCTGCACGTCAAGGACGACTCCGGCAACCCGACCCACTCCTTCAAGGACCGGGTCGTGGCCATCGCCCTGGAGGCCGCCCGCACCTTCGGCTTCACCACGCTGTCCTGCTCCTCCACCGGCAACCTCGCGGGCGCGGTGGGCGCCGCCGCGGCGCGCGCCGGGCTGCGCTCGTGCGTGTTCATCCCGCACGACCTGGAGGCGGGCAAGGTCGTCATGGCCGCGGTGTACGGCGGCGACCTGGTCGGCATCGAGGGCACCTACGACGACGTGAACCGCTTCTGCTCCGAGCTGATCGGCGATCCGATCGGGGAGGGCTGGGGCTTCGTCAACGTCAACCTGCGGCCGTACTACGCCGAGGGCTCCAAGACCCTCGCCTACGAGATCTGCGAGCAGCTCGGCTGGCGGATCCCGGACCAGCTCGTCATCCCGATCGCGTCCGGCTCCCAGCTCACCAAGATCGACAAGGGGCTGCGGGAGCTGATCGCCCTCGGCCTCGTCGAGGACCGGCCGTACAAGATCTTCGGCGCCCAGGCCACCGGCTGCTCCCCGGTCTCCGCCGCCTACCGCGACGGCCACGACGTGGTCCGCCCGGTCCGGCCCGACACCATCGCCAAGTCCCTCGCCATCGGCAACCCCGCGGACGGCCCGTACGTGCTGGACATCGTCCGCCGCACCGGCGGCGCGGTGGAGGACGTCTCCGACGCCGAGGTGGTCGACGCGATCAAGCTGCTCGCCCGCACCGAGGGCGTCTTCGCCGAGACCGCGGGCGGGGTGACCGTCGGCGTGCTGCGCAAGCTGCTGGAGAGCGGCCGGCTCGACCCCGCCGCCGAGACGGTGGTGCTCAACACCGGTGACGGCCTGAAGACCCTCGACGCGGTGGCCCCCACCACGGGCCCGACCGCCACCATCCGCCCGACCCTTGACTCGTTCCGAGAGGCTGGCCTCGCATGAGCGTTTCCGTTCGCATCCCGACCATCCTGCGCACGTACACCGGCGGACAGGCCGAGGTGACCGCGGAGGGCGCCACCCTCGCCGAGGTCCTGGA
Organism: Streptomyces capparidis; assembly: GCF_054782095.1. Lineage (NCBI taxonomy): Bacteria > Bacillati > Actinomycetota > Actinomycetes > Kitasatosporales > Streptomycetaceae > Streptomyces > Streptomyces capparidis. The sequence continues at coordinate 168,818 of NZ_BAAGTD010000003.1, read as the reverse complement.
CGACCTGGAGGCCCACCACGCGGGCATCCGCGCCAGGATCCTGGACGACACGGGCAAGCTGCGCCGCTTCGTGAACGTGTACGTCAACGACGACGACGTGCGCTTCTCCGACGGGCTCGGCACCCCCACTCCGGACGGTGCCGGCGTCTCGATCATTCCCGCCGTGGCCGGGGGCTGCTGACGCGCCTGGTTCTCCCCATTCCGCTCCGCTCTCCCTGCTGTCCCGATCGCCCCGCCCGCCGTTCCCGCGCCTCCCCCGTTCGAGGGGAGCCGCGGACGGCGCGCGGGGCGGTTGCTTGTTACGGGATCGAGGCGCGATAGAGTGAGCCGACGGCAGGCGCGCGCCACAAAAGACACACCCTGCCCCGACGGGCACGGCGCATCGCAGATCCGCACTGGAGTTCTTGTACCGCCGCACCAGTGTTCAAACCCCTTCGAGGGCAAAGGCCGCGTTCCCCGGTGATCCGCGGGGGTGGAGCCGCCCCGGGCGTTGCGCGAGTCGCGTGAAGATACGCCCGAACCGGGGGTGTTGATTGTGCGGTTAGGTCTTTTATGTCTGGTCCAACTTGCCCTGGTTCATGGGGACTTGGTCACTTTCAACCGTTCCGGCTCGCTCAGAATTCTCGTCCGATTGACCTGTTGCGCAGGGCATCTGGACAGATACATTCAGCGGCGGTCGGCGCGTTCCGAGGGAGACACGACGACCCGGATCCGCGGAGTGTGGATCCGTGAAAGGGCCAGTAATAGGGGAGTTTGGAATGGCTCAGGGCACCGTCAAGTGGTTCAACGCGGAGAAGGGGTACGGCTTCATCGCGGTCGACGGTGGTGCGGACGTGTTCGTCCACTACAGCGCGATCCAGATGGACGGTTACCGCACCCTGGAAGAAGGCCAGCGGGTCGAGTTTGAGATCTCGCAGGGTCAGAAGGGGCCGCAGGCGGACATGGTCCGCGTGACCGGCTGAGCCTTCCGGGCTCCGCAGCGCCGTAAACCCCCCGGTCAGGGCAGCGCTCGCACGGCTTGTCCGCACGGGCGTGAAAGGGTGGGTTTCGGCCCCCACTCCGGGTCGCAGACCCGGAAGGCGACGGCACGGCCCACGGGCCGCACGGCGTCAGGGGGTTATGGGGGACGGCAACAAACGGTCTTCTGCTGCGAAGGACCCGCACTCCTACGGGGGTGCGGGTCCTTCTTTGCTTGGGGGCGGGGCACGGCCGGCGCGGCGGCTCGGAGCGGGCTCCGGGGCGGCCGACCCGGCCAGCCCCACCGGTCGCCCACCCCCGTCAAGGGGCCCTCGCACGTGGCTCGCGCAGGGGGTCGTCCCCATCGGAGTAGCTTGCGCCCGCCCGTCGCCCCACCCACCGCCCCATCGGTCGCCCATGGCCGTCAAGGCACCCTCGTACGTGGCTCGCGCAAGGGGTCGTCCCCATCGGAGTAGCTTGCACTCGCGGGGGGCGAGTGCTAATCATTGCGTTAGCACTCTGAAGGTGAGAGTGACAACGAGGACCGGGTGGGTGAGGCCCAAGCCGGCGACGGGAAGGAACGTCGCGGCCGGGGCCGTCCGTCGCGGGCGCCAGCGCGGTCCGGAGCAATCCACCCCGCTTTGGGAGGACCACTTCACATGGCCAAGATCATCGCGTTCGACGAGGAGGCGCGGCGCGGCCTCGAGCGCGGTATGAACCAGCTCGCCGACGCCGTCAAGGTCACCCTGGGCCCCAAGGGCCGCAACGTCGTCCTCGAGAAGAAGTGGGGCGCCCCCACGATCACCAACGACGGTGTCTCCATCGCCAAGGAGATCGAGCTCGAGGACCCCTACGAGAAGATCGGCGCGGAGCTGGTCAAGGAGGTCGCCAAGAAGACGGACGACGTCGCCGGTGACGGTACGACCACCGCGACCGTCCTCGCCCAGGCGCTCGTCCGCGAGGGTCTGCGCAACGTGGCCGCGGGTGCCAACCCGATGGCCCTCAAGCGCGGCATCGAGCAGGCCGTCGAGGCCGTCTCCGAGCAGCTCCTGAGCCTGGCCAAGGAGGTCACGACCAAGGAGCAGATCGCCTCCACGGCCTCCATCTCCGCCGCCGACACCCAGATCGGCGAGCTGATCGCCGAGGCGATGGACAAGGTCGGCAAGGAAGGCGTCATCACCGTCGAGGAGTCGCAGACCTTCGGCCTGGAGCTCGAGCTCACCGAGGGCATGCGCTTCGACAAGGGCTTCGTCTCCGCCTACTTCGCCACCGACATGGAGCGGATGGAGGCGGTCTTCGACGACCCCTACATCCTGATCTGCAACTCCAAGATCAGCTCCGTCAAGGACCTGCTCCCGCTGCTCGAGAAGGTCATGCAGTCCGGCAAGCCGCTGCTGATCATCGCCGAGGACATCGAGGGCGAGGCCCTGGCCACCCTGGTCGTCAACAAGATCCGCGGCACCTTCAAGTCCGCCGCGGTCAAGGCCCCCGGCTTCGGCGACCGCCGCAAGGCCATGCTCGGTGACATCGCCATCCTCACCGGTGGCACCGTCATCTCCGAGGAGGTCGGCCTCAAGCTCGAGAACGCGAGCCTGGACCTCCTGGGCCGCGCCCGCAAGATCGTCGTCACCAAGGACGAGACCACGATCGTGGACGGCGCCGGCGACAGCGAGCAGGTGCAGGGCCGGGTCAACCAGATCCGCGCCGAGATCGAGCAGTCGGACTCCGACTACGACCGCGAGAAGCTCCAGGAGCGCCTCGCCAAGCTGGCCGGCGGCGTGGCCGTCATCAAGGCCGGCGCGGCCACCGAGGTGGAGCTCAAGGAGCGCAAGCACCGCATCGAGGACGCGGTGCGCAACGCCAAGGCCGCCGTCGAGGAGGGCATCGTCGCCGGTGGTGGCGTGGCCCTGCTCCAGGCTGCCGCCGCGTTCGAGAAGATCGACCTCGAGGGTGACGAGGCGACCGGCGCCCAGATCGTGAAGCTGGCGCTGGAGGCCCCGCTGAAGCAGATCGCCGTGAACGCCGGCCTCGAGGGCGGTGTCGTGGTGGAGAAGGTGCGCAACCTGACCCCGGGCCACGGCCTGAACGCCGCGACCGGCGAGTACGTCGACCTGGTGGCCGAGGGCATCATCGACCCGGCCAAGGTGACGCGCTCCGCGCTCCAGAACGCCGCCTCCATCGCGGCGCTGTTCCTCACCACCGAGGCGGTCATCGCCGACAAGCCGGAGAAGGCCGCGGCCGGTGCCGGCGCGGGCGGCGGCATGCCGGGCGGTGACATGGACTTCTGATCGGCCCTGGCCGGTCGTCGTCCGAGCAGGACAACGCTGGGCGGCACCCCCTCGGGGGTGCCGCCCAGCGGCTTTTCCCGGCCCGCCCCGCCTGGCCCCGTCCCGGGGCGGCTCAGCCTCGCGCCGACGCCACCTGGAGTGCCGCCCGCAGGTGCCCCCGCGACGCGGACAGCAGCGCCGCCGCCTCCGCGGCGCCGACCCCGGCGAGGATCACCAGGATGGCGTTCTTCACCTCGCCGTCCGTGGCGGCGAGCGCCGCCTCGATCTCGTCCTCGGGCGCGCCCGTGGCGAGCGCGACGATCCGCCGGGAGCGGGCCCGCAGCTTGTCGTTCGACGCGCGCACGTCCACCATCAGGTTCCCGTAGGTCTTGCCCAGGCGGATCATGGTGATCGTCGAGATCATGTTGAGGACGAGCTTCTGGGCGGTGCCCGCCTTCAGCCGGGTCGAGCCGGACAGCAGCTCGGGCCCGACCACCACCTCGATGCCGTGCTCCGCGGCGGCGGCCAGCGGCGAGCCCGCGTTGCAGGACAGCCCCACGGTGAGCGCGCCCAGCGCCCCGGCGTGCCGGACCGCGCCGAGCGCGTACGGGGTGCGCCCCGAGGCGGACACGCCGACCACGGCGTCGTCCGGGGTGAGGCCCAGCGCGTCGAGGTCGGCGGCGGCCAGGTCGGCGCGGTCCTCGGCGCCCTCCACCGAGGTGACCAGCGCCCCGGGACCGCCCGCGATCAGGCCGACGACCTGCCCCGGCGCGGTGTTGAACGTCGGCGGGCACTCGCTGGCGTCCAGCACGCCGAGCCGTCCCGCGGTGCCCGCGCCCGCGTAGACCAGGCGGCCGCCGCGGGCCATCCGCTCGGCGACGGCGTCGATCGCGGCGGCGATCCGGGGCAACTGCGCGGCCACCGCCGCGGGCACGCCCGCGTCCTCGCCGTTCATCAGCTCGGCGATCTCCAGCGTGGGCAGCCGGTCGATCCCGGCGAGCTCGGCGCGGTGCGCCTCGGTGGTGAGGGAGTCCAGCTCACGGCGCAGCCTGGCCTGTGCGTCGTCGGTCGCGGTCATCGGTCGGGGCTCTTTCCCCCTCACACGGCTCACAGGCGGGGCGGGGCGGCGCTGTGCCGGTGGGTGAGGGCTTCGTAGGAGGCGGACAGGGCGGGCGCCGCGGTGTCGTAGGTGCGCTGGGCGACGCCGATGAACAGGCAGTCCACGACGAGCAACTGGCTGGTGCGGCTGGACATCGCGGCGGGGCGCAGCTCGCTCTCCCGGCCCGCCGCCGTGGTCAGGACGATGTCGGCGTAACTGGCGATCGGCGCGTCGGGGCGGCTGGTGATGCCGATGGTGGTGGCTCCCCGGTCGAAGGCGACGCGCAGGGGTTCGATGACGTCCACCGTACTGCCGGAGTGGGAGATGCCGACGGCGACATCCCCGGGGCGCAACTGGACGGCGTTGGTGACCGCCAGATGCGGGTCGGAGTGACAGTGTGCCACCAGGCCGATCCGCAGCAGCTTCTGGGCCAGGTCCTGCCCGACCAGGGCGGAGGCGGCTATGCCGTAGACGTCCGTGCGGCGGGCGGAGGCCAGCGCGGCGACGGCCGCCTCCAACTGGCCGGTGTCCAGTTGCGCCGCCGTGTCGGACAGGCAGAGCTGCTCCTCCTGCGCGAGCTTGGCGACCACCTCGGGCAGCGGGTCGTCCACGGTGATGTCGGCGGTGACCGAGGGGGTGACGCCCGCCTGCTGCTGCGCGGCCAGGGCGGCCAGCGCCAGGCGAAGATCGCGGTAGCCGGGGTAGCCGAGGACCCGCGCGGTGCGCACCACGGTCGCCTCGCTGGTGCCGGTGCGGTGGGCCAGCGCGGTGACGGTGAGCTGGGCGCACCCGGCGGGGTCGGCGGCGACGGCCTCGGCGACGCGCTGCATGGAGCGGGTCATCGTCGGCGCCAGACTGCGCACCCTGGCCCGCAGCACGCCCGGGGCGGGCGAGGGGGCGGGCTCGGGTGCGCCGGTGAAAGTTTCCTTCGCGGCAGGACCTGTGTGACCCATGTGCCGAAAGCTATTTTCGTTGGCGGGTCCGGGTCAACCCTGGGCGGACGCGGGGTGGGGGGCGCGGGGCGTGGGGCGGGCTGGTGGGCGGCCGGCGGGTGGCCGGGTGGGTGGTTGAGTGGATGGTCGAGTGGTCGAGTGGTCGGATGACCGAGTGGTCGAGTAAGCGGGGATCGAGTGGTCGGGTGGCCGAGTGACAAGGTGACCGAGTGACGGGTGGCCGGGTGGCCGGGTGGCCGGGCGGCGAGGGCTGGTTGGGCGGCCGAGGGCTGGTTGGGCGGCGGGGGCGGCAGGGCAGATGGGCGGAGCACCCGACCGTCACCAGACCTCCACCCGCCCGGCCCTCGCCCCCCGGCTTCCAGCCTCCGGCCCTGAGCTCCCGGCTTTCGCCTCCCGGCCTCCACCCCCCGGTTCCCGGCTTCCCCCTTCCCCCTTTCGCCTGCCGCCTCCGGCCTGCCGCCTGCCGCTTCCGGCCTGCCGCCTTCCGGCCTCCGGCCTCCGGCCTCCCGCCTTCCGGATCCCGCCTGCCGCCTCCGGCCTCCCGGCTTCTGCCTCCCGGCCTCCCGGCTCCCGGCTTTCACCTGCCGCCTGCCGCCTGCCACCTGCCGCCTGCCACCTGCCGCCTGCCGGCTCCCGGCTTCCGACCTCCCGGCTTCCGACCTCCCGCCTTCCGGCCTCCGGCCTTCCGGCTCCCGGCTTTCACCTGCCGCCTTCCGGCTCCTGCCTGCCGCCTCCCGGCTTTCGCCTCCCGCCTCCCGACCCCGGCCGCCCGGCCGGCCATTCACCCGGCCGGGCGCCCGACTCTTGGCCGTTCGTGGCCGGCCGGTGGCCGGATGGGCTCGCGGATCAGGCTGGAGCCGCTGGGCGGACCGGCCTCGGGGCGGATGCCGAACCTGTTCTCGGCGCACCGGCCGCGCACCGGCTCGGTACCGGCTTCGGGGCGTCGCGGTGAGGGCGGGTCTTCCGTTCGCGCCCCCTCGCACGCCCTTTCGTACGCCTGTGCGCTCTGGTGGGCAGTGTTCGGCTATTTACGCTGCGTGATGAGCGGGCGGAGAATGGAGGCGGGGAGAGGACGGGGGGTGAGGCGCCATGACGGCGTCCTTCGGGCATGGCGGGGGCGGTCCCGGCGGCAGTGGACCGGGCAGCGGTGCTCCGGGCGGTGGTTTCGGTGGCGGGCCGGGTGGAACGGGCGGGGGGCCGCCGCCCGCCGCGCCGCCGGGTCCACCGGAGGACTGGACCGCCGCCACGCGGTACATGTGCGCGGGCGCGTACCTGGACGAGAGCTTCGCCCGGGCGGTGGTGGACGAGCTGCGCCACGAGCGCTTCCGCGCCTGCGCCCCCTCCTACGGGGTGGACCTGGCCCTGGTGCGCTCGCACGCCGAGCGCGCGCTGAGTGCCCTCGGCCGCAGGGACGCCGCCGTGGCCGCCGCGTTCCTCGGCTCGCTGATCCTGCTGCCCGTGGCCACGCTCACCTACTGGTTCATCGCGCTGTTCCAGGACGGCAAGGCGTCGCGGCGCGTCCCCGTCCCCCGGGCCCGGGCCGGGCGGCCGGGTGGCAGGCCGGGCTCGGGAGCGGCGCGGGAGCTGGTGCTCACGCTGCTCTCCCAGGGGTTCGTGATCGGCGTGGTGGCCTACTTCTCGATGGCGGTGCCGCTGCCCTGGCTGCGGACGGACCCGTGGGTCGCGGTCATCCTGGCTCTGGCCCTGCTGCTGGCCTGCCCGTGGTTCCTCACCTGGGAGCAGCGCAGGACGGCCTGGCGGATCATCAGGGAGGAGCTGACCCTGGCGGCGTTCCGGGCCTCCGGCGCCCGCCGTACGGACCCGGCGGCCGCGGGCCTGCCGCAGTCCGCGGTCGGCGGCGACGCGAACCTGATCGTCTACAGCGGCTACCGCCCGTTCGTCGGCGCGGGCGACGAGGTCACCTCGTGGTCGGTGGCCACCCGCCTGGTGCCCGAGGGGGAGGATCCGGCCGCGGTGCCGGAGCCCGCCCCGGTGCCGTTCGGCGCGGGAGCGCTGGTGGAGCGGCTGACCGCGGACCTGGGCAGGCTGCGGGCGGCCACCTCGATGTCGGCGGACGGCATCGCCGGGCTCGACATCACCGAGAAGGTGTTCGTCAACGGCGCCGAGCTCAAGCAGAACGGGGTGCTGAGCCCGGCGGAGTTCTGGCCCGGCCACACCGGCGGCGTCCCGGAGGCGCGGCCCGCGGACACCCTGCCGCCGGGGCGGGTGGCGGCGGTGCGCGGGCGGGTGGACGGGCCGGTCAGGCACTGCGTGTGCGTGCAGGTCCGCAGTTGGGGGACGGACCTGGTGCTGTCGGTGTTCGCGCAGATAGCGGTGAGCGGCGGCACCCTGTACCTCCAGGCCGACACGCTGGTGCTGCCGCCGATCAGGGAGGAGTACCGGGTGGCGGACTCCCTGGCCAGGCCCGAGCTCACCGACGAGACGCTGCACCTCGTGGCCGAGTCCCTGCGGCAGAGCAGGTCCGTGTTCGGCGGCGCCCTGTTCAACGCGGTCGGGGACCTGCTGGAGGGCAGGCGGCGCAGACGGGCGGAGGAGGAGCAGCGCTGGGCGATCCAGCACGACAGCCGCTACGACTTCGGCGCCCGGGTGAGCCTGCGGGAGGTGGCCGGATCCCACAGCTACCGGAACTACTTCCAGCGGGTCGACGTCTCCCGGATCGGCAAGCAGATCGAGCTTCAGGTCCTCGGCACGGTGACGGCGTTCCTGACCGAGCACGGTCTGGACACCAGCGACCTGGTCGAGCGCAGGACCATGATCCTCAACAACGGGATCATGATGACCGGCGGGTCCATGTCCGGCGCCATCGCGGCGGGCGCGGGCGCGGCGGCGGTGTCCACGCCGACCGGCGCGGGCAAGAGCGGCGCGAAGGCCGCGGGCGCGAGCGGAAGGAGCGCATCCGGTGGCTGACGGACAGCAGGGCGGCGGCCCGCAGACGAACCACGGCATCGTCATCGGCGGCAACGCCAGGGTCGGCGACTCGGCGATGGCGGCCGGGCCCGGCGCCTTCGCCCAGCGGACCGGCGGTGGTGAGGAGGCGGCGCTCGCGGCCCGGGCGGCGCTGGCGGCCGTGGCCGCGCTCAGGCAGCGGCTGGAGGAGATGGAGCGCGCGTCCGACGACGCCCTGCCCGCCGAGCGCCGCCGGGCCGCCCTGGAGGAGACCGCCGCCCTGGAGGGCGAGCTGGCGTCGGGCGAGGCCGACGAGGAGCAGGTCACCGGCCGCCTGCGCCGCCTCCACGCCCTGGCGGCCGGCACCACCGCCCTGACGGGTCTGCTCACGGGAGTCCAGGAGGCGGTGCGGGCCGTCCTGGGCTGACCCGGGAGAGGACGCGGGCTCGGGCCGGGTGGGGTCGCCGTCCGCCGCCGACCGGGTCTTCCCTGTCACCGACCGGGTCTCCCCTGTCGCTGGCGGGGCCTTCCGTGTCGCCGGCGGGGCAGCTCCTGTCGCCGTCGGGGCCGCCCGGCGCCCGTGGCCTCAGCGCTCCAGCAGGTCCAGTTCCGTGGCCAGGTTGCGGCGGGCCGTGGTCTCCCAGCGGGAGCGGGCGGTGGCGGTGCGGAACAGGTGGGGGAGGGCCAGCAGGGCGCGGAGGATGTCCGCGCGGGCCGGGCGGAAGACGTCGTCGGGGACGAACGCGTACTCCTCCCGCACGGCCGCCGCGTACCGGGCGTACTCGGCGGGGCCGCCGCCCAGCACCGCCAGGTCCGCGTCGCACAGCACCTCGCCGTCCCGGTCGCCCGCCGCCGGGTCGTGGGTGACGGTGAGCCGCACCAGCCGGGCCACCTCGGCGACCCGCGGCGCCGGGACGCCGGCCTCGGTCAGGGCGCGCTCGGCCAGGCGGGCGCTGCGCTCCTCGTTCTCCGAGCGCTCCGGCAGGTACACCGCGTCGTGGAACCACGCCGCCAGGCGCACGGTGTCGGGGTCGGCGGCGTGCCCGGCCAGGTCGTCCACGTGGTCGAGCACGGTGCGCAGATGGTCGGTGCCGTGGTGGCGGCGGTGCGGCTCGGCCCACGCCGCGAGCAGGCGCGCGCCGTAGGCGGCGGGGTCACCGGCCGTGCCGCCGGCGCGGGTGAGCAGTTCGTTCCAGCGGGCGAGGAGCGATTCGTGAGCGGGATGGGTCGCGGACATGCGCGCCATTGTGCCGGGGCGGCACCCGGTGGGCGGTGCGGCGGGTGAGGCCGTCTCACGCGGAGCGGGCGTCTGTGGCAGGCTTCGCTATATGTCTAGACCAATGGCCGCCGGAGTGGCGGTGGACCGGCCGGGGAGCACGGTGCCGATGTTCGAGGTGATCGCGGTCAGCGTGGACGACGCGCTCGCCGCACGCGCCGGAGGGGCGGACCGGCTGGAGGTGGTCGCCGACATGGCGGCGGACGGCCTGAGCCCGTCCCGGGAGGTGTTCGCCGGGATCAGGGCCGCCGTCGACCTGCCGCTGCGGGTGATGCTGCGGCTCCAGGACGGCTTCGCCGCGGGGGACCTGGAGCAACTGTGCGCGGTGGCGCGGGGGCTGTGGGCGGAGGGGGCGCGCGAGTTCGTGTTCGGGTTCCTGCGCCCGGACGGCTCCCTGGACACCGGAGCCGTCCGGGCGGTGCTCGACGCGGTGCCGGGCTGCCGCTGGACGTTCCACCGCGCGCTGGACCACGCGGCGGACCGGGCCGCGGTGCTGGCCGGGCTCGCCGGGCTGCCGGGACTCGACACCGTCCTCACCGCGGGCTCGCCCCGCGGCGTGGACCACGGCCTCGGCACCCTGCGCGCCGAGGCGGCCGGGCCCGCCGCCGGGACCGGGCCCCGGGTGCTGGTCGGCGGCGGCCTGCGCACCGACCACCTCCCGGCCCTGCGCGCCGCCGGGCTCGACGCCTTCCACGTCGGCGGGGCGGTGCGGGCCGGCGGCTGGGACGCGCCGGTGGACCCGGCGGAGGTCCGCCGCTGGCGGCAGTTGCTGGACGCCCCCGCGGTGCTCGCCTGACGGCGGGGCGGGTGGACGGCCCGTCAGGCGGGCGGTGCGGCGAGCCGCTCCGGCAGCGGGGCGGCGTGCACCACGGCCAGGCCCGACACGGCCCGGGTGAGCACCACGTACAGGCGGCGCAGCCCCGTGCGCTCGTCCGGTTCGCCGTCCACCACGGCGGCCGGCTCGTCCAGCACCACGTGGTCGTACTCCAGGCCCTTGGCCAGCGACGCGGGAACGAGGGTCAGCCGGGAGGACGCGGAGGTCTCCTCGCCCGGCGCGAGGTGCGGCAGCCCGGCCGCGTCCAGCGCCGCCGCGAGCCCGGGCACCCGGGCGTCCGCCGCGATCAGGCCCACCGAGCCCTCCCGGTCCAGCGCCCGACGGCAGGCCGCGACCACCGCGCCGTCCAGCTCGCCCGGCTCCACCCGGCGGACCACCAGGTCGCCGGGCGAGGTGCGCACCGACGTGGCCGGGGTCAGGTCGGGGGCGATGGCGGGCAGCAGCCGGGAGGCGAAGGCGATCACCTCCCGGGGCACCCGGAAGCCGCGGGTGAGCTCCTCCACCCGGGCGTCCGGCTTGCCCAGGTGGGCCAGCGCCTCCGCCCAGGACCCGGTCGCCCACGGCGTGGTGCCCTGCGCGATGTCACCGAGCACCGTCGCCGAGCCGGTGGTGCAGCGCCGCCCCACCGCCCGGTACTGCATGGGCGACAGGTCCTGCGCCTCGTCCAGCACCACGTGGCCCAGGCTGGGCGTGCGCTGCACCAGGTCGCGGACCTCGTCCACCAGCACCGCGTCCGCCGCCGACCAGGGCGCGGTGCGCACCCCGCGGGCGGGCCTGGACCACAGCAGGAGCTTGCGCTCGTCCTCGTCCAGGATCCCCTCGGCGCACTCGGCGAGGAAGTCGGCGTCGGACAGCAGCCGCAGCACCAGCTTCGCCGGGTCCACCGGCGGCCACAGCGCGTTCACGGCGTCCTTGACCGGCTTGCTGCGCGCCACCGCGTCCTGCACCCGGTCGTCCGGCGCCTCCCCGGCCTGCTCCATCTTCACCAGCACCGTGTGCGCGATCCGCTGCGGCAGCGCCTCCCGCGCCGCCCCGTACCTGATGTCGCGGTCCAGCAGCTCCGCCACGATCGGCTCCAGCTCGTACACCGGCACCCGCCACCGCCGGGAGCCGCGCACCACCACCAGGCCCTCCGTGGGCATCCGCACCCCCGACCGCACGGCCCGCCGCAGCACCTCGGCCATCCGCGCGTCGCCCTTGAGCCGGGCCGTCCCGGCGGTGTCCTCCCCCCGGACCGGGACGTGCGCGACCAGCTCCTCGACGGTGGCCTGCGCCACCTCCAGCTCGCCGAGCGCGGGCAGCACCTGCTCGATGTAGCGCAGGAACGACCGGTTGGGGCCGACCACCAGCGTGCCCGCCCGGGCCAGCCGCTCCCGGTGCGCGTACAGCAGATACGCCACCCGGTGCAGGCCCACCGCGGTCTTGCCGGTGCCGGGGGCGCCCTGCACGCACACCGTGCCGCCGACGTCGGCGCGCACGATCTCGTCCTGCTCGGGCTGGATGGTGGCGACGATGTCCCGCATGGGGCCGACGCGGGGCTTCTCGATCTCGGCCTGGAGCAGGGCGCTGTGCGCGGCGTCGCCGTCGCCGTCCGCCGGGTCGGTGAGGTGCTCGTCCTCGTAGGCGGTCAGCTCGCCGCCGGTGTACCCGAAGCGGCGGCGCAGCCGCACGTCCATGGGGTCGGTGCGCGACGCCCGGTAGAACGGCTGCGAGACCGGCGCCCGCCAGTCGATCACCATGGGGTCGCCGTCCTTGTCGTGGACGTGACGGCGGCCGATGTAGAACCTGCCGCCCTCGGCGCCCTCCGCGAGCTCCCCGCCGGGCGGGTGCCCGTAGTCGAGGCGGCCGAAGAACAGCGGGGTGTCGGCGAGATCGGCGAGTGCCGCGATGCGGCTCTCCACCTCGCGGCGCAGGACCTCGGCGTTGACCCAGTTGCCGGTGACGTCGGTGAGGTCGAGCGCCTCGGCGTCGGCGCGCATGGCGCGCAGCGCGGCACGGGACGAGGCGAGGTGGGCGCGTTCGCGGGACAGGGGATCGGCGTCGGGGGCGTGCGCGGGCACGGTGCGGCCTCCACGGCAGGGCACGGCGGGACCCGGCGGGGTCCGCGGTGCGGGTGGACACGTCAGGACGCCGCCCGATTGCCGTCCGGGCGGCCCTCCCGGAAGAGGTCCGGGGGAGGCAAGGGCGGAGAGTCTAGCCCGCCCGCGGAACGGGGTCGAAGCATTTTCCGCGCCCCCGCGCCCGCTCGCCCCCGCGCCCCTCCGCTCCGTCCCGCGCCCCCCGCGCTCCCCGGCTCCGCCCCCGCCCCCCACAGCTCCGTGTCCCCTACAGCTCCGTGTCCCCGGCCAGCAGCTCGTCCGCGTCCACGATCCGGTAGGCGTACCCCTGCTCGGCGAGGAAGCGCTGGCGGTGGGCGGCGAAGTCCTGGTCCACGGTGTCCCTGGCCACCACCGAGTAGAACCGGGCCGCGCGGCGGTCCGCCTTGGGCCGCAGCACCCGGCCCAGGCGCTGGGCCTCCTCCTGCCGGGAGCCGAAGGTGCCGGACACCTGGATGGCCACGGCCGCCTCGGGCAGGTCGATGGAGAAGTTCGCCACCTTCGACACCACCAGCACCGACAGCTCCCCGCTCCGGAAGGCGTCGAACAGCTTCTCCCGCTGCGGGTTGGTGGTGTCGCCCTTGATCACGGGTGCGTCCAGGTGCTCGGCCAGCTCGTCCAACTGGTCGATGTACTGGCCGATCACCAGGATCTGCTCGCCCGCGTGGCGGCGCACGATGGCCTCGGTGACCCGCTGCTTGCTCGCCGTGGTGGCGCAGTAGCGGTACTTCTCCTCCGGCTCGGCGGTGGCGTAGGTGAGCCGCTCGTGGTCGGTGAGGTTGACCCGCACCTCCACGCAGTCGGCCGGCGCGATGTACCCCTGCGCCTCTATCTCCTTCCACGGCGCGTCGAACCGCTTGGGCCCGATCAGGGAGAACACGTCCGACTCACGGCCGTCCTCGCGCACCAGCGTCGCGGTCAGGCCCAGGCGGCGCCGCGCCTGGAGGTCGGCGGTGAACTTGAACACCGGGGCGGGCAGCAGGTGCACCTCGTCGTAGATGATCAGGCCCCAGTCCCGGGAGTCGAACAGCTCCAGGTGGGGGTAGACGCCCTTCCGCTTCGTCGTCATCACCTGGTAGGTGGCGATGGTGACGGGCCTGATCTCCTTGCGGGTGCCGCTGTACTCGCCGATCTCGTCCTCGGTGAGCGAGGTGCGGCGCACCAGCTCGTGCTTCCACTGCCGGGCGGAGACGGTGTTGGTGACCAGGATCAGCGTGGTCGCCTTGGCCGTGGCCATCGCGCCCGCCCCGACCAGGGTCTTGCCCGCGCCGCACGGCAGCACCACCACCCCGGACCCGCCGTGCCAGAAGCCGTCCACGGCCTGCCGCTGGTAGGGGCGCAGCGCCCAGCCCTCCTCGGCGAGCTCGATCGGGTGCGCCTCGCCGTCCACGTACCCGGCCAGGTCCTCGGCGGGCCAGCCGAGCTTGAGCAGCACCTGCTTGATCTGGCCGCGCTCGGAGGGGTGCACCACCACGGTGTCGGGGTCGATGCGGGCGCCGACCAGCGGGGCGACCTTCTTCGACCGCAGCACCTCCTCCAGCACCGGCCGGTCGGTGCTGGACAGCACCAGGCCGTGCGCGGGGTGCTTGTGCAGCGTCAGCCGCCCGTAGCGGGACATCGTCTCCGCGATGTCCACCAGCAGCGCGTGCGGGACCGGGTAGCGGGAGTGGTTCACCAGGGCGTCCACGACCTGCTCGGCGTCGTGGCCCGCGGCCCGGGCGTTCCACAGCCCGAGCGGGGTGACCCGGTAGGTGTGGATGTGCTCGGGCGACCGCTCCAGCTCGGCGAACGGCGCGATGGCACGCCGGCAGTCCTCGGCCTTGGGGTGGTCCACCTCGAGCAGCAGCGTCTTGTCGCTCTGGACGATGAGCGGTCCGTCGTTCACGCACTGGCCCTTTCCGTCAGCGATGAGCCAAACCACAAGTCTGCCTGATCGCGGACGGGAAGCGGGGCGGTCGGTTACCCGACGGCGGGGAGGAGCGAGGGGCCGACGGCGGGGACGGCCGTCAGCGCGGCCCTCTCACGGTGCCTCCTCCTCCAACTCCGCCACCCCCGTCACCCGGTGGAGGGCGAAGGTGCGGACCTCGTCGGTGGTGTGGTCGTACGCGGTGACGAAGCCGCCCTCCACGCGGACGGGGGCGATCAGTCGCTGGGTGGCGGCGCCGTCGGTGTTGACGTAGCCGATCCACAGGGTCTGCCCGGCCAGCACCGCGGCCTGCACCGTGGCGAGGGTCTCGGCCGCGGCGGAGCGGGGCAGGCCGCCGGGGGTGGGGGCGGGGACGGACGGGCGGCGCCTGGCGGTGGAGGCGCGGTCGCCGGCGCGGATCGCGGTGAGGGCCGCGCCCAGCAGCGTCTCGTCCGGCTCCGGCGGGCCCTCGGCGACGGGCGCCGGAGCGGAGCGGGGCGGGGTGCGGTACGACTCGGGCCGGGCGACCAGCACGTCGCCGTGCTCGGACTCGGCGGCCGGGGCGTACCCGATCTCCCGCAGCCGCTCCAGCAGCGCCCCCGGGTCGCTGCGCGCGGCCAGCACGGTGGGGGCCAGCCGCCGCAGGCCGAGCCCGGCGCAGCGTCGGTCGGCGAGCAGCTCGGCGAGCAGCGCGTCGTCGTCGCAGCGCAGATAGGCCGAGGCGGCGCCGACCCGCAGCCGCCCGTGCCGCCTGGCCACGTCGTCCACGAGGTAGGCCAGCGGCTGCGGCACCGGGGTGCGGGAGTGCTCGGCGAGGAAGGCGTGCAGCTCGGCGGCGGTGCGCCCGGCGTCGAGCGCGCGCCGCACCGACTCGGGCGTGAACCGGTACACGGTGGCGCCGCCCTTGGACTCCACGTCGGCGGCGACGGCCAGCTCGGCGGCGAGCCGCGGCAGCAGCGGGCCGGGGGCGACGGCGGTGAGGTCGGCCTGGAGCAGCACGTGGTCCAGCGGCTCGGGCAGCAGCGGGCCGAGCGCCGCCGCGGCCGGGCCGCCGTCCAGCAGCGCCCTGCCGTGCCCGGCCAGCGCCCCCCGCCCGGTGACGCCGAGCAGCTCGGCCTCGGCCAGCGCCCACCGGGCGAGCCGGTCCCGCAGCTCGCCCGCCGCGCCCCGCAGCGGCCGGTCCCAGCGCAGGCGCTCCAGCAGCTCCCCGGGGTCGGCGCCCGCACCCGGGGGCAGCGAGGCGAGCAGGCCGAGCAGATGGCGGCGGACCGCCGGGGCGAGCGGCCGGTCCAGGTCGGGGCCGAGGGCGTTCAGCACCCGGCCCTTGGCGTCCTTCTCCCCGGCGAGCCCCGGCACGCGGGTGCCGGTGAGCCAGGCGGCGGCGAGCCGCTCCCAGCGCTCCTCGGCCGGCAGCCGCAGCCACTCGTCGTGGGCGGGCGTGGGCGCCCAGCGCTCGTCGGCCTCCCCGTCGGAGGCGAGCAGCCCGGCGGCGTAGGCGAGTTCCAGCCAGAACGCGGCGGTGCTCTCGCCGGTCTCCAGGGCGGCGGCGGTGCGCTTGAGGTCGCGCACGCCCAGGCCGCCGGCGCGCAGCACCGGCGGCCCCCCGGTGTCCCAGCCGGCGAGCAGCTCCTCGACGGTGCGCACGGCGGTGAACGCCTGCCCGGCCGCGCCCGCGTCCACGGCGGCGGCCGTGAGCGGGCGCGGGGCGAGCGCGGGCGGCTCGGGCCGCAGGTCGCGGTGGGCGCGTCCGCCGCGCAGGTGCAGGGCGACCTCGCGGGGCAGGACGACGGTCCTTGGCCCGGCGGGCAGCAGCAGGCCGCGGGCGAGCAGCCACTGCACGGGCGTGGCCGCCTCGGCGGCGCGCACGCTCCCGGCGCGGGCGTCGGTGGACACCTCCCCGTAGGGCGGGCCCCAGGTCAGCTTGGCCAGCACGTCCCTCGCCTCGCGCGGCGCCTGCCCGAGCAGGTCCTCCATCCGGGGACGGTCCCGGAACAGGGCGGTCAGGGCGGCCACCGCGCTGACCGGGTCGTGGGTGGCGGGCAGCCCGGCGTCGGCGAGGATCTCCTGGAACCGGCCGGGGGAGATGCCCGCGGACGCCTCGGCGAGGGTGGGGCCAAGACCGGTGGGCGAGGGGGCGTTCGGGGCGGGCGCCAGCAGGTCGCGGGCGGTGCGCACCAGCCGGAACCGCTCCCGCCCGCCCCAGACCAGCGCCCGCTCCCGCAGCGTGTCCAGCGCCCGCGCCACCGCGTCCTCGGCGGCGTCCGGCAGCAGCGCGGCGAGCTCGCCGAGACCGCAGTTGTCCGGCGCCACCGCGAGGGCCTCGGCGGTGGCGAGCGTGAACCGGTCCAGGCGCTCCAGGGCCCGCGCCACGGAGGCGCGGGTTCCGGCGCGGGTGGCGAGCTGTGTGAGATCGTTCGGTACGGGCGAGAGCAGGTCGGGCCGCGCCCGCAGCAGCGCGGACAGCGCCCGGTCGTCCCGGGCGCGCAGGTCCTCCGCCAGGGTGCGGGGCGCGGTGCCCGCGTCGGCGCGGCCCTCCTCGGTCCGCCCCTCCCCGGTCCGCCCTGCCTCCGTGCGCTGTGTGCTCATCCGCTCCACACTAGCCGCCCGTGGGCCCGCGGGTCCCCCCGGCGTACGGCCCCGGTCGGGCCGCGGCCCGGTCCGCCCCCGGCGGTTGACCGGACCGGCGCGGCGGGGACAGGGTCACGGGGGAGGCGGGCGGGCACGGGGGGACGCGGCGGAGGGCTGACGGTATGGGCGCTGACGGTACGGGCATCGAGAACGAGCGGCTGGTCCACGAGTACCTGAGCCGGGTCGGGGACCTGGCGCGGGTGGCGCTGCCCGCCGAGCGGCGCCGCGAGCTCGTGGTGCGGCTGCGCGAGGAGATCGAGCGGGCGCGGGCCGAGGAGGAGGACGGCCCCGCCGGGGTGCGCCGGGTCCTTGGCAGGCTGGGCAGCCCGGACGCCGTGGTGGAGGCGGAGGTGTACCGCAGGGTCGCCGAGGGCGTGCCGCCGCCGTTCCCCGGCGATGGGCTCGCCCCGCCGTTCCCCGGCGACACCTCCCGGCCGGGCCCGGCGCTGGACCCGGAGTGGTGGCGGGTGCCGGACCGGGGCGCGGCCCGCAACCCGCTCCTGGACCCGCCCGACGACCTCGGCCTGGCGCTCCCCGCCCCCCGCACGCCGCCGGACGGGGCGAAGGACACCGCGCGGCAGGCCAAGGCCGGGCCGCTCCGCCGCCTGCTGCGCCGCCCGCGGGACGGTGCGCCGGGCACCCCGTCCGAGGGCGGCACCCCGTCCGAGGACGGATCCGCGGCGCGGCCGGCCCGCGGCGGCCTGCTCAGCGGGCGCGGCCTGCTGCTGCACTGGCGGGAGGTCGCCGCGGCCGGGCTGCTGGTCGGCGGCACCGTCGCCGGGTCGTGGCTCGCGGTCCTGGTCGGCTGGCTGCTCGCCTACTACTCGGCGCGGCTGACCCGGGCGGAGGCGCAGATGGCCGCGGTGGGCATCCCGGCCGCCTCGGCCGCCGCGGCCGCGGTGTACCTGTGGGGCCGCGCCGAGGGCCGGTGGGGCGAGCCGCTGCCCGAGGACCGGCTGCGGCCGGTGCTGGAGGACCTGCTGCCGGTGATGGTGCGGGTTGCTGCGCTGGGCTCGGCGCTGTTCCTGCTGTGGCGGGCCCACCGCCGCTCCCGCGCCGAGGGCTGAGCCCGCCCGGCGGCCGGGCCCCGGTGGGCCTCGGCGGTCAGCTCCGGGTGAGCGCCCGCTGGAGCTCGTCGAGGATCCGGCCGGCCGCGGTGTACCCGATGCCCTGGATCCACAGCTCGTCCTCCACGGCGAACACCCGGTCGGCCCGCACCGCCTCCAGGTTCTTCCACAGCGCGCCGCCGGTGACCTCCTTGCGCCGGGCCTTGTCCGGGTCGCCGTAGGTGGAGTGGAAGATCACGTCGCCGGCGGCGAGGTCGGCCTTCTCCGGGCTGATCTCGACCATCATCTCGTCGATGTCCTGGGTCTTCGGCCGCCCGAGGCCGACGTCGGCGAGGATGGTGCCGATGTAGCTCTGCCTGCCGTACAGCCGGGTGTTGGCACCCTCGACGAACCGCACCACCGACACCTCGGTCTGCTTCGCCCGGGCCGCGCCGCCCGCCGCCTTCGTGACCTTCGCGGCGTGGTCCCGGTAGGCCGCGACGACCTTCGCGGCCTCGGCCTTCTTGTTCAGCGCGTCGGCGTGCACCTGGAAGTTCTCCTTCCACGGGTGGCCGGTGGTCTCGGTCATCACGGTGGGGGCGATGGCGGTGAGCTCGTCGTACCGGTCGGCGTCGCGGGCGCCGTTGGTGAGGATCAGGTCGGGTCGCAGGGCGGCGATGGCCTCCAGGTTGGGCTGGCCGATGGTGCCGACGTCCTCGATGCCCTCGGTCCGCTCCTCGCCGAGGTAGCCGAGGAAGCCCCCGGCGACGTCGGCGCGGGTGGCGCCGACCGGGGTGACCCCGAGGGTGAGCGCCGAGTCCAGTTCCGCGGTGTCCAGCACCACGACCCGCTTCGGCGACTGCGGCACCTTCACCGGGCCCTTGGCGGTCCGCACCGTGCGCGTGGACGCCGCGCCCTCGCCGCCCTCGCCGGAGTCGGACGAGCCGCAGGCGGCGGTGAGCAGGGCGAGGACGGCGGCGGCCAGCGCGGCGCGGCGGGTCGGGGGTCTCACAGCGGGGCTCCTCGGGTGGTCGTCGGGTCGCCGGGACGGCGAGTCGGGCGGGGCCGGCTCGCGCGACCGGACGGGGGGTCAGGGGCCGCCACCCGGAGGGGTGCGGACGATCAGCCAGGTCGGCGCCGTGCCGCCGAGGTGAGGATAGGCTCCCCTAACCGGACGGACAACACCGGCCCCGGGCGAACAGGTGCGCACCCGGCCTCGGGGACAATGGCCCCCATGTCCCTCACCACCCCGCTCACGGTCGGCTTCGACCTCGACATGACCCTCATCGACTCCCGGCCCGGCATCCGCGCCGCCTACCGGGCCCTGTCCCGGGAGACCGGCGTGTTCGTGGACGCCGACCTGGCGATCACCCGGCTCGGCCCGCCGCTGGAGGAGGAGCTGGCGCACTGGTTCCCCGCGGAGGGCATCCCGGACGCGGGGGAGCGCTACCGCGCGCTGTACCCCGGGCACGCCATCGAGCCGACCCCCGCCATGGCGGGCGCCGCGGAGACGCTGGCCGCGGTGCGGCGGCACGGCGGCCGCAGCGTGGTGGTCACGGCCAAGTACGAGCCCAACGCCAAGCTGCACCTGGCGCACCTGGGCCTGGAGCCGGACGCGGTGGTCGGCGGCCTGTGGTCGCACGCCAAGGCGGAGGCGCTGCGCGAGTACGGCGCGGCGGTGTACGTCGGCGACCACGTGGGCGACGTGCGCGGGGCGCGCGCGGCCGGAGCGCTGAGCGTGGCCGTGCCCACCGGCCCGTGCGGCGCGGAGGAGCTGCGCGCGGAGGGCGCCGACGTGATTCTGGACGACCTCACCCACTTTTCGGACTGGCTGACCGGGTACGTCTCCCGGGCCTGAGCCCGCGGGGCGGGCGCCGCCCCGCTCCCCGCGGGGCCCGGGGCGCGCTCCCGGCCGCGCGGGCCCGCCCGCTCCCCGGGCGTCCGCGCGTCCGCCGCGGCTACGGCGCCAGCGGGCGCACTCCCGGACCGTGCCCCTCCACGGCGGCGCGGGCCGCGCGGCGCTGGGTGTGGATGTTGCGCAGCAGACCCGCGCCGGCGAGGGCGAAGCCCACGGCCATCAGCATCGACACCAGGTACGCCGGGGTCGGCAGCGGGTCCATGCCGAGGAGCAGGGGGATGACGGTGGCGACCGTGGCGACCGCGCCGATGAGGAACACGATTCCCCCGGTGCGGATCAACAGGTCGCCGGGCTGGGTCCGGGTTTCGTCGCTCACCGCTCCAGGGTAGGCCGGAGGGGGGAGGGGGACGCCGACGGGAGTACCGCGGCTGTGGCGAGGCAGGGCATCTTGCCACCCGCTGGTGGACCATTAGCCTTGGTGGATGCGGGTTACCGGTGCGTCCGGTCGCCCGCACCGCTTGCGTTTTCCGGAATTTCCGCACCGGCCGTCGAGGAGCTTCTCCGAAAACGGCCACCCGACCCGGACTGGACCAACTCTCGAGGTGGTTCTCCCCGGAGCGGTCCAGCCACGGGGTACTTGCCGGAGCGGCCCGGCCCCGGGCGTTCCCGGAGCGGGCCGCCCCGGAACCGGGCGCCGGAAAAGAGCGCGGTATTCACCGTTGTGGTGTGTTGTGCTGTACGTGACGAGAAACAATCGACGCGAGGACGAGGTCTGACGTGCCTACCGGCAAGGTCAAGTGGTTCAGCAGTGAGAAGGGCTTCGGCTTTCTCTCCCGCGACGACGGCGGGGACGTCTTCGTGCACTCGTCGGTGCTGCCCGCCGGAGTGGAGACCCTCAAACCGGGTCAGCGCGTGGAGTTCGGTGTCGTCGCGGGGCAGCGCGGCGACCAGGCGCTGTCGGTGACGCTGCTGGAGACCCCGTCCGTCGCCGCGGCGCAGCGCCGCAAGCCCGACGAGCTGCTGCCGATCGTGCAGGACCTGACCACGCTGCTGGAGGACGTGGCCCGTTCGCTCCAGCGGGGCCGCTACCCGGAGAAGACCCACGGCCGCAAGATCGCCGGTGTGCTGCGGGCGGTGGCCGACCAGTTGGACGTGTGAGCCGGGAGCCGGCCGGGAGGACGACAGCCGGGCGCGCCGCGTGGTGAACGCGGCGCGCCCGGCGTGTGTGCGGGCGCCCGAGCCGGGCGTCACTCCCCGGGGAACTCCAACGCGCCCGGCGGCAGCGGCGGGACGAGGCCCTCGGCGGCGGCCCGGGTCAGCAGCCCCCGCACCGCCGCGTACCCCTCGTCGCCGAGGCCCGCGGTGAACTCGTTCACGTACAGCCCGATGTGCCGCTCGGCCACCTGCGGGTCCATCTCCTGCGCGTGCTCGGCCACATAGCGCCGCGACGCCTCGGGGTCGCGCCAGGCCAGGCGCACCGAGTCCCGGGCCGCGTCCGCGATCCGGCGCAGTTGCTCCCCGCCGAGGGAGCGCCGGGCGACGATCGCGCCGAGCGGGATCGGCAGTCCGGTGCTCGCCTCCCACGCCTCGCCCATGTCCGCCAGGCGCGTCAGCCCGTACCGCTGGTAGGTGAACCGGGCCTCGTGGATGACCAGGCCCGCGTCGACCACGCCGTCCCGCACCGCGGGCATGATCTCGTGGAACGGCAGCACCACGATCCGCCCCACCCCGTCCGGCACGGCCTCGGCCGCCCACAGCCGGAACAGCAGGTAGGCGGTGGACCGCTCACTCGGCACGGCCACCGTGCGGCCGGCCAGCGCCTTGGGCTCCAGCGCGTCCCGGGTGAGCACCAGCGGCCCGCAGCCGCGCCCCAGCGCGCCCCCGCACGGCAGCAGCGCGTACCGGTCGAGGATCCACGGCAGCACCGCGTAGGACACCTTCAGCACGTCGAGTTCGCCGCGCTCGGCCATGCCGTTGGTGATGTCGATGTCGGCGAAGGTGACGTCGATGCCGGGCGCGCCCGGGACCAGCCCGTGCGCCCAGGCGTGGAAGACGAAGGTGTCGTTGGGGCAGGGGGAGTAGGCGATGCGCAGCCTCTCCGCGGGGGTGCTCATGGGGCCTCCGGCAACTCGTGCGTCAGTGCGGTGAACGCCGCGGTCAGGGCCGCGAGCGCGTCGCCGATCCGCCAGGCGGCGCGGTCGCGGGGCCCGACGGTGTTCGACACGGCGCGGATCTCCGCGACGGGCACGCCGCGCGCCGCGGCCGCCTCCGCCACGCCGAACCCCTCCATCGCCTCGGCCGCCGCGCCGGGGTGCCGCCCGGCGAGCTCGGCCGCGCCCTCGGCGGTGCCGGTGACGGTGGAGACGGTGAGCACCGCCCCGTGCACCGCGCCGAGCGCCCGTGCCAGGCGCCCGGACAGCGGCTGCGCCGGGTGGTGCGCCGAGCGGCCGAAGCCGAGCTCGGCCACGGGCAGGAAGCCCGCCGGGCTGTCCGCGCCCAGGTCGGCGGCGACGATCGCGTCCGCGACCACCACCGAGCCCACCGGCGCCACCGGGTCGAACCCGCCCGCGATCCCCGCCGCCACCACCAGGGTGTACGGCTCGCCGCGCAGCTCGGCCGCGGTCAGCGCGGACGCGGTGGCGGCAGCGGCTGCGGCGGGGCCCACCCCCGCCGCAAGCAGGTCGGCGCGCTCCCCGACACGCCGGACCGCGATCCCCGGCGCGTGGGTGTGCTCGCGCGCCTCGCCGAGGGCGCGCAGGCCCGCGGCGGCGGCGTCGAGCTCGGCCGCCACCGCGGTCACCACGAGCAGGCGCGCGCCGGCCCGTGCGGACTCGGGAGCCAAGGGAGCGGAGCGGACGTCAGTCGTCCAGCTTCACCGTGAAGTTCCACACGCCGTAGTACCGGTCCTCGGCCATGGACCCCGAGACGAAGGACAGCTTCAGCGACTTGCGGCGCTCGCCCGTGGCCGGGTCCACCTGGAAGAAGCCGTCCGTGGGCACGCTGCGGTAGGTGTGCTCGGTCGGGTCGGTGACCGCCTCGCCGTTCAGCGCCAGGTACCAGCCGTCCTCGCCGATCGACTTGTCCACACCCAGGCGGAGCCGGTCACCGGGCTCCACCGTGATCGTCTCCGTGGGCTCGGCGTCCAGGCACTTCTGCACCTGGGAGGAGGAGATCTCGTCCCCGTCCTTGTAACACCCGTCCTCGGCCTCGGTGTGCTCCGAGGTGGTGCCCACGGTCACGTACGCGAGCGGGGTGGGCTTCTCGCAGGCGGCGAGGGTGGCGAGTCCGACGGCAACGGCGCCGATCACGGCGGCACGGCGGCGAATGGTCATGGCCCTGAGGCTACCCGGCGGCCCCGGCGCGCCACCGCCCGGGGGCCCACCCGTTTCCCCGCCCACCACCCCTTCCGGGGCCTTCCCTCCCCGTGGGCTGAGCCAATCGGGGGCACCCCCCGGACCCCCCGCCAGGCCCGGCCCCGGGCCCACCCCGCCCCGGGGCTCACGCGGCACGGCCTCACACGGTCCTCGGCCGCGGGCTCCCCCTGCGCCCGGCCACCAGCAGCCCCCGCACCGTGGCCGCGAAGCCGAGCGCCAGCAGCCCCGCGGCGATGCCCAGGCCCAGCGTGCCGTTCAGCGGCAGCATGATGCCGATGGCGCCGCCGATCACCCAGGCGAGCTGGTACGCCGTCTCGGAGCGGGCGAACGCCGAGGTGCGCACCTCCTCGGGCACGTCCCGCTGGATCAGCGCGTCCAGCGACAGCTTCCCGAGCGCCTGCGCGAACCCGGCGGTCGCCGCCACCAGCGCCACGGTCACCGCGCCGTACCAGACGGCCGCGGACACCGCCGCGCCCAGGGCGAGCGCCAGCACCGTGGTGATGATCGTCTCCGGGGCGCGGGAGCGCATCCGGGTGCCGATCGTCGTGCCCAGCGCGTTGCCCAGACCGGCCGACACCGCCACGATCCCCAGCGACGTGGCGGCGGGGAAGCCGCCTATCGGATGCTCGCGGAGCAGGAAGGCCAGGAACAGGGTCAGGAAGCCGGACAGCGCGCGCAGGCAGGCGCACGCCTGGAGCGCGTGCAGCACCGAGGACCCCACGCCGCGCAACCCCGGCCACCGCCGTGCTTCCGCGTCCTCCCGCCCGCCGTCCGCGCCCTCGGTCCTCGGCTCCTTGGCGAGCTCGGCGATGGTCGCCTTCTCCTCGCCCTTGGCCGAGTCCACCTTGTGCGGCAGCGTGAACGCCAGCAGCGTGCCGAGGACGAACACCGCGAACGCCCCGTACAGCGGCCACCCGGGGCCGATCATGTGCAGCAGTCCGCCCACCGGCGCGGCCACGGCCGTCCCCAGCAGTCCGGCCAGGGTGACCCGGGAGTTGGCCTTCACCAGCGTGGTCCTGTCGGGCAGCAGCCGGGGCACGACGACGCTGCGCACCACCCCGTACGCCTTGGAGCTGACCAGCACGCCGAGCGCCGCCGGGTACAGCTCGAGCCCCGCGCCGTCCACCGCGCCCGCCATCGTCCACGCCAGCACGGCCCGCGCCAGCATGGACATCGCCATCGCCGCGCGCCGCCCGTGCGGCACCCGGTCGAGCAGCGGGCCGATGATCGGGGCGAGCAGCGCGAACGGCGCCATGGTGACCAGCAGGTACAGCGCCACCCGGCCGCGGGCCTCCCCGGTGGGCACCGAGAAGAACACCGTGCTGGCCAGCGCCACCGTGATCAGCATGTCGCCCGCGCCGTTCACCGCGTGCAGCTCGATCAGCTTGCCCAGGCCCGTCTCACCGGCGCCGCCCGAGTGCGTGGCCCGCCGGATCCGGGTCCCGAGGCGGGTGCCGACCCGGCCGAGTGCGCGCGCAGGCCACGTTCCCGCCCGTACCAAGACGTTCCCGGACCCGTTCCGGGACCGGGTCCTGATCGCACCTTTGACCGCCACCCGGCCATACTGCCTCAACCGGGCGCGACGGGCGGCCCGCCGGTGCGCAAACAACCCCGCGGCCTCCTCCACCCGGTCCTTTCCCGCCCCGCCCCCGGACGGGTACGGTGCACCAGGCAGCCGACCGGTGAACAGCGACTCCGGTGGTCCTTCCTGCCGGGTGTTCCAGCAGAATGGAAGGACGACCAGCGCGTTGCCGCGCGGCGTCGACGCGGACCGCCCCCGGTCCCGGGGAGCGCGCTTCGGTGCGCCCCGGCGTGCCGGGCGGGGCGGTACGCTCCGCCGCCCGGAGTGCGCCCTTGACATACGGCTTTAGGAGAGAATCGTTCTTGTGAGTGCTGCGATGCGAAGCCGTATTCCCGACCGCCTGTGCGCCGAGGCCGTCGAACTGGCGCGCGCGGCGGGGCAGGAGGCCGCCGGTCCCTTCGGCGTCGGCGAGCACCTGGGCATGGAGGCGGAGGGGGACCGCGTCGTCACGCACTCCTTCGCCTGCCTCGACCCCGCCTACCGGGGCTGGCGCTGGGCGGTGACCCTGGCCCGCGCCTCCCGCAGCAGGCAGGTCACCGTGGACGAGACGGTGCTGCTGCCCGGCGTGGACGCCATCCTCGCCCCCGAGTGGGTGCCGTGGAGCGAGCGGCTGCGCCCGGGCGACCTCGGCCCCGGCGACCTGCTGCCCACCGAGGCCGACGACCTGCGCCTGGAGGCGGGCTGGAGCGGCGCCGACGAGCCCCCGCCGAACTCCGCCGTCGCCGCGCTCGCCGAGGGCCTGGACCCGGAGGACCTCGACACCGGGGACCTCGACACGGGCGGCACGGGCACGGGCGACGCCGGCCCGGCCGAGCCGGACGGCGCGGGGCCCGCGCCCGCCAGGGCCGCGATCGCCGCCGTCGCCGAGGAGATCGGCATGCGGCGCGCCCGGGTGCTGTCCCGCTACGGCCTGCACATCGCCGCGGACCGCTGGGAGGAGCAGTTCGGGCCGCGCACCGCCATGGCCCAGGCCGCGCCCGCCCAGTGCGCCTCGTGCGGCTTCCTGGTGCCGCTCGCCGGCTCGCTGCGGCAGGCGTTCGGGGTGTGCGCCAACGAGTACGCGCCCGCCGACGGCCGCGTGGTGTCCCTCGGCTTCGGCTGCGGCGCCCACTCCGAGGCCGCGGTGATGCCGCGCACCCCCCAGCCCGCCGAGCCGGTGCTGGACGAGATGCACGACGTGGAGCCCGTGCCGCTGCACCCGGAGCGCGCGGCGGGCTCCGTGGAGGAGCTGGCGCCCGCCGAGGAGCTCGGCCACTCCTGAACCCGGGAAGAACCTCACGCGGCGGGGCCCGGCGGGCCCCGCCGCGCGTTGTTCTGTACTGTCGCCGACATCGGCTGCCGCCGGACCTGGGGGCACAACCTCCAGCCGGACCGGGGCGCGAACCCCCGGCCGCAACCCGGGGGGCGAGCCCCCGGCCGGGGCCCGAGGCCCCCGCGGGGGTCCATGGGACACAGCCCCCTGGCCTCCGGAGGAGACCCCTCCCCACCGGCAGCGACCGCGACAACAGCACACGGCCGGGGGCCGGGGGCGCAGCCCCCGGCGGAGGTTCGAGGGGCGCGGCCCCTCGGGCACCGGGAGGGGCCCCTCCCGCCCCGGCAGCGACCGCGACAACAGCAGCCTTCGACGGCGAGGGAGAGCTTCACATGAGCACGGCGATGCTGCGCGAGGACGTCGGGGACACCGACCCCTTCGGGACCGGGGCGCTGCGCCGCGCGGTGCTGGACGCCTGGGCGGCCTCCCCCGCGCGGTTCCGGGAGGACGCCAACGCCGAGGAGGACCTGGCCCTCGGCGGCTACCGGGACCGCCTGGTGGTGGAGTTGGCGCAGAACGCCGCCGACGCGGCGGCCAGGGCGGGCGCGCCCGGCCGGCTGCGGCTGACCCTGCGTCCGGCCGACGGCGAGGGCCCCGCGCTGCTCGCCGCCGCCAACACCGGCGCGCCCCTGGACGCCGCGGGCGTGGAGTCGCTGTCCACCCTGCGCGCCTCCGCCAAGCGCGGCGAGGCCGCGGGCGGCGTCGGCCGGTTCGGCGTCGGCTTCTCCGCGGTGCTCGCGGTCAGCGACGAGCCCGCCGTGATAAGCCGCTCCGGCGCGGTGCGCTGGTCGCTGGCCGAGGCCAGGCGGCTGGCCGGGATCGCGGGGCAGGACGCCCCGGGGCTGGCGGACGAGCTGCGCCGCAGGGAGGGCCATGTGCCGCTGCTGCGCCTGCCGCTGCCCGCGGGCGGCACCCCGCCCGAGGACTACGACACCGTGGTGCTGCTGCCGCTGCGCGACGGCGCCGCCCGCGACCTGGCGGAGCGGCTGCTCGCCGGCGTCGACGACGCGCTGCTGCTGACCCTGCCGGGGCTCGCCGAGGTCGTCCTGGAAACCCCCGAGGGCACCCGCACCCTCACCCGCCACGAGGAGTCCGGCACCGTCGTGGTCACCGACTCCGCCGCGACCCCGACCCGCTGGCGCGTGGAGAGCGCGGGCGGGCCCTTGGACGCCGCGCTGCTGCGGGACCGGCCAGTGGAGGAGCGGCTGCGCCCGCACTGGTCGGTGACCTGGGCGGTGCCGGTGGGCCCCGACGGCGCCCCCGCCCGCCCCCGCACCGCTCCCGTGGTGCACGCGCCCACCCCCACCGACGAGCCGCTGGGCCTGCCCGCGCTGCTCATCGCGTCCCTGCCGCTTGAGCCGACCCGCCGCCACGCCGCGCCCGGCCCGCTCACCGAGTTCCTGCTGGCCCGCGCCGCCGAGGCGTACGTCCGCCTGGTGCGCGAGTGGACCCCGGTCGGCCCCGGCACCCTGGACCTGGTCCCGGGGCCGCTGGGCCGCGGCGACCTGGACGCGGCCCTGCGCCGGGAGATCCTGGCGCAACTGCCCCGCACCCCGTTCCTGCCCGCCGCCGCGCCGGAGCGGGAGGACGTGCCGATCGCCCTGCGGCCGGTGGAGGCCGAGCTGGTCGAGGGCGCGAACGCGGCGACGGTGCGGGTGCTGGCCGAGGTGTTCCCCTCGCTGATCCCCGGCGGCCTGGAGCGCAGGCCCGAGCTGCGGGCGCTCGGTGTGGCGCGGCTGCCGCTCGGCGAGGCCGTGGACCGGCTCGCCGGGGCGGAGCGGCCCGCGCACTGGTGGCGCGAGCTGTACGACGCGCTGTCCGGCACCGACCCGGACGCGCTGACCGGCCTGCCCGTGCCGCTGGCCGACGGCCGCACCGTCACCGGGCCGCGCCAGGTGCTGCTGCCGCTGCCGGGCGCCGAGGACGAGCTCGGCGTGGACCCGCGGCGGCTGGCCCGCCTGGGCCTGAAGGTGGCCCACCCGGACGCCGCGCACCCGCTGCTGGAGAAGCTGGGCGCGCTGCCCGCCACGCCCCGCGCCGTGCTGACCACGCCTCAGGTGCGGGCCGCCGTGGACGAGTCGTCGCTGGACGAGGGCCCGCTGCCGTGGGACGACGAGCCGGGCCGGATGCCCGCCGAGGAGCTGGCGGACATCGTGCTGTCCCTGGTGCGGGCCGCGAACCTGGCGCCGGGCGACGAGCCGTGGCTGGCCGCGCTGGCGCTGCCCGACGAGGACGGGGAGCCGTGCCCGGCGGGCGAGATGGTGCTGCCGGGCAGCCCGCTGGAGTCGGTGATCCGCGAGGGCGAGCTGGCGGCCTGCGACGCCGAGCTGGTGGAGCGCTGGGGCGAGCAGCCGCTCACCGCGGTCGGCGTCCTCGCCACGTTCGGCCTGGTCCGCGCGACCGACGTGGTGCTCGACCCGGACGAGCTGGAGCCCGAGGACGGCTCCCCGCCGTGGGCGGAGGACATCGGCCTGCTGGACGCGGTGGACGTGTGGTGCGAGGACGTGCTCGACCAGCTTCCCGAGACCGATGTGCCGCCGGTGGCCACCGAGGTGGTGGCGGTGCGCGACCTGGACCTGGTGGACGACGACGCCTGGCCGCGCGCCCTGGCGATGCTCTCCCGGCCGCCGCTGCGGGACGCCCTGATCCAGCCGGTGCGGGTGCTGCTGCCGGACGGCTCCACGCGGACCGTGCGGCCGTACACCGCGTGGTGGCTGCGCGACCACCCCGTCCTGGACGGCCGCAGGCCCGTCGGCATGCGCGCCGCGGGCGGCGACCGGCTGCTCGCCGGGCTGTACGACGAGGCGGGCGCCGACGCCGAGGTGCCGCTGCCCGACGACCAGGTGCTGCGCGCCCTGGGCGTGCGCACCTCCGTGGCCGCGCTGCTGGACGAGCCCGGCGGCCCGGCCGAGCTGCTGGCCCGGCTCGCCGACCCGGACCGGGAGGTCACCCCGGCGCAGTTGCACGGCATCCACGCCGCCCTGGCCGAGCTCGACCCGGAGGCCGTCACCCTGCCCGACGAGCTGCGGGCCGTGGTGGACGGCGGGACCCGGGTGGTGGACGCCGCCGACGCCCTGGTCGCCGACGCGCCCGACCTGCTGCCGCTCACGACCGGCGTCCCGCTGCTGCCCGTCCCCCCGCGCCTGGCCGACGACCTCGCCGATCTGCTCCAGGTGCGCCGGGTGAGCTCGGCGCTGGCCGCCGAGGTGGTCTCCGAGGGCGAGTACCACCAGGTGCCGCGGGCCGTGCGGGAACTGCTGCCCGACGCGCCCGAGGGGTACTGGGAGCACGAGGAGCTGCTGGTCGCCGGAGGCACCGAGCTGGACTGGCGGTACACCGGCGGGGTGCTGCACGCCGCCACCGTGGAGGGCCTGGCCGCGGGCCTCGCCTGGGCCGCGGGCCAGTGGGCCCGCCGCTTCGAGATCGCCGCCCTCCTGGAGGACCCGGACCGCACGGCGGAACTGGAACGGGACCGCTGGTTCGAGTAGCGGCCCCGGCGGGTCGGGGGGCGCGGCCCCCGACGGGGGCCCAGGGGGGCGAAGCTCACCCGGACCCCGGAGGAGCGTCCCCTCCCGCGCCCCCGCCGCGGCGGCCTCAGCCCTCCGACGGCTCCCTCTCGGCGTCCGCCCGCCGGTCCACCACCCGCCAACTGATCTCCAGCAGGACCGCCGCCACCACCGCGACCGCGACCCCGGTCCACGGACCCTCGGTGCCCACCAGCTTCAGCTCGAAGAACGTCTGGAGGTACGGGGTGACCATCACCACCAGGAACCCGAGGCCCATCGTCAGCACGAGGCCGACCCGCCACCAGGTGTAGGGCCTGGCGATCACCGCGAGCACCCACATCGCCACCAGGAACAGCGTCAGCGTCGCCACGCTGGTCTCCGCGTCCAGCGCGCCCTCGCCCGTGTAGTGGTTCCGCGCCAGCAGGTAGGAGATGAACGTGGCCAGGCCCGCGATGATGCCCGCGGGCAGCGCGTACCGCATCACCCGCTTGACGAACCCGGGCCGCGCCCGCTCCCGGTTCGGCGCCAGCGCCAGGAAGAACGCGGGCACGCCGATGGTGAGCGTGGACAGCAGCGTCAGGTGCCGCGGCAGGAACGGGTACGGCAGTTGGAAGATCGCCACCAGCATGGCCAGCAGCACCGAGTACACCGTCTTGGTCAGGAACAGGTTGGCGACCCGCTCGATGTTGCCGATCACCCGGCGGCCCTCGGCGACCACCGAGGGCAGCGTGGAGAAGCTGTTGTTCAGCAGCACGATCTGCGCCACCGCCCGGGTCGCCTCCGAGCCCGAGCCCATGGCCACGCCGATGTCGGCGTCCTTCAGCGCCAGCACGTCGTTCACGCCGTCGCCGGTCATCGCCACGTTGTGCCCGCGCGACTGGAGGGCGCCGACCATGTCCCGCTTCTGCTGCGGCGTGACCCGGCCGAACACCGCCCCGGCCTCGATCTCCCGCGCCATCGCGTCGCGCTCCTGCGGCAGTCGCCGCGCGTCCACGGGCGCGTCAGCGCCGGGCAGCCCCAGCTTCCCGGCGACGGCGCCCACCGACACCGCGTTGTCGCCGGAGATCACCTTGGCCTGGACGTCCTGCTGGGCGAAGTACCGCAGGGTGTCGGCGGCGTCGGGGCGCAGCCGCTGCTCCAGCACGACCAGCGCCACCGGGGCGGGCGAGACCGCCACCTCCGGGTCGTGCAGGTCCCGCTCGCTCCTGGCCAGCAGCAGCACCCGCAGGCCCTGGCGGTTCAGCTCCTCCACGCCGGGCTGCGCGCCGTGCCCCTCGGGCAGCAGCACATCGGGCGCGCCGAGCAGCCAGGTGACCCGGGCGGCCCCGTGCCCGCCGGGCGGGCCGTCCCCGTCCTCTCCGGGCAGGCCGTCGAACGTCGCCCCGCTGTACTTGCGCGCGGAGGAGAACGGCAGCGTGGCCGTGGCGCGGTGCCCGTCGGGGGCCGGGTAGGCGTCGATGATCGCCTGGAGGCTGGCGTTGGGCCGCGGGTCGGCGGCGCCGAGCGCCCCGAGCACCCGCCCGACCCGCTCGCGCGTCCACTCGGCGCCGTCCCCGCCCGGCCCGCCGTCGCCCCGTCCGCCGTCGAGGAGCCGCACCTCCTTGACGTCCATGCCGCCCTCGGTGAGGGTGCCGGTCTTGTCCAGGCAGACCACGTCCACCCGGGCCAGGCCCTCGATGGCGGGCAGCTCCTGCACCAGGCACTGCTTGCGGCCGAGCCGGATCACACCGATCGCGAACGCCATGGAGGTGAGCAGCACCAGGCCCTCGGGGACCATCGGGACGATGCCGCCGACCATGCGCCGGACGGCCTCCTTCCAGTCCTCGTCCTCCACATAGATCTGACTGGCGATGAGCGCCACCGCGGTCGGCACCATCAGATAGGTGACGAACCGCAGTATGGAGTCGATGCCGCTGCGCAGCTCGGAGTGGACCAGGGTGAACCGGCTGGCCTCCTCGGCCAACTGGACCGCGTACGCCTCCCGGCCGACCTTGGTGGCGGTGAACGCGCCGGTGCCCGCGACCACGAAGCTGCCGGACATCATCTGGTCGCCGGGGCGCTTGAGCACCGGGTCGGCCTCGCCGGTCAGCAGCGACTCGTCGACCTCGAGGCCGTCGGTCTCTACCACGACGCCGTCGACCACGACCTTGTCGCCGGGGCCGAGCTCGATCACGTCGTCCAGGACGATCTGCGAGGTGCTGACCTCCGCGGTGCGGCCGTCGCGGCGCACCCGCGGCCTGGCCTCGCCGATCACCGCGAGGCTGTCCAGGGTCTTCTTGGCGCGCAGCTCCTGGATGATGCCGATGCAGGTGTTGGCGACGATGACGAAGCCGAACAGCGAGTCCTGGATCGGCGCGACCGCGATCATGATGATGAACAGGACACCGATGATCGCGTTGAACCGGGTGAAGACGTTGGCCCGGACGATGTCGGCCGTGCTCCGCGAGGAGCGCACCGGCACGTCGTTGATCTCCCCGCGGGCGACGCGCTCGGCGACCTCGGCGGCGGTCAGGCCCGGTGTCCCGGGGGTGTCGGCGCCGCCGCCGGTGGGCGGACGGGGTGCCGGTGCCTGGGCCTCCCGTACCGGTGCGCGGTCCGGGTCCTCTATGCCGCTGTCGATCCGGTTGGTCATGGGGGGAACGTTACGGTGCGGCGGTTACGCGCGGGTGCGGTCCTGGCCATGAACTGTTCTCCGGGATGACGTGAATCATCCCTGGGACGGAGCCGACGCACGGCCGCGACCCGCACCCTCCTCAGGAGCCGGTCGAGCCCAGGTCGCGCGCCTCCGCGGGCTCTTGGCGCAGCTTCTCCTGGTGGCGCCGGATGGCGTCGCGGCGGCGGCGCACGTACCAGATGCCGATCAGGCCGAGCCCCGCCCCGGCCAGGCAGGTCCAGACCCACCACTCGCGGTCGTGGTCGGCGTGCCAGCCGTAGAACGGCAACTGGGCGAGGAACAGCACGAACCAGACGATGGTGCCGCCCGTGACGATGGCGACGTCGTTCGCCTCGAGTGGCTCGGGGTTCGGGCGCTCGGTCTTGGCCATGGTCCTCAGCGTACGCAGGGGAGCGGCGGCGCCCCGATCCGGGCCGGGCGGGCGGCGGGCGGGGGAGCGGTGGGCCGGGCGGCCCGGGCGGGCGGCGCGGCCGGGAGGCGCGGCGGGGTGGGGCATAAACCGGGCCCGGATTCGCGTTCGATTCCTTGTTTGTTCATACTGAACGCGTTCCCGGTTGGCCGGATGTATTCGTAGCTTCCTCCAAGCACCGGATGGCCGCGGAAGCGCCGCGCCACCCCCACAAGGACGTGGGCGGCGACCGGTCCGCCCCGGGAACCCCCCTCCCGCACCCCACGCACGAGGACGCGCCCTATGTCCACCCCGGCCACCGCCACGGTCGACGCCAGCCCGCCCGACCCCGCTCCGCAGGCCCCGAAGAACGCCCTGGACCGCTTCTTCAGGATCAGCGCGCGGGGCTCGACGGTCTCCCGCGAGATCAGGGGCGGCATGGCCACGTTCTTCACGATGGCCTACATCATCGTGCTGAACCCGATCATCCTCAGCTCAGGTGTGGACAAGTACGGCCACCACCTGGACAGCGGGGAGCTGGTCACCGCCACCGCCCTGACCGCGGGCCTGTCCACCCTGCTCATGGGCGTGATCGGCAATGTGCCGATCGCGCTCGCCGCGGGGCTGGGCGTCAACACCGTCGTCGCCCTCCAGCTCGCGCCCAGGATGAGCTGGGCGGACGCCATGGGCATGGTGGTGCTCGCCGGGTTCGCCATCCTGGTCCTGGTCGCCACCGGGCTGCGCGAGCGCGTGATGTCCGCGATCCCCGGCGGGCTGCGCAAGGCCATCGGCATCGGCGTCGGCCTGTTCATCTGCTTCATCGGCCTGGTGGACGCCGGGTTCGTCACCCGCGTCCCGGACGCGGCGAAGACCACCGTGCCGGTCGGCCTCGGCAGCGGCGGGCAGCTCCACGGCTGGCCGGTCGTGGTGTTCGTGCTCGGCGTCCTGCTCACCATGGTGCTGCTGGCCCGCAAGGTGCGCGGCGCGATCCTGGTGAGCATCGTCGCGATGACCGTGCTGGCGATCGTGATCCAGGCCGTCGCCGACCTGCCGGACGGCCGCTGGGGCCTGACCGCCCCGAAGGTGCCCTCCAACGTGGTCGGCACCCCCGACTTCGGCCTGTTCGGCGAGGTCAGCCTGCTCGGCGGCTTCCAAGAGGTCGGGGTGCTCACCGGCTCGATCTTCGTGTTCACGGTGCTGCTTTCGTGCTTCTTCGACGCGATGGGCACGATCATCGGCGTCAGCGACGAGGCCGGTCTGCTGGACGAGAAGGGCGAGCTGCCCGGCATGGGCCGGGTGCTCATGGTGGACGGAGTGGCCACCGCCCTGGGCGGCGGCACCTCCTGCTCGGCCAACACCTGCTACGTGGAGTCCACCGCGGGCGTCGGCGAGGGCGCGCGCACCGGCCTGGCCAACGTGGTCACCGGCGGCCTGTTCCTGCTGGCCCTGGTGTTCACCCCGCTGGCCCTGGTCGTCCCCGCCCAGGCGGCCACGCCCGCGCTGGTCGCGGTCGGCTTCCTGATCATGGCGGCGCAGGTCCGCGACATCGACTGGAACGACTTCGCCATCGCCGTCCCGGCGTTCGTGACACTGATCATGATGCCGCTGACGTACAGCATCACCAACGGCATCGGGATGGGCGTGCTCACCTACGTGGTGCTCAACGCGGCCACCGGCCGCGCCCGCCGGATCCCGGTGCTGCTGTGGGCCGTGGCGGCGGCGTTCGTCTTCTACTACCTGTCCCCGGCGCTCGGCCTGGTCTGACGCCCGCCGCGGGAGCGGGGCCGCCGACGGCAGTCGGCGGCCCCGTCCGCGTTCACCCGGCCTGCCCGCGCATCACCTCGAACAGGCTGGTGAAGCTCTGCGGGCCGTGGCCCGCCCGCACGCCCCGCCGGAAGACCTCGGTGACCGCGGCGGGCAGCGTGGTGTCCACCCCGGCGTCCCTCGCGGTGTGCAGGACGTGCTCCATGCTGGCCAGCCCCATGGACAGCCGGTCGTCCGTGCCGGGGTGCTCGCCCGAGTCCACCCCGGCCGTGCCGCGCTCGGCGAAGTACGACAGGGAGTCCAGGGTGGACTTGGCGTGCGGCAGGAACTCCCGCGCCGTGATGCCGTGCGCCCGCGCCACCGCGAGGGCGTGCAGCCAGGCGAGCATGCCGGTCCAGAACACGTCCATCCCGAGCTGGTAGTACAGCGCGGCCAGCCCCGGGTCGGTGCCCAGGTAGTCGGTGCCGGTGAGCACCTCCAGCACGTCCCGGTGCGCCTCGAACACCGTCTTCGGGCCGCTGTAGTACGTGGACATCTCCGGGTCGCCGATCCCCTCGGGCGGTGACGCCACGCCGCCGGTCAGGTACTCGGCGCCGTGCCCGGCCGCCCACGCCGCCGCCTGCCTGGCCCGCTCCGGGGTGTCCGAGGTCAGGTTGACCAGCACCCGCCCGGCCAGCGCCCCCGCGGCGGGCTCCAGCACCGCGTACACCGCGTCGTAGTCCGTCAGGCTGAGCACGACCAGCTCGTTGGCGCGCAGCGCCTGCTCCACGTCGGCGGCCCGCACCGCGCCCTCGGCCACCAGCTCCTCCGCCCTGGCGGCGGTGCGGTTCCACACCGTCACCTGGTGGCCGCCCTTCAGCAGCGCACGCACCATCGCCTGCCCCATCGGCCCCAGGCCGATGACGGTCACCGCCTTCTTCGCGCTCACGGCACGACACCTCTCTCACAGCTCTGGAAAGAACGTTCTACTCAGACGCCGGTCAATGTAGCACCACTGAAACGAACGTTCTACTCAGTACACTGAGCCCCGTGGACACCACGGAGACGACCGAGACCGCCGGGACGACCGCCCCGACCGCGCCCACGGGAACCGCGGCAACGATGGCGACGACGGGGGCGGCGGGGCCGGAGGCCCGGCGGCGGGACGCCGCGGCCGGTGACGCCGCCCTCGGCACCCGCGAGCGCATCGTGCGGGCCGCCGCGCGGCTGCTCCAGCGGCAGGGCTACGAGGGCACGGGCATCAAGCAGATCGCCCGGGAGGCCGGGGCCACGCTCGGCTCCGTCTACCACTTCTTCCCCGGCGGCAAGCAGGAACTGGCGGTGGAGGCCATCCGCCACGGCGACGAGGACTTCGCCGCGCTGCTGCGCGAGGTGATGGAGGGCGACGACGACCCGGCCCGAGCGCTGATCACCTGCACCCGGCTGCTGGCCGAGGGCCTGCGCGAATCCGGCTGGACGGACGGCTGCCCGGTCACGGCCACCGCGCTGGAGCCCGTCGGCCGCGTCCCCGAGGTGCAGCAGGCCGTCGCCCGCACCTACCGGAACTGGCAGGACGTCGTCCACCGCGGCCTGCGCGCCGCGGGCTTCCCCGAGGAGGCGGCCCGCGAGCTGGCCTGCACGGTGATCGTCACCATCGACGGCGCGGAGGTCGCCGCCCAGGTGGCCAGGAGCGAGGAGCCCCTGCTGCTCGCGGGCAGGCACCTGGCCCGGCTGATCGACTCCTACCGCTGAGCTCTCACCCGGGCAGGCTGCCCCAGTCCCACAGCGCCTGGAGCACCGGCCCGAGGGCGCGCCCCCGCGCGGTGAGGGCGTACCGCACCCGCGGCGGCCAGCCGGGCTCCCGGTGGCGCGCGACCACCCCGGCGTCGCACAACTGCGCGAGGCGGTCGGTGAGCACCTTGTCGGAAAGGGCGGGCAGGGCGCGGGCGAGCTCGCTGAACGTCGGCTCGCCGCCGCGCAGCAGCTCCCGGACCACCAGCGTGGTCCACCGCCCGCGCAGCGCCGCGAGCGCGATCTCCACCGGGCACGCCGGGTCGGGCGCCGCCACCTCGGCCCTGGGGTCCTCGGGCAGGCCCGGCCGCGGGTGGCCAACCGTTTGGTGAGCCACGAGAGGGCCTCCTAGCGTCGTCGGCGTCCCTCAGGGCCCTGATTCCGGCCCCGAGCGTTCCCGTCCGATCGTCCCAGCCCGCAAGGGAGGCGCACCCATGTCCCTGCCCGTCCGCCCCGAGGACCTGCCCGCCGCGTTCGCCGAGCGCTTCAACCGCCGCGACCCGCGGGCCGTCGCCGAGCTGTACGAGCCGGACGCGGTGTTCGTGCCCGCCCCCGGCTCCCCGGTCACCGGGGAGGGCATCACCCGGGCCAACGACGAGTTCCTCGGCCTCGGCCTGCCCATCACCGTGCGCCCCCGGCACATCTACACCGCGGGCGACCTCGCCCTGCTGATCGTGGACTGGACCATCACCGGCACCACCGCCGACGGCCACCCCACCCACATCGAGGCGACCGCCACGGACGTCGCCCACCGCGGCACCGACGGCCATTGGCGCTACACCATCGACAACCCCTTCGGCACCACCCACCCCGAAACGGCCTGACCACCCGCGCCGCACACGGCCCGCGCCCCACACGCGGGGCCGCGACCCCCGACGGGGCCCGGGGGACGGGATCCTCCGGGCCCCAAGGCCCTCCCCGACCCGGGGGCCCGGGGCGCGATCCCCGGCCGAGATCCAGAGGGCCCCGGTCCTCCGGCCCGAAGGGGCCCCGACTCCGGGGATCGGGGACCCAGTCCCCGGCCGGCGTCCGAGGGGCCGCCGTCCTCCGCCCCCGAAGGAGCCTCCAACCCCCAGGGGCCCGGGGACGCAGTCCCGGTGGGGGTCCGGGGGCGGAGCCCTCTGCCCTCCGGGGATCCGCCTCCCGACCCCCAACCCGAACCCACCCGGCCCCCACCCCACCCGGTAACATCCAGTTTACTTAGTCAGGGTAATGAGTTACCCTAAAGACATGCCGGAACTCTCCGAAGACGACCTCCCCACGGTCAACAGCCTCCGCGCCGCGGTGCTCCGGTTGTCGCGGCGGTTGCGGCACGGCACCCTGGTGACCGAAGGCGCGCAGGGCGGACGGGCCGACGAGCCCCTCAGCCAGACGGAGATGTCGGTGCTCGGCACCCTGTGCCGCTGCGGCCCGTCCACCCCGGGCGAGCTGGCCCGCAAGGAGCGCGTGCAACCGCCGTCGATGACCCGCATCGTGGCCATGCTGGAGGCCAAGGGCCTGGTCCGCCGCGACCCGCATCCGGACGACCGCCGCCAGGTGGTGGTCTCCCACACCGAGCGGGCCCAGGCCATCCTCGAGGAGAGCCGCCGCCGCAGGAACGCCTGGCTCGCCCAGCTCGCCGGCGGGCTCACCGACGAAGAGTGGGACACCCTGCGCAAGGCGGCGCCCGTGCTGGAGAAGCTCGCGGAGCTGTGAGCACCCGCGAGCGCCCCGCGGCGGCGCCCGTGCGGCGATGAGCCTCCCGGTGCGCCTTACGCGGCGGGCGTCCGGTGAGGCATGTGGAAGGAAGACGAAAGGCAGGCAGCACCACGGCAGGCACACGAGGCACCAGGAGCGAAGGAGACGTCCCCTTGAGTTCGGCACCGGAACCCGCCGAAGTCGCACCCGGAGAACCCACACCCCCACCCACGAAGTCCCGCGGCACCTTCGCGTCGCTGCGGAACCGCAACTATCGCCTCTTCGCGGCCGGTCAGGTCGTGTCGAACACCGGCACCTGGATGCAGCGCATCGCCCAGGACTGGCTGGTGCTCACCCTCACCGGCTCCTCCGCCGCGGTCGGCATCACCACCGCGCTCCAGTTCCTCCCCATGCTGCTGTTCGGCCTGTACGGCGGCGTCATCGCCGACCGCTACGCCAAACGGCGGCTGCTGCTGATCACGCAGACCGCCATGGGCGTGCTCGGACTCGCGCTCGGCGCGCTGACCCTGTCCGGCGCCGTCCAGGTCTGGCACGTGTACCTGATCGCCTTCCTGCTGGGCATGGCCACCGTCGTGGACAACCCCACCCGGCAGGCGTTCGTCGTCGAGCTGGTCGGCCCGAAGGACCTGCGCAACGCGGTCAGCCTGAACTCCGCGAACTTCCAGACGGCCCGCATCATCGGCCCGGCGATCGCCGGTGTGCTCATCGCCGCGGTCGGCAGCGGCTGGGCGTTCGCGCTCAACGGCCTGTCGTTCGCCGCGCCGTTCATCGCCCTGCTGCTGATGCGCGAGTCCGAGCTGCACCACATCGAGCGGGCGCCGCGCGAGAAGGGGCAGCTCCGAGCCGGGCTCGCCTACGTCGCCAACCGCCCCGACCTGATCTGGCCGATCGTGCTCGTCGGCTTCATCGGCACCTTCGGCTTCAACTTCCCGATCTGGCTCACCGCGTTCGTGGACGACGTCTTCCACGCCGACGCCGGCACCTACGGCCTGCTGAACACCGCCATGGCCGTCGGCTCCCTGGCCGGGGCGCTGCTGGCCGCCCGGCGCGGCACCACCCGGCTGCGGGTGCTGGTCGGCTGCGCGCTCGTCTTCGGCCTGCTGGAGCTCGCCGCCGCGATGTCGCCCACCTTCTGGCTGTTCACGGCGCTGCTGGTGCTGATCGGGCTGTTCGGGCTGACGTTCAACACCACCGCGAACTCCTCGGTGCAGTTGGCCACCGACCCGGCCATGCGGGGCCGGGTGATGAGCCTGTACCTGATGGTGTTCATGGGCGGCACACCGATCGGCGCGCCGATCGTGGGCTGGGTCACCGACACCTACGGCGCCCGCACCGGGTTCGTCGCGGGCGGCCTGGTGTCCGTGGCGGCCGCCGTCGTCGTCGGGCTGGTGCTGGTCCGGGTCAACAACCTGCGGGTCAAGCTGGACCTGCGCCCCGGGCGCGGCCACCGGCTGATCACGCTGGTCCCCCGCGAGGCCCGCGAGGAACTGGCCGCCGCCGCCTAGGCCGCCGCCTCCGGGCGCCAGCACAGCACCTGCCCCGGCCAGTCGCCGACCGTGAACGCCTCGGTCGGGGTGAAGCCGTTGCGCCGGTAGTAGGCGACCAGCGCGCCGTCGCCGCCCGCGTAGCAGTCCACCCGGAGCAGCCCGACGCCGAGCCGCACCGTCTCGGCGCGGGCGTGGCGCAGCAGCGCGGCCCCGACGCCCCGCCCCGTGTACGGCCGGGCGGTGATCAGCAGGCTGATGTACACCTCGGGTTCGCCGGCGGGGGGCACGGAGGGCTTGGGGGCGCGCGCGAGGACCAGGGCGCCGGCCGGTTCCCCGTCGTACTCGGCGATCCACAGGTCGCCGTTCGCCACCTTGTCGCGGGTGCGGTCCAGCGCGCCGGGGCGGGACGACATCGGCTCGGTGCCCCACTGGCCCGCCCGGCCGTGCCCGACCAGCCACGCGACGGCGCCGTCGTACATGTCCATCAGCGCGGGGACGTCGTCGAGCCCGCCCTTCCTGATCTTCATGCCGGACGACCGTAGCCGGGGTGCGGGACCCCGTCCATCCCCGGCCGGGGCACACTGGCCCCATGAGGCTCTTCGTCGCCGTGCTGCCGCCCGCCGAGGCCGTGGCCGAACTCGACGCGGCGGTGTCCGCCCTGCACGGGCTGCCGGGCGCCGGCTCCCTGCTGTGGACCGACCGCGCCGGCTGGCACCTCACCCTGGCGTTCCTGGGCGAGGTCGAGGACGACGCGCTGCCCGAGCTGGAGGAGCGGCTGGCCCGCGCGGCCGGGCGGCACCAGCCGATGCCGCTGCGGCTGGCCGGGGGCGGCAGGTTCGGCGACCGGGCGCTGTGGACGGGGCTGGACCGGGGCAGGGCCGAGCTGGCCCGGCTCGCCCGGTCCGCCGCCGCGGCCGCCCGCCGCACCGGTGTCCCGGTGGACGAGCGACCCTTCAAGGCCCACCTCACCCTGGCCCGCGCCCGCCGGGAGCGGGTGGACCTGCGCCCGTTCGCCGAGGCGCTCGCCCTGTTCACGGGCGCGTCCTGGGACGCCGGGCCGCTGCGCCTGATGAGCAGCGCCCCCGGCGGCCCGGGCCGCCCCAACCGCTATGAGACCGTGCGGAGCTGGCCCCTGGGACGGGCCTGACGGGCGGCGGGTTACCGTTGACCGCGTGGATCCCAAGACGCGCGCCCGTATCCTCACCACCGCTTTCGTGCTGCTGCTCGCGGTCGTGGTGATCGGGTCCGTCCTGGGCTGACCGCCCGCGCGGGGCCTACCAGGCGAACGCCTCCGGCGACGCGCCGGGGCCGGGGAAGATCTCGTCCAGCTCGGCCAGCAGCCCCTCGTCCAGCTTCAGCTCCGCGGCCCGCAGCGCCGACTCGAGCTGCTCCAGCGTGCGCGGCCCGACGATCGGCCCGGTCACCCCGGGCCGGGTGAGCAGCCACGCCAGCGCCACCTCGCCCGGCGCCAGGCCGTGCTTGTCCAGCAGGTCCTCGTACGCCTGGACGCGCTGCCGCACCGCCGGGTCCTTCAGCTCGTCCGCGGCCCGCCCGGACGCGGTGCGCCCCGCCGCGCCCTCCCGCTCCTTGCGGAGCGCGCCGCCGAGCAGCCCGCCGTGCAGCGGCGACCACGGGATCACCCCGAGCCCGTACGTCTCGGCGGCGGGGATGACCTCCATCTCCGCGCGGCGCTCGGCGAGGTTGTACAGGCACTGCTCGCTGACCAGGCCCAGCGACCCGCGCCGCGCCGCCGCCTCGTTGGCCCGCGCGATGTGCCAGCCCGCGAAGTTCGACGACCCCGCGTAGAGCACCTTGCCCTGCTGGACCAGCACGTCGACGGCCTGCCAGATCTCCTCCCACGGCGTGGACCGCTCGATGTGGTGGAACTGGTACAGGTCGATGTGGTCGGTGCCCAGCCGCCGCAGGCTCTCCTCGGCCGCCCGGCGGATGTGCAGCGCGGACAGGCCGCGCTCGTTCGGCCAGTCGCCCATGGGCCCGTACACCTTGGTGGCCAGCACCGTCTTCTCCCGGCGCCCGCCGCCCTTGGCGAACCAGGCCCCGATGATCTCCTCGGTGAGGCCCTTGTTCTCCCAGCCGTAGACGTTGGCGGTGTCGAAGAAGTTCACCCCCGCGTCCAGCGCGGCGTCCATGATCGTGTGCGAGTCCGCCTGCTCGGTGACCGGACCGAAGTTCATGGTGCCGAGCACCACTCGGCTGACGGAAAGACCCGTGCGTCCCAGGTTCGTGTACTCCATGCCCTCCATCCCAGCTCTTCGAGTCCACTCCAGGCAACAGACTTCCCCGGACGGCGGCACGGCCGGCCCCTCAGGCGACGGCCTCCGCGGCCTCGGCCGCCGGCGTGTACGGCCCGCCCAGGCCCCAGGCGGTGTCCAGGGCGGCGGCGAACGCGGCGGCCAGGCGGTGTTCGCCGCGCGGGCTGGGGTGGGTGCCGTCGTAGGTGTCCGCCGCCAGGTCCCAGTCCCGGGGCGGCTCGGCGAGGACCAGCGGCGACGCCGGGGTGGTCAGCCCGTGGACGGCCTCGGCCATCAGCGCGTTCAGCTCGGCGACCTGCGCGCGGAACGGGACGTCGGTGACCGCCCGGACATTGGGGATGACCGGCAGCACGACCACCCGCACCCCGGGCCGCGCGGCACGCGCCTCGGCGAGGAAGCGGCGCAGGTTGGCCGCGGTCTCGGCGGGCCCGGTGTAGAAGCCGAGGTCGATCAGGCCCAGCGACACCAGCAGCACGTCGGGCCGCCACCTGGCCACCTCCCCGCGGATCACCGGCGCCATGTGCAGCCACCCCCGCCCCCACCCGGCGAGGTGGCGGCGGGCGTCGGCGGGGAAGGCCGGGTCGGCGTACTCGTGGGAGACCGGCGCCCCGGCCCGGTGGTCGTACAGCTCGCAGCGCGGGCCCACGATCTCCGGCGCGAAGTCGCCCAGCGTCGCCCGCAGATGGCGCCACATGCGGTACCGCCAGGTGTGGTCCCCGGCACTGCCGATCGTCATGCTGTCGCCCACAAACATGATCCGCATCGGGACATCATGACGGCACCGGCCGGCGCGCCCCGCGGCAGGTGGCAGTCTGTTCGCATGCGCGCGCTCCTCGTTCCCGCGGCCGTGGCCGCCCTGCTGGTCCCCGCCGCCGCACCGCGGGCCGCGGCGGCGTCCTCCGACAGCGGCCCCAAGGTGGCCTTCTCCTTCTCCGACGACCGGATCGCCGAGGCCAGCGGCCTGGCCGCGAGCCGGAGGCACGAGGGCGTGTACTGGACGCACAACGACAGCGCCGACGGCCCCTACGTGTACGCGGTGGACTCCTCGGGACGCACCGTCGCCACGGTCACCCTGCGCGGCGTGGACCCGCGCGACGTGGAGGCGGTCTCGGTCACCCCGGACGGCGAGGTCCACCTCGGCGACATCGGCGACAACCTGGGCGGCAAGTGGCCCGAGGTGTGGATCTACCGGTTCACCGAGCCGGAGCGGCTCGCCGACACCACCGTGGACGCCGTCCGCCACCGCGTCCGGTACGCCGACGGGCCGCGGGACGCCGAGGCGATGATGGTGCACCCCAGGACCGGGCGGGTGTACATCGCCAGCAAGAAGGAGGGCGGCGGCGGGCTGTACGAGGGCCCGGCCGAGCTCTCCGCCTCCCAGGTCAACACCTTCCGCCGGGTCGGGGACGTGCCGTGGGTGACGGACGGGTCGTTCTCGCCGGACGGCAACCACCTGGTGCTGCGCGGCTACTTCTGGGCGGCGCGGTACACCTGGCGGGACGGGCAGGCCGGGAGGATCAGCGGGCGCCGCAGCCTGGAGCTGCCCATCCAGCGGCAGGGCGAGGCGGTGGCGTACGGCGCCGACGGGCGCTTCGTGCTGTACGCCAGCGAGGGCGCGGGCAGCGAGGTCTGGCGGCTCGACCTGCCCGCGGACGGCGGCTCCGGCGGGGGCGGCGGAGAAGGGAAGGGCAAGGGCGACTCGGGGAGCGCGGCGGCGGAGCGGTCCGCGGGCGGGGACGACGAGGACAACACCACCACCGGCTTCGCGGTGCTCGCGGCGGCGGGGCTGGCCGCGCTGCTGCTGCGGCTGCTGTGGCGGCGGCGCCGCGGGTAGGGACCCGCGACCCGCCCGGGAATGCGAGCGGCGCGGGAAAGCGAACGGGGGCGGGAAAGCGAACGGGGGCGGCCCGCCGGGCCGCCCCCGCTGCGCGCGCCATGGGCGCGCCCGGTGCGCTACAGCC
This sequence comes from Streptomyces capparidis, assembly GCF_054782095.1. Taxonomy (NCBI): domain Bacteria; kingdom Bacillati; phylum Actinomycetota; class Actinomycetes; order Kitasatosporales; family Streptomycetaceae; genus Streptomyces; species Streptomyces capparidis. The sequence continues at coordinate 125,201 of NZ_BAAGTD010000003.1, read as the reverse complement.
GCTCGATCACGTGGTCCACGCAGGCCGTCAGCGCCTCCACGTCGGCCGGGTCCACGGCCGGGTACATGGCGACGCGCAGTTGGTTGCGGCCCAGCTTGCGGTAGGGCTCGGTGTCCACGATCCCGTTGGCCCGCAGCACCTTCGCCACGGCGGCGGCGTCCACCGAGTCGGCGAAGTCGATGGTGCCGACGACGGCGGAGCGCTGCTCGGGGTCGCCGACGAACGGGCTGGCGTAGGAGGACTTCTCCGCCCACCCGTACAGGCGCGCCGCGGAGTCGGCGGTGCGGGCCACCGCCCAGTCCAGGCCGCCCTGGCCGTTGAGCCAGTCCAACTGCTCGGCGAGCAGGAACAGGGTGGCGATGGCCGGGGTGTTGTAGGTCTGGTTCTTGACCGAGTTGTCGATCGCGGTCGGCAGCGAGAAGAACGCCGGGATGTGGCGGTCGGTGGCGGCGATCTCGGCGGCGCGGTCCAGGGCGGCGGGGGAGAAGACCGCGATCCACAGGCCGCCGTCGGAGGCGAAGCACTTCTGCGGCGCGAAGTAGTAGACATCGCTCTCGGTGATGTCCACGGGCAGCCCGCCGGCGGCGGACGTGGCGTCCACCAGCACCAGCGCGCCCTCGTCCGCGCCCGCCGGCCGCCGCACCGGGGCGGCGACACCGGTGGAGGTCTCGTTCTGCGGGAACGCGTAGGCGTCCACCCCGGCCTCGGCGGTGAACCACGGGTGCGCGCCGGCGTCCGACTTGACCACGGTGGGCTCGTCCAGCCAGGGCGCGGCCTTCACCGCGGAGGCGAACTTGGCGGAGAACTCGCCGAAGGACAGGTGCTGGGACTTCCGGCGGATCAGGCCGAAGGCGGCGATGTCCCAGAAGGCGGTGGAGCCGCCGTTGCCGAGGACGACCTCGTACCCCTCGGGCAGGGAGAACAACTGGCGCACGCCCTCACGCACCCGGCCGACCAGGTTCTTCACCGGAGCCTGGCGGTGGGAGGTGCCGAGCAGATCGGTACCGGTGGCGGCGAGGGCGCTCAGCGCCTCGCCCCGCACCTTGGACGGGCCCGAGCCGAAACGACCGTCGGCGGGCTTGATGTCATCGGGAATCCGGATCTCAGCCACAATCCGCAGCGTAATGCGTGGCGCCCGCCCGGCACGGCCGAAGTCCACCGGATGAGACGTGGCGGGGCCGCGCCACGCCGCCGCCGGGCGCGGGGCGGGCCGGGACGTGGGCCCGGCCCGCGCGTGCCGCGCCCGGTCAGCCGGCGATGTCCGCGTAGCCGTCCACGTCCCGCGGGTCGCGGGGGCCGGGGCCGACGTACCGCGCGGACGGGCGCACCAGGCGGCCGGTGCGCTTCTGCTCCAGGATGTGCGCGCTCCACCCGGCGGTGCGGGCGCAGGTGAACATGGAAGTGAACATGTTCGCGGGCACCTCCGCGAAGTCGAGCACGATCGCGGCCCAGAACTCCACGTTGGTGGCCAGCACCCGGTCCGGGCGGCGGCTGTGCAGCTCCTCCAGCGCGGCCTTCTCCAGCGCCTCGGCGACCTCGAAGCGGGGCGCGGCCAGCTCCTTGGCGGTGCGCCGCAGCACGCGGGCGCGCGGGTCCTCGGCCCGGTACACCCGGTGGCCGAAGCCCATGAGCCGCTCGCCGCGGTCCAGCGCGCCCTTGACGTACGCCTCCGCGTCGCCGGTGCGCTCGATCTCCTCGATCATGCCCAGCACCCGGGACGGCGCCCCGCCGTGCAGCGGCCCGGACATCGCGCCGACCGCGCCGGACAGGGCCGCGGCCACGTCCGCCCCGGTGGAGGCGATGACGCGGGCGGTGAAGGTGGAGGCGTTCATGCCGTGCTCGGCCGCCGAGGTCCAGTAGGCGTCCACGGCCTTGACGTGGCGGGGGTCGGGCTCGCCCCGCCAGCGGATCATGAACCGCTCGACGATGCTCTGCGCCTTGTCGATCTCGCGCTGCGGCACCATCGGCTTGTCCAGGCCGCGCGCCGACTGCGCGACGTAGCTCAGCGCCATGACGGCAGCGCGGGCGAGGTCCTCGCGGGCCTGCGCGTCGTCGATGTCGAGCAGCGGTTTCAGGCCCCACACCGGGGCGAGCATCGCCAGCGCGCTCTGCACGTCCACCCGGATGTCACCGGAGTGGATGGGGATCGGGAAGGGCTCGGCGGGCGGCAGCCCGGGGTTGAACCTGCCGTCCACCAGCAGGCCCCACACGTTCCCGAAGGAGACGTGGCCCACCAGGTCCTCGATGTCCACACCTCGGTAACGGAGGGCTCCGCCTTCCTTGTCGGGTTCGGCGATCTCCGTTTCGAACGCGACGACTCCCTCGAGTCCGGGAACGAAGTCGGACATCAGGCGGCTCCTTGGATGTGGTGGACAGTGGACAGGTGCCTTGTGGGCGGGCCGGCCGCGCCGACCGCGGTATCCCCGTCATGCCCCGTCGGGGTGCTGGTCACCCGGGCCGGCGGCGAGAAGACACACTATCTCTTGATGTCAAGATGTCACAGAGTCCGAGCTGGCATTTTGGCGGGACTCCCTCATAGGCGCCTCGCGTCACATGGGGGAGACTGTGCGCCTCCGGTGACCGCTGTTGCAGGATGTGCCCCGTGGAGTACCCCGATCCGGCCGTCATGCGCCGGCACTACCGCAGCAAGGGGCTTTCCGAGGCCGAGCTCGCCGACGACCCCATGACCCAATTCGAACACTGGTTTGCCGAGGCGGCCGCCAGCGGGATGACGGAGCCCAACGCGGTGGTGGTGTCCACCGCCGACGGCGAGGGCCGCCCCAGCTCGCGGACCGTGCTGCTCAAGGGCTACGACCAGCGCGGTTTCGTCTTCTACACCAACTACGGCTCCCGCAAGGCCGCCGACCTGGCCGCCAACCCCCGGGCGTCCCTGCTGTTCCCGTGGCACCCGATCGCCCGGCAGGTGGTGGTGGCCGGGGAGGTGACGCGCACGGGCGAGGAGGAGTCGGCCCGGTACTTCCGCAGCCGGCCGCACGGCTCCCAGCTCGGCGCCTGGGCCAGCCACCAGTCCAGCGTGATCGCCTCCCGGGAGGAGCTGGAGGCCCGCTACGCCGCCGTGGCCGAGCGGTACCCGCCGGGCGCGCAGGTCCCGGTGCCCCCGTTCTGGGGCGGCTTCCGGGTGGCCCCGGTGGAGGTGGAGTTCTGGCAGGGCCGCGAGAACCGCCTGCACGATCGCCTGCGCTACCGCCGCGACCCCGCGTCCCCGTCCGGCTGGACGGTGGAGCGGCTGAGCCCCTGACGGCGGGACCGGTCCGCGGCGGGTGCGGCGGGCCGGCGCGGCGGTCGGCCGCGGGCCGGAGGGCGGGCCGCGGGCCGGAGCGGGCCCGGGTGTGTCCGCGGTGCCCGGCCGCGAGGCGCGCCCCGCCGGGAAAACCCCGGCGGGAACGCAGCGACCCGCGGGCTGCTCCTGGGGCCGTGAGGCGCCAGGCGCCGGACGGACGTGCCGGCGAGCCCGCGGGTCGGGTGGCTGCTTGGGATTCGCCCGCCGCGCACCGCGCGCAGGGCGACGGGGCGGCTAGCTGGCAGCCACCTCACGCGTCCGATAATCACTCATTCTCCGGACCACCTCCCTTCTCGTGTGCGCCAACGGTAAGCAGGCGCCCCGCCCGGGGGCAAGAGAATTAATCCGGGCGACCGGCGGACACCCATCGAGGGGCCGATTTCGCCGAACCCCGTGTGCTCCCGGTCACAGCCGAGTTGAATGGCCGGGCGCAGCCGCTCGTGTCGAACCGATGTCGCACACAGGGGGTGCCCCGTGAGTGCTTCCCGTCACGACCTTCCCCGCGGGACGCAGCAGCCCGCCCCCGTCCCGTCCGGGGACACCGCGCTGCTGACCGCGCTCCTCGACGGCATGGACGTGGGCCTGTGCGCGCTGGCCGCGGACGGCACCGTCACCCACTGGAACCAGGAGGCCGAGCGCATCCTCGGATGGCCGGCCGAGGAGGCGGTGGGGCGGCCCGGGTTCGCCGGGTGGGCGGCGCGGGAGGCCGACGCGGAGGAGGTGGGCGCGCTGCTCCTCGCGGCGGCGGAGGACGGGGAGCGGCACGTGCTGGAGTTCCCCCTCCGCACCAAGGACGGGCGGCGGGTGCTGCTGCGCGGCCAGACCGCGGCCGTGCCCGCGCCCGGCGGGCGGCCGCCCGGGGTGTACTGCGCCTTCTCCGAGGCGTACGCCCAGGTGGAGCTGGAGCGCTCCCTCGCGCTCGCCGAAGCCCTGTTCGACGACGCCCCCTGGGGGGTGCTCGTGCTGGACGCCGACCTGCGGCCCGCGGTCCTCAACGACACCGCGGCCCGGCTGCTGGGCACCGGGCAGGAGGACGCGCTCGGCCGCCCGCTGGGGGAGCTGCTGCGGGCGGGCCTGGAGGACGTGGAGGGCGCGGCGGGCCATGTGCTCGCCGAGGGCGTGCCGCGCTCCCCGGTGGAGCTGTGGGTGGAGCCGGCCGCGGGGGACGTCGCGGCCCCCGCCCCGGGCCCGGCGCCGGGGCGCACGCGCGCCGCGGAGGCCGAGGAGGACGGGGAGGGGTGCGGGCGCCGCTGCTGGCGCGGCTCGTTCCTGCGGCTCGGGTCGCCGCTCGGCCTGGAGCCGGTGCCGCTCGGCGTGGCCTGGCTGTTCGCGGACGTCACCGAGGAGCGGCGGGCCGAGCGGGAGGCGGCGCGGGCCAGGTTCCGGGCGGGGCAACTGCGCCGGGCGGCGCAGGCCGCGGCCGAGTGCGAGGACGCGCTGGAGGCGGCGGCCGTCCAGTTGGAGTTCGCCCTCGCGGGGTTCGCCGACCACGCCCTGGTGGACGTGCTCGACGGCGAGCGCCTGCTGCGGGTGGCCGCGACGCCGCCCGGGGCGGTGGGGTCCGACGTGCCTGAGGAGCCCGCCGGGCTTCCGGTGCGGTACTCCGAGTGGCACCCGGTGCGCCAGGCGGTGCAGCGGCGCGGGCCGGTGCGGGCCACGGCGGGGCGGCCCGCCTCGGCGGACGCCGGGCGGCAGGCGGCCTGGGCGCGGGCGCGGCGCTGGCCCGAGGGCACCGTGCACGCCCTGTGCACGGTGCTGCGCAGCCGGGGCCGCACGATCGGGGTGGTGACGTTCCTGCGCGGCGCCTCCCGCCACCCGTTCGACCGGGCGGACACCGCGTACGCCGAGGACGTGGCGCTGCGGGTGGCGGCGGCGGTGGACCTGGCGCGGACCGGCGGGTGACCGGCGGGCGCCGCCGTCCCGCGCGGCCCCGCGCCCGCCCCGCCGCCGCCCGCCGCCGCTCAGCGCCGCCAGAAGATCCGGTCGGCGTGCTCCCGCATCACCGCGGCGTTCCAGTCGTGGCCGCCCTCGACGTTGCCCGACCGCAGCAGCGGCGGGGTGATCCCGCGCCGGGCCAGCGCGGCCACGCCGCAGGCCACCACCGCCTGCATGACGGCGCTGGCCACCACGGTGGAGGCGGAGGCGAACCGCACGGGCACGCCGTCCGCCGTCAGCTCCGCGTCCCCGACCGCGATCTTGCTGTCCACGACCACGTGGCAGTGGTCCTTCAGGAAGGTGCCCGACCGGTCCCGCGAGGCGGTCTCGCGCGGGTACGCGAGCGAGGTCACGCCGACGACGGTGAGCCCGAGCGCGCGGGCGCTGACCGCGAGCTCCACCGGCAGCGGGTTGCGGCCGGAGAGCGAGACCACGACGAGCAGGTCACCGGCCCGCACCGGGCTGTTGTCCAGCACCGTGGCGGCGAGCCCCGCCACCCGCTCCAGGGCGCTGCCGAGCGGCGCGGGCGCCTCCACGCCGGCGGCGCCCGGCACGGTGAGCAGGTTCATCAGGGCCAGCCCGCCGGCCCGGTAGACCACGTCCTGCGCGGGCAGGCAGGAGTGCCCGGCGCCGTAGGCGAACAGGCGCCCGCCGCGCTCGACGGTGTCGGCGATCAACTCGCCCGCGGCGGCGACGTTCGCCCCCTCCTCGTCCCTGACCCGCTCCAGCAGGGCGATGGCCGTGTCGAAGTACCGGCCGGACAGCTCCTCGGTCATGGTCGCTCACGGTGTCGGCCCGGTCGGCGGCCTGTCAATACGGCTTCCGGGACCCTCGGATGCCCGTGGCATGAGTCAGAATTGGGCAAGGACCATCACCACCCGAGGGGCGCGCATGTCCGGACTGATCGACACCACCGAGATGTATCTCCGCACCATCCTGGAGCTGGAGGAGGAGGGTGTGGTCCCCATGCGCGCCCGCATCGCCGAGCGCCTCGACCAGAGCGGTCCAACCGTCAGCCAGACGGTGGCCCGCATGGAGCGGGACGGCCTGCTGACGGTGGCCGGCGACCGGCACCTGGAGCTCACCGAGGAGGGCCGCCGGCTGGCCACCCGGGTGATGCGCAAGCACCGCCTCGCCGAGTGCCTGCTGGTGGACGTGATCGGCCTGGAGTGGGAGCAGGTGCACGCCGAGGCGTGCCGGTGGGAGCACGTGATGAGCGAGGCCGTGGAGCGCCGGGTGCTCGAGCTGCTGCGCCACCCCACGGAGTCCCCGTACGGCAACCCGATCCCGGGCCTCGAGGAGCTGGGCGAGAAGGGCGAGGCCGAGCCGTTCCTGGACGACGACCTGGTCAGCCTCCACGAGCTGGCGCCCGGCGCGGAGGGCAAGAGCGCGGTGGTCCGCCGCATCGGCGAGCCCATCCAGACGGACGCTCAGCTCATGTACACGCTGCGCCGGGCCGGGGTGCAGCCCGGGGCGGTGGTGAGCGTCACCGAGTCGCCCGGCGGCGTGCTGGTGGGCAGCGGGGGCGAGGCCGCGGAGCTGAACTCCGAGGTGGCCTCGCACGTCTTCGTGGCCAAGCGCTGAGCCGGCCGCCGGAGGCAGCGGTGCCCGGTACGCCGTACGGCTTAGCCGCGCCCGTGCCCGGCACCGCGGCGGACGGCCGGGAGGGCCCGCACGGCCGGGAGGGCGGAGGACCCTGGGCGCTGCACCGCGCCCGGGCCGCTCCGCCCTCTGCCCCCCTGGTGAAACCCGGAACCCCGAGCTTTCCGGGTTTCCCCTTTTCCCGCGGTCCGGCTTCCCCGTCCGGACCCCCTCCCCGTTGAAAGACTCCCCTCCGCGGCGGCCCCCGACACGTTGGGTGCCGTCACTCGAACGAGCGGTATTGCGCGTCACGACGTTGTGTGCGAATGGATGTTCGATAACGTGGGTGGCGCCTGAAGCGAACCGACCAGCGCCAGGCGTGGGAAGCCACCGCCGGCCCGGCGCGGGCGAGGAGGGTCCTCGCCGGCACCGGGCGGGGCGACGCCCGGCACGACGACGATGGGGGTGCGACACATGGCTCGACGGATCGACGTCACCGGTGCCGACGGCGTCAGGCTCGCCGCCTGGGAGTTCTGCGGCCCGGGCGAGGACGAGGAGGACGGAAGGCCCGCCGTGCTGCTGCTCCACGGCCTGATGGGCCGGGGCGCCACCTGGGCGCGCAACACCGTCCCCTGGCTGGTTCCCCGCTTCCGGACCGTGGCGCTGGACCAGCGCGGCCACGGCCGCAGCGACAAGCCGGCGGGCCCCTACGACCGGGCCGCCTACCTCGCCGACGCCGAGGCGGCCGTCGAACAACTGGGCCTGGCGCCCGTGGTGCTCATCGGCCACTCGATGGGCGCGCTCACCGCCTGGCAGCTCGCCGCCCGCCGCCCCGACCTGGTGCGGGCGGTGGTCTGCTGCGACATGCGGGCCTCCGCGCTCGGCGAGGGCAGCCAGCGCGAGTGGCGGGAGTGGTTCGCGAGCTGGCCGCTGCCGTTCGACTCGCTCGCCGCGGTGCGCGGCTGGTTCGCCGAGCACGGCCCGGAGCTGGAGGGCGTGCGGTCGGCCCGGGGGGAGTACTTCACCGAGCTGATGGAGGAGCACGACGACGGCTGGCGGCCCGGGTTCTCCGTCGACCACATGCTGCGCACCCGCGAGGCGTACGCCTACGAGGCGCACTGGGACGAGCTGGCGCGGGTGCACTGCCCGTCGCTCGTGGTGCGCGGCACCGACGGGATGCTCGGCCGGGCCGAGGCGCACGAGATGGTGCGCGTCCTGGCCGCGGGGCGGTACGCGGAGGTGCAGGACGCGGGGCACCTGGTGCACTGGGACAACCCGGACGGGTGGCGGCAGGTCGTCGAGCCGTACCTGTGGGACCTGGAGGACGGGAAGCTGGCCGCGGGGGAGCCGGCGCTCGGCGGCCAGGAGTAGCGCCCGGGCGTCCGCGCCCCGGCGCGCGGAGCCTCGCGCGCCTCGGCCGGGCGGGCCCGCCGCCTCAGCGGGAGCGGGCCGCCGCACTGTCCCGGCTGCACGCGTACGCCAGGGCACTGACCAGCTCCTCCGCCTCCGGCAGCCAGCGGTTCGCCGCGGACGGGGGCCTGGCCCACAGGGCCGGGCCCGAGGCGGCCGTGCGGGAGGGCGGGGCCAGCACGTAGTCGCCCTGGCCCCGGCAGACCATGTCCAGCGCCTCCGGGACCCAGCCGAGGCGGCGTATCAGCTTCGGCACGCGCGCGGCGGCGCCGAGCAGGACGAAGAACTGCAACCGCCGCTCCGGTGAGCAGGCCACCGGGCCGAGCCGCACCTGCCGCCGCTCCATCCGGGCCAGCGCCAGGCATCCGGCCTGCTCCGGCACGTCGATCACGTCGAACGTCCGCCCGGTGGGCAGCAGGACCGAGGCGCTCGGCCACCGCGACCACATCCGGCGCACCGCCGCCGGGCTGCCCGTCGCCTGGGCGGGCCAGTCGGCGTGCGCGGGGTGGGCCCCGGGGCGCGCGCACTCCGGGGCGCCGCACGAGCAGCGCCACCCGCCCCCGTCCGCCACGAGCCAGGTCCCCGGGCACACGTCCCAGTGCCTCTCCTGCGCGTATCCCACCGCCGCCGCGACCAGCGGACCGGCCTGCGGCGGGGCTCCCATGGTCTCGTCCACGCCTACTCAACTCCCTTGCGGGACAAGGGTTACGGGCCTTTCCGGGCACCTCCGCGCGCGCATGCGGGGGCGCATGGGTGCACCGCTGGGGGCGCAGAGGAAGAAGGGAGCCCGGTTGCGGGTAGGCCGGTGATGATGTGTTCGAGGGGGCGAACCGCGAAATCCCCGGAAATGTGGGAATTCGCTCGGAAACGCCTGGGCAGGATGTTCGCCGGAGCCTCCCCGCCGAAGGCCGGGGCGCACCCGGGCGGCTCGGTCCGCGGACGGCGGGCCGCGCCCGGCGCCGCAGCCCGGGCGGCCGCGGGGGACAACCGAACACAACAGAGCACCACCACTCGACACAGCGGAAGACAGCTCAGGGCCCTACACACGAAGGAGGGGCCATGGCCGCCAGACCACTGGTAGCCCGCCAGCCGAACGAACGGCTACAGGCACTGATCCAGGAGGCCGGCTGCTCGAACGCCGGTCTGGCCCGCAGGGTCAACATGTGCGGGGCGGAGCACGGCCTCGACCTGCGGTACGACAAGACGTCCGTCGCTCGTTGGCTGCGCGGGCAGCAGCCGCGCGGCCGGGCCCCGGCGATAATCGCCGAGGCGCTGGGGCGCAAGCTCGGCCGGGCCGTCACCCTCGACGAGATCGGCATGGCCGACGGCAAGAACCTCGCCTCCGGCGTGGGCCTCCAGTTCGCGCCCACGGTCGTCGGGGCGGTCGAGCAGGCGTGCGAGCTGTGGCGCAGCGACGTGGGCCGGCGCGACTTCCTGACCGGCTCCTCGGTGGCCGCCTCGGCCCTGGTCGAGCCGAGCAGGGACTGGCTGATCACCGGGCCCGACCCGCAGGTCGGGCGCACCGCGGGGCCCCGGGTGGGCCGCGCTGACGTGGCCGCCGTGCGGGCGACCACGCAGGCGCTGGTGGACCTCGACCACCGCTTCGGCAGCGGCCACATCAGGCCCGTCCTCGTCCACTACCTCAACAGCGTGGTGTCGGGGCTGCTCGGGGGTTCGTACACCGAGGCCACGGGGCGGCAGTTGTTCGCGGCCGTCGCGCGGCTGACGGAGCTCGCCGGCTACATGGCGGTGGACACCGGCCAGCCCGGTCTGGCGCAGCGCTACTACATCCAGGCGCTGCGGCTGTCCCAGGCGGCCGGTGACCGGGCGTACGGCGGCTATGTGCTCGCGGCCGGGATGAGCCACCTCGCGGCCCAGCTCGGCAACCCGCGGGAGATCGCGCAGCTCGCCCGCGCCGCGCAGGAGGGCTCGCGCGGCCAGGTCACCCCGACGGCGCAGGCGATGTTCCACGCCGCCGAGGCCCGCGGCCACGCCCAGATGGGTGACGCCAGGGCCTGCCAGCTCACCGCGAGCCGGGCCATGGACGCGATGGAGCGCAGCAGGCCGGACGACGACCCGGAGTGGATCAGGCACTTCGACCACGCCTACCTCGCCGACGAGCTGGCGCACTGCCACCGCGACCTGGACCAGCCCGGCCCCGCGCAGCGGTACGCCGAGGAGGCGCTGGCCGGGCACCCGGAGAAGCGGGTGCGCAGGCGCGCGGTGGACCTGCTGCTGCTGGCCACCGCGCGGGTGCAGCAGCGCGAGGTGGAGCACGCCTGCGACACCGCGGACCAGGCGGTGCAACTGCTGGCCGGGCTGCGGTCGAACCGGGGCGCGGAGTACCTGGACGACTTCCGGCGGCGCCTGGAGCCGTTCCGGGAGGAGCCGGTGGTGCGGGACTTCAGCGCGCGGCTGGTGGAGGAGGAGCTGGCGGCCTGACGGACGCCGGTCGCGCCGGCGCCGGGCGGTGCGGGACAACGGGGGCACGGGGGGCCTCCGCGCCGTGCCCGGCGGCCGAAACGCGGCCGGGCGGTGGGAGGTTGGCGTCCGCGCGGCGTTTGTGAGGGCCATCACGTGGCATAGCGGACTTCCCCTGGATTAGCCGGATGATTCGTCACTCGCGCGCCCCGTACGCTCCGCAGGCGCGGGCGCACGCGTGGTCGAGCACGGACCCGAACCGGTAGCGTGGCCCGTCGATCGACGGCCACATACCACAGCGGGAGTTCCGGTGACGAACAGCGGACGGGGAGACTGGGCGGGAGGCGCCGGGGGGCACCGCCGTGCGAACCCTGACGAGCTGACACCGGACGACCTGTTCCGTCCCGAGCCGCCGCAGCAGGCCCCGCAGCAGCCCCCCCAGCAGCCCCCCCAGCAGCACGGTTACGGCTACCCGCCGCCGGTGCCGCCGGTGCCGCCGGGTCAGGCGCCGTGGGCCGGCCCCGGGGCGCCGGAGGCGGAGACCCAGATCATCTACCCGGGCGAGCCCATGCCGCCCGTTCAGCCGGCCCCGCCGACGCCGCCCGCACACGCCGCGCCGCCCGCGCACCCGGCGCCGCAGGCCGCGGACGAGACCCGGCCGCTGCCGCAGGTGCCGGCGCAGGACCAGCCGGTGCCGCCGCCCGCGCAGCCCGACTCCGCGCAGGCCCCGCACCAGCCGCGGTCGCACGCGAGACCCGCCAGGTCGCACCGCGCCGGAGGGCAGCGCGGGGCGGCCAGGGCGGGCGGGGAGGCCGACGCCGCGGGCGGCCCGCCGCCGTTCACCATCCGCCCGGGCCTGCCGGCGGGGGCGTACGGGGAGCAGCCGTCCTACGTCACCCCGGACCCCGCCGCTCCGGAGGGGGACGGCGGCGCGGAGACGCGGGTGCTGCCGCCGGTGACGGGCGACCCGGCGGCGGCGCCCCACCAGGCGCCGCACCAGCCGCCGCACCCGGCCCCACCGCACCAGGCCCCGCAGCAGCCGCACCAGGCCGCGCCCCACCACCCGGCGCCTCCGCAGCACGCGCCGCAGCAGCCCCACCAGGCGCCTCCCACCCACCAGCCCCACCACCCTCAGCCGCCGCACACACCGCCGCAGCACGCCGCACCGCCGCAGCACGCCGCGCCCCCGCCGCACCAGGCCCCCGCGGCCCACCACGCCCCGCCGCCGCAGCCCGCCCCCGGCCACCACGCGGCCCCGCCGCCCTACGCCACCCAGCCCCCGGCGCACGGCCACGCCCAGCCGCAGCCCGCCCCCGCCCCCAGGGCGGGGAGCCGCCGCTCGGCGTCCTCCTCGGGCGGCCGCCGCCGTGTGCCCGCCCCGGTGCTGGTCGGCCTGGTCGTGGCGGTCTGCGCCGCGGCGGGCCTGGGCGCCGCCGCCGCGCTGAGCGGTGACGAGCAGGGCGGCGGCCCCCCCGTCGCGGGCGGCGACGCCAGCTCCTCCACCGGGGCCTCGGCGCCCCCGTCCACCGACCCGGTCAAGGCGCAGGCGCAGGAGCTGGACGCGCTGCTCGCGGACAGCGGCAGCAGCCGCTCCTCGGTGATCACCGCGGTGAACCAGATCCGCGGCTGCGACAACCTCGACGGCGCCGCGCGGTCCCTGGAGGCCGCCGCCGAGCAGCGCAACGGCCTGGTGGACCGGCTCGCCGAGATCTCCGTGGACAAGCTGCCCAAGCACCGGCAGCTCACGGCCGCGCTGAACGAGGCGTGGAAGTCCTCCGCCTCCGCCGACGAGCACTACGCGGACTGGGCGCGGAAGGTGAAGGGCAAGGGCGGCTGCAAGAAGGGCCAGGCCAAGGTCACCGAGGAGCGGCACGCCGGGGACCGGGCGAGCGTGAAGGCGACCGACGCGAAGAAGAAGGCCGCGCGCCTGTGGAACGCCATCGCCAGGGAGCACGGCCTCACCGAGCGCCAGGACCACCAGCTCTGACCGCCGGGCCCCGGCTCCGGGTCCCGGCCGGAAACGCAGCCGGGAACACAGCCGGGACCGCGGACGGGGCCGCGGACAGGGTCGGGGCCGGAGCCTGAGCCGCCGCCGTTCCGCTCAGCCGGAGATCGGCGTGTCGCCCACGTCGATCTCCAGGTACCTGCGCACGTCCACCAGACCCTTGCGCTCCGCGACCAACTGGCCGTTCCTGACCACCTGGTGGGTCACCGAGGTGTTGACGATCCTGCTGTGGTCCAGCAGCGGCAGCATGTCCTCGTAGCGCCAGCTCAGCCGCGGGGTCAGGCCGCCGGTGGAGAAGCCCTTGCCGCGGTCGAGGGCGCGCCGCACGCCGTCCGCGTCCACCCGCTCGCCGTCCAGCGAGCGGGCCACCGCCTCGAAGACGGTGTAGGCGATCCAGGTGGTCTGCTCGCCCGGGTCCGCGGTGGTGATCCGCTGGTCGTCGAAGGCGTACCGGCGCACGGCCTCGCGCATCGCGTCCCATCTGCGGTCGTTCTCCGGCGGGTACCAGCCGGTGACGTGGACGCCCTCCAGCGGGCCCGAGGCGCCGCCGGTGGAGTCCACCAGGGACTGCCGGACGCTGCCGAGCACCGACGACAGCTCGGTGTTCTCCTTCTCCACCCGGCGGTAGGAGTCGAGGAACGCGTCGGTGCGCTCGCCGAGCACGGCGGTCACGCAGTCGCCGGGGCGGTCGTCGCCGACCGCCCTGGCCGCCTCGGCGCCGTAGTCGCTGCCGTCGTCCCGGGCGCGGATGTCGGTGGGGGCCTTCATCTTCGCCGAGCCGAGCGCGGCGCCGAGGAACAGCGGCATCAGGTCGCCGTTGGAGTCGTCGGGCCGCACCAGCGACACGTGGTCGCAGCCGGACGCGGCGAGCTGGCTGCCGTTGCCCGCGAGCAGCGCCGGGGTGCCGCCGTTGACGGGGTAGGACAGGGGGCTGGTGAACTCGGCGGGGGCGATGCCGTAGCCGCCTATGTAGGGGATGCCCGCGGTCTCCAGGGCGGGCATGAACGACCTGCCGTGCCGGCTGTAGGAGCCGACGACGGCGGCCACGTCCGCGTCGATGGCCTCGCGGACGCAGGCGGCGGCGCGCTGGGAGTCGTTGCCCTCGTTGCAGGTGAGGACCTTCAGCTCGCGGCCGTCGATGCCGCCGCGGGCGTTGAGCGCCTTGGCGTACACCTGGGCGACGGCGGGCATGCCCGGCATGTTGGTGGCCCTGGTGCCCTCCGGCGCCCAGGTCATGACCACGATGGGTGGTTCGGGCCCGCCGCCTCCGCCCGGCAGTTGGCCGCAGGCGGTGGTCGCGAGCAGCGCGCCGGACAGCGCCACGGCGGCGAGTGCCCGGCGCGTGCCGGGGCCGCGGCGCACGGCGGGCGGTACGGCGGTCCCCTGGGGGCCGCCGGTCCCTGCTGGCACTTGGGGTCCACGGGGGTTCACGTGTCCCACGCTTCTCCACATGTCTGACATCGGAGTGAAGCGGCGGAAACGGTGTGCGTCACCAGGGTGAATTGCATGTGGGTGATGATGGGAACGTACGATCGATCACCGTGCGAGCTTCCGAGAACTCTTCACGGCGGGCCGCCCGCTCCTCCACCATGACCGGTATGCCGCTGAAGGACATGCCCTGGTGGCGCTGGCGCGCCAACGTCCGATCCGCCCTGCACATGCTCGGTGACCCGGCCTTCCAGCGTGAGTGCTGGTTGGCGGGGCAGCCGGGGTACGGGGACGTGACCGACGCCGTGTACCGGCTGGTGGAGGACACCTGGCTGGACAGTTGGTCGGCGGACAAGTACGTGGGGACGATCTTCCGCGACGCCGAGGAGGCCGCGCTGGTGGACGTCGCCGTGCTGCGGGTGCTGCGCATCCTCCACCAGGTCGGCGCCGACGCGCCCGCCCAGGCGTACCTGGACCACCCCGACTGGCCCGAGGCCGTGCGGGCGGCCCGGGACGCCCACGTCCGCATGGCCGCCGCCGACGGGGAGGACCCGGCCGCGCCGCCGAAGTCGCTGGACGTGCTGCGGATCCTCACCGGCGCCCGCTGAGCCCGCCCCTCCGGGCGCCGGGGGCGTCCCCCGGAGGGGCGGCGACCACCCTGTGGAAGGCGGCGGAACCCGTCGCGCCGGTATGGGACGCTGGAGAGCGGTCCATCCGGAGCGAGAGGAATTGTCCGTGAGCGAGTCGTCGCAGCCCGAGCAGCAGTTCGTGCTCACCCTGGCCTGCCCGGACCGGCAGGGCATCGTGCACGCCGTGTCCAGCTACCTGTTCATGACCGGCTGCAACATCGAGGACAGCCAGCAGTTCAAGGACCGGGACTCGGAGCTGTTCTTCATGCGGGTGCACTTCTCCGCGGAGCCGCACGTCACGCTGGAGAAGCTGCGGGCCAGCTTCACCGCCGTCGCCGAGTCCTTCCGGATGGACTGGCAGTTGCACGACGCGAACCGCAAGATGCGGGTGCTGCTCATGGTCAGCAGGTTCGGGCACTGCCTGAACGACCTGCTGTTCCGCACCAGCATCGGCGCCCTGCCCGTGGAGGTCGCCGCCGTCGTCTCCAACCACACCGACTTCCGCGAGCTCGCCGCCTCCCACGGGGTGCCGTTCCACCACCTCCCGGTGACCAAGGACAACAAGGCCGAGGCCGAGGCGGAGCTGCTGAAGATCGTCGAGAACGAGGGCGTGGAGCTGGTCGTGCTGGCCCGCTACATGCAGGTCCTCTCCGACGGGCTGTGCCGGGCGCTGGCGGGCCGGATCATCAACATCCACCACTCGTTCCTGCCGAGCTTCAAGGGCGCCAAGCCCTACCACCAGGCGCACGCCCGCGGCGTCAAGCTGATCGGCGCCACCGCGCACTATGTGACGGCGGACCTCGACGAGGGCCCGATCATCGAGCAGGAGGTCGAGCGGGTCGGGCACTGGGCCACCCCCGACCAGCTCGTCGCGGTCGGCCGTGACGTGGAGTGCCAGGCCCTGGCCCGCGCCGTGAAGTGGCACAGCGAGCACCGGGTGCTGCTGAACGGCACCCGTACCGTGGTCTTCGCCTGAGCGCCTGCACACGAGGGCCGTCGCGGGAGGCCGTCGTGGGAGGGCCGTCACCAGGGGCCCGTCATAGCCTCGACAGCGAAGCCGCCGCGTACAGCACGTCGCGGACCGCGTCCGGGTCGCCCTCGACGCCCGCGGCGATGCCCTCCGGGTCGCGGCGGCCCGCGGTGAGGTGGCAGAACTCGATGCCGTCCAGCGCGATGCAGGCCACGCTGCGCTCCCGCACCGGCACGGCCGCGGGCGAGTCCAGCGCGACGGGGAACTCCCCGCCGCCCGGGCCCTCGATCTCCAGCAGCACGCAGCGCCCCGGGGTGCCCGCCTCCACCAGGCGGGCCCTGGAGTTGGCGAGGCCCTGCCTGCGGCGGCCGGCGACGGCGTGCGGGAGCTGCCGGGCGGCCATGCGGATCATCGCGCCCAGGTGCTCGGGAGCGGGCGGGTCGTACGGGTAGTCCACGGCCCGGGCTATGTCGTCGGCGTGCATCCAGCACTCGAAGGCCCGGTCGAGGAACGAGTCGGGGACGGTGAGCGCGGGGCCGCCGTAGTCGACCTCCCGCCGCCCGGCGTCGTCGCCGGCGAACGCGGCGTGGCGCACCACCGCGTGGGTCTGCGCCCGCCACAGCGCCCGCAGCTCGCCGGGGCCGCGGGAGCAGTGCAGCCGCTCGAACACCTCGGTGCGCTCCAGCGGGTCGAGCGGCGCGCCCGGGCCCAGCGGGTCGTCCAGGCCGAGCGCCGGGCAGACCAGGCCGTCCACGGCGGTGAGGTGGCCGAGGACGCCCGCGACGGTGAAGGCCCGGGAGCCGCCGGTCCACACCAGGTGCACGACGGTGTCCCACTCGCCGGAGTTCAGCGAGGCCAGCAGCGCGTCCAGCCTGGCGGTCTCGGCGGTGTAGGGCGCCACCCAGTCGGGGACGGGCACCCGGGCCGGGCGGCGGCCGAGGCAGCCGTCGAGCACCCGGGCGCGCAGCAGCGGGTCCAGGTCGAGCGGGTCGGCGGGGGTGAGCCAGCGCACGGCCTCGCGCAGCCGCGCGCCCTCGGCGCGGCAGGACGGGCAGCCCGCGAGGTGCCGCTCCACCGCGGCGTGCTCGGCGGGCGGGCAGGCGTGCAGCGCCCACGCGCCGAGCAGGGAGCGCAGCGCGCCGTGGTCGTCGGGCGGCAGCGGCTCGGCGGCGTCGTCCGCGGGCGGGCGCGGGGCCCGCTCCCGGCGTCTGCCGTCCGCGGGCGCCTCGTCCGGGGGCGTCCCGGCCGGAGGCCGACCGTCCGCCGTCCGGGCGGGCGGGTTCTCCGGGAGGGGCAGGGGACGGGGACTCACGGCCGTTCCTCCATGGGCTCCGCCGCGGTGGACAGCAGTTGCAGACCGAGCCGCAGCCTGCGCCTGGCCTCGGCCGGGGAGACGCCGAGCTCCCGCGCGGTCTGCCGGTAGTCGCGCTCCCGGTGGTAGGTCAGCTCCAGGGCGCGGCGCAGCGGCCGGGGCATGGCGGAGACGATGTAGTCGGCGCGGGCCGCGGCGGAGGCGGCGCGCACCTCGGCCTCGACCTCGTCCGGCCCGCCGCCGGAGGCGTACGCGGACTGCCGCAGCCGGTGGACGGCCTGCCGGTGGGTGAGGGAGGCCACCCAGGAGCGCATCGAGCCCTGCCCGGGGTCGTAGGCGCCCGGGTTCTCCCAGATGAGGGCGAAGACCTCGGCGGTGATCCGCTCCGCGGCCTCGGGGTCGTCGGTGATTCTGTTGGCCAGGTGGTGCACCAGCGAGGCGAAACGGTCGTACAGCTCACCGAGCGCCGACTCCTCGCCGCGGGCGAGGCGCTGCTGCATCTGCCGGTCCCATTGAAGCGGTGCTGGGCTTGCCATGGATGCCACCGTTCCCGGTCTGCTGGTCCTCCTGCTCGAGCGGGCCGTGCCCGTCGGTTGGCGTGTGTGCGGCTTGCTCGAATGTATCGGCGTTGGGCGACGGCGTGCGCTCCTTTGCCGGAACCCCGGGGGAGGAACTGGGAGAAGGCCGCGGTTTCACGCCTTGTATACGCTTTTGTCCGAGGAGGGGTGTCCGGGTTCGCATGGTTGGGGCGATCTTCCCGGCCGAACGCGACCGGCGCGGGGAGCGGTTGAGGGGGGTGCGCCCTGTCACCCGGGGCGCGCAGAGCGTAAGGTCGCTTCCACTCGTCCGGAGCGGGGGTTGCGCGAGGGGCGCGCCGGGTACTCGGGCGGTAGCCGCCGTGGAGAGCCATGAAGAAGGGAAAGCGACCGCGTGGCGCTTAAGGTGACGAATGGCGAGCGGCGAGGGTGGACGGTCCTGCGGGTCGAGGGCGAGCTGGACCTGGTGTCCTCCCCCGCGGTCCGGCGGCGTGTGCACTCGGCGGTGGCCGACGGGGAACGGCGGGTCGTGCTCGACCTGAGCGGGCTGACGTTCTGCGACTCCAGCGGCATCAACGTGCTGATCGCCTCGCGGCGGCTGCTGCGGTCCTGCAACGGCGGGCTGCGCCTGGTGATGCCGCAGGAGGGCGCGCACGTCAACCGGGTGTTCGCGGCCCTGGGGGTGCGGACCCTGTTCGACATCTACCCGGAGCTGGACAGCGCGGTGGACGACGACGCCGAGCCGCTGCGGCTGCCGGCCTGAGCCCGCCCGCGGTCACGGCCGGGGACGGCCGGAGAACCGCTCCCGCAGGGCCTGCTTGACGACCTTGCCCAGGGTGGCGTTGCGGGGCAGCCGGTCCACCAGCTCCAGTTGCTCCGGGATTTTCTGCGGCATCAGCCCCGCGGCGCGCAGGAACTCCGCCAGCGCGGCCAGGGTCGGCGGGGCCGCCCCTTCGGCCGGCTCCACCACGGCGCAGACGCGCTCGCCGCGCACCGGGTCCGGCAGGCCGATCACGGCCACGTCCCGCACCGCGGGGTGCCGGTGCAGCAGCTCCTCCACCTCGCGCGCGGAGACGTTCTCGCCCTTGCGGATGATGATGTCCTTCAGCCGCCCGGTGAGCACCAGGTGCCCGTCGGCGCGCAGGTGCCCGACGTCCCCGGTGCGCAGGAACCCCTCGGCGTCGAACGCGGCGCGGGTCAGCTCGGGGTCGGTGTAGCCGCGGCACACCGCGGGGCCGCGCAGCAGGATCTCGCCGTCCTCGCCCGGCGCGGCGGGCCGTCCGTCCGGCGCCGCCACCCGGATCTCCATTGACTCCGGCGGGCGGCCCTCGGTGTGGGCGAGCTGCTCCTCGGTGTCCCGCGGCGAGCCCATGGTGATCATCGGGGCCTCGGTCATGCCGTAGCCGTGGGCCAGCTCGCAGCCCAGCTCGCGCCGCACCGCGTGGTACAGCCCGGGCGGCCGGGGCGCGCCGCCGCCGGCCAGCAGCCGCAGCGAGGGCAGCAGCCGGGTGTCCGGGGGGAGCCTGCGCTGCTGGTCGAGGAAGGCGGTGTAGAACGCGGTGCTGCCGCCGGCGAGGGTGACGCGGTGCGCGCGGTAGGCGGGCAGCGCCTCGGGCAGCGCGAACCGTTCCAGCAGCAGCGCGGGGAAGCCGCGCAGCAGCATCGTCACCAGGTAGTCGGCGCCGCCGATGTGCGCGTACGGGAACGCCACGGAGCCCACGTCGTGCGGGCCCGCCTCGATCGCCCCGGCCAGGCAGGCGCCCGCGGTGAGCAGCGAGCGGTCGGTGTGCAGCACGCCCTTCGGGTCGGCGGTGGTGCCCGAGGTGTAGAAGATCCAGCGCACCTCGTCGCCGTCCGCGGGCGGGGGCGGGGGCGGCAGGGCGGCCGGGTCGGCGCCGGGCAGCGCGGCGTACGCCTCCGCGACCCGCCGGGCGCCGAGCCGCTCGGCCATCGCGGTGTGGTCGAAGCCGCGCCACCGGCCCGGGGTGAGGACGAGGTCGGGGTCGGCCCGGTCGAGCGCGAAGCCGACCTCGCGGTCCCGGTGCGCCGCGATGAGCGGGACCTGGACGGCGCCGAGCCTGGCCAGGGCGGCCGAGGCGACCACGGTCTCGATCCGGGTGGGCAACTGCCAGGCGACCCGGGCGCCGGGTCCGGCGCCGAGCGCGAGGAGGCCGGCGGCGGCGCGCTCCGCGGCGGCGGCGAACCCGGCGAAGGTCAGGCGGCGGCCGTCCGGGTCCAGCAGCATGGGGGCGTCCGGGGTGAGGGCGGCGCGGCGCGCCACCAACTGCCAGAGGGTGGCCGAGTCGGCGAGAGCGGCCTCCGGGACGGGGCGAGCGGGCATGGCTTGGCATCCCATCTGACGACATGTCAGTTCGCTGTCTCCGGAGCGTACGGCCTCCCCGCCCGCCCGTCACCCCCTCGTGGGTGGGGGGGCGGGGGTGTTCCTCGGGAGGCCGGATGGTCCCGCCCCCCCGGACCCCCGTTGGGAGGGCCGCCGTCCGCGAGTTCCCGTGGCTTCGCCGCCCTCGGAGCCCGGGCGGCCTGCCCTCGTCCGCCGGAGGTCGCGCTCCGGGCCCCCGCCCGCGGGCCCGACTCGGGGCCGCCGACCGGCCCCCGCCTTCGAGCCCCGCCCCAACCCCCCCACCCCCAGTGCGCCCCCGTGGGTTGCTTGCCTCGGGTTCGTGGTGGGGCTAGCTTGTTTGCGGGTCCTGTCTGACGGACCATCAGATAACGCGTCCCGTCGGGAGACCGCGATGACCACATCGGGAGCCACCGCAGCCGGAGTGCGCGCCGAGTCCGTGCCGGACGGCGATCTGCCGCGGATCGTCAGCGTCGACGACCACGTCATCGAACCCGAGCACCTCTTCCGCACCTGGCTGCCGGCCAAGTACCGCGACGCCGGCCCCCAGCCGCTGCGGACCGGCATCGGCGAGCTGGCGTACGTCGGCGGGAGGTACCGGATCACCATGGACCCGGACGGGCCGCCCGCCGACTGGTGGATCTACGAGGACCTGCGGTTCCCGTACAAGCGGAACATCGCCGCCGTCGGGTTCAGCCGCGACGAGATGACGCTGGAGGGCATCACCCGCGACGAGATGCGGCGCGGCTGCTGGGACCCGGTGGCGCGGCTGGCCGACATGGACCTCAACCACGTCGAGGCCTCCCTGTGCTTCCCGACCTTCCCCCGCTTCTGCGGCCAGACCTTCGCCGAGGCCAGGGACAAGGAGGTCGCGCTCGCCTGCGTGCGCGCCTACAACGACTGGATGGTCGAGGAGTGGTGCGGCGACAGCGGCGGCCGGCTGATCCCGCTGTGCCTGATCCCGCTGTGGGACGTCGCCCTGGCCGTCGCCGAGATCCGGCGCAACGCCGCCCGCGGGGTGCGCGCCGTCACCTTCAGCGAGATCCCCACCCACCTGGGCCTGCCCAGCATCCACAGCGGCCACTGGGACCCGTTCTTCGCCGCCTGCGAGGACACCGGCACGGTGGTGAACATGCACATCGGGTCGTCGTCGCAGATGCCCGCCGCCTCCCCGGACGCGCCGCCGGCCGTGCAGGCGTCGCTGAGCTTCAACAACGCCATGGCGTCGATGATGGACTTCCTCTTCTCCGGCGTCCTGGTGCGCTTCCCGCGCCTGAAGCTCGCCTACAGCGAGGGCCAGATGGGCTGGATCCCCTACGCGCTGGAGCGGGCGGACGACGTGTGGGAGGAGCACCGGGCCTGGGGCGGGGTGCGGGACCTGGTGCCGGAGCCGCCGTCCACCTACTACTACCGGCAGATCTTCTGCTGCTTCTTCCGCGACCGGCACGGGGTGGCGTCGCTGGACACCGTCGGCGTGGACAACGCCACCTTCGAGACGGACTACCCGCACGTGGACTCCACGTTCCCGCACACCAAGCAGGTCGCGCTGGACCACGTGCGGGGCCTGGACGCGGAGACCGTCTGGAAGCTGATGCGCGGCAACGCCATCCGGATGCTGGAGCTGGGCCTTGACCGGTGAGGCGCGGGACGCGGACCTGTGCGCCGGGCGGGCCGTGATCGTCACCGGCGCCGGGCGGGGCATCGGGCGCGAGCACGCCCTGGCGTTCGCCCGCGCCGGGGCGGCCGTCGTCGTCAACGACCTCGGGGACGCGGCCGGTCCTGTGGTGGAGGAGATCCGCGCCGAGGGGGGCCGCGCGGTCGCCTCCGGCCACGACGTGGGCTCCTGGGACGGCGCGCGGGAGCTCGTCGGGACGGCGCTGGCCGCGTTCGGCCGCCTGGACACCCTGGTCAACAACGCCGGGGTGCTGCGGGACCGGATGGTGGTCTCGCTCACCGAGGACGACTGGGACACGGTGCTGCGCGTCCACCTCAAGGGCCACGCCGCGACCCTGCGGCACGCCGCCGCGCACTGGCGGGAGCGGGCCAAGGCCGGGCGGCCCGTCGCCGCCCGGGTGGTCAACACCACCTCCGGCGCTGGGCTGCTCGGCAGCGTCGGGCAGGCCAACTACGCCGCAGCCAAGGCCGGGATCGTCGCGCTCACCCAGGTCGCCGCCGTGGAGCTGGCCCGCTACGGCGCCACCGTCAACGCCGTCGCCCCGGCCGCCCGCACCCGGATGACCGAGCGGGCCATGCCGGCGAAGGTGGCCGCGCCCGCGACCGGCTTCGACACCTACCACCCGGCCAACGTCTCCCCGCTGGTGGTGTGGCTCGGCTCGGCGCACTCCGGCGCCGTCACCGGACGGGTCTTCGAGGTGGCGGGCGGCCGGGTCGCGGTGGCCACCGGCTGGCGGCCGGGCCCGGCCGTGGACGCGGGCCGCCGCTGGGCGCCGGGGGAGCTCGGCCCGGTGGTGGCGGGGCTGCTGGCGCGGGCGCCCGCGCCCGAGCCGGTGTACGGGAGCTGACGCGGATGGATCTCGCCGACACGCCCGGGCAGGCCGCGTTCCGTGCCCGGCTGCGCTGCTGGCTCGCCCGGGCCCTGCCGCAACTGCCGCCCGAGCCCGACCCCGCCGACTGGCCGGCCCGCCGCGCCCGCGACAGCGCCTGGCAGCGCGCCGTGCACGACGCCGGGTACGCGGGCCTGACCTGGCCGAAGGACGCCGGCGGGCAGGGCATGGGCCCGGCCGAGCAGTTGGTCTTCCTGGAGGAGACGGAACTGGCCGGGGCCCCTTACGTCGGCGCCAACTTCGTCGGGCTGCTGCACGCCGGGCCCACCGTCGCCGCCGAGGGCACCGCCGAGCAGCGCGCCCGCTGGCTGCCGCCGATCCTGCGCGGCGACGAGGTGTGGTGCCAGGGTTTCAGCGAGCCGGACGCGGGCTCGGACCTGGCGTCGCTGCGCACCAGGGCGGTGCGGGACGGGGACGCCTACGTGGTGACCGGACACAAGATCTGGACCTCGCACGCCCAGGTCGCCGACTGGTGCGAGCTGCTGGTGCGCACCGACCCGCGCGCGCCCGGCCACCGGGGCGTCACCTGGCTCGCGCTGCCGATGCGCGCCCCGGGCGTGACCGTCCGGCCGCTGCGCACCCTGGCCGGGACCGCCGAGTTCGCCGAGGTGTTCCTGGACGGGGTGCGGGTGCCGGTGGCCAACCGGGTGGGCGCCGAGAACGACGGGTGGCGGGTCACCATGGTGACGCTGTCCTTCGAGCGCGGCACCGCGTTCGCCGGCGAGGTCGTGGCGTGCCGCCGCACCCTGCGGGAGCTGGCCGCGCTGGCCCGCGCCAACGGTCGCTGGGAGGACCCGGTTGTCAGGCGGCGGCTCGGAAGGCTGGCCGGGGAGTTCTCCGCGCTGTGGTCGCTGGTGCGGTGGAACGCCTCCCAGGCGGGCGACGGTGTGCCGGGCGTGTCCGGATCGGTGTTCAAGCTGCGGTACTCGCACGCCCGCCAGGAGCTGTTCGACGCCGCCGCGGCGGTGCTGGGCCGCGGCGCCCTGCGCGCCGACGACCCGCTGGCGCGGTCCCGGCTGTCCGCCCTGTCGTACACCATCGCCGCCGGGACCTCGCAGATCCAGCGCACCATCGTCGCCGAGCGGCTGCTCGGGCTGCCGCGCGCGCCCCGGGCGGCGGCGCCGGGCCGGGGCGGGTGAGCGGCGGTGGACTTCCGGCTCACCGAGGACCAGCGGGACCTGGTGGCGGCCACCCGGGCGCTGCTGGCCGGGCGTTTCCCCCGGGAGCGGCTGCGGGCCGCCGCGGCCGGGCCGGGCTTCGACCGCGCCGTGTGGGCGGACCTCACCGAGGCGGGCCTGTTCGCGCTGCGACTGCCCGAGAGCCGGGGCGGGGCGGGTCTCGGCACCCCCGAGGCGGTGCTCGCCTTCGAGGAGGCGGGCCGGGCCCTGGTGCCGGGGCCGCTGGTGGGCACGCACCTGGCGGCGGGCCTGGTCCGCGGCGAGGTCGTCGCGGTCGCCGACACCACCCGGCGCCCGCTGCTGGTGGCGCACCTGGACGCGGCGGACGCGGTCCTGGTCCTGGAGCGGGGCCGGGTGCTGCGGGCCGACCCCGCGAAGCTGCGCGCCGAGCCCGTGGCGTCCGTGGACCCGCTCACCCCGCTGGCCGAGGTCCGCGCGCTGCCCGGCGGCGACCCGCTGCCCGCCGACGCCTTCCGGCTGCGCCGTGACGCGGCGCTGCTCACCGCCGCGCTCCAGTCGGGCATCGCGGGCCGCGCCGTGGACCTGGCCGTGGCGCACGCCAGGACCCGCGAGCAGTTCGGCCGCCCGATCGGCTCGTTCCAGGCCGTGCAGCACCTGTGCGCCGACATGCTGGCGCGGGTGGAGGTGGCCAGGGCCGCCGTGTACGCCGCGTCCCTGACCGGTTCCGCCGCGGACGTGGCCGCCGCCAAGCTGCTGGCCGACGAGGCCGCGGTGCTCGGCACGCGGGACTGCGTCCAGGTGCACGGCGGGATGGGCTTCACCTGGGAGGCGGACGTGCACCTGTATCTGAAGCGGGCCTGGGTGCACGCCACCGCGTACGCGGACGACGCCGCGAACGAGGAGACGCTCGCGGCCGCGCTGTGACCCCGGGCGCCCCCGCCGAACTCCCGGGAGAACACCCCGGGCGGGCTCCACCCGCCGAAGGACCACGGCACCTCGGTGTTCGGGTACAACTTCTCGGCCCGCGCGGCCGGTTGGCGCCGCCGCGCGGCGTGCCGGGCCCCGGGAGCCGGGGACGCCGTCCACGCCGGACGCCGCGTCGTGGCACCCGTCGCGGTCGGCCTCGGCGTCGCCGACGGACGGCGGAGGCACCGCGTCGGGAGTCAACAGCGAAACCGCGCTCACCGGAGAAGGACCGGATCAGGGCGGGTGGATGGTCTGGACCAGGGGCGTGGGCATGCCAATAAATCCTCCACCGCCCTTCCTTGCTGACACTCATTCGAACACGTTCGGTCACCGGCCGTCGGCGCGGGTTGTGTCCGCACCGTGATGCCGCGCGAGGTGGCGGGAGCCCCGCGCTCGGGTACGCTCCGTCGCATGCGACGGGCTCTGATGCGAGAAACCACCGGTGATGCCGCTGGTGCGACCGGCCGGTGGCGCCCGGTGAGCCCGGCGAGCGCCGTAGTATGCAGCACGCGTGGGCCCTTGCGCCGGAATATCACCGAAACGCTTGATGGCGTGACTCTGCGTCAATCATGCTGGATTCCACGCGAGTCACTCTGGGTAGCGCTGCGAGGGCGTGGGGCTGTGTGTCCGCCGGTTCGGATGGTGTAGCGGTGCAGGTGCTTCAGGTGCAGTTGACGGTTGAGCCGGATCCCGCCGAGGTCGGCCGGGCCAGACGCTGGGCGCGCTCCCGGCTGGCGCGGACGGGGGTGGATCCGGACGAGCCGCTGTGCGAGGCACTGGTGCTCATCATCTCCGAGCTGGTCACCAACGCCGTGGTGCACACCGGCTGCCCGGCGGTGCTGCGGCTGCTGTTCCGGGGCGCGGGCCCGGGGCGGGACCGGGGCACGGTCCGGATCGAGGTCACCGACGCCAGCTCCCTGCCGCCGCTGCCCCGTTGCGCGGGCAACGACGAGACGGGCGGGCGCGGCCTCGAACTGGTCGGCGGGCTCGCCGACCGCTGGGGCTGGCAGCGCGAGGGCGCGGGCAAGCGCGTGTGGTGCGAGCTGGACCGGGTCAGCCCGACGCTGCACGGCGGCCCCGCGGTGGACGGCCGGGTGGCGGCGGGCTGGAGCTGACCGGGCCGCCGTCCCGCCGACCGGCCGGGGCGGGGTGACGGTCGGGGCCGGGTGACGGCCGGGGTCATTTGACGGCGACGGGGGCGACCGGGCCGCCCGTCGCCCCCCGCACCGGCTCCGGCGGCGCCGACAGCAGGAACGCGTATCTGCCGTCGGCGGCGCAGTCGGCGGCCAGCTCCTCCAGGTTCCAGTTCTGGCCCTGCGGCATGCCCATCTCCACCAGGTGCAGGGCGTGCACCGGCAGCCACAGGCCCGCCACCTCCGGCGGGAAGACCTCGAACGTCAGGGTGTCGGTGGCCACCGCCGCCACGTCCCGCGCGTGGAACCACTCCGGCGCGCGCAGCGACAGGCCGGGGCTCGGGTACGCGTAGCCCTCGCGGTCGCCCGCCAGGTAGCGGGCCATCTGGCCGGTGCGCACCAGCACGATGTCGCCCGCCCCGACCCGGGTCCCGGCCAGCTCCTGCGCCGCCTCCAGCTCCGGCGGCCCCACCGCGGCGTCCACCGGGAGCCGCTCCAGCCCGGCGGCCCGCGCCACGTCCAGCAGCACCCCGCGGGAGAGCACCGGGCCCGCCGTGTCGATGCCGCTGTGGCGGGCGCCGCCGTGCGCGGTGACGGAGCCCGCCGGGCGGCCGTTGTACAGCAGTCCGGAGTGCGACACGTGGGGCAGCGCGTCCCAGTGGGTGGCCGCCTGGAGGCCCATCGTCACCATGTCGTCGCTGCACGCCACGGTGCCGGGGCCGAACAGCTCCCGGTTGACCGCGGTCATGGCGTGCAGCGGGTTGACGCGGCCGGGCATCAGGCCGGTCTGCACGCCGTCCTGCCGCAGCGGCACGGCCAGCAGGAAGCGCCGCCCGGAGCGCACGCAGGCGGCGGCGGCCCGCACCGCGCCCGCGGTGATCAGGTTGAGCGTGCCGATCTCGTCGTCCCGTCCCCAGCGGCCCCAGTTGTTGACCCGCCCGGCGATCTCGGGGAACGGCTCAGGCAACGGCATGGCGCTTCCCTCCCGAAGCTCCTAGACTCCGATGGCAGTCAAATCTAACGACCCGTCAGATATGCGGGGAGGGTGTTGACGTGGCCGACAGCAACGAGGCGTTCCTGGACGGCAAGGTCGTCGCGGTGACCGGCGCGGGCCGCGGCATCGGCCGGGCCGTCGCCCTGGCCTGCGCCGCCGAGGGCGCGCGCGTGGTCGTCGGCGACCTGGGGGTGTCCGTGGACGGCAGCGCGCCCTCCAGCGAGGTCGCCACCGCCGTCGTCACGGAGATCGAGGCCGCGGGCGGGCGGGCGGTGGCCGTCGCCGACGACGTGTCCACCATGGCGGGCGGCGCCCGGGTGGTGGAGGCCGCCGTGGAGGCGTTCGGGCGGATCGACGGCGCGGTGTGCGTGGCCGGGATCCTGCGCGAGCGGATGCTGTTCAACATGTCCGAGGCGGAGTGGGACCCGGTGATCGCCACCCACCTCAAGGGCACCTTCACGGTCTTCCGCGCGGCGGCCGCCCGCTTCCGCGCCCAGCGCTCCGGCGCCCTGGTCGGCTTCACCAGCGGCAACCACCAGGGCAGCGTCAGCCAGGCCAACTACAGCGCGGCCAAGGGCGGCGTGATCTCGCTGGTGCGCAGCGCGGCGCTGGGCCTGCACAAGTACGGCGTGACCGCCAACTGCGTCGCGCCCGTGGCCCGCACCCGCATGTCGGCGAACGTGCCCATGGAGCTGACCGAGATCGGCGCGCCCGAGGACGTGGCGCCGCTGGTGGTGTACCTGCTCTCCGACCTGGCCCGGGGCGTCACCGGGCAGGTCTACACCGTGGCCGGGCCCAAGATCGCGGTGTGGGCGCAGCCCCGCGAACTGCGCGCCGCCTACGCGGAGGGCGGCTGGACCCCGCGCCGGATCGCGGACTTCCTGCCCGGGACGGTGGGCACGGACCCGATGCCGATGCTGGCGCGCCTGGAGGAGATGGCGCGGGCGGCGGCGGACCGGAAGCGGGCGGGCTGATGGACTTCCGGTTCGGGCCCGCGGACGAGGAATTCCGCGGCGAGGTCAGGCAGTGGCTCACCGAGCGGCTCGAAGGCCCCTTCCGGCACCTGCGCGCCGCGGACGGCCGCACGCCGTCCGTGGACGAGCGCAGGCGGTGGGAGCGGGAGCTCGGCCGGGCGGGGTGGATCGGGCTCGGCTGGGACGGCGCGTACGGCAACCGCCGCGCCACCCTCACCCGGCAGGTGGTGTTCAACGAGGAGTACGCCCGCGCCGCCGCCCCGCCCCGCGCCGGGCACATCGGCGAGCACCTGCTGGCGCCCACCCTGCTGACCTGGGGCACCGAGGAGCTGAAGGAGCGGTTCCTGCCCCCGGTCGCCCGCGGCGAGGAGCTGTGGTGCCAGGGCTACAGCGAGCCCGGCGCGGGCTCCGACCTCGCCTCCCTGCGCACCCGGGCGGTCCGGGACGGCGGCGGCTACCTCGTCACCGGCCAGAAGGTCTGGACCTCCCTCGCCCACGAGGCCGACTGGTGCTTCGTGCTGGCCAGGACCGAGCCCGGCTCCCGCCGCCACCGCGGCATCTCCTTCCTGCTGCTGCCCATGGACCAGCCCGGCGTCCGGGTGCGCCCCATCCGCCAACCGACCGGCGGCGCCGAGTTCAACGAGGTGTTCCTCGACGGCGCCCGCGCCGAGCACCGGGTGGGCGCCGAGGGCGACGGCTGGCGGGTCGCGATGACCCTGCTGGCGTACGAGCGGGGCGTGGCCACCCTCGGCCAGCAGATCGGCTTCGCCCGCGAGCTGCGCGCCGTCCTGGACGCCGCCCGCGACAGCGGCGCCGACCGGGACCCGGTGATCCGCGAGCGCCTCACCCGCCTCTGGGCCGACCTGCGGGTGCTGCGCTGGAACGCCCTGTGCACCCTGGGCACCCCCGACCCGGGCGCGGCCAGCGTCGCCAAGCTGCTGTGGAGCACCTGGCACCGGCGCCTGGGCGAGCTCGCCGTGGAGGTGCGCGGCCCCGCCGCCACCGTCGCCCGCGCCCTGCCGTACGAGCTGGACCCGCTCCAGCACCTGTTCCTGTTCAGCCGCGCCGACACCATCTACGGCGGCTCCAGCGAGATCCAGCGCAACGTGATCGCGGAGCGCGTCCTCGGCCTGCCGCGGGAGCCCCGCCCGTGACCGGGCAGGACCGGCCGGGCGAGGCGCAGCCGCCCACCCCGCCCACTCCCGCCCCGCACCCCTCCCACGCCCTCCTCGCCGGCCGGACGGCCCTGGTCACCGCGGCGGCGGGCACCGGCATCGGGTTCGCCACCGCGCTGCGCCTCGCCGAGGAGGGCGCCGCCGTGGCCATCAGCGACCGCCACGAGCGCCGCCTCGCCGAGGCCGCCGACCGCCTGGCCGACCTCACCGGCCGCCGCCCCGCCGCCATCCCCTGCGACGTCACCGACGAGGACCAGGTCCAGCGGATGTTCACCGCCGCCACCGGCGCGCTCGGCGCCCTGGACGTCCTCGTCAACAACGCCGGCCTCGGCGGGCTCGCCGCCCTCACCGAGATGACCGACGAGCAGTGGCACCGCGTCCTGGACACCACCCTCACCGGCACCTTCCGCTGCACCCGGGCCGCCCTGCGCCTGATGCGGGCCAGGCGCCGCGGAGTGATCGTCAACAACGCCTCGGTGCTCGGCTGGCGCGCCCAGGCCGGGCAGGCCCACTACGCCGCGGCCAAGGCGGGAGTGATGGCGCTGACCCGCTGCGCCGCCGTGGAGGCCGCCGAGTACGGGGTGCGCGTCAACGCCGTCGCCCCGTCCCTGGCCATGCACCCGCACCTGGCCAGGACCAGCAGCGAGGAGTTGCTGGCCGACCTCGCGCGGCGGGAGGCGTTCGGCCGGGCCGCCGAGCCGCGGGAGGTGGCCGACGTGATCGTCTTCCTGGCCGGCGACTACAGCTCCTACATGACCGGCGAGGTCGTCGCCGTCTCCTGCCAGCACCCCTGAGCACGGCACCCCCGGCACGGCACCCGCGAGCAAGCCCTCACCCCTGAAAGGGGGCCGGATGACCACCCACCCGCGCGGCGGCCGGCAGCGCCCCGGCCCGCCGCCCACCCTGCGCCTGTGGACGGACGGCGCCTGGCGGGAGCCCTCCGCCGGGACCTACCCGGTGATCGACCCGGCGACGGAGGAGGTGGCCGGCCACGCCCCCGAGGCGTCGGAGGAGGACGTGGCGCGGGCGGTCCTCGCCGCCCGGCGTGCCCTGCCGGCCTGGTCGCGCACCGGCCCCGGCGAACGGGCGGCGATCCTCGACCGCATCGCCGACGCGCTCGCCGAACGGGCCTGTGCGCTCGCCCCGCTCCTCCAGGCCGAGACCGGCGCCACCGCCCGGGTCACCGCCACGATGCAGATACCCACCGCCGTGGACCGGTTCCGCAGATACGCCCGGGGAGCGCTGGAGCCGGATTCGGCGCCGCTCGCCCCGCAGCCGGTGCGGGCGTCCGCGCTGGCCCCCGGCGGGCTGCTCGGGGCGGTGGCGGTGCGCCGCCCGGTGGGCGTGGTCGCCTGCATCACCTCGTACAACTTCCCGCTGGCCAACCTGGCGGGGAAGGTCGCGCCGGCGCTGGCGGCGGGCAACACGGTGGTGGCCAAGCCCGCGCCGCAGGACCCGCTGACCTGCCTGCTGCTGGGGGAGATCTGCGCCGGGGCGGGCCTGCCGCCGGGCGTGTTCAACGTGGTGACGGGCTCGGGCGCGGCGGCGGGCGAGGCCCTGGTCGCCCACCCCGGCGTGGACATGGTCAGCTTCACCGGCTCCACCGCCGTCGGCACCCGCATCGCCGAGGCGGCGGGCCGCGGCATGAAACGCACCCTGCTGGAGCTCGGCGGCAAGGGCGCCGCGCTGGTGCTCGAGGACGCCGACGTCCGCGCGGTGACCGCGGCCGTGGGCTCCACCTGGTCGTTCCACTCCGGCCAGATCTGCACCGCGCCGACCCGGGTGCTGGTCCACGACAGCCGCCACGACGAGGTCGTCGCCGCCCTGGCCCGCCACGCCGAGTCGCTGCGGGTCGGCGACCCGCTGGACCCGCACACCGTCGTCGGCCCGCTGATCAGCGCGGCGCAGCGGGACCGCGTGGAGGGCTTCGTGGAGGGGGCGCGGGGGCAGGGCGCCACGGTGCGCCTCGGCGGGGTGCGGCCCGCGCTCAAACCCGGCTTCTACGCCGCCCCGACCCTGCTGACCGACGTCACCCCGGAGATGACCGTGGCCCGGGAGGAGGTCTTCGGGCCGGTGGTGGCGGTGCTGCGCTTCCGGGACGAGGAGGAGGCGCTCGCCCTGGCCGACGGCACCAGGTACGGGCTGTACGACTACGTGTTCTCCGCCGACGAGGGCCGCGCCTGGCGGCTGGCCGCGCGACTGCGCAGCGGCAGCGTGGGCATCAACACCGTCGCCCGGCACCCGGAGACCCCGTTCGGCGGCTTCAAGCACAGCGGCGTGGGCCGCGACGGCGGCTCGTTCGGCCTGCACGCCTACAGCGAGCTCCAGGCGGTGGTGTGGTGATGCGCGGCGTGGTCTTCGACGGCACCAGGGCGCTGGTGGCCGACGACCTGACGGTGCGCGACCCCGGGGCGGGCGAGGTGCTGGTGCGGGTGACCGCGGCCGGGCTGTGCCACAGCGACCTGTCCGTCATCGACGGCACGATCCCCTTCCCGGTGCCGGTCGTGCTCGGCCACGAGGGCGCGGGCGTGGTGGAGGCGGTGGGCCCCGGGGTGCGGCACGTGGCGCCCGGCGACCATGTGGCGCTGTCCACCGTGGCGTCCTGCGGCACCTGCCCGGCCTGCGCCGCGGGCCACCCGGTGCGCTGCCCCGCCTCCATCGGCCGCCCCGGGCGCACCTTCCGGCGGGCGGGGCGGCCCCTGTACGCGTTCGCGTCCACGGCCGCGTTCGCCGAGCTGACCGTGGTCCGCGCGGTGCAGGCGGTGCCGGTGCCGGCGGACCTGCCGCCCGCCTGCGCGGCGCTGATCGGCTGCGCCGTGGTGACGGGCGTGGGCGCGGCGCTGAACCGGGCCCGGGTCGGGCGCGGCGAGTCGGTGGTGGTGCTCGGCGCCGGGGGCATCGGGCTGAACGTGGTGCAGGGGGCGCGGCTCGCGGGCGCGCTGACGATCGTGGCGGTGGACGCGGACCCGGCCAAGGAGGAGCGGGCCAGGACCTTCGGCGCCACCCACTTCGTGGACGCCTCCGCTGAGCCCGACCCGGCCGCCGCGGTCCGGGCGGTCCTGCCCGCGGGCGCCGACCACGCCTTCGAGTGCGTCGGCGCCACCGCCCTGGTCCGCCAGGCCATCGACCTGCTCGGTCCCGGCGGCCGGGCGGTGCTGCTGGGGGTGCCGCCCGCCGCGGCCGAGGCGTCGTTCCGGGTGTCGTCCCTGTACCTGGACAAGTCCGTGCTCGGCTGCCGCTACGGCTCCTCCCGCCCGCAGGCCGACATCCCGCTGTACGCGGAGCTGTACCGGCGGGGCAGGCTGCTGCTGGACGAGCTGATCACCGCCACCTTCCCGCTGGAGGAGTTCCCCGCGGCGGTGCAGCGGGCGGGCGAGGGCCGGTGCGTACTGCTGCCCGGCGCCGGGCGCTGAGCCGCGCGCACCGGCCCGGCGGAACGGCCCGCGCGGCCCGGGCGGTGTCCGACAATCCCCGCCCGCGGGCGGCGCCCCCGGGCCGTGCCACCCCCGGTGAGCTGGGCGGTCAGCGCCCGATCAGCGCCCGGTCAGCCCCGGTTGGCACGCTGCGCGGCACAGGGCTCCACCGGGCGCGGTGGCGGGACGGGGAAGGCGGCGGTGATGGACGACCACGAGGCGCGGCGGGCGGCCGCCACGCCGCCGGAGCGCGGCGCGCTGGTACTGGACACGGCGCGCGGCTGCGTCGCCGAGGTGATGGCCGTCGGCCACCACGGCAGGCTGTACCTCAGGCCGCCGCGCGGCGGCCGGGAGTGGGAGGCCGGGCCGGAGGGCCTGCGGGTGCTCAGCGGCGAGGAGGCCGCGCGGGCCCTGGCGGGCGAGCGGGCCGGCTCCGGCCGCTGACGGCCGTCACCCGCCCGGGGCGAAGGCGCCGAACCGCCCCTGGAAGAACAGCAGCGGCTCGCCACTGTCGTCCGGCGGGGTGCCGAGCGCCCGCACCCTCCCCACCACGATGAGGTGGTCACCGCCGGTGTGCACGGCGTGGACGGCGCAGTCCACCCAGGCCAGCACGCCCGCGAGCAGCGGGGAGCCGGTGGCCGGGGCGGGGCTCCACTCCACCCCGGCGAACTTGTCGCCGCCGCTGACCGCGAACGCCCGGCACAGCCCGCCCTGGTCCGCCGCCAGCACGTTGACGCAGAACGCCCCGGCCCGGGCGATGCGGGGCCAGGTGGTCGAGGAGCGGCCCACCGCGAACGCCACCAGCGGCGGGTCGAGCGACAGCGACGTGAACGACTGGCAGGCGAACCCGGCGGGCCCGTCCTCGCCCGCCGCCGCCACCACGGTCACCCCGGAGGCGAAGCGGCCCAGCACCCGGCGGAACTCCCGCGGCTCCGGCGCCGCCCGCTCGTCCGGCCGCACCGCCCGCAGCGGCGCCCCGGGCGCGGCTGCCGCCGTGGGCGCGCCGAGCGCGCGCAGGTAGTGGACGGCGGCGAGCGCCATTCCCTCGTGTCCCATGCCGGGGCTCCCAACGGGTCGGTGGCTTTCGGTCGGTCGGTTCGCGGGCCGTCGGCTCAGTGGCGGCTCAGCGGCCGAGGAAGCGCGGCGTGCGCCGCTCGGTGAAGGCGCGGACACCCTCGCGGGCGTCCGCGGTGGTCATGTTGATCTCCTGGGCGGCGGCCTCGGCGGCGAACGCCCGCTCCCGGTCCGGGTACAGCGCCTCGTTGACCAACTGCTTGCTCAGGGCCAGCGCCCGGGTCGGCCCCTCGGCCAGCCGCCGCGCCCACTGCCCGGCGGCGTCAGCCAGCTCGTCGCCGTCCACCACCCGGTTCACCAGGCCGAGCCGCAGCGCGTCCTCCGCCGCCAGCCGGTCCCCGAAGAACAGCAGCTCCTTGGCCCGCTGCGCCCCCACCAGGCGCGGCAGCAGCAGCGCGCCGCCGCCGTCGGGCACCAGGCCGCGCCGCGCGAACACCTCGACGAACGCCGCCTCCCGGGCCGCGATCACCAGGTCGCAGGCGAGCGCCAGGTGCGCGCCGAGCCCGGCCGCGACCCCGTTGACGGCGGCAAGCACCGGCTTCTCGCAGTCCAGCACCGCCCCGACCAGCCGCTGCGCCCCCCGCCGCAGGGTTCGCGCCACGTCCCCGGCGACCGGCGGCCCGTCCGCCGCCCCGGCCCGCCCGGCCCGCAGGTCGGCGCCCGCGCAGAACCCCTGCCCGCGCCCGGTCAGCACCACCGCCCGCACCCCGGGGTCCGCCGACGCCGACTCCAGCAGGGCGATCAGCCGTTCGCGCTGCTCCCAGGTCAGGGCGTTGCGCACCTCGGGCCGGTCGAAGGTGATCCGGCACACCCCGCCGTCCACCTCGTGCAGCAGCCCGTTCACCGGCACACCGCCAGCGCGTCCAGCGCCACCGCGCCCTGGCCCCGCTCCAGCACCACCAGCGGGTTCACGTCCAGCTCCGCCAGGTCGTCCCCCAGCTCAAGGGCGATGCGCTGCACCCGCAGCACCACCTCCACCAGCGCCTCCACATCCGCGGGCGGCCGCCCCCTGGCCCCCTGGAGCAGGGCGTGCCCGCGCAGCTCGCGCAGCATCGTCCTGGCCTCGTCCGCGTGGAACGGCGGCACCCGCACCGCCGTGTCGCGCAGGATCTCCACCAGCACCCCGCCGGAGGCGACCGTCACCGTCGGCCCGAACAGCGGGTCGTGGCTCAGGCCCACCGCCATCTCCACCCCGGGCGCCACCATCTGGCACACCAGGACGCCGTCCAGCCTGCCCACCCCGTGGTACTGGGCGGTCTCCGTCAGCTCCCGGTATGCCTCCCGGACCTGGCTGGCCGAGGTCAGCCCCAGCCGCACCAGGCCCAGCTCCGTCTTGTGGCCGAGCTCCGGCGCGCTGGCCTTCATCACCACCGGGTAGCCGACCAGCGCCGCCGCGCGCACCGCCCCGGCCGCGCTGCCGACCAACTGCTCGCGGGGCACCCGGATGCCGTAGGCGCGCAGCAGTTGCTTGGCGGCGTGCTCGCTCAACTGCCGCCCGGGGCGCAGCAGCGGGCGGGCCCGGCCGGCGGACGGGGACGGGGTGCGCGGCGCGTCGGGGAACGGGCTGCGGTAGCCGGCGGTGAACCGGTGGTGGTCCAGCCAGGCCCGCACGGCGGTGACGCAGTTGCGGAAGGTGCGGAACGTGGCCACCCGCGAGGAGCCGAGCAGCGTCTCCCGGTAGGCGGCCTCGGTGCCCACCGGCGACCCCCACACCACGCACACCGTCTTGTCGGTCCGCTCGGCGGCCTGGGCCAGGTCCCGGGCCAGGCGGTCGCTCAGCGGCGGGAACGGGCCGGTGATCGGGCACACCAGCACCCCGACGGACGGGTCGGCGAGGATCGCGTCGATGATGCGCCGCCCCCGCTCGTCGCCGACGGGGTGGCCGCCGCTGTCCACGGGGTTGGCCACGTCCAGGTACCCGGGGATCCAGGTGTGCAGCAGCTCCCGGGTGGCCGGGGCGAGCGTGGGCAGGGTGAGCCCGGCAGCGGCGGCCAGGTCCGCGAAGTGGGCGCCGGTGCCGCCGGAGATCGAGTACACGGCGACGCCCTCGGCCTTCGGCGGGCGGGCGCGGGCGAGCAGCGCGGCGGTGTCCTGGAGCTCGTCCAGGCCGTCCACCCGGACCACGCCGAACTGCCGCAGGGCCGCGTCCACCACGTCGTCGGCGCCGGTGAGCTTGCCGGTGTGGGTGGCGGCGGAGCGGGCCCCCTCCCGGGTGCGGCCCACCTTCACCATGACCACGGGCACCTTGCGGCGGGCCGCGGCGTCCGCGGCGAGGGTGAACGCGCGGCCGTCCTTCAGCCCCTCCACATAGGCGGCGATCGCGCCCACCTCGGGGCGGTGGGCGAAGTACTGGACGAAGTCGGCGACCTCCAGGTCCGCCTCGTTGCCGGTGGGCGCCCAGTGGCTGACCCGCACCCCGAGCTCCTGCATGGCGAACAGGGGACGGCCCTGGTGACCGCTCTGCGTGATCAGGGCGACGGCGGGCCCCGGCAGGTCGTCGCGGAACCGCTCGAAGGCGTTGAGGTTGGTGTTCGGGCCGAGCAGCCGCAGCCCGCAGCGGGAGACGGCCTCCGCGAGCCGGTCCTGCGCCCGCGCGCCGTCCGGCCCGGTCTCGGCGAACCCGGACGCGAACACCACCGCGAACCGCACCTTGGCCGCGCCCAACTGCTCCACCACCGGCAGCGGGTCCTTCACCAGCAGCACCGCCAGGTCAACCGGCTCGGGCAGCTCGGCCACCGAAGGCAGGCACGGCAGGTCGCCCACCCGCTCCCGCCCCGGGTTGACCGGGTACAGCCGCGCCCCGACCCGCTCCGCCCAGGCCCGCAACTGCCGGGTGACGACGGTGTTCGGCCGCCCCTCGGCGTCGGAGGCGCCGACGACGGCCACCGCCTCGGGGCGGAACAGGCGGTCCAGGTCGGGGACGGGGGCGTGCAGCGGCCGCCCGCTGACGTCCAGGTCGGGAGCGCCGTGGGCGCTCGGCACCGGGGGGTGTGCGCACGGCACCGGGCTGTGGCGACTGCCGGTGGTGCGGATGCCTCGCGTGGACTGAAGCATGATTCTCGCCCGCTCCCGCAGATAAGGCCCCACAAACTGACGTACAGTCAGATTAGCTACCTGACAGTACGTCAGAAAAGGGCTCGCGCGTCGGCCGGCGGAGGAAGGGCCCCTCGGACACGGCGGCGGGCCGGTCGGTGGAGGGGGAGAGAGGCCGACCGGCCCGCCTGTACACGGGGCGGCCGCACACCGTCGCCGCGACGGCCGGCCGCCATATCCCTCCCAGCATGCCCCCGGACGGCGCCGCAGGGGGCGCGATCGGCGGAACTGGCGGACGAGCGCCCACAACGAGGAGGAGAAACCCACCCATGCGCAACCACGCGCTCCCCGAACCCGACGCCTTCAGCGCCCCCTACTGGCGGGCCGCCGCGGAGGGCCGCCTGCTGCTGCGCCGCTGCGCGGACTGCGGCAGGCCGCACCACTACCCCAGGGAGCACTGCCCGCACTGCTGGAGCCCCCACGTCCACTGGGAGCAGGCCACCGGCCGCGCCACCCTGTACACCTGGTCGGTCGTCCACCGCAACGACCTGCCCCCCTTCACCTCCCGCCTCCCCTACACCGCCGCCGTGGTGGACCTGGCCGAGGGCCCCCGCATGATGACGGAGGTGATCTCCTGCGAGGAATCCGCCCTCCGCGTCGGCATGCCCCTGGAGGTGTGCTTCCGCCGGGAGGGACCGGGCGAGGGGGTGGCGGTGCCGGTGTTCAGGCCGGGTGGGGGGTGAGAGGGCCCGGGCGGCGAGGGTCCGGGCGGCGGAACGCCCTCGCGGGCGATCACCGGATCGTCGAGCGGTACGGCGACCCGGAGAGGAGGAGATCCCCGAGGTCCACGGCGGCCTCAGGAGAGGTCATCCGGCCTTGTCCAGCGGCTCGAGCCGGACCTCGAGCCGCAGCCCGAGCGCGTCGCTGAGCCGCTGGAGCATCGGCAGAGTCGGCATCGTGCCACCCGCCTCGAACCTGGCGATCGCCGGCTGCTTCATTCCGGCCGCCTCGGCGAGCTGGGCCTGGGTGAGGCCGCGTGCCCTGCGGTGCTCACGCACCGCCGCGCCCAGCTCGAAGCGGAAGCGGGCCGCGTCGTACGCCTCCGCCACCCCGGGCCGAGCCATGATCTCGGCCCGCTTCTCGGTCCAGCTTCTGCGCTGCATGCCGCTCACTCCTCGTCCGCGGTGTGTTCCTCCGCCTTGCACACGTTCATCGCTCTGCGTGCTCTCGTGATCTCGCTCGCCTCGTGCATGCGCTGCTTGCGGAAGACGGTCAGCAGAATGATGCGCCGCCCGGGCGCGATCCAGTAGGTGATCCGGATGGCGTTGCCGTCGATGTGGAACCGCAGCTCGCGCAGCTTGCCGTCGAGTTGCCGGGTGTAGGGCTCGCCGAGGTGGACGCCCTGCGCGGCGAGCAGGTCGATGTAGAAGCTCGCGGTCGCCAGGCCGTCGGAGTCGAGCGAGTCGATCCATTCTTCCACTTCCATCTCAAGTTCGATCGTTCCCCAAGTCATAACACGCACGTTATGAACGGGGCGAGTGCCTACGGAATGGGTATGAAGATGTACCCCTCGAAATGGTGACAAATAGAACGCCCGTGCCTATGTTGTGGTCGGTCTGCCGAAGGGGCGGGCCGTTCCCGGCTAGGGCCGTTCGGTGGTCAGGAGCATCGTGGCCGAGGAGCAGAACCAGCCGCCCGTCGCCGAGACCACCGCCAGGCGGGGGGAGCCGGGGAGTTGGTGGGGGCCCGCGGTGCCTCTGAGCTGGCGGGTCGCCTCGACCAGGAGGTGGAGGCCGCGCATGCCGGGGTGGCACGCCGCCAGGCCGCCGCCGTCCGTGTTGGTCGGCAGGGCGCCGTCGTGCCGCAGCTTCCCCCCGGAGACGAACGCCCCGCCCTCGCCCTTCCCGCAGAAGCCCAGGTCCTCCAGCGTGACCAGCGTCATGTAGGTGAACGCGTCGTAGATCTCCGCGAAGTCCACGTCCCGCGGCCGCACCCCGGCCCGCTCGAACGCCAGTTGCCCGGAGACCGCCGCCGGGGAGACGGTGAAGTCCGGCCACTGCGACATCGCCGCGTGCGACAGGTACTCCCCGCTGCCCAGCACCCACACCGGCGCCGCCGCCGCGTCCGCCGCGTACTCCGGCGCCGCGATCAGCACCGCGCAGCCCCCGTCCGAGCGCAGACAGCAGTGCAGCCGGGTGAACGGGTCGGCGATCACCGGCCCCGCCAGCACGTCCTCCACCGTGATCGCCTCCCGCCGCTCCGCCTCGGGGTTGCGCGCGGCGTTCGCCCTGGCCTGCACGGCCACCTCGGCGAGCTGCTCCGGCGTGGTGCCGTACTGGTGCATGTGGCGGCGCGCCGCCATGGCGTACTTGGCGACGAGGGTGTGGCCGTACGGCACCTCGAACTGCGCCGGCCCGCCCGCCCCGAAGGACAGGTTGGCGGTGCGCCGCCCCGCCTTCAGGTCGCTGCGCGCGGTGGAGCCGTAGACGAGCAGCACCGCGTTCGCCCGCCCGGCCGCGATGGCGTCCACCGCGTGCGCGGCCATGACCTCCCAGGTGGCCCCGCCGACGGAGGTGGAGTCCGTCCAGGTGGGGCGCAGCCCGAGGTACTCGGCGACCTCCACGGGGGCGAGCGTGCCGAGCCCCGCGGAGGCGAACCCGTCGATCGCCGAGCGGGGCAGCCCGGAGTCGGCGAGGGCCCGGCGGGCGGCCTGGGCGTGCAGGGCGTAGGGCGTGGGGCCGTCCACGCACCCGGGGTCGGCGAGGGCGACTCCGACGATGGCGGCCGGGCGGGGGGAGGGGGACATGGAGCTGACGGTACATCAGTTATGGGGGGAGGGGAGTGGGCCGCCGCCGGCGCCCGCCCCGGGTTCCCGGGGTCGCCCCTCCCTCCCCTTCCTTCCGCTTTCCCTCCCGCGCGCTTAATATGACGCTCCATCAGAATTCACGTTCGGGAACCGGAGACGCCCATGAACCCGGACCCCACCCCCGAGCAGCGGCAGATCCAGCGCACCCTCGCCGCGGTGCTCGCCGAGCGGTGTCCCGTCGGCCGGCTGGTGGACGTCGCGCGCACCGGGCCCGGCTACGACGAGCGGCTGTGGCGACTGCTCGCCGGTGAGCTGGGGCTGCCGGGCCTGGCCCTGCCCGCCGAGTACGGCGGCGCCGGGTGCGGGCCCGTGGAGCTCGCCCTGGCCTGTGAGGAGGCGGGGCGGGCCCTGCTGCCCTCGCCGCTGCTCGCCACCGCGGTGCTGGCCGCGCCGCTGGTCGCGGAGCTGGGAACGCCGGGGCAGCGCCGGGAGGTGCTGCCCCGGCTGGCCGCGGGGGAGCTGGTGGCCGCGCCGGTGCTGCCGTCCGGGGCGGGCGGGCGGGCCGGGGGCGTCCAGGCCAGGCGGGACGGTCCGGGGTGGCTGCTGTACGGCGAGGCCGGCCACGTCCCGCACGGCCACCGCGCCGGGCTGCTGGTCGTCGCGGCGCACACCGGCGGGTACACCCGGTCCAGGACGCTGCTGTTCCTGGTGGACGGCGCCGCGCCCGGCCTGGCCCGCGCCCGCGTCGCCACCCTGGACGAGACCAGGCCCCAGGCCAGGGTGGAGCTGCGGGACGTCCCCGCGGCGCTGCTCGGCGGGGACGACGGCGCCGACGCCACCGCCGCCCTGGAGCGGGTCCGCGACCACGCGGCCGTGCACCTCGCCGCGGAGGCCGTCGGCGCGGCGGACCGGGCGCTCGCGGACACCGTGGCGTACGTGGGGGTGCGGGAGCAGTTCGGGCGGCCCGTCGGCTCCTTCCAGGCCGTCAAGCACCGGCTGGCCGACCTGCACGTGGCGGTGCGGGCGGCCCGCTCCGCCGCCCGCTACGCCGCGTGGGCGGCGCGGGACGCCCCGGACGAGCTGCCCACTGCCGCCCCGCTCGCCCTGGCCCGGGCCCTGGAGGCGCAGCGGGCCGCCGCGGGCGAGGCCGTCCAGTTGCACGGGGGGATCGGCTTCACCTGGGAGCACCACGCCCACCTGTACCTCAAACGGGCCACCGCCGACGACCTGCTGTTCGGCCCGCCCCACCGGCTGCGGGCGCGGGCCGCCGACCGGGCCGGCCTGTTCGCCGCGTCCGGGCCCGCAGCGGAGCCGGCCTCGTGAGGCCCGGCGGCCGGCGCCTGGTGGCGCGCCTCGCCCCGGCGGTGCAGCGGGTCTCCGCCACCCGGGCATTCGCCAGGGTGGCCCCGCACGTCGTCCCGCCGCTGGACCGCGCGGTGCACCGGCTGAGCCGGGGCAGGGTGCTGTTCAGCGGCGGCATGCTGCCCGCGCTGGTGCTGACGACCACGGGGGCCAGGACCGGGCGGCCC
This sequence comes from Streptomyces capparidis, assembly GCF_054782095.1. Taxonomy (NCBI): domain Bacteria; kingdom Bacillati; phylum Actinomycetota; class Actinomycetes; order Kitasatosporales; family Streptomycetaceae; genus Streptomyces; species Streptomyces capparidis. Next base: position 84,514 of record NZ_BAAGTD010000003.1, on the reverse strand, counting down.
CGGACGGCGCCGCTGGCCTGCGTGCCCGCCGAGGACGGCTCGTTCCTGGTGGTGGGGAGCAACTTCGGGCGGCCGGGGCACCCCGCCTGGAGCTGGAACCTGCTCCGGCACCCCCGGGCGTCGGTCTCCTTCCGGGGCCGGGACACGCCGGTGACCGCCGCGCTGCTCACGGGGGAGGAGCGGGCGGAGGCGTGGGCCCGGGTGCTGAGGCTGTGGCCGGTGTACGCGGCGTACCAGGCGCGCGTGGACCGGGAGATCCGGTTGTTCCGGCTCACCCCCGACGGGGGCGGATCCTCATAACGTCATGGGCGTGCGCGGCGCGTGCGGCGCCTGTTCTTTCTGTGACGGGGACTTGGGGGACCGGACGCTCGGTGGCGGAGGGCGTCTGCCGCGAAGAGCCGGGCTTCGCCGCCGCCGGAGTCGCGCTGCCGCGGTTCTCCGGTGCTGTGTTTCTCCGGTGCCGCGGTTGTGCGGTGCCGCGGTGGTTGCGGTGCCGGCCGTGCTGCCGCCGGTTTTCGTGTGCCTGTGCCGCTCGGGTTCTTCCCTGGGGTCGAGGTGTTCGGTGTCGCGGAGGTGCTCTCCCGTGGGAGTCCTCCGCCCTTGGATCTTCCGCCGCGAGATGTCGCGCGGCCGAAATGTTATGAGGCCGAAATGTTACGAGGCCGAGATCTTCTTCGATCCGGCGACTTCCGTTGCGGTCGGTTTCAGCGGCTGATGACTTCCGCGGGCGGTGTCCCGTGGTCGTCGGCCCGGATGGCGTGCGGCTCGCCCGCGATATCGCCGGCCGACTGACCGACACCTTCCCCGGCCGTTCGGCCGCCGCCATTTCGCGGAGGCTGCTCCCGGTTCTCGCTCCCGGTCGGGCCCGCCGTTGCGCCCTCCGGTCGCCCGGGGTCCACCCGGGGTCGTACCCGCGACCCCGCCCGGCTGCCGCCGGGCGCTTTGCCGACGCTTTCCGGGTGTTTTTCCCACTGTTTTCCGACTGTTGCCCTGCTCTTTTCCTGAACGTTTCCCGGTTGTTCCCCGGTATTCCCCGGGTATTCCCCGGGTATTCCCCGGTCTCCCGGCCGTCCCCGGCCTCCGGGATGTCCCGGCCCTTCGGGGCGTCCCGGTCGCCCGGCCCTTTTCCGCCCGGTCCTTCCCGCCCGGCCCTTTCGGCCGGCCGTGCTCGCCCGGGCCTTCGCGCCCGGTCTGCCCGGGGCCCGCGGCGGCGGACGGGCGGACTCCCCGTGCCGGGCCGTCCCTGGCTACCGGGTCGGCTTCTTCCCGGTCACCCCGAGGTGGACCAGCAGCGCGAGGCTCGGCTTGAGCTCGGCCTGCTTCACGCCCCAGGTCTGGAACCCCTTCTGGTGGCCCGAGACGGATGCCAGCATGGCGACCAGCGAGCCCGCCATCGCCGCGGGGCTCACGGACTTGTCCACCTTGCCCTTGGCCTGGAGGTCCTTGATCGCTTCCGTGAGGGCGTTGGTGACGGGGTTGAGGATCTTCATACGGATCTTGTAGAAGCGCTTGTCCCCTTCCGCGGCCCCGAGATCCATCACCCGCAGAATGGCGTCGTGCTTGCGCCAGAAGCCGAGGAAGGCGTCCACGAGTTGTTCCGCGGACGTCCATCCCGCCTTGCCGACCCACGGCTTTCCGGTGACGAACTCGGTGAGGGAGGAACCCTCCTTGGCCATTTCCTCGGCGATCTCCAGAACCGCCCCCTCCACATCGGGGAAGTACTGGTAGAAGGTGGCGGGGGAGGTTCCCGCCATCCGTGCGACATCGATGACCTTGACGTCTCGGTAGGGCGAGCTGCTGAGCATTTCACGGAGGCAGTCGAGCAGCTTCTGCCGCGTCGCCTGTCCGCGCCGCCCGGCCACCCGGCCGTCAACGGTTCTTACTTGGGCTGTCATGCCGTCAGTTTACCGGCGGGTGATCAGCGCGCGATTCGGCGGCCTGCAAATGGGGAGGTCGCTCTCCGCCGCCGTGCACCGCGAGCTCCGCGCCGGTGACGTAGCGGGCCGCGGGGGAGGCGAGGAAGAGCACCGGGTCGGCGATGTCCTCGGGATCGGCCAGACGCCCCATGGGCACGGCCGCGCCGAGGGCCGCGCGGGCCGCCGCGTCCCCGTAGTGGCCCGCCGCCCGCTCGGTCGCCACCAGACCCACCACCAGCAGGTTCACCCGCACCCGAGGGGCCCACTCGGCGGCCAGCGAGCGGGTGAGGGAGGCCAGGCCCGCCTTGGCGGCGCCGTAGGCGGCGGTGCCGGGAGAGGGGCGGGTGCCGCTGACGCTGCCGATGTTGACGATGGCACCACCCTCCCGCTGGCGCCGCATCACGGCGTACGCGGCCTGGGCGCAGTACAGCGGCCCGAGCAGGTTCAGCTCGACCACCGCCCGGGACAGCCGCGGGGACGCGGTGGCGGCCTCGGCGTACGGGGAGCCGCCCGCGTTGTTCACCAGCAGGTCCAGCCGTTCGAATTCCTGCTCGACGAACGCGACCAGCCCGGCCACCTGCTCCGGGTCGCGCACATCGGCCCGCCGGAAGACCGCGGCGCGGCCCGCCGCGGTCGGCGGCTCCGGTGGCTCGCCGCGCCCGCAGACCACCACCTCGGCCCCGGCCGCGAGCAGCCGCCGGGCGATCGCCCGCCCGATGCCGCGCCCGCCCCCGGTCACCAGCGCCACCCGCCCGGCCATGCCGTCCACCGGCCGCCACCTCCCTCGTCCCCGCTCCCGCGCCGCCCGCTCCCGCGCCGCCCGCCCGCGCCCCGGCTCCCTGGTGCCGGCGGGGCGCGTGGACTATCGTGCCATCACGGGCTGACGCTCCGTCAGATGTCGGCAGGACCCGGCCCGCACCGCGATCCCGGGCCCGCCGGCCCGCGGCGTGCGCGGGCCCCGAGGGAGCCCCGGTTCCCGCGGGGCCGGTGTGACGCCAGGGGCGGACCGGCCCGCCGCGCCCGCGGGCTCGCGGGCCCGCCCGAGCCGCCCCGCGGCCCCCGGAAAGGAGCGCCCATGGCCGTGACCGTCCAGCGCCTCGGCTCAGGCGTCGCCGAGGTGGTGATCGACGCGCCGCCCGTCAACGCCCTGGACGCCGACGGCTGGCGACTGCTCGCCCGGAAGCTGCGCGAGGCCGGGGACGCGCCCGGTGCCCGCGCCGTGCTGCTGCGGGCCGAGGGGCGGGGCTTCTGCGCCGGGGTGGACATCAAACACCTCCAGGCCGCCCCCGGCTTCACCGCCCTGCTCGGGGTGAACGAGGGCTGCGCCGACGCCTTCGCCGCCGTCTACGACTGCCCCGTCCCGGTGGTCGCCGCCGTGCACGGCCACTGCGTCGGCGGCGGCGTGGGCCTGGCCGGCAACGCGGACGTGCTGCTGGCCTCGCACGACGCCTGGTTCGCGCTGCCCGAGGTGGACCGGGGCGCCCTGGGGGCCGCCACCCACCTGGCGCGGCTCGTCCCGCAGCACCGGATGCGGCACATGGTCTACACGGCCGACCGCGCCCCCGCCGCCGAGCTGCACCGGTACGGCTCGGTGCTGCGCCTGGTGGACCGCGCCGACCTGCGGGACGCCGCCCTTCGGGTGGCCGAGCGCATCGCCGCGAAGGACCCCGTCGTCGTCCGCGCGGCCAAGCGGTCGCTCAACGGCATCGACCCGGTGGACGTCAAGCGCAGCTACCGCTACGAGCAGGGCTTCACCTTCGAGCTCAACCTGACCGGCGTCGCCGACCGGCTGCGGGACGACTTCGTGCGCGGTGGCGCCCCGCCCGCGGGAGGCCCCCGTGCCTGACAAGACCATGAGCCCCGACGAGGTCGCCGCCGCCCTGGCGGACGGCATGACCGTCGGCATCGGCGGCTGGGGCCCGCGCCGCAAGCCCATGGAGCTGGTGCGGGCCGTCCTCCGTTCACCGCTCAAGGACCTGACGGTGGTCTCCTACGGCGGGCCCGACGTCGGCATGCTCTGCGCGTCCGGGCAGGTCAAGCGGGTGGTGTACGGGTTCGTCTCCCTGGACGAGGTGCCGCTGGAGCCCCACTTCCGGGCCGCCCGCGAATCCGGGGCGGTGGAGGCCGTCGAACTGGACGAGGGCATGTTCCTCGCCGGGCTGCGGGCGGCGGCGCAGCGGCTGCCGTTCCTGCCCGTGCGCGCCGGCGTCGGCTCCGACCTGCCCCGGCTCGGCCCCGGCCTGCGCACCGTCGCCGACCCCTACGGCAGCGGCGACGAGGTGATCGCGGTGCCGCCGCTGCGCCTGGACGCCGCCCTGGTCCACGCCAACCTCGCCGACCCGGCGGGCAACGCCGCGCTCACCGGGCCCGACCCGTTCTTCGACGACCTGTTCTGCCTGGCCGCGGACCGCGCCTACGTCTCCGCCGAGCGGATCGTGCCCACCGGCGAGCTGCTCACCCGGGCCGGGTGCGTGCACACCCTGCTCATCCACCGCTGCATGACCCACGGCGTGGTGCACGCCCCCCGCGGCGCCCACTTCACCGAGTGCCTGCCCGACTACCCGCGCGACCTCGCCGCGCTGCGGGCCTACGCGGAGGGAGCCCGATGACGGCCGCGACCGCCACCCGGGCCGAGGTGTGCGTCGCCGCCTGCGCCGAGGCGTGGCGCGGCGACGGCGAGATCCTGGCCTCCCCCATGGGCCCCGTCCCGACCCTCGGCGCCCGGCTGGCCCGCGCCACCTTCGCCCCCGGCCTGCTCCTCACCGACGGGCGGGCGTACCTGGAGGACGCCGACGGCGCGGTCGAGGGCTGGCTGCCGTACCGGGCCGTGTTCGACCTGCTCGCCTCCGGGCGCCGCCACGTGATGATGAGCCCCGCCCAGCTCGACCGCCACGGCAACGCCAACATCTCCTGCATCGGCCCCTGGGAGCGGCCCGCCCGCCAGCTCCTGGGCGCCCGCGGCGCCCCCGGCAACACCGTCAACCACGCCACCAGCTACTGGGTGCCCCGGCACGCGCCGCGCGTGTTCACCGCACGGGTGGACGTGGTGTGCGGGGTGGGCACCGACCGGGCCAGGGCCGCCGGGCACCCCGCGCGCTTCCACGACCTGCGGCGCGTCGTCACCGACCTCGCCGTGCTTGACTTCGCGGCCGAGGACGGCGGCATGCGCCTGGCCTCCGTCCACCCCGGCGTCACCGTGGACGAGGTGCTGCGGGCCACCGGCTTCCCGCCGGCCGTCCCGCCCCGGGTGCCCACCACCCCCGGGCCCACTCCGGAGCAGTTGCGGCTGCTGCGCGAGGTGCTGGACCCGGCGGGGCGGCGCGAGCGGGCGGTGCCGCGGCGGTGAGCCTCACCACGCGGTTCACCCGCCTGGCCGGGGTCGCGCACCCCGTCGTGCAGACCGGCATGGGGTACGTGGCGCTGCCCCCGCTGGTGGCCGCCACCGCGCGGGCCGGGGCGCTCGGGGTGCTGGCGGCGGCGCCCATGGCGTACGAGGAGCTCGCGGCGGCCCTCGCCGAGGTGCGGCATCTGCTGGGGGAGGAGGGCGCCGCCCTGCCGTACGGCGTGAACGTGCGCGCCGACGCCCCGGACGCCGCCCGGCGGGTGGACCTGCTCGGCCGCGCGGGGGTGCGCCTGCTGTCGTTCGCCCAGGCGCCGACCCGCGACCTGGTGGAGCGCGCCCACGACCACGGCATGCTGGTCATGCCGTCCATCGGGGCGCGGCGGCACGCGGAGAAGGTGGCCGCGTGGGGCGTGGACGCGGTGGTGGCGCAGGGCGCCGAGGGCGGCGGGCACACCGGGGCGGTGCCCACGACGCTGCTGCTGCCGCAGGTGGTGGACGCGCTGCGCGGCAGCGGGGTGTGCGTGCTCGCGGCGGGGGGTTTCCACGACGGGCGGGGCCTGGCGGCGGCGCTGGCCTACGGGGCGGACGGGGTGGCCATGGGCACCCGGTTCCTGCTCACCCGGGAGGCGCCCGTGCCCGCGGCCGTGCGGGAGCGGTACCTGGCCGCCGACGTCACCGGCACGGTGGTGACCCGGGAGGTGGACGGGGTGCCGCACCGGGTGCTCGACACCGCCTTCGTGCGGTCCCTGGAGCGCGGCGGCGCCCCGGTGCGGTACGCCCGCGCCGTGCGCAACGCGCTGCGCTTCTCCCGTCTGTCCGGCACCCCGCTGCGCGCGATGGTGCGCGAGGGGCGTTCGATGCGGCGCACACGCGCCCTGACCTGGCCGCAGGTGCTGATGGCCGCGAACACCCCGATGCTGCTGCGCGCCGCGATGACCGACGGGCGGACGGACCTCGGGGTGCTGGCTTCCGGGCAGGTCACCGGAGTGATCGAGGACCTGCCGACGTGCGCGGGGCTGGTGACGCGGATCGTCGCGGAGGCCGAGGCGGCACTGGACGGCCTGACGGGGGTGCGGGCGGCGGAGCCCGGGGCGGGGGAGCGGCGCCCGCGGTGATCCCGCGACGGGGGTGACCGGGGTGGTCCCCGCGACCGCCGTGCCCGGGGTCGGCCGTGGGGGCGCCCCGCCCGAATTGACCATAGGTTCGAATCCTCGGCAGGGCGGCTGTCGGTGGGGCTCGCTAGCGTGTGAGACACGGGGCTGTGACCGCGGTCACGACCGATGCCGTTGTCTTCCCCCGCGAGATCTCCTCCGACCCCCACGCGAGAGGACCACCGCCATGTCCACCCTCCCCGAAGGCACCCCCTGCTGGGCCGACGCCATGTTCCCCGACCTCCCGGCCGCCAAGGCCTTCTACGGCGAGGTGCTCGGCTGGGAGTACACCGACACCGGGCCGGACTACGGCCACTACACCCAGGCCACGGTCGGCGGGCGGAACGTCGCCGGGCTCTCCCCCGTCATGGAGGGCGCCCCCGAGGCCCCCGCCGCGTGGACGCTGTACTTCGCCTCGGCCGACGCCGACGCCACCGCCGCCGGGATCCGGGAGAACGGCGGGGAACTGCTGATGGAGCCGATGGACGTCGGCGAGTTCGGCCGGATGGTGATCGCCCGCGACCCGGCCGGGGTGGTGTTCGGCGTCTGGCAGGGCCGCGCCCACGAGGGCTTCCAGCGGGTCGGCGACCCCGGCTCGTACAACTGGGCGGAGCTGTGGGTGCGCGACGCGGAGGCCGCCGACGCCTTCTACCAGGCCGTCTTCTCCTTCCGCGGCGAGCAGATCGGCGACGGCGAGGAGTTCGACTACCGGGTGTGGCACCTGGGCGAGCGCATGGTCGGCGCCGCCCGCGGCCGGATGGGCCCGGCCTTCCCGGACGACGCGCCGCCGCACACCCGCCTCTACTTCGGCGTGCCCGACTGCGACGACGCGGCGGCGACGGCCGCCAAGCTGGGCGCCGAGGTGCTGTGGGAGCCGCACGACAGCCCCTACGGCCGGCTGTCCGTGCTGCGCGACCCGCAGGGCGCGGTGTTCGCCGTCATCGACCCGTCGAGGAGCGTGAGCGAACCGACGGCGTGACGGGCGGGGGCCGCGCCCCCGCCGTCGCCCCGGGCGGCGCTACAGCCGCTCGATGATCGTCGTGTTCGCCTGCCCGCCGCCCTCGCACATCGTCTGGAACCCCCACCGGCCGCCGGTCCGCTCCAGGTGGTGCAGCAGCGTCGTCAGCAGCTTGGTGCCGCTGGCGCCGATCGGGTGGCCCAGCGCCAGCGCGCCGCCGCACGGGTTGACCTTCTCCGGGTCCGCGCCGGTCTCCTTCAGCCAGGCCAGCACGATGGACGCGAACGCCTCGTTGATCTCGATCGCGTCGAACTCGTCGATCGACATGCCCGTCCTCGCCAGGGCGTGCGCGGTGGCCGGGATCGGCGCGGTCAGCATGAACACCGGGTCGTCGCCGCGCACGCCCAGGTGGTGGACGCGGGCCCGGGGGGTGAGCCCGTGCGCGTTCACGGCCCGCTCCGAGGCGATCAGCACCGCGGAGGCGCCGTCGGAGATCTGCGAGGACAGCGCGGCGGTGATCGCCCCGCCGGGCGCGAGGGTCTTCAGCGAGGCCATCTTCTCCGGCGTGGTGTCGCGGCGCGGCCCCTCGTCCACCGCGAGCTCCGGCAGCGGCGCGACCTCCTTGTCGAACCAGCCGCTGTCGATGGCGTGCAGGGCCCGCTGGTGGCTGCGCAGCGCCCAGCGCTCCATCTCCTCGCGGCTGAGCTCCCACTTCGCGGCGATCAGCTCGGCGCCGCGGAACTGGCTGATCTCCTGCTCGCCGTAGCGCTTGCGCCACCCGGCGGAGCCGGAGTACGGGTCGTCGTGCCCGAAGTGCCTGCCCACCGCCATCGCGGCGCCGATCGGCACCTGCGACATGTTCTGCACCCCGCCCGCCACCACCAGGTCGGCGGTGCCGCTCATCACGGCCTGCGCCGCGAAGTGCACGGCCTGCTGCGAGGAGCCGCACTGCCGGTCGATGGTCACGCCGGGGACGTGCTCGGGGTACCCGGCGGCGAGCCAGCAGGTGCGGGCCACGTCCCCGGCCTGGCCCCCGATCTGGTCGATGCAGCCGAAGATCACGTCCTCCACCGCGCCCGGGTCGATGCCGCTGCGCTCGACCAGCGCGGTGAGCACGTGCGCCCCCAGGTCCGCGGGGTGGACGCCCGCCAGGGAGCCGCCCCGCCGTCCGACGGGGGTGCGGACCGCTTCGACGATGTACGCCTCACCCATGTTGCGCCCCTCAGTCCCGAGTCGTGGCCACGGCGGGGCACGGCGCGCGGCCCCGGTGGAGGTCCGGGGGCGAAGCCCGCCGGCCGCCGGGGGCAGCCGCCCGCCCCAGCCGATTACCGATGCCGATTACCGATGAGTAGCCGGCGGTCCCATTGTGCACCGCCATCCCCATCTGACGGTATGTCAGTTTACGCTGCCATGCATGGACCTCGCCTTCACGGCGCGCGAACGCGCCTTCCGCCGGGCCGGCCGCCGGTGGCTGGCCGCCCACGTCCCCCGCGAGCCGCTGCCCTCCCTGGACACCGCCGAGGGGTTCGCCCGCCACCAGGAGTGGGAGGGCACCCTGTACGACGCCGGCTGGGCCGTCGTCGGCTGGCCCCGCGCCTGGGGCGGGCGGGACGCCACCCTCGTGGAGTGGCTGGTCTTCGAGGAGGAGTACCACCGGGCCGGCGCCCCCGCCCGCGTCGGCCAGAACGGGATCTTCCTGTTCGGCCCCGCCGTGCTGCGCCACGGCACCGAGGAGCAGCGCCGCCGGGTCCTGCCGCCGATGGCCCGCGGCGAGCAGGTGTGGGTGCAGGGCTGGTCCGAGCCCGAGGCCGGCTCCGACCTCGCCGCGGTGCGCTCCACCGCCCGCCGCGCCGACGGCGGCTGGCTGCTCACCGGCCAGAAGACCTGGAGCTCCCGCGGCGCGTTCGGCCACCGCATGTTCGGCCTGTTCCGCACCGGCCCGCGCGAGGCCCGCCACCGGGGCCTGACCTACTTCATGGTGGACCTGGCCGCGCCGGGCGTCACCGTCCGCCCGATCCGGCAGCTCGGCGGGCGCACCGGCTTCGCCGAGATCTTCCTCGACGAGGTGTTCGTCCCCGACGCGGACGTGCTCGGCGCCGAAGGCGACGGCTGGGCCATCGCCATGGCCACCGCGGGCAACGAGCGCGGCCTCGCCCTGCGCAGCCCCGGCCGCTTCCTGGCCGCCGCCGACCGGCTGCTCGCCCTGTACCGGGACGTCGCCGCGGGCACCGTCCCCGGCACCGGCCGCCCCGAGGACCACCGCGACGCCGTCGTGGACGCCTGGATGCGCGCCGACGCCTACCGCCTGCACACCTACGCCACCGCCGCCGGGATCGAGGACGGCCGCGAGGCGGGCGCCGAGGCCAGCCTCGCCAAGCTGCACTGGTCCGAGCTCGACCTGGACCTGCACACCACCGCCCTGCGCCTGCTCGGCCCGCACGCCCAGGCCGAGGGCCCGTGGCGGGACGGCCACCGCTTCGCCCTCGCCGGGACCGTGTACGCGGGCACCAACGAGATCCAGCGCGACATCGTCGCCGAGCGCCTGCTCGGCCTGCCCAGGGACGGCCGCGGACGGAAGGGGAGCAGCGAGCGATGAGACTGGCCCTCACCCCGGACCAGGTCCACTTCCGGCGCACCGTGCGCGACCTGCTCGCCGCCGAGTGCCCCCCGGACGCCGTGCGCCGCGGCCCCGACCGGGGGCGCTGGCGCGCCCTGGCCCGGATCGGGGCGACCGGGCTGACCGTGCCCGAGCGGTACGGCGGCCTGGGCCTGGGCGCCCGCGAGCTCGTCCCGGTCCTGGAGGAGGCCGGGTACGCCTGCCTGCCCGAGCCGCTGACCGCCGCCGCGGCCGCCGCCGAGGCGCTGGCCGGGGCCGACCCCGCCGCGGCGGAGCGGTGGCTGCCCCGCCTGGTGGCGGGCGAGGCCGTCCTCACCCTCGCCGTCCCGCCCGACCCCTACCCCCAGGGCGCCGCGTTCGCCGACCTCGTCCTGTTCACCGACGACACCCTCTCCGACGCCGCCCGCCCCGACGCCGCCCGCTCCGACGCCACCGCCGCCTGCGCGCTCCACGCCCTGCGCGGCGGCCTCCCCGGCCCCGCGGCCACCGTCGATCCCACCCTCGCCGCCCGCCCGCTGCCCACCCCCCGCCGCGGCGCCCCGCCGGCCACCGCCCCCGCCTCCGCGCTGCGCCGCGCCTTCCACCTGGGAGCGCTCGGCACCGCCGCCCACGCCCTGGGCGCCGCCCGGCGCATGCTCGACCTCGCCGTCGCGCACGCCCGCCTCCGCCACCAGTTCGGGCGGCCCATCGGCTCCTTCCAGGCGGTCAAGCACCGCTTGGCGGACGTGCTGCGCGCCATCGAGTTCGCCCGCCCGCCCGTGTTCCGCGCCGCCTGGTCCCTCGACCACCGCCTGGCCTCCCACCCCCGCGACGTGTCCATGGCCAAGGTCCTGGCCTGCGAGGCCGCCGAGTCGGCGGCCCGCGCGAGCCTCCAGGTGCACGGCGCGATCGGGCACACCGAGGAGTGCGACCTGCACCTGTGGCTGCGCCGGGCGTGGGCGCTGACCGCGGCCTGGGGCGACACCGCCCACCACCGCGCCGCGATCGCCGCCGACCTCCTCGGCCCCTCCCCGGCCCCACCGGCCCCGGAACGCTGAGGCGGGGTGGGGGCCGGGGGTGCCTCCGGCCGCCGGAGGCACCCTCCCTCCACCCACCCGAGGGCCGCCCTCCCCGCCCCCGCCCTCCGCAGGAGCGTTTCGCCCGGAACGCGCCCGACACGGCGAAACGCCCCCGGGTTCGCCACCGGCCCGTCGGGCAGGAAGAATCAATGCCGTACCCCTGGCCGGTGGGCGGTGAGCCGCTGCCCGGGGGACCCGACGGGGAGGTGGGCAGGAGAAGTGGAGCAGCTGACGCAGCACGACCCGAGACGCATCGGTCCTTTCGAGGTGCTCGGGCGTCTTGGCGCCGGCGGCATGGGGCTGGTCTATCTCGCGCGCTCGGCGTCCGGCCGGCGCGTGGCCATCAAGACGGTCCGCGCCGAGCTGGCCGAGGACCAGCTCTTCCGGGTGCGCTTCACCCGCGAGGTGGAGGCGGCCCGCGCGGTCAGCGGCTTCTACACCGCGGCCGTGGTCGACGCCGACCCGCGCGCCGCCGTGCCGTGGCTGGCCACCGCGTACGTGCCCGCCCCGTCCCTGGAGGAGATAGTCGACAAGTGCGGCCCGCTGCCGGTGCAGGCCGTGCGCTGGCTCGCCGCGGGCATCGCCGAGGCCCTCCAGTCCATCCACGGCGCCGGCCTGGTCCACCGCGACATGAAGCCGTCCAACGTGCTGGTCGTGGAGGACGGCCCCCGCGTCATCGACTTCGGCATCGCGAGCGGCGTGTCCAACACCCGCCTGACCATGACCAACGTCGCCGTCGGCACCCCCGCCTACATGTCGCCCGAGCAGGCCCGCGACAGCCGCAGCGTCACCGGCGCCAGCGACGTGTTCTCCCTCGGCTCCACCCTCTGCTTCGCCGCCACCGGCCACGCCCCCTACCACGGCGCCAACCCGGTCGAGACGGTCTTCATGCTGCTGCGCGACGGCCCCGACCTGACCGGCCTGCCCGACGAGCTGCGCCCGCTGATCGAGTCCTGCCTGAAGATGCAGCCGGAGAACCGGCCCAGCCCCCAGGAGATCCAGGCCCAGCTCGCCCCCCACCTGTTCTCCTCCGACGACGACGGCAGCGAGGCGTCCGCCTGGCTCCCCGAGGACGCCATCGCCCTCATCGAGTCCCGCCGGGGCCGCCGCGTCCCCGGCGCGCCCGCCCGCCCCGCCGTCCCGCCGCCGCCCCCGGAGCCGCCGCCCGCCGACCCCGACCCTGACCTCACCCACGAGCACGGCCCGGTCCGGCTGCGCGGCTCCGAGGTGGAGATAGGCCCCGGCCTGCGCGCCAAGGACGCCGCCGACGGCGCCACCCCCGCCGTCGGCATGAACTGGGTCCGGCGCGGCACCCCGTCCCACTCCGGCGCCCCCGCCCGCCCCCCGGCGCCCGCGCCCCGCCCCGCCGCCGGGCCCGCGCCGTGGCGCCCGTGGCGCTTCCGCATGTCCAACGACCTGTGGGGCACGCCGGTGGTCGCGGACGGCCGGGTGTACGTGTCGTCGTTCGAGGTCCACGCGCTGGACGTGGCCACGGGCCGCCGCGAGTTCAAGACCCGCGACGTCGCCTGGTCCATGGCGGTCGCCGACGGCCGCCTGTTCGCGTCCGACGGCCCCAGCCTCTACGCCCTGGACGCCGCCGACGGCGGCGACCGCTGGCGCGCCACCCCCGACGGCTGGGTGTACTCCCTCCAGGTGGCCGGCGGCGCCGTGTGCACGGGCGTCCGCGGCGGCGGCGTCCAGGTGCGCGACGCGGCGAGCGGCGAGCTGCGCTGGCGCAGGACGGGCGCCCAGACCGAGTACGAGTCCCCGGACTCCGGGCCCGTGATCATCGGCGGCACCGTCTACTACTACGGCGGGGGCCTGCTGCACGCCGTGGACGTGCGCACCGGCCGGGAGAAGTGGACGCACAACCTCGGCGAGAACTGCCCGGCCCGCCCGATCGAGGCCGACGGCGCGGTGTACGTCACCGCGGGCACCCGCGTGCTCGCCCTGTCCGCCGCCGACGGCCGCGAGCGCTGGCGCTTCGACGCCCCCGCGGTGATGTTCACCCGCCCCACCCATGTGCCGGGGCCCGCGGTCTCCGGCGGCGGCGTGTACGTCGTGGACTACCTCGGCACCGTCTACGCCATCGACGCCGCCACCGGCCGGGACCGCTGGCGCATCGCCACCGAGAGCCGCCAGGGCGCGGACCCCGTCGTCGTCGCCGACGGCACCGTCCACCTCGGCAGCGGCAAGGCCCTGTACACCCTGGACGCGGTCACCGGCACCGCCCGCTGGCGCTTCGCCGCCCAGGACGAGCTGGTCGGCTCGCCCGTGGTGGCGAACGGCCGGGTCCACTTCGGCTCCAAGGACTCCTGCCTGTACACCGTCGACGCGGCCGGCGGGCAGTTGCGCTGGAAGCTGGAGACCGGCGGCGAGATCACCGGCTCCCCCGTGGTCGTGGACGGCGTGGTCTTCGCGTGCAGCAAGGACCGCTGCGTGTACGCCCTCGACGTGGCCGAGGGCACCGGCACCCCGGGCCGCGCCGGGGCGGCGCGCGGCTGACGGGCCGCCGCGTCCCGCCCGCGTATCGTGGGCGCCGTACCGTCCGGAGCACGCGCGTGCCGGCCCGGCGCGCCGTTCACCCGTGAGGAGTCCGCGTGTCCAAGCCGCCGCTGCCGCCCGAGGCCGTCGCCATGCTGCGCCGCCCCAACCCGTGCGTGATCGCCACGCTGCGCTCCGACGGCACGCCCGTGTCCACCGCCACCTGGTACCTGTGGGAGGACGACGGCCGGGTGCTGGTCAACATGGACGAGGGCCGCCGCCGCCTCGCGCACGTGCGCGACGACCCGCGGGTGACCCTCACCGTCCTCGCCGCGGACGACTGGTACACCCACATCAGTCTGATCGGCCGGGTCACCGAGGTCCGCGACGACGAGGACATGACCGACATCGACCGCCTCGCCCGCCACTACATCGGCAAGCCCTACCCGAACCGCGCCCGGCGCCGCGTCAGCGCCCGCGTCGAGATCGACCGCTGGCACGGCTGGGGCACCCTGAAGGACAACGACCAGGCGTGACCCCGCCCCCGGCGGCGGCCCGCCGCCGGGATCACCCCCGCCCCGCTTCTTTCCCCACCGCGACCCGCGCCCAGGTCACCGCCCCCGCCCCCGAGGCCAGCCGCCGGCACCCCCACCGCGCGGCCACGCCCTCCACCAGCTCCAGCCCGCGCCCGCCCTCCTCCGCGTTCCCCGCCTTCGCCACGCGCGCGCGGAACCCGGGGCCGGTGTCGCGGACCGCCACCCTGACCCACCGGGGCACCATCACGACCGACAACCCCACGCACGGGCTCCGGGTGTGCCGCACGGAGTTCGTGACGAGCTCCGACACCACCAACTGCACCGCGTCGGCGGAGGCGTCCGCCACCCCCCACCCCTCCATGCCCACCCGCACCAACCGCCGGGCCTCCCCGGGCGACCGCTCCGACCGCCCCGGCAGCCACGCCGCCAGCGCCCGCTCCCGTGCGGCCCCCAGCAACCGCCGTGCGCTCTCCTCGAACACCGCCTCGCGCCACCCCTCGGCCCCATCCCCGGCCTCGCCCACGGCCGCCCGCAGAGCCTCCGGCCGCACCAGAGGCGCACCCGCGCCCGGGGGCCGCAGCCACGTGGCCACCCTGCCCCCGCCCCACTCCGGGTGCGGCACCGGGATCCACTCACCGCCCGCGAGCCCCCGCACCCCGGCGGCCCGCCACCCCGCGGCGGCCCCGACGGGCACCAGGAACCAGACCACGCCCCGCCCCGGGCAGTGCAGGACGGGCCCCCGCCCGCCGAGCGCCCGGAACGCGGCGAGCCCCAGCCCCTGCCCCACCTCCACCACGTCGAACCGCACCCCCACCCGGGCGAGCGGCACCACCCGCGGGTCCGACTCCCACTCCCGCAACACCCTGACCGGATTCCGACAGGCTCCGGCGAGCCAGACAACGGCGTCGGTCATCGCACACCTCCCACCGGCCCGGTCCCGACCGAGGGACACCGGGCCATCACGCACGGTCGCGAGTTGCTCGCCAGAGTGCGCTTGCAGCACTGTATGAGCAAGTGCTGAGTAAAGGGTTCCCTCGTACGTGGGACAGAAGGAGGGAGATGGGTGGATGGCCGCTGACAGTCCGTTCAGTACGCCAGACTGGGCCCAAGCAAGTGCGCGGCGAACCACCCGACGCCGCGCGGGCCGTGGAGGGGAGCCACACATGCCACCTGGTGGCCCGACCGTCAACCGACGACAGCTCGGCGCCGAACTGCGGCGGCTGCGTGAGAGTGCGGGTCTGAAGATCGAGCAGGTCGCCAGGGAACTCGGCTGCTCGCAGGCCAGAGTCAGCCGGATCGAGACCGGCCGCGGCACGGCTGTCACCAAACCGACGGACGTGCAGCAGATGTGCGCGCTTTACGGCGTCACGGACCAGCGACTGATCAACACACTGCTGGGCATGGTCAGCAGCGCGCAGAAGCGCGGTTGGTGGGAGGCGTACGAGGATGTCCTGCCGTCCGGCCTCGCGATCTACGTCGGTCTTGAAACCGACGCCCGCGCGGAGCACGCGTGGGAGCCGCTGCTGATCCACGGCCTGTTGCAGACTCCCGACTACGCACGCGCCGTGTTGCAGGCCGCGCGGATCCACCGGCCCACGGACATCGAGGATCTGGTGCGGCTCCGCATCGAACGGCAGCGGCTCCTGGTGAGGGAGGACGATCCCCTCGAACTCTGGGTGGTGCTGGACGAAGCTGCCATCCGCCGTCCCGTCGGCGGAGCGGAGGTGATGCGTGCGCAACTTGAGCAATTGCTCAGGACCGCTGAGCTGCCGAACGTCACCATCCAGGTGTTCCCGTTCGGGAAGGCAAGCCACCCCGGACTGGGCGGCGCCCTTTCGGTGTTGGAGTTCGAGAACGACCCGCCCGTGGTCTACGTGGACAGCCAGGCGGGGAACCTCTACCTCGAGAAACCGCGCGACGTACGACGCCTGACCAACACCTTTGACCTGCTCCGAGCCTCTGCTCTCGACCCCGACGAGTCAGTGGCCCTGATCGCCCGAGCCGCAGCGGAGATGACATGACCAACCCACACCGACGACCGTCCCCCGAAGATCTGGCCGCGGCCGAGTGGTTCAAGTCCTCGGCGTCGAGCGCCAACGGCGGCTGCCTCGAAATAGCCTTCTTCCCCGGCTGGGTAGCCCTCCGCGACAACGAGGACCCCGCCAACCCACCCTTCGTCGTCACCGACCACGTCTGGCGCTGCTTCCTGGACGGCGCCCGCGGCGGGGAGTTCGACCCGACGGCACCCCGGTAGGGCGCGGGTCCGCCCGCCGCTCGGGAGGGGTCCCGAGGGGGGTGCGGACAATCGCCGGTATGCGTGAGAGCACCAGGGTGGAAGTGCGGCGGATCGCGGGGGACGTGGCGAGTGAGACCGTCATGCGGTATGCCGACGCGCTCGCCAGATCCCCCTACGCCCGGCAGGCCACGGAGGCCGCGGCGCGGCAGGCGGCCGCGGAGGTGGCCGGGGAGGTGGCCGGGGAGCGGGTCGCGGAGGCCGAGCAGGTGGTCAAGGCCGCCGAGGCGGTGATCGGGGACTCCGCCGTCCGGACCGCGCGGCGGGTCGCCGGGGAGGTGGCCGAACAGGCCGCGGCCGAGGCGGTGCGGGAGGCGCGCGGGGCGGCGGAGGAGGTGCTGGACAAGGCGCGGGCGGAGCTGGCGGAGGTGTGGGCCAGGGCCAGGGAGGAGCTGGTGGGCGCCCGCGAGGAAGTGGTGCGGGCCGTGGGCGGGTTCGCCCGGGAGGAGGCGGCCCGCGCCGTCGCCGCGGTCGCCGCCGAGACGGTGCCGCCCGTGGTGGAGGTCAGGGTGGGGGAGGCCGCCGACCCGGTCCGCGTCGGCGGGCACACCCACGCCGTGCTGCCGGATGTGCTGCTCGCGCTGGGCGCGGGCTGCCACGTGCTGCTGGTGGGCCCGGCCGGGACGGGGAAGTCGATGATGGCGCGGCAGGCGGCCCAGGCGTTCGGGCAGGAGTTCCACGCCCTGTCGCTGGGGCCGACGACACCGATGAGCAAGATCTTCGGCTACTACGACGCGCACGGCCACTACCACGCGACGCCGTTCCGCCGCGCCTTCGCCGACGGCGGCCTGATGCTGCTCGACGAGCTGGACGCGGGCCACCCCGGGCTGCTGGCGGAGCTGAACCAGGCCCTGTCCATCCGGTCCTGCGCCTTCGCCGACGGCATGGTCGACGCCCACCCGGACTTCCGCCTGATCGCCACCGCGAACACCTACGGCACCGGCGGCGACCGGCAGTACGTGGGCCGCCAGGCGCTGGACGCGGCGACGCTGGACCGCTTCACCGTCATCGACGTGCCCGTGGACGAGGACCTGGAGGAGCGCTTGGCGCTCGCCCACGCGCCGTCGCGGCAGGCGGACGCGCGGCGGGTGCTCGCCCAGGTGCGGCGGCTGCGCGCCACCGCGGCCGAGAAGCGGCTGCCGGTGATGTTCTCCCCCCGGGCCGGCATCGACGCGGCCAAGCTGCTCCAGGCGGGGGCGAGCGTGGAGCAGGCCGTCCGGTGGCGGGTGGTGCGAGGGCTGTCGGCGGCGCACCGCTCGGCGCTCGGGCTCGCCGAGGACGGCGGGGAGGAGCGGGGGTGAGCCAGGAGCACCGGTGGGCGGAGGACACCGTCCACGCGCTGCCCCCGATCTGGTCCTGGCAGGAGTTCGTGGACCGGGCCCGCGCCCCCGACAGCATCGCCGACGGCTCCGGGCGCCACGGCCGCGACCAGTGGTGCGGCGCCACCTGGGAGGAGGCGCTGCGGCTGGCCGAGGACGGGTGGACCACCGTGCTGCCCCAGGTGGACGCCGAGGTGGCCGAGCTGCGCGAGCGGGTCGGGGACGAGGTGCTGACCACGGCCCTGGTGCCGGCCTGGGACGTGACCGGCAGCGAGGTGGACATCGGCGTCTACCTGAGCGGGGAGCCGGAGTGCATGGTGGAGGCGGTGCCGCAGCGGATCTCGGCGCGGGGCCGGGTGGTGACGTTCCTGGTCCCGGCCGGGTTCGTCAACACCACCCCGCACTCGGCCGTGCACCACCGGGGGGTGGCGCTGGCCGCGCTGTGCTCGTCGATCGTCTCGGCCGGGCACAGCGTGGAGATCTGGTCGGGGTTCTGCACCTATGTGGGCGAGGGGGAGCGGTTCGCCTCGGTGGCGCGGGTGGTCTCGGCGGCGGAGCCGCTGGACATGGGGCGGCTGATGTTCGTGATGGCGCATCCGGCGATGCTGCGGCGGCTGTGGTTCGCGGTGTGGGACAGCGCGCCGCGGCCGGTGGCCCGCCGGATGCGCGACGCGAACTACGGGTGGGAGCCGAACGGCTGCCGCCCGGAGGACCTCCCCGAGGGCATCACCGTCCCCTACGTCCTGCCGCACCTGTCGCCGGAGGACCCGCAGTGGGCGGGCGCGGACACCGCGCTGGCGTGGTGCCGGGAGACGTTCACCGGCCTCGGCCTGCTGCGGGCCGCCGCGGGGTGAGGGCCGCGGCGCCGCGGGCGGACCCCTTTGCGAGACTGTTCGGCAGCCCACCCGAGCAAGGAGAACGCCCCCATGACGCTGCGCTGCGCCGTCCTCAACGACTACCAGGACGTGGCCCGCTCCCTCGCCGACTGGAGCCCGGTGCTGGACCGGGTGGAGGTCACCGGCTTCACCGGGCACTTCGCCGACGAGGACGCGCTCGCCGCGGCGCTGCGGGACTTCGACATCGTGGTGACCATGCGCGAGCGGGTGCCCTTCACCGCCTCGCTGCTGGCCCGCCTGCCCCGGCTGAGGCTGCTGGTGACCACCGGGATGCGCAACTCCGTGATCGACCTCGCCGCCGCGGCCGAGCACGGGGTGACGGTGTGCGGCACGGCCAGCTCCTCCACCCCGCCGGTGGAGCTGACCTGGGCGCTGCTGCTGGGGCTCGCCCGCGGCGTCGTCGGCGAGAACACCGCGCTGCGGGAGGGCGGGCCCTGGCAGTCCACGGTCGGGGCGGACCTGCACGGTCGGCGGCTGGGGCTGCTCGGGCTGGGCCGGATCGGCGGCCGGGTGGCCCAGGTGGGGCTCGCGTTCGGGATGGACGTGGTGGCCTGGAGCCGCAACCTGACCGACGAGCGTGCCGCGGAGGTGGGCGTCAGGCGGGCCGCGTCGCTGGAGGAGCTGCTCGCGGGCAGCGACTTCGTCTCCGTCCACCTGGTGCTCGGCGACCGCACCCGCGGCCTGGTCGGCGCGCGGGAGCTGGCCCTGATGAAGCCGACCGCCTACCTGGTCAACACCTCCAGGGCCGCCATCGTGGACCAGGACGCGCTGCTGGCCGCCCTGCGGGAGGGCACGATCGCCGGCGCCGGGGTGGACGTGTTCGACGTCGAGCCGCTGCCCGCCGACCACCCCGTGCGCTCGGCGCCCAGGCTGCTGGCCACCCCGCACCTGGGCTATGTCACCGAGGGGAACTACCGGACCTACTACACCCAGGCGGTGGAGGACATCCGGGCGTTCCTCGCGGGGGAGCCCGTGCGGGTGCTGGGCTGAGCCGCGCGGCCGCGGCTCATGCCGCCCGGCTGAGCTCCATCACCCAGTTGACCAGCCAGGTCTCCCCGTCGTCCAGGGAGAACGCCTGCTCCCAGCGGGCGGAGTCCGCGGTCATGTCGGACCAGACGAAGCGCACCCGGACGTCCTTGCCGTCGTGGGTGTCGTCGCCGTGGAACTCGCCCCGGCCGCCGGTGAAGCGGCCGGTCACCGGGGGGAACAGCCGGCCGGTGCGGGAGCTCGCCCAGTACAGGGACCACTCCTCGCGCTCGGGGTCGAACAGGCGCAGGGTCAGCCCGGTCGTGCCCAGCGTCGGGAAGTCGATCTCGTCGAAGCTCGCGCCCCCGCGGAAGTGCACGGACGCGTGGGTGATGGCCGGGAACTCCTCCCAGGCGCCGTCCGGGTCGAGGAAGTCCAGGCGGCGGCGGTTGACGACGTTCCAGGTGCCGGTGAAGAAGTCGAAGTCGTGCACGGAGGGTCTCCCGAGTGGCAGGAAGCGATGATGCCTGGACCGTACGGCCGCTCCACTGACATCGTGTGTCAGTGAAGTCCAGCCGTCTGCTGACGATCCTGCTGCTGCTCCAGACCCGGGGCCGGATGACCGCCGCCGAGCTCGCCCGGGAGCTGGAGGTGTCGGTGCGGACGGTGTACCGGGACGTGGAGGCGCTGCACACGGCGGGCGTGCCCCTGTACGGGGACGCCGGGCACCGCGGCGGCTACCGACTGCTCGACGGGTACCGCACCCGGCTGACCGGGCTCAGCGCGGCCGAGGCCGAGGCGCTGTTCCTCGCCGGGGTGCCGGGGCCGGCCGCGGAGCTGGGCCTTGGTCCGGCGCTCGCGGCGGCCGAGCTGAAGCTGAGGGCGGCGCTGCCGCCCGCGCTGCGGGAGCAGGCGGACCGGATCAGGGCCCGCTTCCACCTGGTGGCGCCCGGCTGGTACGCGGACGACGAGGAGGTGCCGCACCTGCCGCGGGTCGCCGACGCGGTGTGGCGGGGCCGGGTGCTGGACGTGCGCTACCGGCGGTGGCGGGAGCCCACCGACGTCGAGCGGCGCCTGGAGCCGTACGGGCTGGTGCTGAAGGCGGGCCGCTGGTACCTGGTGGCCGGGCCGGGGCCGCGCACCTACCGGGTCGACCGGATCCTGGAGGTGTCCGTCGGCGAGGAGGAGTGCGGCCCGCCCGGCGACTTCGACCTGCCCGGGTACTGGCGGCGGTACGAGGCCGGGTTCCCCGCCCGGCTGACCGTGGGCGAGGCGGTGGTGCGGGTCGCCCCGGGCGCCGTCTCCCGCCTGCCCGGCCCGCTCGCCCGCGCCTGCGCCGGCACGGGGGTGGCCGAACCGGACGGCTGGACCAGGGCGGCCGTCCCCATCGAGTCCCTGGACCACGCCCACGGCGCGTTCCTGGCCCTGGGCACGGACGTGGAGGTGCTGGCCCCGCCGGAGCTGCGGGCCCGGCTCGCGGAGACGGCGCGGGCGCTGGCGGCGCGGTACGGGGGCGGGCCGGTGGGAGGCGGACAACCACCGTCAACCAAGGGTTGACGCCCTCTGATCGTCAACCTAAGGTTGACGCATGACCGAACCTCTCCGCGTCACCCCGGCCGTCCGCCTCGACGAGCTGATCGAGGCCGTCGTCAGAACCGACCCCGACCCCCTCAGGCAGCTCTCCGGCGCCGTCGTCGCCGCCGAGCACCTCGGGGAGGTGGCCGACCACCTCATCGGGCACTTCGTGGACCGGGCGCGGCGCTCGGGGGCGTCCTGGACCGAGATCGGCCGCAGCATGGGGGTGACCAAGCAGGCCGCGCAGAAGCGGTTCACCGCCAAGGGGGAGACGCCCCCGCTGGACCCGCGGCAGGGGTTCTCGCGGTTCACCGAGCGGGCCCGCAACGCCGTGGTGGCCGCGCAGAACGAGGCCCGGGAGGCCGGGAGCGCGCTGATCGGCCCGGCCCACCTGGTGCTGGGGCTCCTCGCGCAGCCCGCGGGCGCCGGGGCGCGGGCGCTGGTCGCGCAGGGGGTGCGGCCGGAGGCGGCGCGGGAGGCCGCGCGCGCGGCGCTGCCGCCGCGGGCGGCCGATGCGCCCGAGCTGGTGCCGTTCGACGCCGAGGCGCGCAAGGCGCTGGAGCTGGCCTTCCGGGAGGCGCTGCGGCTCGGCCACGAGCACGTCGGCACCGAGCACGTGCTGCTGGCGCTGCTGGAGCTGGAGGGCGGCTCGGGGCTGCTGTCCGGGCTCGGGGTGCGCAAGGAGACGGTGTCCGGGTGGGTGGAGCAGGCGGCCGCGGGCCGGGAGCAGACGGAGGAGTGGGAGGGCTGAGGCGGCGGCGGGGCGGGCGGGCGGCCCGCCCC
This sequence comes from Streptomyces capparidis, assembly GCF_054782095.1. Classification (NCBI taxonomy): domain Bacteria; kingdom Bacillati; phylum Actinomycetota; class Actinomycetes; order Kitasatosporales; family Streptomycetaceae; genus Streptomyces; species Streptomyces capparidis. The sequence continues at coordinate 62,619 of NZ_BAAGTD010000003.1, read as the reverse complement.
GCGTCAGCCCTCGTCGTCCGCGGTGAAGGCGCGCATCGCCGCCTTCAGGGACCTCGCCGACAGCGCCTTGCCGCAGAACGCGGCCTCCAGGGTGCCGCCGAGGGCGGTGTTGGCCGGGCCGGTGTTGGAGGTGTTCGCCGTCGAGGCGAGGCTGCGCCCGCCGTCCCGGGTGGTGAACGCGTACGTGTAGTAGCCCTGCACGGTGCCGGTGTGGCCGTAGACCTCGGTGCCGCAGGACAGCTCGTAGCGGCGCAGGCCAAGGCCGTAGGAGCGGGTGCCGGTGCCGTCGGTCGGCGTCGTCGTCAGCATCGCGGCCAGCGTCGCGGGCCGCAGCAGGCGGCCCTTCAGCAGGGCAGAGGTGAAGCGGTTGAGGTCCCGCGGGCTGGAGATCATCGCGCCCGCGGCCTGCGCCCAGGAGAGGGTCTGCTCGGTCGCGTCCACCAGCGGGGCCCCGGCCTCGTCGGGCCTGAGGTAGCCGCGGACGTGGGTGCCGGGGATCACCGTCCCCGGGTGCAGGTAGAAGGTGTCGGTCAGGGCCAGCGGCCGGATGATCCGGGACTGGTAGGCGTCGGCGACGGGCCTGCCGGTGATCTCCTCGACGAGCGCGCCGACGATGACGAAGTTGGTGTTGGAGTACCGGTAGGCGGCGCCGGGCGCCCCGGTCCGCGGCTTCCTCAGGGACAGGGCGACCAGCTCCCGCTTGGTGAACACCGCCTCGCGCACGGCCTCGAAGCCGGGGACGGTCGCGGCGAACATGTCGTCGGTGTAGTCGTGCAGCCCGCTGCGGTGGGTGAGCAGGTGGCGGACGGTGATCCGGTCGTCGGGCAGCAGCCCGGGCAGATGGACGTTCACCGGGGTGTCGAGCCCCACCCTGCCCTCCTCCACCAACTGGAGCAGCACCACCGCGGAGAAGGTCTTGGTGACGCTGCCGACGCGGAACCGGGCGGCGGTGGTCATGGCGGCGCCGGTGGACCGGTCGCGGACGCCCTCGGTGAGGCGGTGGACGGTGCCCGAGTCGTCGAGGCGGGCCATGGCGCCCGGGGCGCCCTTGGCCATGGCGTCCCGCAGGGCGGTGCGCACGCCCCGGAGGTCGGGCGCGGCCAGGTCCGGCGCGGCGGGGGCCGGGGCGACCGGGGCCGGGGCGGGGGTGTCCGCCGCCGCCGCGGGGGCGGGCGTGGCGAGGCAGAGCAGGGCGGCCGCGGCCGCCGCGGGGCGCAGGGCGGGGAGGGGCACGGTGACACCTGCTCCGGTCGGGCTGGCGGAAGGCGGGGGGCGCCGCGCGGGGCGCCCCGACGGGACGTTAACAGCCGGGCCGGACCGGGGAGCGGCGCCGGGCTCACCGTCCACCCGCGGTCGCGCCCGCGTCAGCCGCCCGGCCGCTTCGCCGGGGTCGCGCGCCGTCCGCTAGCCTGTCCGTCCCCTCACACAGGCCACACGGGAACCGCACAAGTGATCGGCGCGTCGTAGGGGGCGGGCTGCTAGCCTGTCGTGCACCCATCAGTCCGCATACTTCCGGCTTCGGGCGGGCTTGCAACCACAAGTGCGGTATGTGCACCGCGCGATGACGTTAGTTCTCACTCGGGGGATCCATTCCATGACGCGTCGCCATGTCCGCGCCATCGCCGTGTTCGCGATCGTGCTCGTCACCCTGACGGGCGCACGTCGTTCCGACGGCGGCGGCTGCGACGACGACGGCGGCTCGAGCAGCAGTTCCAGCAGCTCGGGCGGCTTCACCACCGGAGGCGACTCCAGCAGCGTCGGGGGCGACTCCGGCACCACGGGAGGCGACTCCAGCACCACGTTCGGCAGCAGCTCCAGTTCGAGCTCGGGCACGAGCAGCGGCACCAGCACCACCACCACCGGCTCAAGCACCACCAGCTCGCCGGGCATGTACGACACCAACGGCGCCAACGACATCCGCATCACCGGCTGCGACTACGACGAGACGAGCAAGCAGCTCACCTCGGACCTGGTGATCACCAACCCGTCCACCTCGGACACCTTCAGCTACTCCGTGGTCTTCAAGTGGGAGAACAGCGCCACCGGGGAGAGCATGGGCACCGACTTCCTCACCGCAACGGTGGGGCCGGGCCAGTCCCAGAACCTGACCGCGGACTGGCCGTACCTCTCCTACGAGTCCGTCAACTTCCAGTGCAAGGTGGACTCCGCGAAGAAGTACCGGACGAGCTGACACAGCCGCAGCCCCGCGGCCGCCCCGCCCCACGAGGGCCGGGGCGGCCGCGGCGGCTAGCGGGACTCCCAGGCGGTCAGCACCGCCCGCTCCCGCTCCGGGTCCATGCCGGGCCTCGGGCCCGAGTGCCGGGCGTAGCGCGGCAGCACCTCGGGCGCCTCGGTGCTCAGCCACTGCCAGGTGTCGTGCAGCGAGTCCTCCACCGGGCGGCAGACCAGGCCGTCGGCCAGCGCCTTCTGCGAGGACGGCTGCCACAGCCCGGCCCAGTCCGGGCCGTGCGGCGCCCACAGCGGCAGCTCCGTCCACAGCTTCACCTCCTGCTGGACCAGGAAGCTGTCGTCCACCCACACCGGCTCGGCCCTGGAGCCGGTGACCCGGGCGCACATCTGGAGGAACTCCCCCCAGGTGGGCACGCCCAGCACACCGCTGGCCAGGTAGCGGCCGCTCAGGCCCTTCTCGACGGCGTCCAGGGTGAACGCGGCGATGTCGCGGGCGTCGATGAGCTGGAGCGCGCGGTCGGGGTGGCCGGGGGCGAGGAACCGCCCGCCCTCGGCGACGCGCCGCAGCCAGTACTCGACCCGCCCCACGTTGTCGTACGGGCCCATGATCAGCCCTGGGGAGAGAACGAGGGTGCGGCCCCCGGTGAAGTACCGCTCCGCGGCCCGCTCGCAGCCGGCCTTCAGCACGCCGTAGTCCCCGGCGTCCTCGCCCGCGTCGGGCTCGCACTCGTGGATGGGCGCGTCCTCGTCCACGGCCTTGGCGGGCCAGTCGGCGATGGCGCTGATGCTGGACACGAACACATAGGCGCCGGCCCGCGGGGACAGCGCGCGCGCCGACGCGGCGACGTCGCGCGGGGTGAAGCCGCAGACGTCCACGACGGCGTCCCACGGCCCCAGCGCCGCCAGCCGCGCCAGGTCCTCCGCGTCGGTGCGGTCGCCCCGCACCGCCTGCGCGCCGGGCACGTCGGCGCCGGTCCGGCCGCGGTTGAACGTGGTGATCTCCCAGCCGCGCGCCAGCGCGGCCTGCACGGTGTGCCGTCCGAGGAAAACTGAACCACCCAGTACGAGAAGCTTCATAACCGCAGCTTGCAGTGCGGGCCTCGCACAGCGACAGGGAGTTTCTCCATGGGCGCACACACTCTGCCGAACGCGAAAACCCTTGCGCGGCGGCTCTACCGCCGCCCGGCGGACGACTCCCGGGGCGCCAGGGCCCACAGCGCGGGCCCGAAGCCGCGGCGGTCCTGCCGGTCGGCCTCCAGCAGCGGTACGGCCGCGCACAGCATCCGGTCGGCGCGGGCCGGTTCGCGGGAGGACATGGCGCGGCGGCCGTCTCGGCCATCTGCACCAGCGCGCCGGTGACGTGCAGCAGCCCGCCGACTTCCCGCTGCATCGAGCCCGCGCGGCTTCGGAAGCGGCGCAGGACGTGGCCGACGTACAGGCGGGCGGGTGGTCGCAGCCACTTGGAACGGTACTCGCCCCCGGTGGTGCGAGACAGGTCTCGCCTCCGAGGTCACCCGGCCCGGGGGTGACTGCGTATGGTGTGATGCGCCCATGGCCACGCGTGTGCTCTACCTGTTCGGATCAGCCGCGCCGCCCGTCCACGGGTTCCCCGGCGTCGTACGCCGTGCCCAAGCGGCCGGGTGGGAGGTGTGCGTCGGGTTGACCCCGGCCGCTGCCGACTGGCTGGGGGGCCGTCTGGCCGAGATGGAGGCTCTGACCGGGCACCCGGTGCGGTCGGTGTACAAGCGGCCGGGCGAGCCGGACGCGTGGCCGAAGGCGGACGTCATCGCCTTCGCGCCGACCACGTTCAACAGCATCAACGCCTGGGCGCTCGGGCTGACGGACCGGTTCGTCGTCGGTGTCGTCGCCGAGGGCATCGGCAAGCGCATCCCCACCGTGACGATGCCGTGCGTCAACGCCGCCTACGCACAGCATCCCCAGTTCGAGCAGAGCGTGGCCACTCTCCGGCGTGCGGGCGTCACCGTCCTCCACGGCGAGGGCGGGTTCGTGCCGAACCAGCCCGGCCAGGGGAAGCCGGAGGCGTATCCGTGGCACCTCGTGCTCGACGCCGTGCAGCGGCTGCGCGGTGACGCGCCATGAGACAGCCGCTCCGACGGCGAGGAGCGCCCCGTGAACAGCTCTTGCCGCCGCTGTGCGGAAAGGATGCCCAGACAGCGAGGCGAGGTCATGCGGCTGTGGCAGGATGCGCCCGTCGGCCGGGACGTCGCCGAGGTCCTGGCGCCCGTGATGGGGAGGGGATGACGTGGCCGAGGCACCGGTGCCGCTCTCGGAAGAGGAGATCACGGACCGGATGGCGGGCGTTCCCGGGTGGGAGCGCGTCGGGGACGAGATCACCCGGACGTTCGGGATCCGCTATCACGGCGCGGTGGCGATGATCGTGCACGTGGCGGACGTCGAGCGGCTGATCGGCCATCACGCGGACATCGACCTGCGCTGGGGCCGAGTGCGGTTCGGGATCACGACGCACGACGCCGGGCACAGGCTGACCGATGCGGACTTCGACCTGGCGAGAAGGATCGACGCGATCGCCGAGGCACACGGGGCCGAGCCGGTCCCTCCGGGGTGAGGCGAGCGCCCCGCGGGATGAGCCGGGGCGCGGCGTGCGCGCCGACTCAGCGCACCCGGTGCCCCCGCCCCCGCCCCGTGAACAGCTCCTCCTGCCGCTCCGCGGGCAGGTTGCCGAGGCGGACGAGGTAGGGGGCGACGGCCAGCGCCTGGGCGCGGGACAGCTCCTTCGCTGCCCAGACGGCGCGGACCGTGCCCTGTACCGCCTCGGGCGGGTACGAGGCGAGGACGGCGGCGGTGGCGCGGGCGGCGGGCAGCAGGTCCGCGGCGGGGACGACCTCGGAGACCAGGCCGATCTCGTGGGCCCGCCGGGCGCTCATCCGCTCGGCCGCGCCCAGCAGCGCCAGCCGCATCACCTCGCCGAGCGGCATGCGGTGCGCCAGGTGCACGGCCTCGTAGGCGCTGACCATGCCGTAGCCGGTGTGCGGGTCGAAGAAGGTGGCGTGCTCGGCCGCGAGCCAGAACTCGCACTCGCCGAGCAGGTAGAACGCGCCGCCGCAGGCCATGCCGTTGACCGCGGCGACGACCGGCTTCCACAGGTCGGCGGTCTTGGGGCCGAGCCGGACGGCGGGGTCGTCGAGCATGTAGGGGGAGGCGGGCTGCGGCACCCGCACGGACCGGTCGATGCCGGTGCAGAAGGCCCGGTCCCCGGCGCCGGTGAGCACCACCGCGCGCACCGTGTCGTCGTGGCGCAGCGCCCGCCACAGGGCGTGCACCTCGTCGATCATGGTGAGGTCGAAGGCGTTGAGCCGCTCGGGCCGGTGCAGGGTGACGGTGGCGACGCCGTCGGCGGCCTCGTAGCGCAGGGTCTCCACCTCACCGCTCCAGCAGCCAGCGCGGCACGGTGACGCCGTCCGCGATCTCGTGGAAGCACACCCGGACCGGGGCGCCCACGCGCAGCCGCTCCGCGGGGAGGGCGCCCAGGGCCGCGCCGGGGTGGGGCACCGGGTTGCCGACCAGCCGGATGCCGGGGTCGTCGGCGAGCTCCACCAGGGCGACGGGGTAGGGGGCCTGCGCGGCGTAGGCGGGCAGCAGCGGCGGGTGGGCGATCACGAACGACCAGATCCGGCCGCGTCCGCTCATCCGCTGCCAGTGGCTCGCGAACGACTGGCAGTGCGGGCAGCACGGCCGGGGCGGGAAGCGGCGCCTGCCGCAGCCGTCGCACGCCTGCACCCGCAGCTCGCCCCGCCTGGCGTACTCCCAGAACGGGGCGCCGTCGGCGTCCTCCCACGGCAGCAACGGCTCCTCGGCCACGGGTGTCACCTCCTCAGCAGCAGGGCGGACGTGGGCACGGCCTCACCCGCGGTGACCAGGCAGGTGGCGGCGTCGGGGACCTGCGCGGTGGAGGTGCCGCGCAGTTGCCTGACGCCCTCGTTGATCAGGTTGAAGCCGTGCACATACGCCTCGGACAGGCCGCCCCCGCCGGTGTTCAGCGGCAGTCGCCCGCCGAGCTCCAGCGCCCCGCCCTCGGTGAACGCCCCGCCCTCGCCGCGCCCGCAGAAGCCGTAGCCCTCCAGGGAGAGCAGCACCAGCGGGGTGAACGCGTCGTAGATCTGGGCGACGTCCACGTCCCGCGGGCCGAAGTCGGCGCGGCTCCACAGGTGGCGGGCGGCGGCCCGGGACGGGCCGGACAGCGGGTCGTCGTTCCAGTAGTTGACCATGCCGTGGTGCTGCGGCGGCAGGCCCTGGGCGGCGGCGTGCACCCACACCGGCCGCCCGCGGCAGTCGCGGGCCCGCTCGGCGGACACCACCACGCAGGCCAGGGCGCCGTCGGTCTCCAGGCAGTTGTCGAACAGGCACAGGGGCTCGGAGATCCAGCGGGACGTCATGTACATCTCGCGGGTGAGCGGCCGCTCGTACATCACCGCGTGCGGGTTCTGGTTGGCGCGGTTGCGGCAGGCCAGGGCGACGTTGAACAGGTGGTCGCGGGTGGCGCCGGAGGCGTGCAGATAGCGCCGGGTGAGCATGGCGATCTCGTCCACCGGCCGCAGCAGCCCGAAGGGGCGGGTCCACTGGGCGGGGGTGGGCAACTGGACGGCGGTGGAGGTCCACGGCCGCGGGCCCGAGCCGCGCTTGCGGGACCGCCAGGCGACGCCGACCCGGGCCTGCCCCGCGGCGATGGCGGCGGCGAGGTGGGCCACGGTCGCGCAGGAGCCGCCGCCGCCGTAGCCGACCTTGCTGAAGAAGGTGACCTCGCCCGCCCCGATGGCCTTGGCGAGCTCGACCTCCTCGGTCTCCTCCATGGTGAACGAGGCGAACGCGTCCACCTCCGAGGGGTGGATCCCGGCGTCGTCCAGGGCGGCGAGCACGGCGCGGCAGGCCAGGGTCTTCTCCGGCTCCTCCAGGCGCCTGGCGAACGCGGTCTGCCCGATGCCGACGATCGCGGTGGCGTCCTTGACGGTGGCGGGCAACGGTCACCTCCCCTGAATCTGATGCCTCGTCAGACTACGTCGTGCGGGCGCGGCGGAGAAGGGGCTAACCTGACGGAAGGTCAGTTCTCAGGGGGTCGCCATGGGGCGTGCGGAGCGGTGGGGGACCATACCGGGCCTGGTCGACGCGGCGGCGCGGGACTTCGGGGCCGCGGAGGCCGTGCGGGACGGGCGGACCTCGGTCGGCTTCCGGCAACTGGGCGAGCGGGTGGAGCGGGCCGCGGCCGCCGCGGTCGCCGCCGGGGTGGAGCCCGGCGACCGGGTCGCGATCTGGGCGCCCAACAGCCTGGACTGGATCACCGCCGCCCTCGGCGCGGTGAGCGCGGGCGGGGTGCTGGTGCCGCTCAACACCCGCTTCAAGGGCGCCGAGGCGGCCTGGGCCCTGGAGCGGACCCGGGCGAGCCTGCTCTTCGTCACCGGCACCTTCCTCGGCACCTCCTACGTGGCGGCCCTGCGCGCCGCGGTGCCCGGCGGCTGCGGGGGAGCGGGCCCCCTGCCCGGACTGCCCCGGCTGCGCGCCGCCGTCGTCCTCGGCGACGACGCCCCGGACGGCTTCCGCACCTGGGCCGACTTCCTCGCCGCGGGCGACGCCGTGCCGCGCGCGACCGTCCGCGCCCGCGCCGCCGCCGTGCGCCCCGACGACCCCGCCGACATCCTGTTCACCTCGGGCACCACCGGCCACCCCAAGGGCGTCGTCACCACCCACGCCCAGACCCTGCGGGTGTACGAGACGTGGAGCGGGCTCGCCGGACTCACCGAGGGCGACCGCTACCTCGTCGTCAACCCCTTCTTCCACACCTTCGGCTACAAGGCGGGCGTCCTGGCCTGCCTGATGCGCGGCGCCACCGTCGTCCCCCAGCCGGTGTTCGACGCGGAGACGGTCCTGGCCACGGTCGCCGAACGGCGCATCACGGTCCTGCCGGGCCCGCCCACCCTGCACCAGTCCCTGCTCGACCACCCGGCCCGCGACTCCTACGACCTGTCCAGCCTGCGCCTGGTCGTCACCGGCGCCGCCGTCGTCCCGCTGCGCCTGGTCCAGCGCCTCCGCGACGAACTGCGCGTCCCCACCGTGCTGACGGCGTACGGCCTGACGGAGGCGACGGGCACGGTGACGATGTGCCGCCCCGGGGACCCGGCGGAGGTCGTCGCCCACACCTCGGGCCGCCCCATCCCCGACACCGAGGTGAAGGTCGCCGGGCCCGACGGCCGCGCGCTCCCCCCGGGCCGCCCCGGCGAGGTGCTGGTGCGCGGCCACCACGTGATGCGCGGCTACTTCGAGGAGCCCGAGGAGACCGCCAGGGCCGTGGACGCGGACGGCTGGCTGCACACCGGGGACGTGGGCGTGCTCGACGAGTCCGGCAACCTGCGGATCACCGACCGGCTCAAGGACATGTTCGTCGTCGGCGGCTTCAACGCCTACCCCGCGGAGATCGAGCGGCTGCTGGCCCGCCACCCCGACGTCGGCGAGGTCGCGGTGGTCGGCGTGCCCGACCCGCGCCTGGGCGAGGTCGGCAAGGCGTATGTGGTGCGGCGCCCCGCGGCGGCCCTGACCGCCGAGTCCCTGCTGGCCTGGGCGCGCCGCGAGATGGCCAACTACAAGGTGCCCCGCCGAGTGGAGTTCGTGACGGCGCTGCCCCGCAACGCGAGCGGCAAGGTGGTCAAGGCCCGGCTGCGACGGCAGTGACGGGCGGCGGCCCCCCGACCGGCGGCCCGCGCCCCGATCCGCGGCCCCGGCCGAAGCCGAGCGCGGACCGGAACACGGCCGAGGCCGGCCGCGGCGCCCCCCTCCGGCCGCCACAGCCGACCTCTGCCTCTTCCCCCCCTTTTACTCCCCCCTGCTTCCCCCGGTCCGGCTCCCGGTGTTCCCCCCCAGGCTCCCCGGGTCGTCCTGTTGCTTTCCCCCGTTGTCCCCCCGTGTGGCCCCCGTGGCGGCACACACGACCGGTCGTCCGGCGCCCTTTTACCGCTGGGCGTCGTCCGTGGTGCTGTCCGGAACCCAGTTGTCCGGGTCGGCCACCGGCTTGGGGCTGTCGGGCACCCAGTTCTTGTTCGGGTCGGTGACGGGACGCGGACTGTCCGGCACCCAGTTGGCGGGCGCCAGACCCGGGCTGACCTGCGGCTCCCCCGAACCGCCGGTCTCCGGTGTCGGTGTGCTCATGGTGTACTCCCAGTGGTCGCTTGCTGCCGTGCTCCGGCCCCGGCGGCGGGCGGGCGCGGCCACCTGCGAAAAGCCTCGCGGTGACTACCCCCGTCAGCCACCGTGCGGCCTTCGGTGACCGCGCCACACTAACCGCGTGGTTCCGGGCCGAGTGCCACCCTTCCCCGGGATGTTGCGATTCCGGGGTAGTGCAGCGGTGGTTCTGTGACATTCAGCTTCGCCAGAGGGAATCAGCGACCGATAAACGGCGGATAAACGCCGTGCGTTGCGGCCTGTTCCGGCAGGCGGCGGGCCGGGCTCCCGCCCCGCCGCCGCCCTACGCCACGGCCCGTCCGCTGTCGCCGTCCAGCAGTTCCCGCACCCCGTCCGCCTCCGGCGCCCGCACCTTCTCGAACAGGGCGAGCGCCTCGTGCCAGCAGCCGCGGGCCCGGTCGGTGTGCCCGAGGCGGTCCAGCGCGTGCCCCAGGGTGAGCAGCGCCTTGCCCCGGCGCTGCTCCCCGCCGATGTCGCGCAGGATCACCAGCGCCTGCTCGGCGTGCGCCGCGGCCTCGGCCGGACGCAGCGCGTCCAACTGGGTGTTGGCCATCCGGAAGTACGTCATGCCCTCCCAGAAGCGCTGCCTGCCCTCCTGGAAGATGGCCAGGCCCTGCCGGAACCGCTCCATCGCCTCCCCGTACCGCCCGGCGGCGTGCAGCGCCAGCGCCAGGGTGTAGCAGCCGGTGCCCAGGCGCAGCGTGCCGCCCAGCTCCAGGTGCCCGGCGACGGCCTGCTCGCACGCGGCGACGGCCTGCTCGGGGCGGCCGAGCTCCATGTGCACCCGGCCCAGGTTGCCCAGCGCGGCGGTGGCGCCGTAGCGGTTGCCGTCGGCCCGGAAGGCGGTCAGGGCCTGCGCGAAGTACTCGCCCGCGTCCTGGAAGCGGCCCTGGAAGATGGCCACCATCCCGCGCAGGTTGGGCGCGTAGGCGCAGGTGAGCGGGTCCTTCGCGGCGATGCCGAGCAGCAGGGCGCGCTCGGCCTCCTGGTCGGCCTCGGCGAACCGGCCCACCAGGTGCCTGGCCTGCCCCAGCACGATCCTGGCCCGCGCCTCGCTGCGGGCGTCGCCGTGGGCGCGGGCGTGCTCGGCCACGGTGTGGGTGGCGGCCTGGTACTGACGCGCGTAGGTGCCGGACTCCATCAGGTCCTGCACCACCAGCAGCACGTCCGCGGCCCGGCGCAGCAGCTCCGGGTCGGCGGCGGCCCGCTGCACGGCGGCCAGCACGCACGGGCCCTCGGTGAACAGCCAGTCCAGCGCCTCCTGGCCGTCGCCGAACGCCAGGCCCTGCCGTCCGGTGCCGGACAGGTGGTCCAGCAGCCGGTCCCCGGGGTTCTCCAGGCCGTAGGCGCCGGAGCCGGTGGCCAGGTAGAAGTCCAGCAGCCGGGACAGCGCGGCCCGCCGCTCGGCCCGCGGCTCGTCCTGCTCGGCGCGGCCCCGCGCGTACAGGCGCAGCAGGTCGTGGTAGCGGTAGCGGCCCGGCGCCGCCGACTCCAGCAGGCTTATGTCCACCAGGGATTCGAGGAGCTCCTCGGCGTCGTACTCGTCGGCGTCCAGCAGGGCCGCGGCGGCGGACAGCGAGATGTCGGGGCCCTCGGGCAGCGCCAGCAGGCGGAACGCCCGGGCCTGGGCGGGCTCCAACTGGCCGTAGCCGAGCTCGAAGGTGGCGGTGACGGCGAGCTCGCCGACCCGCAGCTCGTCCAGGCGGCGCCGCTCGTCGGCGAGCTTGCGGGCCAGCAGCGACACCGTCCAGGTGCGGCGGGTGGCCAGGCGGGAGGCGGCGATGCGGATGGCCAGGGGCAGGAAGCCGCAGGCGGCGACGACGTCCAGCGCCGCGTCGCGCTCCCCGGCGACCCGCTCGGGCCCGACGATCCGGGTGAACAGGGTGAGCGCCTCCTCGGGGCTCATCACGTCCAGGTCCACCAGGTGGGCGCCGGGCAGGTCGCTCATCCGGGTGCGGGAGGTGACCAGCACCGCGCAGCCGGGCGTGCCGGGCAGCAGCGGGCGGACCTGGGCGGCGTCGCGGGCGTTGTCCAGCAGGGCCAGCACCCGCCGCCCGGCCAGCGTCGAGCGGTACAGCGCGGCCCGCTCCTCCACCCCGTCGGGGACGGTGTGCCCGGGGATGCCCAGCGCCCGCAGGAACGCGCCCAGCACCGCCTCCGGGTCGGCCGGGCTCGGCCCCGTGCCGAGCAGGTCCACATAGAGCTGGCCGTCGGGGAAGCGGTCGCTCGCGGCGTGGGCGACGTGCACGGCCAGGGTGGTCTTGCCGACGCCGCCGATCCCGGCCACCGCGGACACCGCCATCACCCGGCCGCCCTCGGCCTGCGCCAGCTTCTCGCCCAGCTCGTCCACCAGGGCCTGCCGCCCGGTGAAGTCGGCGACGGAGGCGGGCAGTTGCGCGGGCCGGACGAACGCCCGCTCCTCGGCGCCGCCCGCGGGCGCGACCGCCGCCTGCGGGGGCGGGGCCAGCGCCGGGTCGGCCTCCAGCACCCGCTGGTGCAGCTCGGCCAGCTCCGGGCCCGGGTCCACGCCCAGCTCGTCGGCGAGCAGCCGCCGGGTGTCGTTGTAGACGCCGAGCGCCTCCGCCTGCCGCCCGCCCCGGTACAGGGCCAGCATCAACAGCGCCCGGAACCGCTCCCGCAGCGGGTGCTCGGCGGACAGCGCCGTCAGCTCCGAGACCGCCTCCGCGTGCCCGCCCAGCTCCAGGTCCAGCTCCAGGCGGGTCTCCAGCAGGGTCAGCCGCCACTCGGCCAGCCGCGAGCGCTGCGCCTCCGCGTAGGGGCCCGGCACGCCCGCGAGCGGCTCGCCCTCCCAGCACTCCAGCGCCGCCCGCAGCAGCGCCCTGGCCCGGCCCGCCTCGCCCGCGGCGCGGGCCTTCTCCGCGTCGGCGGCCCGCTGCTCGCACACCTGGAGGTCGAGGCCGCCGGGCGCCACCTTCAGGGCGTAGCCGCCGGAGTCCGACACCAGGGACTCCGGCCCCAGGGCCTTGCGCAGCCGGAACGCGTAGGTGCGCAGCGCCGCCACGGCCTTGGCGGGGGGCTCCTCGCCCCACACCGCGTCCAGCAGCTCCCCCGAGGTCACCGTCCGCCCAGCGCGCAGCAGCAGTGCCGCGAGGACCGCGCGCTGCTGCGGCGAGCCCACCTCGAGCGGCTCGTCCCCCCGTCGCGCCCGCACCGGCCCCAGCACCGCGAACCGCAGATCTGCCTCGCGTCTCATCGCAGTCCCCGTGTCCGGGTCTCACCGGCGCGACGTGCGCCGGCTCTTCAATGCCTCGTCCATCGATCGTTCATCGCGCACCGGGACAGTCGTCCCGGCGGACCTTCCCGCACCACCTCCGGGGCGTGTGCGGCGATCCCGCCTGTCAACGCCATTGAGCTGGATCCGAGGGTACGCCAGTGGACCATCCGCCGCCTTACCGCCGGAGGTCCCCGCCTCGCGCGGAAACGATTCGCAGTCAGGTTCGCACGCACGGAAAGAGTTGGCCGGAAACCGATGCAGCCCATAACCGCCTTCCCTCCCTCCACCGCGCACCCGAGCAGCACGCTGGGCGGCCTGCTGCGCCGCCGCGCCTCGGCCTGCCCGCAGGCGCGGCCGTATCCGGGCAGCGCACTGACCCTGGACCGGCTGCACCGGCGCGCCCGCGCCGTGGCTGCCGGGCTCGGCCGCGCCGTCCCGCCGGGCAGCCGCGTGCTGCTCGCCTGCCCGAAGGGTGAGGACTTCGCCGGGGCGCTGTTCGGTTGCGCCATGGCCGGAATGGTCGCCGTTCCGCTGCCCGACCCCGGGGATTCGGACACGCCCGCGTGGAGCGGGGGCGTGGACGTGGCGTCCGTGGAGCGCGCGGTGGCCGGTTGCGCGCCGGCCGCGCTGCTGACCGCCCCTGTGTGGTCGTACCAGTTGGGCGACCTCGGCGGGACCCGGGTGGTGGTCGCGGACGAGACCCATGTGGACGGGGAGCCCGCCGCCGCGCTCGCCGCCGCGTGGCGGCCCGTCGGGGTGCTGCCGACGGCGGGCGCCTACCTGCGGTACGCGCCGGGCCGCGCGGTGGAGGCGGAGTTCACCCACCAGGACGTGATGGCGACGCTGCTGCTGCTCTCCCGCACCGCGCGGCTCGGCCTGGACGCGCGGCACCTGGGGTGGCTGGCGCTGGTGCACGGCATCGAGCAGGCGTGGGCGGCGCTGCTGCCCGTCTACCGGGGGAGCGACACCGCACAAAGCTGACGGCTCGTCAGTTCGGCGCTACCGTGAACGCCATGGACACCTTCCCGGAGATCGTCTCGGTGGACGACCACACGGTCGAGCCGCCCCACGTCTGGCGGGACCGCCTCCCGTCGAAGTACCACGGCGTCGCGCCCAGGATCGTCCGCGCCCCCCTGAAGGAGATGACGTTCGTCGGCGGCAGGTTCGCCCCGGTGATGGGCGCCCCCGGCGACGAGGGGCCGGTCGCCGACTGGTGGGTGTACGAGGACCTGCGCCGCCCGCTGACCCGGCTGGACACCGCCGTCGGCTACCCCAGGGACGAGGTGCGCCTGGAGGCCATCACCTACGAGCAGATGCGCCCCGGGTCCTATTCGGTGCCCGAGCGGCTCGCCGACATGGACCTCAACCACGTGCGGTCCGCGGTGTGCTTCCCCACCTTCCCGCGCTTCTGCGGCCAGACCTTCACCGAGGCGAGGGACCGCGAGCTCGGGCTGCTGTGCGTGCGCGCCTACAACGACTGGATGGTCGAGGAGTGGTGCGGCCCGGCCGGGGGCCGCCTGATCCCGCTGACCATCGTCCCGCTGTGGGACGCGGAGCTGGCCGCCGCCGAGGTGCGCCGCAACGCCGGGCGCGGGGTGCGGGCGGTGTGCTTCAGCGAGATCCCGCCCAACCTGGGCCTGCCGTCGATCCACACCGACCACTGGGACCCGTTCCTGCGGGCCTGCGCCGAGACCGGCACGGTGGTGGCGATGCACATCGGCTCGTCCTCCCGGATGCCCTCCACCTCCGCCGACGCCCCGCCCGCGGTCGGCTCCACCATCACCTTCGCCAACTGCTGCTTCTCGCTGGTCGACTGGCTGATGTCGGGGAAGTTCGACCGCTTCCCCGGCCTGCGGGTGATGTACGCCGAGGGGCAGATCGGCTGGATCCCCTACATCCTGGAGCGCGCCGACGTGGTGTGGGAGGACAACCGCGCCTGGGGCGGCGTCGCGGACAAGGTGCTGCGCCCGCCGTCGGAGCTGTTCGCCGAGCACGTCCACGGCTGCTTCTTCGACGACGCCCACGGCCTGCGGAACCTGGACGCCATCGGCGTGGGCAACGTCCTGTACGAGACGGACTACCCGCACTCGGACTCCACCTGGCCCAGGTCCCGCGAGGTCGCCGAGGCCCAGATGGGGCATCTGCCGCCGGAGGTGGTCGAGCGCGTCGTGCGCGGCAACGCGATCGAGCTGCTGGACCTGACCGGGGACGGGCTGTGGAAGGGGGCGGCCGCCTGACCGCCGCCGCACGGCGTGGCGGGGCGGCGGCGCAATCTGATCCAATCACCGTATGAACTGCTGCACGCACACCCGGCCGAAGCCGCCCCACGGGACCCGGGGAGAGTCCGGGCGGGAGGCCGGGGCGTGAGCCGCCCCGGGCCGCGGGTGATCGACAAGGTGGCCTGGATCCGGGTGGAGGACGGGCGGATCCTGAGCACCCGCTCGCACGGCAAGGACGTCCACTACGTCCCCGGCGGCAAGCGCGAGCCCGGCGAGAGCGACCTGCGGACCCTGCTGCGCGAGATCCGCGAGGAGCTGACCGTGGCCGTGCTGCCCGAGACGGTCCGGCCCTTCGGGGTGTACCGCGCGCAGGCCCACGGGCACCCGGCCGGGGTCCTGGTCCGCATGGCGTGCTACACGGGGGACTACACGGGCACCCTCGCGCCCAGCGCCGAGGTGGCGGAGGTGGTCTGGCTGACGTACCAGGACCGGGAGCGGGTCTCCCCCTGCGACCAGTTGATCTTCGACGACCTGAGGGCGGCGGGGCTGCTGCGGTGAACCGGGGCGGCGCGGCGGCCCGCGGTCCCCGCCGCCGCTCGGCGGACAGACCGGTCTGTCAGTACGCTGGTGGGGAGTCCGTACCGCCGACCCTCACGCCCGGAGGCCGCCCATGACCACCACCTCGCGGCGGCCCGCGCGGGAGCGGATCCTCCAGACCGCGGCGCGGCTGTTCTACGCCCACGGGATCCGCGGTGTCGGCGTGGACCGGATCATCGCCGAGTCCGGGGTCGCCAAGGCCACCCTCTACAGCCACTTCCCGTCCAAGGACGCGCTGGTGCTCGCCTATCTGCGGCAGGAGGACGTCGCCTGGCAGGGGCAGTTGCGGGCGGCGGCCGAGGCGGCGGGGGACGACCCGGGCGAGCGGCTCGTCGGGATGTTCGACGCGGTGAGCGTGAGCTGCACCGTCGACGACTTCCGGGGGTGCGCCTTCCTCAACGGCGCCTGCGAGTCGGAGTCGGAGTCGGTGGTGCACCGGGCGACCGCGGAGCACAAGCGCGCCGTGCGCGCCTGGGTGTGCGAGCTGGCGCGGGCGGCGGGCGCGGCGGACCCGGAGCGGCTGGCGGTCCAACTGACCCTGCTGGTGGACGGGGCGATGGCGGCCAGCACGATCGAGTACTCGCCCGAGGCGGGCATCGCGGCCAAGGAGGCCGCGCGGGTGCTGGTCGCCGCCGCCTGCCGGAAGTAGCGCGCGGGCCGGCGCCGGCCCGGGACTTCGGCCTTGGTCTCTTCGGCCTTGGTCTCTTCGGCCCCTGCTGCACACCCTTTCGAACAGACAGGTCTGTCTGGTAATTTCTCTCTCGGGCGCTGACCGGACAGAACTGTCTGTCCGGAACGGAGTGCCGCTCCGTGCCCTCGCCGTCCTCCCGCGGCTCCGCGCCGCCGTCCACGAACGGAGAACCCGCCATGTCCGCGGCCCCCGCCACCCTGGTCGTCCTCGCCCACCCCACCCTGTCCGCCGCCTCCCGGGTCAACGCGGCCATGGGCGAGGCCGTCCGCGACCTGCCCGGCGTCACCCTCCACGACCTGTACGCGACCTATCCGGACGGGCGCGTCGACGTCGAGCGGGAGCAGGCGCTGCTGCGCGCGCACCAGCGGATCGTGCTCCAGTTCCCGTTCTACTGGTACTCGATGACCCCGCTGCTCAAGCAGTGGATCGACGAGGTGTTCCTGCCCGGCTTCGCCTACGCCTCCGGGGGTGACGCCCTGCGCGGCAAGGCCCTCCAGGCGGCCGTCTCGGTCGGCGGCGGGCTGGACGACTACGGGCCGGGCCGGGAGGTCCCCTACACCGTGGAGGAGCTGCTGCGCCCCCTGGAGCTGACGGCGCAGTACACCGGCATGCGCTACCTGGAGCCCGTGCTCCTCTACGGCGCCGAGGGCAGGCTGGGCGACGGCGAGATCGCCGAGCACGCCGCCCGCTACCGCGCGCTGCTGAGCGCCCCAGCCGAGGAGCCCGTCGCGGCCTGAGGCCCGGCCCGCCACGGGGGTGCGGGCCCGGACCGGGGGGCGGGGGCCTTGCCTGACGCATCGTCAGATACGACGATGGGCGGCAGCGCGCGTCCCGCCCCCGCCCCCGAGGAGGCCGCCGTGGTGCGGATCCTGCCGCCCGGCCGCATGGTGCACGGCCTGCAACTGCCCGTGCAGGCGCTCAGCCCCCTGTTCGCCGAGGAGTGGGAGGCCGGCGCGGGCCCGGCCGAGCTCGCGTCGGTGGCCCGGGCCGCCGACCGGCTCGGCTTCTGGTACGTGGCCGTCTGCGACCACGTCGCCGTCCCCCGCCGCCTCGCCGACGCCATGGGCACCACGTGGTACGACCCGGTGGCCACCCTCTCCTGGCTCGCGGGCGTCACCGAGCGGGTGCGGCTGCTCGCCCACGTCGCCGTGCCCGCCCTGCGCCACCCCCTGGTCACCGCCAAGGGCTACGCCACCCTCGACCACCTCTCCGGCGGGCGGCTGGTGCTCGGCGTGGGCGCGGGCCACGTGCCCGAGGAGTTCGCCGCGCTCGGGGTGGACTTCGCCGGGCGCGGACGGGTCCTCGACGAGGCGGTGGACGCGCTGGACGCCGCGCTGCGCGAGGAGTTCCCCGAGCACCGCGGGGAGCGGTACGCCTTCTCCGGCCTGGGGCAGCGGCCCCGCCCCGCGCAGCGCCCCCGCCCGCCGATCTGGGTCGGCGGTTCGTCCCCCGCCGCGCTGCGCCGGGCCGCCCTCAAGGGCGACGGGTGGCTGCCCCAGGGGGACCCCAGGGCCGTGCTGCCCTCCCGCATCGCCCGTCTGCGCGAGCTGCGCGAGCGGGCCGGGATCACCGAACCGGCCGACATCGGCGCGATCGCCGAGCCGCTCTACGTCGGCACGCCCTCCTGGGACGTCGGCCGCCGCACCGTCACCGGCCGCCCCGACCGGATCGCGCGGTCGCTGCGCGCCTACCGGGAGATGGGGGTGGGCCAGCTCCAGGTCCGCTTCCGCAGCCGGTCCCCCGCGGAGCTGCTCGACCAGATGGAGGCGTTCGCCGGCTCGGTCGCGCCCCACCTGAACACCTGACGGCACGGCGACGGCACGGAAGGGAGACGGGCATGGGCAAGCTGGACGGGCGCGTGGTGCTGATCACCGGCGCCGCCCGCGGCCAGGGCGAGCAGGAGGCGCGGCTGTTCGCGGCCGAGGGCGCGCGGGTGGTGCTCGGCGACGTCCTGGACGAGCGGGGCGCGCGGGTCGCCAAGGAGATCGGGGAGGAGCTCGGCGAGGAGCGGGCCGTGTACGTCCGCCTCGACGTCGGCCGGGAGGAGGACTGGGAGCGGGCGCTCGCCGCGGCCGACGAGGCGTTCGGCAAGCTGGACGGGCTGGTCAACAACGCCGGGATCGTGCGCTTCAACGAGCTGGCCGCCACCCCGCTGGAGGAGTACCTGGAGGTGGTGCGGGTCAACCAGGTCGGCACGTTCCTCGGCATGCGCGCCGCCGCGCCCGCCATCGAGGCCGCGGGCGGCGGCACCATCGTCAACACCGCCTCCACCGCGGCCGTGTCCGGCATGGCGTTCCTCACCTCGTACGCCGCGAGCAAGGCCGCCGTGCTCGGCATGACCCGGGTGGCCTCCATGGAGCTCGCCCCCAAGGGCATCCGGGTCAACGCCGTGTGCCCCGGCGGCGTGGACACCCCCATGGCCCGCGGGGAGGGCCTGCCCGGGGCGCCGCCCCCCGACGCGGAGACGGAGCGGGCCAACCGGGCGTACTACGCCAAGCGCGTGCCGCTCGGCCGGATCGGCAGGCCCGAGGAGGTGGCGGCGCTGGCCCTGTTCCTGACGTCGGGGGACTCCGCGTACATCGCGGGCCAGCCGTTCGTGATCGACGGCGGGTGGACGGCGGGGCTGCCGCTGTTCTAGCCCGACCGCCTGCCCCCGCCCGGCGCGGCGGGCGGGGGAGGAGCACTGCGCGCCGGGCGGGGGCGCGGCGGGGCGGGGGACGGGAGGGGCGGGGACGGCCCGGCCCCCCGCGCCGGCCGGAGGACCACCGGCACCCGCCGCCTGTGGCCGCGCCGCCGTGACCCCGCCGCCGCGACCGCTCCGGAACCCGGCCGTGCCGCCCGACGGCCCTCCTCCGCCCCCGCCGTGCCCGGCGACCACCGGGCGATCCGCCCCGCCCGCCCCCGTCCCGCCGTCCTGCCCGTCCCGCCGCCCCGCGCGGCCCTCTGCCCGCCCTGGCAGCCTTGCCGCCCGCCGCCCCGTCCCCCGCCCGGCGCGCCCCCCGCCTCCCCGCCCCGCCCTCCCTCTATTGACGCCGCTGCCCCGCGGTGCGAGAGTCGAGCGCAAGGAGATCTGACGAGGCGTCAGATAAGTGCGAGCCCCGGACGGTGACCCCCGTGGAATTCGGCATCTTCGTGCAGGGATACGTGCCCAGGAGCCGCTCCGAGCGGGACCCCGAGGCGGAGCACCACGCGCTGATGGAGGAGACCGAGTACGTCATCCAGGCCGACAGGTCCGGCTTCAAGTACGCCTGGGCCAGCGAGCACCACTTCCTGGAGGAGTACTCGCACCTGTCCGCCAACGACGTGTTCCTCGGCTACCTCGCCCACGCCACCGAGCGCATCCACCTGGGCTCGGGCATCTTCAACCCGCTGCCCCAGGTCAACCACCCCGCCAAGGTCGCCGAGCGGGTCGCCATGCTCGACCACCTCACCGGCGGGCGGTTCGAGTTCGGCACCGGGCGCGGCGCGGGCAGCCACGAGATCCTCGGCTTCCTCCCCGGCATCGACGACATGAACCGCACCAGGGAGATCTGGGAGGAGACCGTCGCCGAGTTCCCGAAGATGTGGCTCCAGGACGAGTACCAGGGCTTCCGGGGCACCCACTGGTCCCTGCCGCCCCGCAAGGTCCTGCCCAAGCCGTACGGCGGCGCCCACCCCGCCATGTGGTACGCGGCGGGCAGCCCCTCCTCGTACGCGATGGCCGCCCGCAAGGGGCTCGGCGTGCTCGGCTTCTCCATCCAGAAGGTCTCGGACATGGAGTGGGTGCTGGAGTCCTACAAGACGGCGATCCGCGAGGCCGAGCCGATCGGCGCGTTCGTCAACGACAACGTCATGGTGACCTCCACCGCCATCTGCGCCGAGACCTCCGCGCGGGCCCGGCGCATCGCCGCCGGGGCCGGGTTCCACTACCTCCAGTCGCTGCTGTTCCGCTACCACGACACCTTCCCGCGCCCCAAGCACATCCCGCAGTGGCCCGAGCTGCTGCCGGAGTACACCGAGGAGATCGTGGACCTGCTGATCGCGCAGGAGCTGATGATCTGCGGCGACCCGGACGAGGTGCTGGCCCAGTGCAAGCGCTGGGACGCGGCGGGCGCCGACCAGCTCGCGTTCGGGCTGCCGTCCGGGGTGTCGTACGAGGACACCATGACCACCATCCGGCTGGTCGGCGAGCACGTGATCCCCAGGATCGACACGGACCCGGTGCACCGCACCACCAGGATGCGGCAGGCCGCGGGCCACTGACCCGCGGACCGCCCACCCGCGGGCCACCGACCCGCCCCCGACCGACGGCGGTCCCGGTCCGCCGTCCCTCCCCCCGGCCGGCCGGCGCCCGGAACGCGGCCATGGCGGCGCCCCGGCCGGGGGGCCCGCCCGCCCGCGCGGCGCGGAGCCGACGACCCGAGGAGGGCAGTACCTTGCTCGACCACCTGATCAGGCGCGCCACCGTGGTGGACGGCACGGGCGCCCCCGCGTACACCGCCGACGTGGGCCTGCGGGACGGGCGGATCGCCGTGGTCGGCGACCGCGTGGACGAGCCGGCCAGGTCCGCCGAGGACGCCGAGGGGCTGGTCCTCGCCCCCGGGTTCGTCGACCCGCACACCCACTACGACGCCCAGTTGTTCTGGGACCCGTTCGCCACCCCCTCCCTGAACCACGGCGTCACCACCGTCGCCGGCGGCAACTGCGGCTTCACCCTGGCGCCGCTGAGGCCGCGGGACGCCGACTACACCCGCCGCATGATGTGCCGGGTCGAGGGCATGTCCCTGGCCGCGCTGGAGGAGGGCGTGGAGTGGACCTGGGACGGCTTCGGGGAGTACCTGGACGCGCTGGAGGGCCGGATCGCCGTCAACGCCGGGTTCATGGTCGGGCACTGCGCGCTGCGCCGCTACGTCATGGGCCCCGACGCGATCGGCGGGCAGCCCACGCCCGCGCAGCTCGCGGCCATGGTGGAGCTGCTGCACACCTGCCTGGACGCCGGCGCCTGGGGGCTGTCCACCACCCAGTCCGCCACCCACTCCGACGGCGACGGGCAGCCCGTGGCCTCCCGGCACGCGGGACGCGAGGAACTGCTCGCGCTGTGCGCGGCGGTCGGCGACCACGAGGGCACCCAGCTCGAGGCCATCGTCGCCGGGTGCCTGGACCGGTTCGCCGACGAGGAGATCGACCTGCTGGCGGACCTGAGCGCCGCCGCCGGGCGCCCGCTGAACTGGAACGTGCTGACGATCGACTCCGCCGTGCCCGACCGGGTGCCGCGCCAGTTGGCGCCCAGCGAGCGGGCCAGGCGCGCCGGCGGCCGGGTCGTCGCCCTCACCATGCCGATCCTCACCCCCATGAACATGTCGCTGGGCACCTTCTGCGCGCTCAACCTCATCCCCGGCTGGGGGGAGGTCCTCGCCCTGCCCGTGCCCGAGCGCGTCGCGAGGCTGCGCGACCCGGCCGTCCGCGCCGGGATGCTGCGCCGCGCGGACAGCCCCGAGGCCGGGGTGTTCCGGCGGCTGGCCGACTTCGGGCGGTACGTCATCGGCGACACCTACTCCCCGCGGAACGAGGGCCTGAGCGGGCGGGTCGTCCGCGACATCGCCGCCGAGCGGGGGCAGGAGCCGTTCGAGGCGCTGGTGGAGATCTGCGCGGCCGACGACCTGCGCACCGTGCTGTGGCCGATGCCCACCGACAACGACCCGGAGAGCTGGGAGCTGCGCCGCAGGACCTGGGAGCACGAGGACGTCCTGCTGGGCGGCTCCGACGCGGGCGCCCACCTGGACCGGATGTGCGGGGCGCCGTACACCACCCGGTTCCTCGGCGACTGCCTGCGCGGACGGCGGCTGGTGCCGCTGGAGCGGGCCGTGCGCATGCTCACCGACGACCCGGCCCGCCTGCTGGGCCTGCGCGGCCGCGGCCGGATCGCGCCGGGCTGGTGGGCCGACCTGGTGCTGCTCGACCCCGAGCACGTCGGCGCCGCCCCCGCCCGCCTCGTCCACGACCTCCCCGGCGGCAGCCCCCGCCTGGACTCCCGCCCCCAGGGCGTGCTCAGCGTCCGCGTCGCCGGCGTCGAGACCATCCGCGACGACAAGGTGACCGGCTCCCTACCCGGCCGCGTCCTCCGCTCGGGCCGCGACACGGAGACGGTGGGGACGCGGTAGCCGCGGCCCCCGGGCCGTCACCCCGCCCGGTCGGCCCCGGACGTTCAGCCCTCCACCACCGGCAGCAGCTCCGGGAGGTGGCCGTCCGAGGACAGGGCCGCCGCGCGGCGCTCCTCGGGGACCTCGCCGTAGGTGGTGGTGCGCTGGCGGGCGGGGCGGCCGGCCGCGGCGGCGATGGCCTCCAGGTCGCGGATCGAGCGGTAGGAGCCGTAGGAGGAGCCCGCCATCCGGGAGATCGTCTCCTCCATCAGCGTCCCGCCCAGGTCGTTCGCGCCCGAGCGCAGCATCTCCGCCGCGCCCTCGGTGCCCAGCTTCACCCAGCTCGTCTGGATGTTCGGGATCCGGCCGTGCAGCAGCAGGCGCGCCATCGCGGTCACCGCCCGGTTGTCGCGCATGGTGGGCCCGGGGCGGGCGATGCCCGCCAGGTACACCGGCGCGTTGGTGTGGACGAACGGCAGCGTGACGAACTCGGTGAAGCCGCCCGTCTCCTCCTGGACGCGGGCCAGCAGCCGCAGATGGCCCAGCCAGTGCCGCGGCGCGTCCACATGGCCGTACATCATCGTGGAGGACGAGCGGATGCCCAGCCGGTGGGCCTCGGTGACCACCTCCACCCAGGTCGCCGCGGGCAGCTTGCCCTTGGTGAGCACCCAGCGCACCTCGTCGTCGAGGATCTCCGCCGCCGTGCCCGGGATGCTGTCCAGACCCGCCTCCTTGGCCGCCGCCAGCCACTCCCGGATCGGCATGCCGGTGCGGGCGGCCCCGTTGACGACCTCCATCGGCGAGAACGCGTGCACATGGATGCCCGGCACCCGCTGCTTGACGGCCCTGGCGATGTCGAAGTACACGGTGCCGGGCAGGTCCGGGTGGATGCCGCCCTGCATGCACACCTCAGTGGCGCCCACGTCCCACGCCTGCCGCGCCCGCTCGGCGACCTGGTCGAGGGAGAGGGTGTAGGCGTCGGCGTCGGTGCGCCGCTGCGCGAACGCGCAGAACCGGCAGCCGGTGTAGCAGACGTTGGTGAAGTTGATGTTCCGGGTGACGCAGTAGGTGACGGTGTCCCCGACGGTGTCGCGCCGCACGTCGTCGGCGATCCGGCACAGCGCGTCCAGGGCGGGCCCTTCCGCGTGCAGCAGCGCCAGCGCCTCGTCGTCGGTGAGCCGGGTGGGGTCGTCGGCGGCGGTGGCCAGCGCCGCGCGGGCGTCGGCGGGCAGCCGCTCCGGGACGGCCCCGGCGGCGACCTGCTCGCGCAGGGCGTCCCAGTCGCCGTACACGTCGGAGAAGTCGCCGCGGCGGTCGCCGGTGCGGCCCTCGGTGTCGATGGCGGTGTGCAGGTCGGTGCGGCCCGAGGCGGCGCCGAGGGAGTCCTCCGGCTCCTGCCAGGGCAGGCCGCGTGGGATCCGGCCCTCCACGGCCAGGCCGGTGGCCGGGTCGGCGAGCGCGGTGACGTGCGGCAGCACCCGGGGGTCGAGCCACGGCTCGCCCTGCCGGACGTACTCCGGGTACACCGTCAGGCGCTCGCGCAGGGTGAAGCCCGCCGCCGCGGTGACCGCCGCCAGGTCGTCGATGTGCGGCCACGGGCGCTCGGGGTTGACGTGGTCCGGGGTGAGCGGGGACACCCCGCCCCAGTCGTCGATGCCCGCCCTGATCATCAGGGCGTGCTCGTCCCCGACGAGGTTCGGCGGTGCCTGCACCCGCGCCCGCGGACCGAGCAGCAGCCGGGCGACGGCCACGGCGGCGGCCAGCTCCTCGAGGTCGGCGTCGGGCGCGGAGCGCATCGCGGTGCCCGGCTTGGCCCGGAAGTTCTGCACGATCACCTCCTGCACGCCGTGGTACTGCCGGGCCACCTTGCGGATGGCGAACAGCGACTCGGCGCGCTCGGTGTACGTCTCGCCGATGCCGATCAGGATGCCGGTGGTGAACGGCACGGCGGACCGGCCCGCGTCCTCCAGCACCCGCAGCCGCACCGCGGGCTCCTTGTCCGGCGAGCCGTGGTGCGGGCCGCCCGGCTCGGACCACAGCCGGGTCGCGGTGGTCTCCAGCATCATGCCCATGGACGGCGCGACCGGCTTCAGCCGCTGGAAGTCCGTCCAGGTGAGCACCCCGGGGTTGAGGTGCGGCAGCAGGCCTGTCTCCTCCAGCACCCGCACCGCCATGGCCCGCACATAGGCGAGGGTGTCGTCGTAGCCGTGCGCGTCCAGCCACTCCCTGGCCTCGGGCCAACGGTCCTCCGGCCGGTCGCCGAGGGTGAACAGGGCCTCCTTGCAGCCGAGCTCCGCGCCCCGCCGGGCGATGGCGAGGACCTCGTCGGGGGAGAGGTACATCCCGTGCCCGTCACCGCGCAGCTTGCCGGGGACGGTCACGAACGTGCAGTAGTGGCACCGGTCCCGGCACAGGCGGGTGAGCGGGATGAACACCTTGCGGGAGTACGTGATCACTCCCGGGCGCCCCGCCGCCTCGAGCCCGGCGTCCCGCACCCGGCCCGCGGCCTCGGCGAGCCGGGCGAGGTGCTCCCCGCGGGCCTGGAGCAGCACCGCGGCCTCGGCCACGTCGAGCGCCACCCCGTCCGCGGCCCGGCGCAGGGCCCGCCGCATGGCGTTGTCCGTCGGGGCGGCGTCGGCGTTCGCGTCGCGGCGCGGGTCGGCCGGATTCGTCGGGTGGCTGCTGGTCATGGTCGTGTCCCCTCGGCAGTGCAACCGGTCGAGCATATGCGCGACCGCCCACGGCATCGACGACGCCGCGGTCTTCTTCCCCCTCCGCCCGACCCGGCGGCGCCCGGCGTCGGTATTCCGCCGCGGCCGTCCGCGCGCGCCGGGCGCCTCTTCCGGGCACCTCCCAGGACGACCTGCGAGAGAAACGTTTCTTCGGGGAGGGGTGCGTCACACCACCGCGCCGGGGAGGCGACCGGGCCCCGGCTCTTCCCCGACCGAGCCCGCGCCGAGCCCCCGCAGAGCCCTCGCAGAGCCCTCGCAGAGCCCCATCGGGCTCCCGGCATTTCCCCCGACCGCGAGCCCCCGACCGTGCGTCCCCGGCCGGATCACGCCCCCAACACGCCCGGAAAACGCCGTCCCCGGGCAGAATCTGCTGTCAATCTCTTGAAGGAACTAGACACGACCGCCCGTCTCAGGGTCCACTTCTTCAAGGCGGCCCGGCGCCGTTGAGGGTTCGGTGGCCGGAGCGCTGGGAGCTCGGCCTCTCGGACCGCACCCGGGGGGCCGGGCTCATGCCTGCCCGCCCCGGCCCGGGGCGGGCAGTCGCTTTTGTTGGCCTGGAGTTGGCGTCCGATTCGTTGCCCCCGCCGGGCCCCGCCCGGTAGAACGCCGGAGCGGGGCGCGCGGCGCGCCCCACGACGGCAGGAACGGGGAGCCGCCCATGTGCACGGACCACCACCGACCGGCCACCGACGCGCCGGGCCGCCGCGACGTGCTCAGGACGTCCGTGGCCGCGGGCCTGGCCACGGCGCTCACCCTGGCCCCGGTGGAGTTCGCCGGGGCCGAGGAGGCGCCCGGCGGCGAGGAGACCCGCGAGATCACCGGCCATCTGCCGACCGGCGCCGCCGACTGGGTGTACCTGCCCGTGCGGGTGCCGCGCGGGGTCCGCGAGATCGCGGTCTCCTACACGTACGACAAGCCCCAGGTGCCCTCCGGCACCCTCGGCAACGCCTGCGACATCGGGATCTTCGACCAGCGCGGCACGGACCTGGGCGGCCGGGGCTTCCGCGGCTGGTCCGGCGGCGCCCGCACCGAGTTCGCGATCAGCGCCTCGCAGGCCACCCCCGGCTACCTCCCGGGCCCCGTCGGCGCGGGCACCTGGCACGTCGTCCTCGGCCCGTACACGGTGGCGCCGCAGGGCATGGACTACCGGGTCACCGTCACCCTGCGGTACGGGCCGCCCGGGAAGGCGTTCACCCCGCACTACCCGCCGCCGCGCGCCAGGGGCCGGGGCCGCGCCTGGTACCGGGGCGACGGCCACCTGCACACCGTGTACTCCGACGGCAGGCGCACCCTCGCCGAGCTGGCCGCCGCCGCCCGCGCCGCCGGGCTCGACTTCATCGTCTCCACCGAGCACAACACCCACTCCGCGCACGCCGCCCTGGGCGAGCACGCCGGGCCGGACCTGCTGATCCTCGCCGGCGAGGAGATCACCACCAGGAACGGCCACTACCTGGCCGTGGGCACCGAGCCGGGGGTGTGGGTGGACTGGCGGTACCGGGCGCGCGACGGCGAGTTCGACCGGTTCGCCCGGCAGATCCACCGGGCCGGCGGGCTGGTGGTGCCCGCGCACCCGTACTGCCCGTTCGTGGGCTGCCAGTGGAAGTTCGGCTACCGGGGCGCCGACGCCGTCGAGGTGTGGAACGGGCCGTGGGGCCCCGACGACGAGGTGTCGGTCGCCGAGTGGGACGCCATGCTGGTGCGCTCGGCGCGGGACGGCGGCGGGTGGATCCCGGCCGTCGGCAACAGCGACGCGCACCGCGAGCCGCAGGTCGTCGGCCTGCCGCAGACCGTGGTGCTGGCCGACGACCTGGAGCGCGGCGCGCTGCTCGCGGGCATCCGCGCCGGGCGGGCGTGGATCGCGGAGTCCGCGGACGTGGCGCTGGACTTCTCCGCGGCGGGCGGCCGGGGGCGGCACGCCGGGATCGGGGAGCGACTGGCGACGGAGCCGGACGAGGAGGTCACCGTGCGGCTGGACGCCTCGGGCGCGCCGGGCTGCCTCGTCCGGTTCCTGACCGACCAGGGGCAGACGCACACGGCGGCCCTGCCCGCCTCCGGCGCCGGCACGGTCACCTGGCGGACCACGGCGTCGCTCGCCTCCTACGTCCGCGCCGAGATCCGCCGCCCCCCGGCGGACGGCGGCGCCTCGGGCCTGCCCGGGCCGATGGTGGCGATGACCAACCCGGTGTTCCTCGGCAGGCGGTAGCCGCGCTCCCGGGCCCGCGGAGCGCCGCCGGGCCGGGAGCGCGGGCGCCCCCGCGGACCTGTCCCGAACCGCGCCGGCCCGGCGGTCGGTCCGTTCGATTAGTCTGCGGCTGCCGGTCCGCCGCGACGGGCGGCCGGGCACGCGCGGACGAGGGGGAGCGTGAAGGTGACGGCACTGTGGGGACGGGCGCAGCAGCAGGACTTCCGCAGCCGGGTGCGGGGCTGCCTGCTGGGCGGGGCGATCGGGGACGCGCTGGGCGCCGCGGTGGAGTTCCAGTCGCTCGCCGAGATCCGGGCCGCCCACGGCGAGCGGGGCGTCACCGACCTCGTCCCCGCCTACGGGCGGCGCGGCGCGGTCACCGACGACACCCAGATGACCCTGTTCACCGTCGAGGGCCTCATCCGCGCCCAGGTCCGCCGGGACACCGGCGCCTGGCACCCGCCGACGGACGTGCACCGCGCCCATCTGCGCTGGGCCGCCACCCAGCACGACTGGGGCCCGGACGAGCGCCGCGCCGACGCGGGCTGGCTGGCCCGCGAGGAGTGGCTGTACGCGCGCCGCGCCCCCGGCAACGCGTGCCTGAGCGGTCTCGCCGACGAGCGGATGGGCACCCTGGAGCACCCGAAGAACCCCGGGTCCAAGGGCTGCGGCACGGTGATGCGCTCCGCGCCGTTCGGGCTGCTGGTGGGCTGGGACGCCGAGCTGGTCCTCCAGCTCGCCGTGGAGTGCGCGGTGCAGACCCACGGCCACCCCACCGGGTACCTGGCGGCGGGCGCGTTCGCGGTGATCGTGCACGGCGTCGCCCAGGGCGTCCCGCTGGAGGACGCGACGCGGCGGGCGCTGGCGCTGCTCGCGGAGCGCGAGGGACACGAGGAGACCACGGACGCGCTGAACGCCGCGCTGAACGCCGTCCGCCTCGGGCCGCCGTCGGCGGAGCGGATCGAGTCGCTGGGCGCGGGCTGGACCGCGGAGGAGGCGCTGGCCATAGGCCTGTACTGCGCGCTGGTCGCCGAGGACGTCCGGCACGGGCTGCTGCTCGCCGTCAACCACTCCGGCGACAGCGACTCCACCGGCTCGGTGTGCGGGAACCTGCTCGGCGCCCTGCACGGCGAGACGGCGCTGCCGCCGGGCTGGGTCGCCGAGGTCGAGGGGCGCGGCACGATCCTCCAGCTCGCGGACGACTTCGCGATGGAGATGACGCAGACGGCGGCGCTGCACGGCCCCGCCGTCACCGCCGCGGGCCTCGACCCCACCCCGTGGCTGGACCGCTACCCGCCGGCCTGATCCCCGCTCCCGCCGACGGGAACGGACGCGGGATCCCGCCGGATCCCGCGCCCGCCGTCCTCACTCCTTCGCGCCCGCCTTCGGCTTGTCCGTCTCCGCGGCGGCGGCCGGCGGGGCGGGGCGTTCGGCGCCCGGCTCGGTCAGGGCCGCGGCCGCGCTGCCGAGGCCGTCGCCGTCGTCGCCGTCGCCGTTGACCCGGGCCAGCAGCGCGTTGCGCTCGGGCGTCTCCTCGTTCCTGATGAAGCCGATCAGCGTGTACAGCACCAGCGAGGTCGCCAGCGGCGTGGTGATCTCCACCTGGGTGGACATGTCGTCCATGCCGTAGTTCACCAGCCAGAAGGCGAACAGGCCGCACGCCCAGGACACCAGCGCCGAGGTGGGCCCGGACCGGCGCCACCAGGGCAGCAGGCCGAGCATGAACGGGATGGCGATCGGCCCCATCAGGCCCGCCACCCACTTGATCACGACGGTGATGATGTCGTTGAACGTCGGCGAGTTGACCTGGGTGGCCACGGCCATCGACAGGCCGAGGAACCCCAGCGTGGTCCACCGCGCCGCGATCAGCCCGGCCCGCTGCGACCAGGTGCGGGCCTTCTTCGACACCGCGGGCAGGATGTCCCGGGTGAACACCGCCGCGATCGCGTTGGCATCGGAGGAGCACATGGCCATGGTGTGCGAGAAGAAGCCGACGATGATCAGGCCGAGCAGGCCGTGCGGCATCAACTGCTCGGTGAGCAGCGCGTAGGAGTCCGAGGCGTCGGCCTTCTCCGGCTCCACCAGCAGCGGCGCCGCCCACATGGGGAAGAACAGCACCAGCGGCCAGAACAGCCACAGCGTCGCGGACAGCCTCGCGGAGCGGGCGGCCTCGCGGGGCGAGGAGGTGGCCATGTACCGCTGCGCCTGGTTCCACATGCCGCCGTTGTACTCGAACGTCTTGATGAACAGGTACGCCAGCAGGAAGGTGGTGGTGAACGGGCCCGTGGTGGGCTCGGTGTGGTGGTCCGGCAGGTCGTCCCACATGGTCCACAGCGCGTCGACGCCGCCGAGCTCGGCGAGCACGGCCACGAACATCGCGACGCCCGCGAACAACTGGATGATGAACTGGCCGAGCTCGGTGAGGGCGTCCGCCCACAGCCCGCCGACGGTGCAGTAGACGGCGGTCACCGCGCCGGTGATGAGGATGCCCTCGTTCAGGCTGACGCCGGTGAACACCGACAGCAGGGTGGCGATCGCCGCCCACTTGGCGCCCACGTCGACGACCTTCAGCAGCACCCCGGACCAGGCCAGCGCCTGCTGGGTGGGCATGTTGTAACGGGCCTTGAGGTATTCCAGGGGTGAGGCGACGTGCAGCCTCGAGCGCAGCCGGTTCAGCCGCGGGGCGAACACCTTGGCCCCGAAGTAGATGCCGATCGCGATGGGGAAGGACCAGGTGACATAACTGGTGATGCCGTACTGGTAGGCGATGCCGGCGTAGCCGGTGAACATCACCGCGCTGTAGCCGGACATGTGGTGCGAGATTCCGGAGAGCCACCACGGCATCCTGCCGCCCGCGGTGAAGAAGTCGCTGACGGTTTCCACCCGTTTGTGCGACCAGACACCGATGAGCACCATGACGCCGAAGTAGCTGACAAGCACGATCCAGTCGAGACTGTTCATGCCCCCTCCTGGGGTCCTGAAAGCGCACGGTCGTCTCCTGCGGGCGCTTCGCGGGGACTGCCCGGATTGAACCCCTGCGTTAAAGCAGTGGTCAAGAACCTGAACAAGACTCGGCGGAAACCCCACCCCTGAACCGGGCAAAGCCGGATCAACCGCCATCCGACGTTCCTCTACATGAACGCACTCCACCAAGAGGAACAGCTTTGCTCGGACTTGACCCGCGTGCGCATTGCCGCGCCCGCGCGGGCGCGCTCACGATGAGGAGGCGCTTCGCAGGGACGTGCGAGGAAGAAGGGGAGGCGGTGCCGGGGAGAGCCGAGTCGAGCCCGCCGGGCCCCGCCCGTCAGCGCATCAGCTCGCCCGCGTTGACCAGCAGGGACTGCCCCGTGATCGCGCGTGCCCGGTCGCAGGCCAGGAACAGCGCAGCGTCCGCCACGTCCGCGTCCGTGGCGAGCTCCGGGAGGGCCATCCGCTTCGTGAGCGAGGCCGTCACCCGCTCCTCGGGCACGCCGTCCCGCGCGGCCGCGAGCCGGACGAACTCCCGCACCGGCGGACCCCACATCCAGCCGGGCACCACGGTGTTCACCCGGATCCGGTACGGCCCGAGCTCCCGGGCCAGGGAGTACATCGCGGAGGTGAGCGCCCCCTTGGACGCCGCGTACGCCGCGTGCCTGACCTCGCCGGGCGCGGCGACCGACGACTGGGTGCCGATGAACACCACGGCGCCGCCGCGCTCCTTCAGCGCGGGCAGGCACGCCCGCGTCATGCGCAGCGTGCCGAGCAGGTTCACCTCGACGACCTCGCGCCAGGCGCCGAAGTCGGCGTCCGCCAGCCCGCCGAACTGGCGGTCCATCGCGGCGACGTGCACCACCGCGTCGATCCGGCCGAACCGCTCCACGGCGAGTTCGGCCAGCGCCGCGCACCGGCCCTCGTCGGTGATGTCCGTGCGCAGCCAGGCGGTGCGGGCGCCGTCCGGGTCGGCCTCGGCCGCGCAGGCGGCCAGGTGCGCCTCGGTGCGAGCCCCGAGCACCACGTTCGCCCCGTCGCGCACCGCCCCGAGCACCACCTGCCGCCCGAGCCCGGGGCCGACGCCGGACACCACCACGGTCCTGCCGAGGAGCAGCATGCGAGCCTCCGGTGGGTCGGGGCGTGGGTCCGCTCGCGGGGCGCGCGGCCGGGGCCGGCCCCCTCGCGCGTGCTGACATTTACCTGACGATGCGTCAGAGTAGAGGCGGGGCGACCAAGTGGGAAGGGGCGACGACCGTGGACCGCACCGAGGCATCCCCCGGCGCCGAGCGCTACGCCGAGCTGGCGTCCACCGGGCCCTACGGCCCCGGCATGGGGCACGCGCTGATCACGATGGTCGAGCCCCACCCCGGCCACGAGTACTCCTACAACCGCTGGTACGAGGACGACCACTTCATCGCGGGCGCCATGGCCATGCCGTGGATGTTCGCCGGCCGCCGCTGGGTCGCCACCCGCGACCTCCAGGAGCTGCGCTACCCGGAGCGGTCCGCCGTCGCGCGGCCCGTCACCGCGGGCTGCTACCTCACCGTCTACTGGATCACCGCCGGGCGCTACGACGAGCACATGAAGTGGACGGTGGCGATCAACAAGCGGCTCAACCGCGACACCCGGGTCCACCACGGCCGCACCCACGTCCTGACGGCCTTCCACGACCACGCCGCCACCGTCTACCGCGACGGCGCCGCGGGCCCCCGCGACATCCACGCCCTCGACCACCCGTACCAGGGCCTGGTCCTCCAGGTCGCCGAGGCACGGGACGCCGAGCACAGGGACGACCTGCTCCGCCTGCTGACCGAGCGTCACCTGCCGCGCCGCCTGCGGGACTCGCCAGCCGCCATGGTCACTGTCTTCCGCCCCACCCCGCTGCCCGTGGACCGCATGTCCTACGTCCGGCAGGTGGAGGGCGTGACCACCCGGCTGACGCTGCTGTGGTTCCTCCAGTGCGACCCGCGCGAGGTGTGGGCGGAGCGGTTCACCGGCCTGGACGAGGAGGTGGCCGCCTCGGGCCTGGGCCGGGTGGAGTTCGTGGCCCCGTTCGTCCCCACCGTGCCCGGCACCGACACCCACGTCGACCGGCTCCGCGGCTGACGGCGGGCACGGCGGCGAGTGGGCACGGCGGCGGGCGGGCACGGCGGGCGGGCAGCGCGAAGCCCCCTCGACCGGAGAGGAGTACCCGGCGGCCGAAGGGGCTCGATTGGGCGCGACGTCTGCGAAAGTGACAGCGGTGCTAGGACAGGTCGAACCTCCCCTGACCGACAGCGGTCACGAACGCGGCCCAGGCGTCGCTGGAGAAGGAGAGGCTCGGACCCTGCGGGTCCTTCGAGTCGCGGACGGCCACGGTGGACGCACCGGGCACGGCGAACTCGACGCACTCTCCTCCGTTCATGCTGTGGCTGCTCTTGCGCCACTCCAGCGGGCCCACGCCCTTGTTGTTCATCGTGAGTACTCCTTAGCCACTTGGGCGATCAGCACCCGCGACTGCTCGGGGCTCAGGGCCTCCGCGCGCAGATGCTCGTACATCACGGTATAGAGGTGAACGTCCGCTTCCCGCTCAAGATAGAGATCGCTTGTCACTCCTTCGAGGTAAACCACATCCGAATCCGTGGCCTCCTGGAACTCCAGCAGGGAGAATGCCCCCGTCATTCCGGGGTGAGCCCCCACGGCGAACGGGATCACCTGCACCGTGACATGCGGCAGCGTGCTGAGCTCCCCGATGTGCTCGAGCTGCTCACGCATCACCTGCGGCCCGCCCACCGCCCGCCGCAGCGCCGCTTCGTCCAGAACCGCCCAGAAGCGCACCTGCTCGGACCCGTGGATCCGCTCCTGCCGCTTCATCCGCACCTCGACCTGCCGGTGCACCTGCTCCGGGGAGTTCTCCGGGCCGGTGCCGCGCACCACCGCCTCCGCGTAGGCGCGAGTCTGCAACAAGCCGGGCACGACCAGCGAGTGGTAGGTGCGGATGGAGGCCGCCTCCGCCTCCAGGCCGATGTACACGCTGTACGGGATGTCCCCGAACGCGTGCCACCAGCCGCGCTGCCGGGACTCCTTGGCCATGGTCATCAGCGACTCGACGATCCGCCGGTCCTCCACGCCGTACACCTGGCACAGGTCCCGCACATCGCGCTGGCTGATGCTGCGCCGCCCGTTCTCCAGCCGGCTGATCTTGGACTGGGAGACCAGCAGCCGCGTCGCGACCTCCTCCGCGGTCATCCCCTTCGCCTCGCGCAACTTGCGCAGCTCGGCGCCGAGACGCCGTCGGCGCACGGTGGGATTGACATTGGTCGCCATAGGGAGCCCCCCTCCGGGTGGAAGGTTTTTTCCGATGCCTGCCCCGCCCACGGGTCCGCCCCGGGCTCTCGGCTGGCGCATCAGTACCGCCTTGTGATCAGCACAGTGCCATCCGCGGCGGGCCGGCGTGGGCGGAATGCCGGACGCCGGTTCGCGGGGGCGGGGGAAGCCACGACCGAGACATACGAGGGACGGTGGGCCGGAAGCGAGTGCTTCCGGCCCACCGTCCCTCGTGCCGGCGGCTCCCGATGTGGGTCGGTGGAACGGGCCCGGACGCCGGACGTCCGGGCCGGTGGGTCAACGGGCTCCGGCTCGCGCCATTCCACGGCTCGCACCCGTGCCCGCCGTCCGGGCGGTGGCGGAGGTGCTGCCCGCCGGGCCACGGGCCGCCGGCTGGCGGCGGGGCGTGGCCGCGACCCCGTTCTGCACGTCCATCACGGCGTGCGCCACGAGACCGCCCATGGGGTCGTACCTGATCAGGTCGCGCAGCCGGGAGCGCGACGAGCGCCCTTCGTTGCCCGGGTAGAGGTGCTTGCCGAGACCGACCGCGTGGGCCAGTGCGGCGAGCGCGGCCGTCCGCGGGTCCGGCGGGACCCCGGTGCGGATGGCCGTGTCCACCCGGCTCCTGATCTCACGGCTCGTGACCTCGTCGCAGGCCTGGTAGCGAGTCGTGGGCAGCACCCCGCACATCTGGCCCGGCACGGCCTGCACCATGCCGCAGCGCTCCAGATGCGCCAGGTACGTCTGACGCAGCCCCAGCCGGGGCCCGCCTATCCAGTGCACCGCGCGTACCGGGCTTCCCCGGCGGCGCAGCAGTTCCAAAGCGGTGTCCAGAGTCGGATCACCTGTCGGCCGTGGCAGCACCACGGCGATACGATCCCCATCAGGGGCTATCCGTCCGGCCAGCGCCAGCTCCACCAGCTGTGCTCCGGCCAGGCCGAGGTCGAGCGACTGCGGCTGCGCCGTGGTACCCGTGGCCGGGTCCAGGGCCAGCAGCAGAAGCTCTTCCGGAAGTGTTCTGCGGCTCCTGCCCATCCATGCCTCCCCGCGTGGATGAATGACAGGGTGACGCCTCTCACACTCCGCTGTCGAGAGCACCTCGGGGAGATGGGCGGGAACCGGTAGGTATGTCTTCGTCGTCTACCAGGGGGCGGCTGTGTGTCGGCGGGTCTGCGAAGTGGTCGACCACCTGCCAGCCATATTTGGATTTTTGGTGATACCGGACGGAGCGGGGTGCCAGGGAAGACGGCACCCCGCAGTGCTGCGTTCCAGGAGGTTTTGGTGTTGAGCGATTCCCCCGGCAGGCCTGAGCGCGGAGAGTCCCCGGGGGAGACAACCGCAGCAAGGGCGCTGGATCCGCGCCTGTCGGTGTTCCGCGGCGAGACGGCGGGGACGGCGCGGACCGGCTCCGCCGGGGCGCGGTTGGGAACGCTCGACGGCACCCCCGGGCGAGGGGAGGGCGCGGCGGCGCGGGCCTCCGACGTGAATGCTCAGGGAAGCGCGGACGACGTGGACGAAATGCGTAGGACGACTACGGCCGGCGACGGTGTGGAAGCGGGCGCGGAGGGCACTGGCCCCGGTATCGAAGACGCAGGTGCACAGGGGGACTCGGCCACGCTGAGCGAGCGGGGGACCACCCCCCGGGACCGGAAGCGTCCCTCGGGGAGGGGCCCGGGGAGCGAGGCGGGGCCCCGTCCCGCGGTCCCGGCGGCCCGGCGCGAGCCCCGCCCCGGCGACGGGAACGCCCCCGAACCGGGCGCGGGGGAGCGGCGGGAGAAGGAGAAGAGCGCCGCGAACTCCGGCGCGCGCCCTGCCACTTCGGAGCCGTCCGGCGGCTCCGGGGAGCCCGGAGGGCCCGGCGACAAGAGCACGAACAAGACTCCGGCCCCGGCCGGGAAGACCGACGCCGAGCGGGGCGACGGGGCGGACGGGGGGTCCGCGGCCGACTCCGAGGACGGCCCCGCCGCCGCGGGCGCGGACGCCACGGTGCACCTGGCGGTGGGGGACCGGCTGAGGAAGCCCGCCGGGCGGCAGGGCGCGAAGGACGGGGACGCGGAGGACGGGGACGCGAAGGGCGGGCGCGCGAAGGGCGGGCCCGGGAAGAGCGGAGAGGACGAGTCCTCGGAGGACGGTGCCGAGGGCGCGGCCCCGGACGCGACGATCGCGCTCGCGATCGGTGGCGCGGCCAAGGCCGCGAAGTCCGCCGAGCCCACCGAGTCCGCCGGGCCTTCGAGGCCGTCGGGAACCTCGCAGGCTTCGGGGCCCGCGGAGGCGGCGGAGACATCAGGAGCGTCAGGGGCGTCGGAGGCGTCGGAGGGGGAGTCCTCGGGCGCCGCCGCGTCGCCGGACGCGCCGCGTTCGGCCGGGGCGTCGGCCGGGGCCTCGGAGGATGCCAAGCCTTCGGAGGCGACCAAGTCGTCCGAGTCCGTCGAATCCTCCGGTACTTCCGGCCGGCCCGAGCCCGCCGCCCGGCCCGAGGCGACCATGCAACTCGCGGTCGGCGACAGGCTGACGAAGCGCGGCGAGGCCGCCAGGGCAGCCGAGTCGGAAGGGTCCGGCAGGTCCGAGGGGTCCGGCAGGTCGGAAGAGCCGGAGAAGTCGGCAGGGGCGGCCAAGTCCTCCGAGGGCTCCGGCGGTTCCACCGACTCCGCCGAGACCACCGACTCCACCGAGACCGGCAAGGCCGCCGGGACCGGCGGGACCGCCGGGACCGCCGGGACCGGTAAAGCCGCCAAGGCCGCCGCCGCCGTGGACCTCGCCAAGAAGAAGGGCGGGGACGCCGGGTCGTCCGCCCCCGCCCCGGCCGCCGCCCGCACCGGGGCGCCCGCCACCGCCAAGCCCGCGACCGCCCCCGACCAGCCCGCCACGGCCCCGCCCAAGCCTCCGGCCGGGGCCGTCCCGGCGCCGGCGCGGTCCTCGCTGCCGAAGCCGCCGCTGCCCGGGGCCGCCGCCGCGTCCACGGGGTCGTCGTCCCCGGCGGCACCGTCGCCGGAGACGACCAGGCAGCAGCCGATGCCCCCGGAGCCGGCCGACCCGCTGAAGCTGCTGGCGGACCTCACCAACACCCCGCCCCCGCCGCAGACCCCGCTGCGCACGCTGGTGCGGCGGATCAAGATCTGGACGCCGCTGGTCGTCCTGCTGCTGATCGCCCTCACGGTCGCGCAGGCCGTCCGCCCGCTCCCGGACCCGTCGCTGAGGATGACGGCCGCCGCCGCGCACACCTTCGAGGGCAGCGCGCCGGACCTGCCGTGGCCGGACAGGGGACAGGCCGCCATCGCCGTGGAGGGCGTGGGCGGCTTCGGCAGCTTCGGCGGCGACAAGCCCGCGCCCATCGCCAGCGTCACCAAGACCATGACCGCCTACGTGATACTCAAGGAGCATCCGCTCAAGCCCGGCCAGCAGGGACCGAAGATCACCGTCGACCGCAAGGCCGTGCAGGACTGGGAGACGGGGCTGCCTGAGAACGAGTCCGTGGTCAGGGTCGAGGAGGGCCAGCAGCTCACCGAGTACGAGGCGCTCCAGGACCTGATGATCGCCTCGGCCAACAACGTCGCCCGGCTGCTCGCCCGCTGGGACTCCGGCTCCGAGGAGGCGTTCGTGAAGAAGATGAACGACGCCGCCAGGGAACTGGGCATGACGAACACCACCTACACCGACCCCAGCGGCCTGAAGGCCACCACGGTCAGCACCGCCGAGGACCAGGTGAAGCTGGGTCAGGTGATCATGGACAACCCGGTGTTCCGGGAGATCGTCGCCACGGGCCACTACCAGCCCGCCAAGCAGAGCGGCACGGTCTACAACCACAACGGGATGCTGTACAAGGAGAACGTCATCGGCATCAAGACGGGCAACAGCTCCGCCGGTGGCGCCAGCGTCCTGTTCGCCGCCGAGAAGGAGGTGGGCGGCGCGAAGCGGCTGGTCGTCGGCGCGGTGATCGGGCAGCGCGGCCCGGTGCCCAGCGAGGCGGCGAGCGCGGCGGGCCTCCGTCTGGTCGCCGCCGCGCAGGACGCGCTGACGTCCACCACGGTGGTGAAGAAGGGGCAGGTCGTCGGGCATGTGGACGACGGGCTCGGCGGCACCACCCCGGTGGTGGCCGCGAAGGACGTGGTGGCCGTGGGCTGGTCCGGGCTGCGGGTGGAGCTGAGGCTCACGCCCGTGGGCGGCGAGGTGCCCGGCACCGGCGACCGGGGCGAGCGGATCGCCACCCTCACCGTCGGCAACGGCACGGACCGGTCCAGTGTCCCGGTGACGCTGAAGACCGCGCTGGCGGAGCCGTCGTTCACGGACAAGCTGTTCCGCGTGACCTGAGCCCCGCCCCCGCGAAGCCTCGTGCCCGCCCGCCGCACCGGATCAGGTGCGGCGGGCGGGCACGGTCGTTCCGCGTCCCGCACCGCGCTCGTCCCGTCGCCCGCCGAGCGGACCTCCCACCCCTCGTACCGCAGCGCCATCGACAGCAGGTCCGCGAGCGACGCCTCGTCGTCCACGACGAGGACCCGCGACGGAGAGCCGTCGGCCCGCGCGCCAACCGCGCCGCGCGGCCCGGATCCGGGGGAGGCACCGGGGACCATTGCTGTCATGCCGCCACGATCCGCCCCCGACCTGTGGCCAGGCTTGCCGCCGCCTGTGAACCACCTGTGAGCCGGGCGCGACTACTCCACGACGAGCTGCACCGGGATGTTCCCGCGGGTGGCCCGGGAGTACGGGCAGACCTGGTGCGCCTGCTCGACCAGCGCCTGCGCGGTCTCCTTCGCCACCTCGTCGGGGAACTCCACCCGCAGCGTCACCGCCAGCCCGAACCCCTGCTCGTCCTTGCCGAGGCCGACCTCCGCGGTCACCGAGGCGTCCTTGGTGTCCACCTTCGCCTGCCGCCCGACCAGCCCCAGCGCGCTGGCGAAGCACGCCGCGTACCCGGCGGCGAACAACTGCTCGGGGTTGGTCCCCTTCCCGCTGCCGCCCAGCTCCGGGGGCATGGCGAGCTGGAGGTCCAGCGTGCCGTCCGAGCTGACGGCGCGCCCGTCGCGCCCGTTGGCGGTGGCGGCGGCGGTGTACAGAGCGTCCATCGGAAACCCTCCCGGGGGTCGTTGCCTCGTTCCGTTCTCTCCTGACACCACCAACCAAACCACACAACTAAATTGTGCGCAACCAATCTGTGCCCAATCAAACCGCCTCCCAGCTATCCTGGACCCCATGGACCCGCACCCCACACCCGCCCCGGCCGAGGACCACCTCCGCCTCGACCGCATGATCTGCTTCTCCCTCCACGCGGCGTCCCGTGCCTTCGACAGCGTCTACCGCGTCGTCCTGAAGGACCTGGGCCTGACCTACCCCCAGTACCTGGCCATGCTGGTCCTGTGGGAGCACGGCGAACTCCCCGTGAAGGCCATAGGCGAACACCTCCGCCTGGACTCCGGCACCCTCTCCCCCCTCCTCAAGCGCCTGGAGGCCGCGGGCCTGGTCCAGCGCGAACGCAGCCGCGCCGACGAACGCGTGGTCACCGTCCGCCCCACCCCCACCGGCCTGGCCCTCCGCGACCGCGCCACCGACATCCCCCGCCGCATCGCGACGGCCGCAGGCATCCCCCTGGAAGACCTCCAAGACCTCCAACTCCGCCTCCACACCCTCACCACCGCCCTCGACACCGCCCTCCTCTCCGGCACCCTCACCCCCGACCCCCACACCCCTCGCCAAAACCCGGTAGGCTGACCTCCGCACGCCTCAGTAGCTCAGGGGATAGAGCACCGCTCTCCTAAAGCGGGTGTCGCAGGTTCGAATCCTGCCTGGGGCACACAGGGCGCCCACGGGGCGCGGCGGACGACGAAGGCCCAGGTCACACCGGTGGGAACCGGCAGCCTGGGCCTTGATCGTCTTCGGATCGCGATCATGAACCGGACGCGCCGTGCCGGATGCGTGCCAAATCTGGTGATCTTGCCCTCTGTATCGCCTTCGTCCCGCTCCAGCCCGGCCGATGTCCGTGCCGCGCGTATAGCAGTCAGCCTCCTGCTGTCAGAGAAGGGGTGCGTCGTGGCTGAGGCGCTCGGCTCCACGGCCCTAGGCAGCTACTTTGGCGCGAGCCTCGAAGACCATGGAGCCAGCGTCGCGCCTTGCCGGGCGAGTCCACAGACTGTCCGACGCGCCGGAAGCTTGCGGGGCCATGATCACTCGCGCCAAAGCAGCTCCAGCCCAAAGCCGCTGCACCGACCTTGTTCGATACGCGCTTGCGCCGTTATGCGGGCCTGACTAGAATCTCAGCTTGGACTACGCCCGGAGGGAGTAGGCGAACTGTGCACTTCTCTTCTTCATAATCGATCAGGCATTCCTTGTGGGCCGGACGGAGAACGTCTCTCCTGAAGCGTGCGGCATTGGGATGCTCTAGCCATTTAACGAGATCGGTCTCCGGTACCGGGTTATTCTCGCCCAGAAGCAGAAGAAGCATTTTTTGCTTCCAGGTTAGCCCAAGTCTTAGGATCCTTTTCCTGCTTCCCTCGGTCCAAACTTGTGGTACTTCGCGCTCTACCAAGTTCTCAACCAGCGCGGATGCCTGTTCTACAGTGAGGTCGTGAAAGATCCTCACGAGTTCAGCCATGAGCCACTTACTCATATAAAGGACTGCTGTCGCGTCCATCAGATTCGGGTCGATGTCTCCGCCAGCGTGGCCGACGCCGCGATTGTTCCGAATCTCATAGAGCGCCAGAAGCATGCGAGGAATCTGAAACTTGATTGATCGCGGTACAGAGGAAGGTCTCTGCTCAAGCTCCCGACAGGCGCGGACCATGTTGCGAGGTCCGGATGAACGCTCCGGATATTGACCGTCAGCATATCCCGTGATGGCGGTATAGATGGCCTCGCAGAGCTTTCCGCCATTCAATTCCGCAGGCTCCCACCGATGCTCTCGGTAGTTGCTGACGATTCGGTTGAATGCGTTAACGATGTCGTCGCGCAGTCCGTTTGGTAGATCCGCAAGGGCTTCTCCGG
Source organism: Streptomyces capparidis (assembly GCF_054782095.1). Classification (NCBI taxonomy): domain Bacteria; kingdom Bacillati; phylum Actinomycetota; class Actinomycetes; order Kitasatosporales; family Streptomycetaceae; genus Streptomyces; species Streptomyces capparidis. The sequence continues at coordinate 22,200 of NZ_BAAGTD010000003.1, read as the reverse complement.
GTGTCATGTTGTTCAGCCCGCAATCAATCCTTGGACGTAAGCCAATCCTTCATGCGTCAGCTTGTGCAGCTTGCGCGCCTGGCGAGAGTTTCCAGTCTTTCGCAGCTGAATGACTCGCGCAGGCTTCTTCTCTTGATTGCTCTTGAGGGAGTCTGTGACGTTCTTTAGAGCATGTCCGAGGTTCTTCAATTCCTTGTTCAGGACGGCCGACTGGAAGGAGGGGTGGCCCTGAATGGCCTGAAACCAATATCCCGCTACGAGAGCCCTGTCGACATCGGTCTTGGGAGCTGCGGCGTGGAACAGTTCGGCGAAGTGCTCGAACTTTGGGGCCTCAGCAGAGATCTCCTCGTCACTAACTTCGCCAGCCTCCTCTTCGGCCTCGCTCGAGCCCTTGACTCCATTTCTGGCCGCTGGGCTGCCGAGCACTACGCCATAGCGCTCAGCAGCCCAGCGCAGCACCCTCCCTTGGGCGTCCTCTTCAAGATCGTGAAGAGCGCCGGCAATCGCGGACATTGCGCCGATCTCTGGGTCGCTCATTCGTTCCCCTCCCACCACGTGCACCTACGGTGCGCCCATCGTCACCGCGCAGAAGCTGTGCGGTGATCGGAATGCTAGTGGCGCGCACTCGATCGGACCCAGGCGATTACTGATCCGCGCGTTGATCGAACACGTGCAACTAACCCTGCCTGCGTCCCTGACGCACGACAAAGCCTTTCAGGATGCACCTAGATCCCATGCAGCGCAATGGGAACGTACTTGCGACTCATTGCCGATGGGAACATTGCAACCGGGATCTTCATGAGACCCGCAGCGAGTCGACTACTCGACCGCCACGCTGGTACCCCTGATCGACAGCACGGCAGCGCAGCTGAGACTGGTGGGCGTGCAAGCGAGGCACGCCTGTGCCTGGACCGTCGATGTACGTAACACCTTGGCTGGTTGTCGTGGGCTGAGGCTCATCCCTCTAGACCGAGCTCAGCCTTGAGTGCAGCAGAGCCAACAGGTCATGCCATTGGTGTGCCAGACAGTGCGGGGAACCACGGAGAACAGCGGTACCGGCCACGAGCGCGACCAGGGCTCTGACGTCGAACTCCGCAGGTCAGCCGAGCAGCCAGCCTGCCCGTCGCCAAGGCGTGCGGCTTGGGGGGCGTCCGCCCACTCCGCGTGGCACATCACCGGATCGTCGGCGGCGGATGGTCATCGGCGGAGCGGGGCGACGGCGGGGCATCAGTGTCGTTGCCTGTGGGGAGGGGTTGGGGGGTCAACACCCACACGGCGAGGGCGGCGATGTGGCGGTGGATGCCGTCGGGGGGTGGTGAGAGCGGTGGGTTAGACGCCGTTTCTGATGGCGGACTGTCGGCCGCTCGAAACGGGTGGTCTGCTTGAAGGGCTGCTGGGTACGGTGACCCGGTGTGCTTCTACGCCATGACCTACTACAAGCTGCACTACGCGTGTGTCTCGTGCCGTGTCAGCTTCAAGCAGCATGCCCATCCGAAGCGCGAGCACGTGTGCCCAAACTGTTCTCAGCCCCTCATTTGCGCTGGTCATGACTTCGCTCCGCCGCCCAGGCGTGATGTCCGCGGCTGGTCCGTGGTGGCTGCGGTGTTGGGTGAAGGGCTGCGCTACGAGGGACTATCGGTCTGCGGGTGTGGCAAGGAGCCCAAGTACCGCCCACGGACCCGAGCCGAACTGCGGGCGCGTCAGACCGTTGCCGCAAGGGACGGACTGCCGCTGTCCGAGGCATTGTCCCGACCGGACCCTTTGACCCAGCCATCGCACTGACCTCGCGCCTCAGCGTGCCCGGCGGCGATGTCCGATGAGGGCTGCTGCGACGCCGACGAAGGCGAGGAAGTGCCCGGGCTTGCGCTCGCAGCGACGGTGCAGGCGCCGACAGCCGGCCAGCCAGGACACTGTTCTCCCTACGACCCAGCGGTGACGGCCGAGCCGGTTCGACGGTTCGGTGCCTTTGCGAGCAATGCGAGGGGTGATGTTCCGCTCTCGAAGCCATAGCCGCAGGTGGGCGTAGTCATACCCCTTGTCGGCGTGGAGCTTGTCGGGCTTGCGTCGACGAGGGCCGCGGCGGGAGCGGACCGGGGGAATACCGCAGGTCAGTGGTTTCAGAGCTTGGCTGTCATGAAGGTTGGCGGCCGAGATCCCCAGGGACAGCGGAAGTCCGTTCCGGTCTGTGATCAAGTGGATCTTCGATCCGTTCTTGCCGCGATCGGTCGGATTCGGTCCCGTCAGCAGCCCCCTTTTGTGGCGCGAATACTCACGGAGTCGATCGCACAGCGGGACCAGTCCAGCTCACCCCGCGCTCCTAACGGGTGCAGCCGGAGGTAGCGACGAAGATGATCCCGGCCAAGATCTCGCGATCGTCGGCGCGCTTCTTCCCTCCGCCCTGCGGGCGGACCACCTCGGTCGGCGGCACGACCCGCCGAAACAGTTGCCACAGCTCCTCCGGCACCAGCCGCTCTACGAGACCTGCCATACCTCGACAACGGGATAGACCCGCCATCAGAAACGGCGTCTTAGTGGGGTTCAGGTAGTTGCGGGCGCGGCGGAGGGCGGGGCCGTGGTTGCGGCGGTCTTGGCGGTCGGCTTCGAGTAGGGGGATTGCGGCGCGCAGCAGGCCGTCGGCGTGGAGAATCTCGTCGGCGTGGTCGAGTTCGCGGTCCGGTAGGGCACGGCGGCCGGTCTCCGCCATCTGGATCAGGACGCCGGTGACGTGCAGGGCCGCTCCCAGGTCCTTTTGTTTTAGGCCCGCGCGGCAGCGGAAGTGGCGCAGGACTTGGCCGACGTACAGGCGGGCGGGCGTGATGGACACGGTCTCCCTCGTGATCAGGGCCTGGGGGACGGAGGAGGTCGATCCGGCATGAGGATCTGCAAGTGGGCGCCCGTCCAGCGGATGGTGTCGGCCAGCCGGGCGGCCCACAGGGGGTGGGTGCAGAGGCGGTCCTCTGTGTGGATCAGGAGGAGTACGGGGGCCCAACGCAGTCGGGGCACTTCCTTCAGGGCGTCGTACAACCGGGGGCGCAGGTGCGGGGTGCGGGCGGGGGTGCCGCAGTCGACCCAGGCACCGGCGCGGTCCCAGCCCTGGGCCCGGGCGTGGTGGTCGAGGGCGGTGAGTCGGGCGATGACGGTGCCGGAGCCGGAGATTTGGCGGTCGTAGAGCAGGGCCACGGGGGCTGGGGTGGTCACGGCTGCCCCAGGACGGTGCGGGTGGCGGTGCGCAGGGCGGCCAGGAGGGCGTTGGGGTTGGTCAGACACGGGGTGGTGGGGTTCGGGGGGACCTTCCAATGGGGGCGCGGTCCGTCGTCGTGGGAGACGGGGGGTACCGCGATGTAGTGGGTGCGGTGGGGCTCGGCTCCGAGGACGGTGACGGTCGGGACGGCGGGCCAGAGGGCGGTGGAGCCGGTGTCCACCAGCCAGTACGTGGACCCGCCGAAGGGGTCGGCGAACACCGCCCCGGTGCGGGCCCGCAGGCAGGTGAGTGCAGCATCGGCGACCGCGGGGCGGCCGACCTTGACCGCGCCCCAGTACCGACCCGCCGTCACCAGCGTCACGTCGTTGCCGATGGGGGGCCGCCACTGCCGCGGGGCGGGGTGCACAGGCATGCTCACCGGAGCAGCACCCCGCCACCGTCGAGCGGCGTCCACTTGGCACGGTTGCTTCTTGTCACAACAACCCCCGGAGTCGTCAGTGGTCGGATGCTCACTGACCGTAGGAGCGCCGGGGGCGGGGGAGGGGCAGGGATTCTGCCCTTCGAACAGGGGATCAGGCTGCCAGGACGCCGATCTTCACCGCGAGCTGCGCCGCGCGCTGACGGCGCATCGGTGACTTGGACTCCGTCTCCTCCAGCACGATGCGGCGTGCATACCCGTTGTAGCGGATGGTCTCGGGGGCGGCCTCGAACGCCTTGTCCAGGGTTTCGAGGGCGACGTCCGGGAGCCCGGCGAGCTGGTAGCCGCGGGCTTCCTCGATGCGGTGGCGGGCTCGGCGGGGACGGGACGGGATGGTGGCCGTGTCCGCCCTCGTCGCCTGCCGTACCGACTCGCCCCCGGCGTGCAGTTCGACAGCGACGGTGAGGGCGTGCGCGCCCATGATCGCCTGGGAGAAGGAGGTGATGGGGTGGAAGTAGTCGGGGGCGAGTCTCTTCGACAGTTTCTCGGCCTTGTCCCAGTGACGCCAGGCCGCGCCGGTGTCGCCGCGGCGCGCGGCCGTGTACCCGCCCGCCACCGTCAGCGCTCCCGTGATGGCCATGAGGTCGGGCGACGCGTCGGGGAGCAGCGGTTCGAGGTGGTGGAGGGCGTCCGAGACCACCGCGTCGGCGGCGTCGTAGTGCGCCGAGTCCCGGTGGGCCTCGGCGGCCAGCCAGGCTGCCACGCCGATGGCGTGCGGGTCCTCCGACTCCTGGGCCGCGACGAGCGAGCGCTCGGCCACCCGCCACAGCAGCGCCGAGTCCGGCTGGTAGGCCAGGAAGAACTGGGAGAGCGCGTACACCTCGGCGAGCGCGGCCTGTGCGGTCCGCCGCTCCTCCGCGCGGTCGGCCTGCCGCACGGCGAGCTGCGCGTCGCGGATGAGGTCCGGGAGCAGCGCACCGATGGTGTCGCGGTGGCGACCGGAGGAGTGACGCTGGGACCAGGCGCGGGCCAGGCGTGCGCGCAGGTGCGCGGCCGGGGGCGCCTCCCGGTCGGCACCGGCGGTGACGGGGAAGGCGTTGATGGCGGCGCGTACCTGCGGCAGGCGCTTGTGCCCGGGGCCGATGAACATGTCCATGGACATGGACTGGTCGCCGGTCAACTCGCAGAGGTCCCGGACCCGCAGCGCCTCGGCGATTCGCAGGATCATGGGCAGGGAGGGCATCTTCAGCCTGCCGGTCTCGACCTGCTTCACCCAGCTCGGGGACTTGCCCAGCAGGCCGGCGAGGACCGGGCGGCTCATGCCGCGGCGAACCCGGAGGATCTCCATCCGCTGACCGAAGACCAGCGGATCGGCGTACGCGTCGGGGGTGGCATCAGGAGACGACATGGGCCTTGCCCCTCTCTGTCAGCTCATCCCTGCCAGGGTATGGGCTGCTGCTGCCCGGCGGGTTGTGGTTCGTGCGGCAGGTGACGGCTCGGCCCGTGCGGTCAGCCCGCTTTCCCGCACTCCAGTACCGGCCCCACCCAGTCCGCGTGGTCGCCCACTGAGCTGTTGGGGAGGACGGAGAGGGTGAGCCAGGTGGTGTTGGTGAGGTCGGCGGTGAGGGGGACGGCCGGTTGGCCGTAGTCGACCGGGCCGCTGTCGGCGCGGAGGGTGCCGTCGGTCAGGATGCGGAAGACGGCGGACTGTTCGGGCATGGGTTTCTCGTCGTCGACGCCTGCCTCGGTGGTGAGGCGGGTGCAGGTGCCGCCCAGGTAGTAGGTGAGGGTGCTGGTGGCGTGGACGCCCAGGCCCTTGGGGTAGGTGCGGCCGGCGATGGTGAGGGGGCGGCCGTCGTCGGGGGCGAGTTCGCCGTTGCTGCGGTCCTTCTCCGGTGCGCCCCAGCCGTTCTCCGCGGCGACCCAGTCCAGGGAGCTGAGGTCGGTGGCGCCCGCGGGGGGCGGGGCCAGGAGGAGGAGGTCGAGGGTGGCGGTGGTGGTGCGGCCGGGGTGGTGGGTGGCGCGGACGGTGAGGGTATGGCGGCCGGGCGGGGTGCCGGGCGGGGCGGTGACGGTCCAGCGGGTGGTCAGGGACGCGTCGGTGCGCAGGCGGCGGGTCGTGGTCTGGCCGGTGGGGGTGACGGTCCAGCCTTCGGGGGCGGTGGCGGTGAGGCGGACGTCGCGCAGATGGGTGCGGCCGTGGTTGGTGAGGGTGGTGCGCAGCGGGGTGGGGTGGTCGGCGAGGACGGTGGTGGCGGTGCCGGGGGCGTGCGGGACGGCGTCGGCCGCGGTGGCGGACAGGGCGGTTGACGGAGGGAGGACGGGGACGGGGGAGCGCAGCGGGGTGACGCGGTACAGGGCCGTGGCGTGCGGGGGCAGAGCGGCGCCGATCACGCCCGCGGACTCGGTGGTGCGGCCCGTCCACAGGTCGCGCAGGCGGTAGCCGGGGGCGTGCGGGAGGCCGCCCGCGGTGGCCCGGGTGGAGACGGTCGCGGGGCGGTCGGTGGAGTTGTACAGGGCGATGGCGTGGTCGCCGTCGGCCAGGGGCTTGTCGAAGACGATCAGGCCGTCGCGCTCGGAGACGACGCGGCCCTGGATGCCCAGCGGGTCCTGGTCGACGGCGATGACGTCGCGGTTGAGCAGGATGTCCAGTGTCTCGGGACTCGCCTTGCGCAGGTCGGTGCCGATGAGCAGGGGCGCGGCCATGACCGCCCACAGGCCGAAGTGGGTGCGGTACTCCTCGGCCGTCATGCCGCCGTTGCCGACCTCCAGCATGTCCGGGTCGTTCCACGCGCCGGGCCGGGCGGCCGCGGCGTGGCGCATGTTGGCGTCGATGATGGACTTGACGCTGGGCCAGTTGTCCCGGATGTCGCCGGTGGTGCGCCACAGGTGGCCGACGCCGCCGGCCCACTCCCACGGCCGGGACTGGCCCCACTCGCAGATGGAGTACACGATGGGGCGTCCGGTGCGCTTCAGGGCGTCGCCCATGGCGGTGTAGCGGCGGACGAAGTCCTCCTGCGAGCCGTCGCTGTTGTTGTGGCAGTTGTCGTACTTGAGGTAGTCCACGCCCCAGGAGGCGAAGCTCCGCGCGTCGGTGTCCTCGTGGCCGAGGCTGCCGGGGTAGCCGGCGCAGGTCTTGGTGCCCGCGTCCGCGTAGATGCCGAGTTTCAGTCCTTTGGCGTGAACGTGGTCGGCGACGGCCTTGATGCCGTTGGGGAACTTGACCGGATCAGGAACCAGGCGGCCCTGGGCGTCGCGTTCGCGGGCCATCCAGCAGTCGTCGATGTTGACGTAGGTGTAGCCGGCGGCCTTGAAGCCCTTCTCGACGAAGATGTCGGCGGTCTCCTTGATCAGCCGCTCGTTGACGTCGCAGCCGAAGGGGTTCCAGTTGTTGAAGCCCATCGGCGGGGTGCGGGCGAGGCCGTTGTCCAGGGCGGAGGCCGGTGGGGCCGGGGTGGCGACGCTCAGGCCGGTGACGGCGAGGGCGAGTGCGGCCAGGGTGGCGGTGAGGCGGCGCGCGGGTCGAGACGGCACGGTGCACTCCCTTGCGGTGGTGTGGCGGGGTGGTGCGGCGAGGTGTCGCCTCGCGTCGGGGCTCGACGGTCGGTCAGCAGGAAACGTCACTCAAACGGTTCAGTCAATGCTTTGGGAGGGGCGGGTGGCGGGGAGCGGTGGGATGCGTCGGTCTTCGGCCATGGGATGGGAGGGGCCGGGGTGCGGAGCGGGGGAGGTCGGGTGCTGCCGTCCGGTGCGCGCCGGGTTCCGGGATCCCGGGCGGGGGCTCCGACGCGACCACTCGGACGGGTGATGCGGGAGCGTTCTCCGGTGCCGGGGGCGGGCAGCGGGTGACGATGCGGCGGCGGTGGCCGTCGGGTGCGGGTGGGAGGCGCGGGTGTACGGGAGTGACGACGAGCTGGATCCCGTGAAGGTCGTCGCGCTGCTGCGGGTGCCCTGGCCCGACCTGCTGCGCGAGATCGACCGGTCGCTGCGCGGCTGGGTGCGGCCCTGTCTGGCCGACCAGGACTGCCCGGTCGAGACCGAGCCGGTGATGGAGGAGCTGACGGTCGAGGAGGCGGCGACGGCGCTGTGCCAGGCGTACGAGTACGCGACCGGGCTCGACGGGGAGATCGCCGGCTACTTCGGGGAGTCCTCGGAGCTGGCCCTCCAGGCCAGGGAGGTGGACGCCTCCGACCTGGAACCCGTGCCGCGCTCCCACGCCGCCCACGCGCTGCTCGCCTCGTCCGTGCTCGCCCTGAGGCACGCCCGCGACATCTACCGGCAGGGCCTGCACCGGCCGCGCCGCTGAGCCGGGCGGGACCCGTTCGGCGCACGGCCGGTTCGGCGGGCGGCCGGACACCGCCTGGACGCCGTCCCAGGGAGGGGCCGGCGGTGCCCGGTCGGCGCGCTACTCGCCGGTCGCCCCGTCGATCAGCTCTCGGGCGATGTCCAGGTGGCCGACGTGGCGGGCGTACTCCTGGAGCAGGTGGAACAGGATCCGTCCGAGGGAAGGGGCCTGGTCGGCGGTCCGGAACCGGCCGCCGAGGCGGGCTTGGTCGGCCAGGCCGGCCGCCGCGACCAGGGACGTCGTCGCGGCCACTTCCGCGCGGTAGGCGGCCATGACCTCCGCGGCGGGCGTCCCGGCGGGGACCGTCCACTCGGCCTCCTCGCCGCCGGGCGGGTGGGCCGGGACGTCCTCGGCGGCGAACCCCCAGCGCATCCACCGGCGTTCGACCCACCCGAGGTGCTGGACCAGGCCGAGCGGCGACCAGCCCAGCGGCTCGACGGGTGCGCGGAGCCGGTCGTCGGAGAGCCCGGCGAGCTTGCGCGTCAGCGCCTCGCGGTACCAGTCCAGATAGCCGATGAGGAGTTCACGGGCGTCGGTGACGTCGGTGCCCGGCCCGTCGAGGAGCGCGGGGGCCTGTTCCGGTGGCTGCTGCATCCGCCGAACGTAGCGCGCCCGGCCGCCCCGGGGCGGTGCGCCGCGGACGGGGCGCCGCGGACGGCGCGGGTCTCAGCAGCGCACCGCGTCCGGGATTCTCAGGGTGAACGGGCGCAGGGCCAGGCAGGGGCGGGCGCCGGCGGTCCGCAGCGCGGGGAGCCGGCCGGACCAGGAGGTGATCTCCATCGTCGCCCGCTGGGGTGTGCCGCGCAGGCGGCCGGGGATGTACAGGCGGTTGTCCGGGGTGCCGCCGAAGCCCGGGGCGGGCATCGGCAACGGCAGCGGCAGGCGCGGTCGCCCGGGTCGCAGGGTGACGGCGACCAGATGCCCCTCCGCGTCGCCGACGCTGACCGCCTCGCGGCTCCACTCGAACTCGGCCGCCTCCTTCCCCAGCCCCCAGATCCCGCGCCCGCCCCACAGCGACGCGGTGTCGTTCACCCAGATGTGCTGGATGAGGATGCCGGCGCGCGGCCCGCGGCGGACCAGGGGGCCGAGGGCCAGCTCGTCGTAGCGCAGGGTGCCCTCGCGGTACCGGACGACGCCCACGCACAGCCGGCGCGGGTCCACGAGGGGGCGCAGGTCGCGGGGGACGGGCAGGGGCTCCTCGGTCCTGACCATGCCCATCCACATCTCACCGCGCAGGGTCCAGGGCGGGGGAGGGTAGGGGACCTCGTTGTCGGTGGGGCCGGGGACGGAGGAGGGGTCGGGGGGGACGGGCATCGCGGTGGTCTCCTCCGGTCGGGGGTGGGCGGAGCGAGGGGTTCCTGTCCTGCGGTGGGCGGATCAGTCCGCGCGTGGGGGGTGGTGCGGTCGCGTGGACGGGAGCCAGGACGGGGCGCGCGATCCACTCTGGTCGCCGCGGGGGAGGGCCGGAAGCCCTCGGAGGAACACGTCAGGGGCGGGGAGGGTGCGCGTCCAGGGGTGGGTTGGGTGGCGGGCTCCGCCGGTTGACTGTCGGATTCACCCAGAATGGGACGTATGGGCTGCCTGTGCGGTCGGGTAGGCGGCGCGCGGAGGGGGGTGGACGAGCGAGGAGGAGAGCGGATGGGTGCCGCCACCCCGCCGTTGGGCGACGTCGTTCCGGCCCAGGACCTGTCCGGAATCGTGGGCAGGCGAGTCGTGTACGACTACGCCAACGGCTGGCGCTACGAGATGTACGTCAAGAACGCCACCACCATCGACTACCGGGTGCACAGCGGCATGGTCGGCGGGCGGTGGGTGAAGGACCAGCCCGTCGACCTGGTGAAGCTGGACGAGGACACCTACAAGGTCTCCTGGCACGAGCCCACGGGCACCTCGGTGAGCGTGAACGTCCTGCCCGGCAGGGGTCTGGTGCACGGTGTGATCTTCTTCCCCCGGTGGGTGGAGGAACACCCCGAGCGGACGGTCGTCCACCAGAACGACCACCTGGCGGAGATGCGCCGCTACCGCGACCAGGGGCCCACGTATCCGGTGCGCGTCGTGCCCGAGTTCGCGCGGATCACGCTGCTGGAGGACCGCGGTCCCGACAACGAGGACGTGGTCGCCGCGGGGCCGGGGGAGCCGCCGGAGGGCTTCGGCGGGGGCGGCGGGTGATGGCGGCGGGGTCCGGCGACGGGGGACGGCCGTTGCGGCGGGCGGCGCGGTCGTTTCCCGTCCCCGGAAATGAGCCGCTTTCGCGATTGCGGCCGTGGTGTGAATGGCGGCCGGTGTGAAGAAACGCGCGCCGAGGCCGGTGAGAGAAAGTGCCGAGACGTCGCGCTAATATGATGTTCGGCTTCGGGAGTTCTGTGGCGGTTTCCACGGGAGATGTCAACGGGGTGCCGGCGGGGGACGCCCCGGACATGCTCGCGCGGTTTGGGGCGTGAGCCCCGGTGGTAGGCATCCGTTGGCGTGCGCGACGCCCGGTGTTGCCCCCCGCGGCTGCGGGGGGCAACACATACGCTCACGGGACAAGCGGCGTCCAGCCCCGGTGAATGCGCGGAGTTCCCGTTGTACGTGCGGTCTATTCGTACTTCTGGTTGCCCAGCCACTGCGAAGCGATCTTGTGGGCGTTCACCACGGTCTTCTCGTCCTCCTGGCTCTGGAGGTCGAGGGCCAGCAGAGCGCCGCCGTCCTCCTTGACGGCGACGGGGCCGCTGCTCTTTCCGCCCTTGGGGGCGTTCACGTACTGGTCCTCCCGGTCCAGGTCCTGGAGGCGGATCTTGATCAGGTCGTCCGTGTCGGCCATGGCAGTTCCCGCCATGCCGAGGCTGAGCAGAGCCGCGGCGCCGACGGCGCCGACCAGCGTGGGAATTCGCATTGCGTTTCTCCGTTCAAAGCGGGGGGGATGAGCGATACACAGTTAACAGAAAATGCCGAGAGTCGCAGCACACGTTGCTCCGAACGGGGCGTGTCGTCATCTATCGGGTGGCGCGGCGGCGGCTCATTTGACCGTGCGCGGGGCGGGGCGGCGCGGAAGACGCGTCCGGCGGGCGGAAAAACGGAAAAGCGGCGCGGCGGGTGCCGATCGCATTTCCGGAAGGCGGGGGAGGGGTCACCGGTCCGGCGCAATCGCCGTGACCGTGCGGTGTGCCCGGCCGTTGAGGGTGGCGGTGGGACCGAGAAGTCGCGGACCGGGGCGTGCTCCGTTTCGTCTCGCGAGGCGTCCCCCTCGCAGGCCGTGGTCTCCCGCGGTCGTCGTTCCCGCGGGAGACCACACTTCTCCGCTCCCGGCGCCGCGTCCGCATCGGGGTCCGCGCCGGGGTCCGCGCCGGGCGTGCCGAAACCGGCGGCGGGAGAATCAAACGGCGCCGCCTGGGTACCCGCACCGTCCGACGAACACTCCGGCGGACGACGGCAGGAGAGGTGTCCTGTATGAGCACGCGTGAGCAGTTGCCGATCCCCGACTACGACCATCTGCCGCTGGGGAGCCTGCAACACCGCATCCGCTCCCTGGACCAGCAGGACCTGAAGCGGGTGCTCGACTACGAGCGGGCCCACGCGGACCGGGTGCCGGTGGTGCAGGCGATGCGGACGAGGATGCAGGAGCTGGAGTCCGGTGCGCGGCCCTCGTCCGGCGCCCCCGACGCCCCGGCGCCCGAGCGGCCCGCCGCGCCGAGCGGTGGCGGCAAGGTCAGCCCCGAGACGAGCGGCCCGCCGATGAACCCGCCGTCCCACGGGACGCCCGAGAACCCGGCCCAGCCCCGGACCTGAGCCGTTCGAGCAGAACCGGTTCGAGCAGAACCGGGTGGGACGACCCCGACCGGCCGCGCGGAGCGGTTCGGCCGGGGTCGTCCCGTTTCCCTGGATCTCCCTGGTCCGGTCTCGTCTCCCTGGGTCAGCGGGCGGATCCGGTCAGCGGCGGATCCGGTCAGCGTGCGGATCCGAGTGAGCCCGCGGGGACGGACGGCCCGGCCGCGGCGGCGCGAGGCCGCCCCGGGCGCGTCCGCCCCCGGTGGGCGCGGTCACCCGGGCCCGGTCACTTGCCGCGGAAGACGGCCTTCTGGACGTCGTTGGGCCCGTCGAAGCGGTCCGTGCCCGACTTTTCGATGGACGATGCCACGTCGCCGGCGCCATTGTTGCGGGCCAGCTCGGCCAGGTCCTTCTTCTTCGCGGGATACGAGGCGCCGTGCAGGGCCTTCTGCACGTCGATCGGGCTGATGCCCTTCTCTTCGGCCATGACGACCTCCGGGGTGAAAGAGTCGGGGTTGCGTCGGCCGCTCGGCCGGGCGGCCACGGTGCTCCCGGGGTACCCCGGGCCCCGCGGACCATGCGCGCCGGGCGGGATCACCGGGGCGGCCGGTCGGGGACGAGAGGGGAGAGCGCGGCGGTGGCGGTGCTGTGGTTGGAGCTGGGGAGGACGGACGAGCCGGGGCTCGCCGAGGCGCTCGCCGGGAGCGGGGTCGAGGTGCGGCGGTGGCGCGCGGGGCAGCCGCTGCCCGAGGAGCTGCGCGGCGTGGCGGGCGTGGTGCTGAGCGGCGGCGGGGCGGCGGATCCCGGGGTGGCGGCGCTGGTGGAGGCGGCCGTCGCCGCCGAGCTGCCGCTGCTCGTGGTGGGCGCGGCCGCGGGGCTGGTCGGGCGGCGGGAGCCGGTGGACGGGGCGGAGCGCTGGGCCCGCACGGCCTGGGCGCTGCCGGGCACGGACGCCGGGGCGGGGCCGGGCGCGCGGCAGGAGCGGCGCGCGGCGCACGCCGGGTTCGCCGCCGTCGTGGCCGCCGAGGCGCACACCGCCGAGAACCGCGCCTTCTTCACTCCGCGCGCCGCCGCCTGGGAGAAGAAGTTCCCCGACGACCTGCCGCGGTACCGGGCGGGCGTCGCCGCGCTCGGCCTGCGCCCGGGGCAGGTGGCGCTGGACGCGGGGTGCGGCACGGGGCGGGCGCTGCCGCTGCTGCGGGAGGCGGTGGGGCCCGGCGGCGCGGTGCTGGGCACGGACGTGACCCCGGCGATGCTGCGCGAGGCGGTGCGGATGGGCCGCGGGGACGTCGCCGCGCTGGCGCTCGCGGACTGCCTGCGGCTGCCGCTGCCCGGCGGCGCGGTGCACGGCGTGTTCGCCGCGGGGCTGCTGCCGCACGTGCCCGACCCGCTGGTGGCGCTGCGGGAGCTGGCCCGGGTGGCGGCGCCGGGGGCGCGGCTCGCGGTGTTCCACGCGGTGGGCAGGGCGGTGCTCGCCGCCCGGCACGGCCGGGTGCTCGGCGGCCCCGACGACCCTCTCGCCGAGGCGAACCTGGCGCCGCTGCTCGCGGAGTCGGGTTGGCGGCTGCACCGCTACGAGGACCCGGACAGCCACTTCCTGGCGCTCGCCGAACGGGTCTGACCCGGGAACGAGTGACCTGGGTCACATCTTGATGATTTCCGGGCGCGGCTGCGTACTCCACGGCGAGCCGCGAACGCCGCCGCGTCGCCGAGTCGACGAAGCGCCCGGCGGGCGGGGCGGCGCGGGCGGCGCCACCGCCCGACCGACGTGACCGGACCGGCGCGAGCCGGCCCGGCGCCCCCGCCGGGAGGTCGCGGCCGATCCGGGGATGGAATCGGCTGTCCCGGACGTTGAAGAACGAACCGCACAAACTCCCCCGAACGGGGAAGGCGAGAGGTGTGGGCGCGGCGGCCCGGCGCGGCGCTCCCGCGAACCCGCCGGCTGGTCACGGTGAGTGGCCGGGTGGGTGGAGGCGGGTGAGCCGACCGGTTGCGGCGTCGCAGGATACTGCACCTTCCGGAAATCAGAGATCGACATGGGAATTCTGTCCGGATTCCACTCGTTGTCATCCACGGATGCGGGTACCCGCCCCGAAGGGCACAGGGTCACCCTCAGTCCCAGACCGACCGAGACCAACCGCAAGGGAGCACGCATGGCAACCCGTGCCGTCGCCCGTGACAGCGCCGACGAGATGGGCAGTGTTCGCGCAGTGGGCGGGGAGGCCACCGATCGCGACCTGGTCGGCATGTACCTGGACGAGATCGCACGGACCCCGCTGCTCGACGCGGAGACCGAGGTCGAGCTGTCCAAGGCCATCGAGGCGGGCGTGTACGCCCAGGAGCTGCTGGACTCCGGCGGCACCGCGGCCGGCGCCGACGACAAGGAACTGGAGGCCGTGGCCGAGGCCGGGCGCCGGGCGAAGGACGTCTTCATACGGTCCAACCTGCGCCTCGTCGTCGCCGTGGCCCGCCGGTACCCGCGCAGCGGCCTGCCGCTGCTCGACCTGATCCAGGAGGGCAACGCCGGCCTGGTGCGCGCCGTGGAGAAGTTCGACTACACCAAGGGCTTCAAGTTCTCCACGTACGCCACCTGGTGGATCCGCCAGGCGATCACCCGGTCCATCGCCGACCAGTCCCGCACCATCCGGCTGCCCGTCCACCTGGTGGAGGAGCTGGGCCGCATCCGCCGAGTGCAGCGTGAGTTCAACCGCGAGCACGGACGCGACCCGGAGCCCCGCGAGATAGCCGCCGAGCTGGACACCACCGCGGAGCGCGTCGTGGACGTGCTGGACTGGGCGCGCGATCCGGTCAGCCTCAACATGACCGTGGACGACGACGGCGAGACCCAGTTCGGCGACCTGGTGGAGGACGCGGGCGCGGCCTCGCCCGAGGAGTCGGTGCTGGTCATGCTGCGCCGCGAGGAGCTGGACGGGCTGATCGGGCGGCTCGACGACCGCACGGCGTCCATCATCCGCGCCCGGTACGGCATCGAGGACGGGCGGGAGCGGACGCTGACCGAGGTCGGCAAGCAGCACGGCCTGACCCGGGAGCGGATCCGGCAGATCGAGAAGCACGCGCTGGTCGAGCTCAAGCGCATGGCCCGCGCCTCGGGCTTCGAGGCCGCCTGATCCCGTGCGGGAGAACGGCCCACCACCAGCACAAGTCCATCCGGTCCCCAGGACCGACCCGTCCACCGGCCCCGGTGCGCCGCCCCCAGGGAGGAGCACCGGGGTTTCGCTTGCCCACGGCGTGACCGGAGGGGCCCGTGGGGAGGCGGTGCCCGGTGTGAGCGGGCGCCGGGCCGCGGGTGGACGGCGTGCCGCGTCCGGCCGCCGGAGAGCGACGGGACGCCGTGCCGCGCCCGATCACCGCACCCCGCCCTGCCACCGTGCCACCGCGACCGCGTCCGGTCACCACCCCGTGGAGCCGTGTGGGAGCCAAGCCCGGTTGTTTCCGTTCATGTCCGAACCTCTTGCTTTTCCGGGAAGCAGAGGTATCGTGCCGGTTAACCAGACCCACTCGGGCATGAAACGGACCTGAAACCACATGTACGCACCGGAGCGCCAGCAGCAGATCCTGAAGCTCGCCCGTGAACGCGGGAGAGTGGACGTGCCCGGTCTGGCCGAGGAGTTCGACGTCACCCAGGAGACCGTCCGCAGGGACCTGAAGGCCCTGGACCGCGCCGGCCTGCTGCACCGCGTCCACGGCGGCGCCATCCCCGCGGGCCGCCTCGACTTCGAGCCCGGCCTCGCCGAGCGCGACACCGTCGCCGCCGCCGAGAAGGACCGGATCGCCCGCGCCGCCCTCGCCGAGCTGCCCGCCGAGGGCAGCATCATCCTCGACGCGGGCACCACCACCTCCCGCCTCGCCGCCGCGATCCCCCTGGACAGCGCGCTCACCGTCGTCACCCACGCCCTGCCGATCGCCGCCCGCCTGGCCGACTACCCCGAGCTGACCATCCACCTCGTCGGCGGGCGGCTGCGCCACCGCACCCAGGCCGCGGTGGACGCGTGGGCGCTGCGCGCCATCGGCGAGATCCACGCCGACGTGGTGTTCCTCGCCGCCAACGGCTTCTCGCCCGACGGCGGGCTCACCACCCCGGACCTGGCCGAGGCCGCGGTGAAGCGGGCCATGGTCGCCGCCGCCCGCCGGGTGGTGCTGCTGGCCGACTCCGCCAAGTTCGGCGAGCGGCACTTCGCCCGCTTCGGCGCGCTGTCCGACGTGGACGTGCTGATCACCGACAGCGGGCTGAGCGAGCGGCAGGCCCGCGCCATCGAGAAGACCGGCCCGGAGGTCGTCCGCGCATGATCGTCACCGTCACCCCCAATCCCAGCCTCGACCGCACCTTCGAGGTGCCGGCGCTGGAGCGCGGCGAGGTGCTGCGCGCCACCGCCGACCGGGTGGACCCGGGCGGCAAGGGCGTCAACGTCTCCCGCGCGGTCGCCGCCGCGGGCCGGCCCACCGTCGCCGTCCTCCCGCTCGGCGGCGCCGAGGGCGACTTCCTCGCCGAGCTGCTCGCGGACCGGCGCATCGAGGTCGCCGCCATCCGCGTCGCGGGCCCCACCCGGGTCAACGTCTCCGTGGCCGAGCCCGACGGCACCCTCACCAAGCTGAACGCCGCGGGACCCGAGCTGACCGCCGCCGAGTCCGAGGCCCTGCTCGACGCGGTGCGCCGGGTCGGCGAGCGGGCCCGGGGCGCCGTGGACGCGAGCGGCGCGGGCGCGTCCTGGACCGCCTGCTGCGGCAGCCTCCCGCGCGGCCTCGCCCCCCGGTGGTACGCCGACCTGGTGGCCAGGGCGCACGCCGCGGGCACCCGGATCGCCCTGGACACCGCGGGCCCCGCCCTGCTCGCCGCGCTGCCCGCCCGCCCCGACGTGGTCAAGCCCAACCGCGAGGAGCTGTCCGAGGCCGTCGGCCGCCCGCTCGGCACCGTCGGCGACGTGGTCAAGGCGGCGCGGGAGCTGCGCGACCTCGGCGCCCGCGCCGTGCTGGCCAGCCTCGGCGGCGACGGGATGATCCTCGTGGAGGAGGACGGCGCCTGGTACGGCACCGCCCCCGTCGACACCGTGCGCAGCGACGTGGGCGCGGGCGACGCCTCCCTCGCTGGGTTCCTGCTCGCCGGCGGCTGCGGGGAGCGGGCCCTCGCCTCCGCACTGGCGCACGGCGCCGCCGCCGTCCAATTGCCCGGAAGCGTCATGCCGACCCCGGCCGACCTCCGCCCGGCCGCCGTCCGCACCACCGCGGACGTCCCCTTCGACCGGTCTCTGACTGACCCCTTCGGCTGAAGGAGCACCACCCATGTCCCCCACCCTCAGCACTCTGATCACCGCCCGGGCGGTCGACCTCGACCTGTCCGCCCCGGACAAGGAGGCGGCCACCCGCTCCCTCGCCGAACGGCTCGTCGCGGAGGGCCGGATCACCGACCTCGACGGCTTCCTCGCCGACGTGGCCGCGCGTGAGGCCCAGATGCCGACCGGCCTGGAGGGCGGCATCGGCATCCCGCACTGCCGCTCCGCCCATGTCACCGCGCCCAGCCTCGCCTTCGGGCGGGTGCCCGGCGGTGTCGACTTCGGCGCGCCGGACGGCCCCGCCGACCTGGTCTTCCTCATCGCCGCGCCCGAGGGCGGCGACGCCGACCACCTCCAGATCCTGTCCACGCTGGCCAGGAAGCTGATGGACAGCTCGTTCACCACCGCGCTGCGCGAGGCGGGGGACGCGGAGCGGGCGGCGGCGCTGATCCGCGGGGACGTCGAACCCGGGGAGACCGGGGCAGGGGAGACCGGGACCGCCGGGGAGGCGGAGACCGCCGGGGCGGCGCCCGCCCCCGCCGCCGCCGCCCCGCTGCGGCTCGTCGCCGTCACCTCCTGCCCCACCGGCATCGCCCACACCTACATGGCGGCCGAGGCGATCACCCAGGCCGCGCGGGCCGCCGGGTACGAGATCGCCGTGGAGACCCAGGGCTCGGCGGGCGCCGACCCGCTGGACCCGAAGGTGATCAAGGCCGCCGACGCGGTGATCTTCGCCGCCGACCTGGAGGTGCGCGACCGCGCCAGGTTCCGCGGCAAGCCGCTGGTCCAGGCCACCGTCAAGCAGGGCGTGAACAGCGCGGACGACCTGGTGGCGCGCGCTGCCCGGTACGCGGAGACGGCGCGGGCGGGCGGCAGCACACCGGTCGTCGCCGACGACCCGTCCGGCCCTTCCGGCACGGCGGACGGCGCTGACGGCTCCGGCGAGCACTGGGGCAGCAGGCTCAAGCAGTGGCTGATGACCGGCGTCAGCTACATGATCCCGTTCGTCGCGGCGGGCGGCCTGCTCATCGCGCTCGGCTTCCTCATCGGCGGCTACGAGATCAACAAGGCGCCGTCGGTGATGGACCACTTCGTCTGGACCGAGAAGGACAGTTGGGCGGCGCTGCTGTTCCAGACCGGCGGGGCCACCTTCACCTTCCTGGTGCCGGTGCTCGCCGGGTACATCGCCTTCGCCATCGCCGACCGGCCGGGTCTCGTGCCGGGCATCGTCGGCGGCTACATCGCCTCCCAGATCGGCGCGGGCTTCCTCGGCGGCCTGGCCGCGGGTCTGCTGGCGGGCGCCGTGGTGATGGGGATCCGGCGGCTGAAGGTGCCCAAGAGCCTCCAGGGCATCATGCCCGTGGTCGTCATACCCCTGCTGTCCGCGATGGTCGTCGGGGCGTTGATGTTCCTGGTCGTCGGCAAGCCGATCGCCTGGGTGATGGAGCAGCTCACGGACTGGCTCAACGGCCTTTCGGGCTCCAACGCGGTGCTGCTCGGCATCCTCCTCGGCCTGATGATGTGCTTCGACCTGGGCGGCCCGATCAACAAGGTGGCCTACACCTTCGCGGTCTCCGGCATCTCGGTCGCCGACCCGACCGAGGGCGGGCTGAAGGTGATGGCCGCGGTGATGGCGGCGGGCATGGTGCCGCCGCTGGCCCTGGCGCTGGCCACGACGGTGCGGCGCAACCTGTTCACCACGGCCGAGCAGGAGAACGGCAAGGCCGCCTGGGTGCTCGGGGCGTCGTTCATCTCCGAGGGCGCCATCCCGTTCGCCGCGGCCGACCCGCTGCGGGTCATCCCGGCGTCGATGGCGGGCGGCGCGGTCACCGGCGCGCTGTCCATGGCGGTGGGCTCCACGCTGCGCGCCCCGCACGGCGGTGTGTTCGTGGTGCCGCTGATCGGCCGCCCGTTCCTGTACCTGCTGGCGATCGCGGCGGGCACCGCGGTCTCCGCCGTGCTGGTCATCGTCCTCAAGAGCATGCGCAAGGAGGAGACGGCCCCCGCCGCCGGGGAGCCGGAGCAGCAGCCCGGCAAGGTCGGCCTCGTGGCCTCCTGACGACCTGACGCGTCCCCTCCGCGCCCCCGCCCGGCTCCGCGCCGGGCGGGGGCGCGGGCGTTGTCCCGCCTCCGCCGACGGCCTCGCGCACGCCCCTGTCCCGGGCTCCGCGCGGGGCCCGGGACGGGGAGCGGGTGGCTGGGACCGGGGAGGTTCAGCCGGTCACATGCCCCCGCTGCCCATGCGGCGGCGCATCATGCAGACCCCGCCCGCCACGGCGGCGGCCACCAGCCCGGCGCCGAGCGCGGCCTCGGTGGTGCTCATGCTGCGGACGCTGCCGCCCTCGCCGCCCTGCGGCCCGTGGCCGTGGACGACGGTGAACCGCGCACCGCTGACGGACTTGCCCTTGCACACGGCGGTGATCGTGTAGGCGCCGGGGTGCGCGTGCCGGAACACGTAAGGGGTGGCGTAGGCGGCGCCCTCGGTGCGCAGCGGCACCAGGATGACGCGCGGAAACGCCTTCGACTCCACGTACGCGTTGCCCTGGCGGCAGCTTCCGCCGTCGACGGTCACGGTGAGCTTGCCGCCCTGCTTCACGGTCTTGGGGAAGACCTGGAGATTGTTGGGGGCGTAGTCGCCGCCGGTGGCGGTGCCGTCGGCGAGCGCGGGGGCCGCGGTGCCCAGGGCCGCGCCCGTCAGCACCACCGCCGCCAGAATGCGTGAACCACGCATGGTGAACCTCCAAGGACGCGGCTGCGGAAGGTTTTCCGCGGCAGATCGACTTGTCCGCGTCCAGGAAAAACCTCACCTGCCGGGCTCGGGACCGCATGCCGGAAAGACCCGGCGGCGGACGCTGAATGGCTGAGGAGGAGGCCGGTGGGCGGCCGTCACCGCAGGTCAGCAAGCGTAAACAGAAAAATATGATTAACCCTGTCGGGGGCGGCGCCAAAGAGTAACGAAAGCCCGGGGCCGACCCCGCCGCACCCGTTTGCCCGCTTCGAATCGCGTCCCCCAATTCCCCGCCATAGCGTCCCAATAAGGCCCAGTCACCGGGAGGACGACGATGGCGCCACCGCACCGCCAGGACCGCCGCGCCAGGCAACGGGCGCGCCCGCCCGAGCGGGGCGGCCTGTTCGTCGTCGGCGTCACCGCGTTCGCCATGGTCCTCGGGGTCTGCATGCTCCACGACGGCATCGACGCCGCGGACGGCCCTCCCCAGCCGCCCGCCGCGGCCGCCGCCGACCGCCTCCCCACCGGCGCGCCCCGGCACGAGTCGCGGCAACTGCCACCGGCCACGGCCCCCCTGCCCGCGTCCGCGCCCGTCCGGATCAGGATCCCGGCGATCCGGGTGGACGCCCCGCTGGTGGACGTCGGCCTCGACGCCGAGGGGTGGATAGCGCCGCCCCCGCCCGAGCAGACCAACCTCGCGGGCTGGTTCCGCGACTCGGTCGCTCCCGGCACCAGGGGCACCTCAGTGATCGTCGGCCACGTGGACAACCAGGCGGGCCCGGTCGTCTTCTACAACCTCGGCGCGCTGAAGAAGGGGCACACCGTCCAGATCGTCAGGCGGGACGGGCGGGTGGCGGAGTTCGTCGTCTACGGCATCGAGGTCTTCGACAAGAACGACTTTCCCGGCGAGCGCGTCTACAGCGACACCGGCCACCCCGAGGTCCGCGTCATCACCTGCGGCGGCGGCTACTCCAAGGCGTCCGGCTACCTCGGCAACGTGGTGGTGTTCGCGAGGATGACCGGGACGGTGTGACGGCCCCCGGTTCCGCGACCGCACCGCACCCGCCGCCCACCCCCGCAGACCCCGCCGCCCCCACCGCCGCCGGTCTGCCCCGCCCACCGGCCCGCCCGCCCCGGACGCCCGCCCGCCGACCCGTACCCTGGACCCATGAGCGGTACCGACCCCTTCGTCTTCGACGACCCCCTGGCCCGGCAGAGCCCCGAGGACACCGACGCGGCCTGGGGTGACGGCAGGCCCTCCGGGGACGAGGACCTCGACCGGTTCCTCGCCGAGAAGCCGCCGCACCACTTCTGACCCGGTCGGCCCCCCGCCGCCCTCAGCGCGAGGCGGACCGCCCGCCCCCTTCCCCTCCTTCCCCCGCCAGCGCGCCCGCCGTGCGGCCCTGGGCGGCCAGCAGATCGCGTATCTCCGTGAGCAGCTCCAGCTCCGTCACCTCGGCCGGGGTCGGCTCCGCCTCGCCCTGCCTGCGCCTGCGCATCTCGTTGAGGTGGTTCATCGGCAGGATCATCAGGAAGTACACGACGGCCGCCGTGAGCAGGAACGTCACCGTGGCGCTGATGACCTGGCCCCACAGGATGTAGATGCCCTGGTCCACCTCGCCCTTGGCGTTCACGTGGCACGGGCCCTGGAAGCACGAGCGGTAGCCTTCGAGTTCCTTGCTGCCCAGGGCGCCGATCACCGGGTTGATCACGCCCTTGACGACAGCGTCCACGATCTTGGTGAACGCCGCCCCGATGACGACGGCGACGGCGAGTTCCACCACGTTGCCGCGCATCAGGAATTCCCTGAACCCGCCGAGCGGGGTCCTGAGCGGCTTCACCCACCGCTCGGTTCCGTTCGTGCCTGCCACTGCGCACCCTTTCCTTGAGCCGCGCCCGCGGTCCGGGCGTCTAGGACAGGGTGACAGCCAGCGGCGATGCCGCGGCCGCCCCCGCCAGTTCCACGGCCACCGACCGGGGCACGGCGAGCACCACCAGCGCGCCCTCCCCCGCCCCGCGCCCCCGCACGGGCGGAACGGCGATCACCCGCACCCCCGCGGCCACCACCCGCGCCGCACCGCCCTCCCCGCCGGGCGGCCCGGCCAGCACGTCGATCCGGTCGCCGGGCCGCAGCAGCGCGGCGGAGCCCGCGTCCGCCACCCGCACCGGCGCCGCGACGTGCCGCTCCCCGCCGGGCTCCCCGTAGCCGGCGAGCAGCGCGGGGCCCAGCAGCCTGCGGTCGGTCAGGGGTTCGCCGTGCCGCACCGGCGCGGCCAGGACCCGCCCCCGCGCCCCGCCCGGTGCCCGCACCGCGCCCGCGGGCACCCGGTCGGCGGGCAGCTCGGCCACGGACACCTCGTCGCCGTCCAGCTTCTCCCCGGCGGGCAGGTCCCGCGCCGCGACCAGCACCGCGGCCGTGCCGCCCGGCGGCCCGCCCGGCCCCGGCGGCCCCGGCGCCGCCAGCACGGCGGC
>NZ_BAAGTD010000002.1:0-295733 GCF_054782095.1 Streptomyces capparidis | reverse complement strand
AGGCCAAGCGGTCTTAGGAAGACAATCGGAAGGCACACCTCCTTGGCTCACAGAACGACATGGCTACGATCCGACTTCGGCCCGGGCGTCCGCGGGCGCGCCGCTGCCGGACGGGGAGCGGGGGGACGTGGCCCGGGTGGCGGCGGCGGCGCGGTGGGCGCTGGGCGAGGCGGGGTACGCGGCGGCGTACGCGCGCGGCGGGGGGCTGACCACGGAGCTGGCGGCGGCGCTGGCCGCCGGGGCGGGCGGGGCGGGGCCGTGCGCGGACGACGGGCCGGGCGGCGGCGCCGTCACGCGCAGCCCATCCCCCTCCTGACCTGCGGCCACTTCTCCACGCCCGCGGGGGTGCGCACATACACCGCGGAGCGGTCGGGGACCGTCCACAGTTGCCAGTCCCGCAGCCGGTAACCGGTGTCCTCCGCGTCGCGGGGCAGGGCCGCCGTGGCGTCGAAGGGGGCGGTGAGCATCTCCCGCGGCAGCACGCCCTCGGGGTCGCGGGCGTACAGGCGCGCGTCGGGGCCGCGGCCGGTGCCGAGGAAGTGCGCCGTCTGCCATTCGCAGTGCTCGGGCCCGGTGTTGCTGCTCACCGCGGTGGTGGGTACCCGGCGGCCGTCGCGGTCCGTCCAGATCTCGTACGCGTCGGGCCTGGCATCGGTGAAGCTCTCCGGCAGCTCGGCCGGGTCGCAGGAGGCGGTGCTGTCCGGGCCCCAGCCGGGGCGGTGCGGCTGGTCCTTGGCGACGACGACGGCGACCTTCGTCTCGCCGGCCACGTCCAGCGAGAACAGCACCCGGTCCGGCTCCCGGCGCTCCACGCGGTAGCCGGACTCGGGCAGGCCGGGCTGCTCGATGTCGAACCAGGCGAGCAGGCCCTCCTCGGGGGTGTCGCCGCCGTCGCCCTCGCTCCACCGGTCGCCGCCTCCGCCGGAGTACACGTCCCCGTCGCACTCCAGGGCCAGCCCGGCGGCGCCCGCCCTGGCCATGATCGCCTCGGGCTCCTCCGAGTCGGCCTCCTCGTCGTCGGCGGGCTCCGCCACCGGCACGTGCAGCGGTCCGCGGTACGGGGTGGGCGGCGGGCTGCCCGACGTCACCAGGTCCGCGGGGACCTGGCCGCCGTCCCCGCCGCACCCCGCCACCGCGGCGGCCACCAGCACCGCCGCCAGGCCGCCCCCTCGCCGCACGCGCATCGCCCGCCCCCTTCTCCCCGGGTCCGCCCCGGGTGCGGCGGTTGGACGGCGCCGGGCGCGGGCCGGTTCCCCGCCCCGGGATACGGTGGCCGCCATGTGCGTCTCCACCGACCGCGCCGAGTTCTCCGGCACCACGGTGTACGCCGGGCGGGTGCGGCGCCCCGGGCACGGGCTGATCCATGTGCTGGGCTACCAGAACACCGCCGTGAACCTGGCCGCGGGCCCCAACGCGATGCTGCTGCACCTGCCCGCGCTGCCCACCGTGGGGCCGGGCAACTTCGTGTCCACGGCGGGCGTGCCCGACCTGCTGACCCGCATGGTGGACGCCGTCCGCCCCCGCTCCGTGGGCCCGGACGACGGCATCGCCTGGATGGGGTGGGACGGCGCGGAGCGGGTGCGGGTCTTCGAGCACGACGTGTACACGGTGCTGCTGGCCGCCGACCCCACCGCGATCCCGGCCGCCCTGGCCCGGGTCCCGGAGCGCCGCCGCCCCCGGCTCGACCCGGCGCTGCTGGAGTTCTACGCCGTCCACTACCCGCTGCACACCGTCGCCGTGTGCTGCTTCGACAACGCCGACGCCAGGCGGGCCAAGCCGCTGCTGCTGTGGTACGAGCCGCTGGAGCCCGACCTGCTGGTGGCGCCCGCCCTGGACTGCCACACCGGCGGGCCGCCGTCGCTGGACGCCCGGGTGCCGGTGGACCACTGGGTGCTGTTCGGCTCGGACGAGGCGCCCGCCGGGTGGGGCTGCCCCGTCGCCTACCCGCCCCGGCTGCGGCACTCCCTGCGCGCCTGTCTGCCCGACGCGGTGATCGGCGCCGCCCACACCGGTGCCCTGCCCAACGGCGACTTCGCCCTCACCCACGCCGACCTGCTCGCCGGGGACCCGGACCGGGTGCGCCGCCTGGCCCCGGGCGAGGGCTGAGCGCCGGTCTCAGCCCTCGCCGAGGAACGCGGCGAGCAGCGCGGCGAGCGCGTCGGGCCGCTCCAGGTGCAGGTCGTGGCCGGTGCCGGGCACGCTCACCGCCGTCACCCCCTCCGGCCGCTCCCGCGGCATCCGCTCCACGTCACCCGGCGGCAGGAACCCGTCGCGGGCCAGCACGACCAGGGTGGGGCAGCGCACGCTCCGCCACTCGTCCCAGAAGTCCCGCCGCGCGTGCTCGGCCAGCGCGGCGACCACCACGTCCCGCTCGAAGCGCGGCCACCACCCGCCGTCCCGCTCCGCCAGGCCGTCGGCCCAGCCCCGGCCGGCCGGGCCGCCGCCGAAGAACTCCGCCGCGGCGTCCCGGGACGGGAACGGCACCGGCCAGGAGTCCAGCCAGCGGGCGATCCGCCGCTGCCCTCCGGTGTCCCTGCCGCCGGGCCCGGCCTCCACCATCACCAGGCCGCGGACCAGCTCCGGGTGCGCGGCGGCGGTCTGCATGGCGGTGAGCCCGCCGAGGGACTGGCCGACCAGGAACACCGGTCCCAGGCCGAGGCGCTCGACGACGGCGGCCGTGTCGGCGACGTGCGCGGCGCGCGACATGTCGCCGGGGCGGCGCTCGCTGCCGCCGTGGCCGCGCTGGTCCACCGCCACCAGCCGGTACCGGCCGGCCAGGTCCGCGGTGGCCGCCGCCCACTCCCCGGCGTGCCCGGCGAGCCCGTGCAGCAGCACCACGGCCGGCCCCGGGCCGTCCCGCTCCACGCAGCGCAGCCGCACCCCGTCGCGGGTGACGGTGCGTTCGGTCCAGGTCATGGGGCCTCCCCGGGTGGTGCGGCGCTCATCCCTCCGGGTTCGGCCACGCGTTCGGGCGGCAGGTGACGCCGCCGATCGTGAGGAACTTGGTCTGCTGCATCATCACCGGGGCGAGCGCGCCCTGGCGCGGGCAGACCACGTGGCCGAACCCGAGGCGGTGGCCGGTCTCGTGGTTGATCAGCATCTGACGGTACTCGTGCATCCGGTCCGGGCCGAAGGTCTGCGCGCCCTGGGCCCACCGCCAGGCGTTGATCATGGTGCGCTCGGTGGAGGCGGAGTCGCAGGAGACGTTGAGCCGGGTGACGTCCAGGCCGGACCGGGCGCACCACTCCGCGGTGGTGCCGGGGCTGGCCAGGGTCAGCACCACGTCGGCCGGGCCGGAGCCGACCCGCCGGAACGCGCGGACGCCGCCGTGGGTCCAGCCGCGCGGGTCGGCCAGGGTGCGGTCCACGGCCTCGCGGAACAGCTCGCCGTCCAGCGGCAGGCCCTCCTCCACGTCCACGCGGTAGCGCACCACGGGGCCGGGCCCGGTGGGCTCGCCGTCGCCGCCGAGGGTGCGGAAGCGGCCGGACAGCTTCAGCGCCGGGTCCAGGGGGTACCGGGCGGCCATCCGCTCCTCGTGGCTGGGCGGGTCGGGCGCGGCCGGCCCGGACACGGCGGCCTGCGGGGTGGCGGGGCCGCCGGCGTCCGCGCTGTCCGCGCCGGCGGTGGCGGACGCCGCGGCCGGGGGCGCCGCGGACCGTCCGGCCGCCGGGGCCGGGCCCGCGCACCCGGCGAGCAGCGCCGCGGCGACCAGGGCGACGGTGGACGGAAGGAGGCGTGCGAGCCGGCTCTTCGTGTCGTTCACACCTGGTCAACCCGGCGGGCGGCGGCGCGGGTTGCCCTCGGGCGCGGCCGCCGGGATCCGGGCGCGGTCGCCGGGGTCCGGGTGCGGCCGGGCCGAGGGGTCAGTGGTCGGTGCCGGGCCCGGTGAACGCGGTGACGGCGGCGTAGCCGCCCGCGGCCAGCAGGCACAGGCCCGCGAGGGAGGCGAGGACGGTCTGGAACACGGTGTAGATCTCCATGGGACGACGATCCCTCCACCGCGGCCCCGCGCGCGTCGGCCTCCCGGGCGGTTCCCGCGGCCCGGCGTCGGCCTCCGGGTGCAGGCGCGGGTCCACCTGCGGAGGGAGCCGAACCCTGAGAACCCCGGTCAGTGGTAATACCCCTCCAGGGGGATCCGGGCCTCGTCGTACAGCGCCGGGCCCTCCAGCACCACCACCGAGGCGGGGCCGACCGGCTTGAGGGCGGTGAGCTGCTCGGTGGACAGCGCGAACACCACCCGGCCCAGGCCGGAGCGGTCGATCGCGCCCGCGCACATCCCGCAGGGCTCGCAACTGGTGTACATGGTGGTCCCGGCGGCCGTCTCCGGGTCCAGCTCGCGCGCCGCCCACCGGGCCAGCTTCTGCTCGGGGTGGGCGCTGATGTCCCGGTCGGTCAGCACGGTGTTCCAGTCCTCGGCCAGCACCTTGCCGTCCGGGCCGACCAGCAGCGAGCCGAACGGCGCGTCGCCGCTCGCGCGGGCCTGGGCGGCGAGTCCGATGGCCCGCCGCAGGAAGTACTCGTCCTCGGGGGTCACCGCTCCACCTCCGGGTCCAGGCCGCCGAGGAGCTGCTCGAACGGGTCGGCGGCGGCGCCCCCGGGGGCCAGCGCCCGGTGCGCGGCCACCGTCGCCAGCGCCTGCCAGGCCGCCTGCGGGTGGCAGGTCTCGGCCGGGTCGCCGTCGAACGGGTCGAGGACCACGGTGTCGGCGCCGAGCAGGCGCAACTGCTCCAGGTCGTCCAGGATCTGCCCGAGGGTGCCCACTCCCGCCGGGCGGTCCTCCCCGGTGACCGGCGTGTCGGTGAGCTTCAGCACGATCCGCGGCGCGAACGCGGGCACCGGGCGGCCCTGCTCGGCGGCGACCGCCTCCAGCCGCCGCTTCGCCTCGCGCAGCCACGGCAGGGTGTTCCGCAGCGGATGCCAGGCGTCGCCGGTGCGCACGGCCCGGCGCATCCCGGCCTCGCTGTTGCCGCCCACCCACACCGGGATCCGGCCGGTGCCGTAGTCCTTCTCGTTCTCCCAGGCGGCGCGGAGCGCGTCCAGGTACTCGTCGGTGAGCGCCCCGCGCCGCTCGAACGGCACCCCGAGCGCCGCGAACTCCTGCTTGGCCCAGCCGACGCCCACCCCGAGGACCAGGCGCCCGCCGCTGAGCCGGTCCAGGTTGGCGGCCATGCGGGCGGTCAGCAGCGGATGCCGGTAGGGCAGGATCAGCACCGTGGTGCCCAGACTGATCCGCTCGGTGACCCCGGCCAGCCACGACAGGGTGGTGAAGGGCTCGTAGAACGGCGCCGGGTACTGCTCGGCGACGTCCGGGGTCACCGCGACGTGGTCGGAGACCATGAGCAGGTCGTAGCCGAGTCCTTCCACCGTCATCGCCCAGCGCCGCAGCCCTTCCGGGTCGGTGCCGGGGCCGAAATTCGGGACGTTCACGCCTATTCGCATCGCCTCAGGCTAGTCAGCGGCCGACGACCGCCGGAAGGGATTCCTGCCTGACCAGCGGGGCGCTCACCGGGGAAGTCCCGGTATTTTTGGCCAATGACCATGAGTCTTGACGCGACGGACTGGGCCATCCTCGCGGAGCTCCAGCAGGACGGCCGCCTACCGCTCACCGAGCTGGGACGGCGGGTGAACCTCAGCGCCTCCGCCACCACCGAACGGGTCAAGCGCCTGGAGGCATCCGGTGTCATCACCGGCTACCGGGCCGACGTCGACCTGGAGAAACTGGGCTACCCGCTGCTCGCCCTGGTGCGCCTGAAGTACCCCGGCAGCAGACACCAGCCGCTGCACCGGCTGCTGGAGCGGCGCCCCGAGATCCTGGAGTGCCTGCGCACCACCGGGGAGGACTGCTACACGCTGAAGGTGACCGCGACCAGCATGACCCACCTGGAGCGGGTGGTGGACGAGCTGTCCGAGTTCGGCAACGCCACGACCAGCGTCGTCTACCGCCGCACGCTGCCGTTCCGCGGGATGCCCCGGGGCGAGCAGTAGCGCGCCGGATCAGCCGCCCGCCGGGGTCAGCACCACGAAGTCCGCGCCCGCCGGGTCCACGCACACCGCGAGGCGCCCCACGCCCTCCGCGTCCTCCGGGCCCATCTCGACCGTGCCGCCGTGCTCGGTGAGCCTGCCCACCACGGCGTCGCAGTCGTCCACCGCGAACACCGGGTGCCAGTAGGGGCGGCCGCCGGTCAGGCGCAGGTCCTCCGGGCGCAACTGCATGATGCCGCCCTGCATCCGCTCCTCGCCCAGCCCCGCCGGGAGGACCAGCTCGTACGCCCCGCCGTCGTCCGGCAGCGGCATCGCCTGGGTGGTCCAGCCGAACAGCGAACCGTAGAACCGCTTCGCGGCCTCCGCGTCCGTGGTGTACAGCTCCGTCCAGCACAGGCTGCCCGGCTGGTCCACCACCTCGAGACCCGGGTCCGTGCCCGGCTGCCACACGGCGAACTGCCCGCCCTGCGGGTCGGTGAACTGCGCCATCCGCCCCTCGTCCCCCATGCCCATCGGCGCCACCCGCACCCGGCCCCCCGCCTCCTCGACGGCGCGGGCCGCGGCTTCCGCGTCCGGGTGCCGGAAGTACAGCATCCACGCCGACCTGGCCCCCTCCTCCGACAGCGGCCCGAGCCCCGCGGCGGTCTTCCCGCCCACCCGGAAGAGGCCGTACCCGCCCGCGTCGGGCCCCATGGACTGGTACTCCCAGCCGAGCACCGCGCTGTAGAACCGCGCCGCGGCGTCCACGTCCGGGGCGCCGAGGTCCACCCAGCACGGGGAGCCGGTGACGAATTCGGTGGTGATCATGGTCCGTGTCCTTCCCGGTGTCCGTGACGCCAGCGTGACACCCACCCCCGCCCTTCGCCCCCCGACCGCTTCCGTCAGAGGGACGGCGCCCCCACCGCCCTACTCCGCCCCGCCCTCGAAGTCCTCCACGAAGTAGCTGTCGTGCCGGACGCGGAACTGCTTGAGCTCCTCCCCACCGCGCCGCGTCATCTCCGCCACCCGCTCGAAGTACTCCTCGCGCGGCGCGCCCGGGGTGAAGAGCATGAGCATGGACATGGGCTCGTCGGTCGCGTTCCGGAACGCGTGCAGGCCACCGACCGGCACGTACAGGAAATCCCCCTCGCGCCCCGTCACCCACCTTTCGCCGTCGAAGAGCTCCAGCTCCCCCGACAGGATGTAGAACGACTCCGAGATCGCCCGGTGGAAGTGGGCCTTCGCTCCCGGGGACCGCGGCCCCAGCACCGCCTTGTACAGCCCGAACTCCCCGCCGGTCGACTCCCCGGTGGCCAGGTAGTGGGTCGAGCCACCGGGCGAGGAGATGTCCGGCGGCGTATCCGCAGGACGGAAGACCGCGTTCACCTCACCCTTGTCACCGTGGTAGCGGGGCTCCGGGTACTGGAAGTGCTCCGGGTACGACATGACGCGCTCCTTCGTGCAGGTCTCCACCGGCATGGTGACCCGCGTCCCCGGGAGTCGGCATCCGGCCTCCGGATGATCTCGGTGGGTCCTGGGGCACCTTCCGACGACCGGCCCAGCGGCGGGGGCTCGCCCCGGGCTGCGGGCCGCCCGACTCCGTTGGCACCAACGCGTGCACAGCCAGATGCCGATCGCCCGGTCGATGAGGACGTGTGCCGCCCGCCCGTCCCGTTCCAGCGCGAGCCGCCGCCCGTGCGACGGGCAGGTGCGATCAGCCGTAGGAGGCCGACCATCCGCCGCGTGTGAAGTGGCAGACGCCGTCGGGTGAGATGTGCACGCGGCTGCCGTGGATGGGCAGGCCGCCCTCGGCGTTCAGCCGGTGCCGGATGCGTTCCCGGCACCCACCGCGGACGGGTCTGCGAGCAGTGGCAGATCGAAGTGACCGGCGGCGGACGCGTCTGGTATCTGCTGGACGCCGCCCACGACACCTGCTGGATCACCTTCGCGGGAACAGGGCATCCTCGCGCCACCGACCGCCGCTGAACCGCGGCGGAAGGCCCACCGCGCCCCGCCCCGGTTCTCAGCGCACCCCGAACGCGTCCAGCAGCGCGCGCGCCGCCTCGCGGGCGGTGGTGGCGGGGGTGGGGGTGCCGGTGAGGGCGGCGGTGGTGATGGCGCCTTCCATGAGGAGGGCGAGCTGGTCGGCCAGGGGGGCGGGGGCCAGGGTGGTCAGGTGGGCGTGGACGGCCTCCTTGTGGTCGCGGGCGGCGCGGGCGACGGCGGGGGAGGTGGCGCCGAGTTCGCCGAAGGAGTTGACGAAGGCGCAGCCGCGGAAGCCGGGTTCGGTGAACCACAGGTGCAGCCAGTCGAAGACGGCGAGGACGCGCTCGCGGGGGTCGTCCACGGCGGCCACGTGCGCGGCGAGCCGTTCCCGCCAGCGGGTGTCGCGGCGTCTGAGGTACGCCTCGACCAGGTCGGCCTTGGCGGGGAAGAGCCGGTAGAGGCGTTTGAGGGAGACGCCGGAGGCGGCGCGGACGGCGTCCATGCCGACGGCCTGCACGCCGCGGGCGTAGAAGAGCTCCTCCGCGGCGTCGAGCACCCGTGTCCTGGCGGTTTCGTCATCCATGTGCCGCCGCCCCTTCCTTGTGCGAGAACGGTCGTTCTCCTACGGTAGCGGGGAGAGCGGGAGAACGATCGTTCTCCCACCGGTCGGAGGAGAGGAAGACCATGTCGGAGTCCAGGCCGCCCCTGCCCCCGTTCACCGAGGAGACCGCCCGGCGGAAGGTGCAGCTCGCCGAGGACGCGTGGAACACCCGTGATCCGCGCCGGGTCGCGCTCGCGTACACCGAGGACTCGCGGTGGCGGAACCGGGACGAGTTCCTCAGCGGGCGGGAGGAGATCGTCGCGTTCCTCACCCGCAAGTGGCAGCGGGAGCTGGGCTACCGGCTGCGCAAGGAGCTGTGGGCGTACACCGGGAACCGGATCGCGGTGCGGTTCGAGTACGAGTACCACGACGCGGACGGGCAGTGGTTCCGCGCGTACGGGAACGAGAACTGGGAGTTCGACGGGCGCGGGCTGATGCGCGCCCGGTACGCCAGCATCAACGACCTGCCGATCACCCCTCAGGAGCGCCGCGTCGCCGTCTGACCCGGCCGCCGTGGTGGGGTTATCCCCCGTACGCACTCGCCTGCCCGCACCCGTGCCCACGACCCTGTGCACAGGCGAGTGTGTACGCATGACGGAACCCACGGAGCGGCCGGACCCCGAGGTCAGGGTGGTGGACGACCTCGCGGCGCTGGCCGTGCTGGCGCACCCCCGCAGGCGGCGGGTGCTGGAGCACCTGCGGGAGCACGGCCCGGCCACCTCCGCGATCCTGGCCCGCGCCCTGCGCCTGAACACCGGCGCCACCAGCTACCACCTGCGGGAGCTGGCCGCCCACGGGTTCGTGGCGCGGGCGCCGGGGCGCGGGCATCCGCGGCAGCGGTGGTGGCGGGCTGTCCCCGCCGACCTGCGGTTCCCGCCGCGCGGCGGGCAGGACGAGGCGACCCGCGCGGTGCTGGACGAGATGAACCGGCTGGCCTTCGCCGCGGACGTGGAGGCGTTCGGGCGGGCGCAGCGCGAGACCCGCGGGGAGTGGGCCGACGGCCTGCCGTACTCGCGCGGCTCCGTCCAGGTCACCCTGCCGGAGCTGCGGGAGTTCTTCGAGGAGTTCATCGCCCTGCTCAACCGGTACAAGCGCGACCCGGCGGAGCTGCCGGAGGGGGCGCGGACGGTGCTGACGCGGCTGTGGGCGTTTCCGGCCCCGGAGCCGGAACCGGGGCCGGATCCGGGACCGGGGGACGGCACCGCGGGCACGGACACCGGCACCACCACGAACACCGGCACCACCACGGACACGACGAGCACGGCGGACACGACGAGCACGGCGGACACGACGAGCACCGCCGACACGACGAGCACCGCCGACACGACGAACGGGGAACGGACATGACAGCGCGGATCGCGCCGAGGGGCGCAGCCACGGGAACGCCGCCGGACGGGGACGGCGCCGCCGTGCGGCTCGTCGGGGTGACCCGCGCCTACGGCCGCGGGCAGCGGGCCGTGCGGGCGTTGGACGGGGTCAGTGTGACGATCCCGCGCGGCACCTTCACCGCCGTGATGGGCCCCTCGGGCTCGGGCAAGTCCACGTTCCTGCACTGCGCCGCGGGCCTGGCCGCGCCGACCTCGGGCGCGGTGTTCCTCGGCGGCACGGAGCTGACCGGGATGAGCGAGACCCGGCTGACCGAGCTGCGGCGCTCCCGGGTCGGGTTCGTCTTCCAGGCGTTCAACCTGGTGCCCGCGCTGACGGTCCGGCAGAACGTGGCGCTGCCGCTGCGCCTGGCCGGGCGCCGCCCGCCGCGGGGCGGGGTGGACGAGGTGCTGCGCCAGGTGGGCCTTCAGGGGCGCGCCGATCGCCGCCCGGCGGAGCTGTCCGGCGGCCAGCAGCAGCGGGTGGCGATCGCCCGCGCCCTGGTCACCGGCCCTGACGTGATCTTCGGGGACGAGCCGACCGGCGCGCTGGACACCGTCACCGCGGGTGAGGTGCTGCGCCTGCTGCGGGAGTGCGTGGACCGGGACGGGCAGACGGTGGTGATGGTCACCCACGACCCGGCCGCCGCCTCCTGGGCGGACACCGTGCTGTACCTCGCCGACGGCAGGATCGCCGGGCGCGACGACGCCCCCACGGCGGACCTGGTGGCCGGTCGGATGCGCGCCCTCGGGGCGTGGTCCCGGTGACGGGGTACGCGCTGGCGACCCTGCGCGCCCGCTGGAGCGGCTTCCTCGGCGCGTTCCTCGCCCTGTGCTGCGCCGCCGCCATGGTGACGGCGTGCGGGGCGCTGCTGGAGACGGGGCTGCGCGGACGGATCGCCACCGAGCGGTACGCCGCCGCGCCGGTGGTGGTCGCCGCCGACCAGAAGGTGCACCGCACCACCGTCAAGGAGAAGAACGGCAAGCGGAAGGTCAAGCACAAGGCGAAGCCGCTGGCCGAGTGGGCGTGGCTGCCGCAGTCCGCGGTGGACGAGGTGCGGCGGGTGCCGGGGGTGCGGGCGGCCGTGCCCGAGCTGACGTTCCCGGCCCGCCCGGTGACTGCCGACGGGCAGGAGCCGCCCGCGCACGGCCACGCCTGGTCGTCGGCGCGCCTCACCCCGTTCGCCCTGACCTCGGGCGCGGCGCCGCGCGGGGCGGGCGAGGTCGTGGTGGACCGGGAGCTGGCGCGGCGGGTGGGGCTGCGGCCGGGGGACGAGCTGGTGGTCAGGTCCACGGGGGCGCCCCGCGCCTACCGGGTCAGCGGGGTCGCCGCCCCGTCCGGCGGGGACCTGGCGCACCAGACGTCGCTGTTCTTCGACGGCGCCGAGGCGCGGCGGCTCGCCGGACGGGCCGGGCAGGTCGCCGCGGTCG
Organism: Streptomyces capparidis; assembly: GCF_054782095.1. Lineage (NCBI taxonomy): Bacteria > Bacillati > Actinomycetota > Actinomycetes > Kitasatosporales > Streptomycetaceae > Streptomyces > Streptomyces capparidis. Next base: position 284,390 of record NZ_BAAGTD010000002.1, on the reverse strand, counting down.
GGGTGTTCCCCGAGCCGGGCACGGACACCGGCGTGCTCGCGGAGCGGGTGCGGGCGGCGCTGGACGGCACCGCGGCCCGGGTGCACACCGGGGACGGGCGCGGGGCGGTGGAGTTCCCCGACGCGGCGCACGCCCGGGTGAAGCTGATCAGCATGGGCGGCGCGATCGGCGGGACCGCGCTGCTGGTGGCCGCGCTCGTGGTGGCGGGCACCTACCAGTTGACCGTGCAGCAGCGGCACCGGGAGCTGGCCCTGCTGCGGGCCGTCGCCGCCACGCCGCGGCAGGTGCGGCGGCTGATCGGGCGGGAGGCGCTGCTGGTGGGGCTCGCCGCGGGGCTGGTCGGCGCGGTGGCCGGGCTGCCGCTCGCCGGGTGGCTGCACGGGCGGCTGGTGGACCTCGGCGCGGTGCCCGGCACCCTGGAACTCTCGCTCGGCCTCGCGCCGATGGCGGCGGCGGTGCTGGTGACCGCGTTCGGCGGCTGGGCGTCCGCCCGGGCCTCGGCCCGCCGCGCGGCGCGGACGGCGCCCGCGGAGGCGCTGTCGGAGGCGGCGGGCGCCGGGCGGCGCACCCCGTGGGCCAGGTACGGCGCGGGCCTGGTGCTGCTGGCCGGGGGCGCGGTGCTGCTGGCCGTGCTGTCGGGGCTGAACACCGAGCCCGCGTCCACCCCGGTGACGTTCCTCGCGGTGGTGGTGCTGGGCGGCGCGGTGTCCCTGCTGGGGCCGCTGTTCGCGCGGGCCGCGGGGGCCGTGCTGGGCCCGCTGCTGCGGCTGTCGAGGACCAGCGGGCACTTGGCGGCGGCCAACGCGCGGGCCAACGCCGCCCGGACGGCGTCCGCGATCGCGCCGCTGGCCCTGCTGGTCGGGATGGTGTGCACCGTGCTGTTCACCCAGACCACGCTGGGCGGCGCCGCGCGGGCCGAGGAACGGGCGGGCACCCGCGCCGCCTGGGTGCTGGCCGCCGACGCGCCCGGGGTACCGGGGGCGGCCGCCGACGCGGCGCGGCGCGTGCCCGGGGTGACCGCGGTGACGGAGGTCGTCACCACCGAGGTGCGGGTGGGGCTGGCGAAGTACTCGGCGCGGGGCGTGACCGCCGCGGGCCTGACCCGCACCTGGGACCCCCGGGTCACCGCGGGCACCCTGGAGGGCTTCGGCGGGCGGGACGTCGCGGTGAGCGAGAACGCCGCGGACCGGCTCGGGGTGCGGCCCGGCGACACGCTGCGCCTCACCCTCGGGGACGGCACGCCCGCCGCCCTGACGGTGTCCGCCGTGTACGCCCGGGGCCTCGGGTTCGGCGACCTGGCGATGGACCACGCCCTGGTGGCCGGGCACGTGGACAACCCGCTGGCGGCGACGGTGCTGGTCGCCGCGGAGCCCGCGGTGGCCCGCGCGGCGCTGGACCGGGCCGTGCGGCCCTACCCCGGCGTCGCGGTCCTCAGCCCCGGGCAGGCGCTGGACGCGGGCGACGAGGTGCGGCGCACCAACGCGGAGGTGCAGTTCCTGGCCATGGGCCTGGTGCTGGCGTTCACCGCCATCGCCGTGGTCAACACCCTCGCCACGGCCACCGCCGACCGCGCCCGGGAGCTGGCGCTGCTCCGCCTGGTCGGCACCACCCGGCGCCAGGTGCTGCGGATGCTGCGCCTGGAGGCCCTGGTGGTGGCGCTGACCGGCGCGGTGCTCGGCTCGGCGATCGCGCTGGCGACGCTGGCCGCGTACAGCGCGGGCATGACCGGCACGGCGGTGCCCCGCCCCGACCCGCTCGTCCACGGGCTGGTGGTCGCCCTCGCGGCGGCCCTCGCCCTGGCGGCCACGGCCGTGCCGGGGCGGCTGGCCCTGCGCGGCGGGACCGGCGCCGCGGCGGGCTGAGCCGGACCGGGGCGGTGACGGCCGGGGCGGGCCCGCCCCGGCCGTCACCGCCGTCAGGCCGCCTCGGGCTCGTCCGCCAGGTACGGCGGGGCGGGCTCGTACTGGATGTAGCGGCGCACGTCACGGGCGTGGTGGCGGCCGTGCAGACGGCCCACCAGCCACAGGGCCATGTCGATCCCCGCGGACACGCCCTGGCTGGTGACGACGTTCCCGTCCACCACGTAGCGGGCGTCCCGGACCACGGTGACCTCACCGCGGGCCTGGAGCTCGTCCTCGAAGCTGTAGTGCGTGGCCACGCGGCGGCCACGCGCCGGACCCGCCTCGTGCAGCAGCAGCGCCCCGGTGCACACGCTGGTCGTCCACGCCACCCGGCCGGAGGTGGCGCGGATCCAGTCGATGAGGACGGGATTGCGCACCTCGCGGCGGGTGCCCCGGCCGCCCGGCACCAGCAGCACGTCCAGCGTCGGGTGGTCGTCCAGGGTGTGGTCGGGCAGCACCCGCATGCCCTTGGCGCAGCGCACCGGGTCGGGGCGTTCGGCGATCAGCACGGCGGTGTCGGCGCCCTCGCGCCGCATCGCGGAGGCGGTGAACACCTCCCAGGGCCCGACGAAGTCGAGCTCCTCCGCTCCGTCGAAGACCAGCAGGCCGTAGGTCGTCATGAGTGCTCCTCACTGGGTCGGGGTCGTCAGGGCTGGGCCGGTCGAGCGGAAGCGCTGCCGGTAGTCGGACGGCGGCACGCCGACGTGCCGGTGGAAGGTGCGGCGCAGCGTCTCGGCGGTGCCGAAGCCGTAGCGGCGGGCGATCGCGTCCACCGGGTCGTCGCCCTCGGCGAGCGCGCGCTGCGCCGCCTCCACCCGCACCCGCTCCACATAGGCGGCGGGCGGGGTGCGCAGCTCCGCGGTGAACCGGCGCTGGAGGTGGCGGGGGCTGAGCCCGGCGCGCGCGGCCAGCTCGGTGACGCCGTGCCGGGCGCCGGGGTCGGCGTGCACGGCGGCCACCGCGGCGCGGATCGGGTCGCTGGACGGCTGCGCCGACCACAGGGGCACGCTGAACTGGGACTGGCTGCCCGGCCTGCGCAGGAACAGCACCAGCTCCCGGGCCACCTCGTGCGCCACGTCCCGGCCGAGGTCGTCCTCGACCAGGGCCAGCGCCAGGTCCATCCCCGCGGTGACCCCGGCGGACGTCCACACCCGCCCGTCCCTGATGAAGATCGGGTCGCAGTCGGCGAGCACCTCGGGGTGCTCCCTGGCCAACTGCTCGGCGCGCCGCCAGTGCGTGGTGACCCGCCGCCCGGTGAGCAGCCCCGCGGCGGCCAGCAGGAACACGCCGCTGCACACCGAAGTCACCCGGCGCGCCCCGGCGCCCGCCGCCGCGATCCAGCCGGTCAGCGCCGGGTCGTGGCGGGCCAGGTCCACCCCGCCGCCGCCCGCCACCACCAGCGTGTCCACGCCGTCCGGGTCGAGGTCGGCGACGCCGTACGCGGCGTGCACCGGCAGCCCGCTGCGCGCCGTCACCGGGCCCGGCCGGGCGGCCACGACCTGGCAGGTGTAGTGGCCGCCGGACAGCGTGCCCGCGTAGGAGAACACCTCGTGCGGGCCGACGAGGTCCAGCGGCTGGAACCCGTCGAAGACGACGAAGACGACACGGCGATCGGTCATGTGACCACTCTGCGCGCGGCCACCGCATGGCGTCCACGACACGTGGCCCACGGATCGCGCCATGGGGCGGGGCGGCGGAGAGGGCGGGGTGGCGGGCCCCACGCGCGCAGGCCGCCTCCCGCACCCGCAACCGCACGGCACCCGCACCCGCACCCGCCCGGGCAACCCCCGCCCACCCGGCCGGTTCTCGTCTTTACACTCTCGCCCCTCGCGCCAATTTGACCGATATTCGTCTGATCATCCGACCGCCACCATGCATAGTTTCCTGTCCGGAAACCGGAATCACGAGTTCCCACGACCACGGATTCGGGAGTGAAGCGGCTTGGCCGACTGGTGGCGGAACGCGGTCATCTACCAGATCTACCCCCGGTCGTTCGCCGACTCCAACGGCGACGGCGTCGGCGACATACCCGGCATCATCTCCAGACTCGATCACCTGGCCTGGCTCGGCGTGGACGCCCTGTGGTGCACCCCGCTGACCGTCTCCCCCAACCGCGACTTCGGCTACGACGTGGCCGACTACACCGCGATCGACCCCTCGTTCGGCACCATGGACGACTTCGACCGCCTGGTCGCCGAGGCGGGGCGGCGCGGCATCCGGGTCATGCTCGACCTGGTGCCCAACCACACCAGCCGCGAGCACCCGTGGTTCCGCGACGAGCGCACCAAGTACGCGTACTACGTCTGGGCCGACCGGCCCAACAACTGGATCAGCTCCCTGCACGTGCCCGCCTGGACCCTCGACCCGGAGGCGGGCCGCTACTACCTGCACAACTACCTGCCCGACCAGCCGGACCTGGACTGGTGGAACGAGGACGTCCGCGCCGAGTTCGACCGCATCCTGCGCTTCTGGTACGACCGCGGCGTGGCGGGCTTCCGCATCGACGCCGCCTACGTGATCGTCAAGGACCGCCTGCTGCGCGACAACCCCCCGGCCACGCGCGAGGACCACCTGTGGGACCGCAACCGCGGCCAGCGGCCCGTGCACAGCGCCCACCAGCCCGAGGTGCACGAGGTGCTGCGGCGCTGGCGGGGGATCGGCGACGCCTACGACCCGCCGCGCCTGCTCATGGGCGCCACCTGGGTGCCGGACCCGGCGGAGCTGGCCGCGTACTACGGGGCGGGCGACGAACTGCACCTGCCGCAGTACTACCAACTGCTGTTCTGCGACTTCTCCGCGCAGGAGCTGCGGGCCGCGGTGGAAACCTGGCTCGGCACCCTCAAGCCGGAGAACGACCCGGTGTGGCTGGCCTCCAACCACGACCTGTCCCGCTTCCCGACCCGCTGGTGCGACGGCGACGAGCGCAAGGTGCGCATGGCGCTGACGATGCTGCTCACCCTGCCCGGCGCCTGTGTGCTCTTCCAGGGCGACGAGCTGGGCCTGGAGGACACCGTGGTCCCCCCGGACCGCACCCGGGACACCGCGCCGCTGCCCCGCGACGCCAGCCGCACCCCGCTGCCGTGGACGCCGGAGCCGGGCGGCGGCTTCACCACGGGCGAGCCGTGGCTGCCGCTCGGCGACACCTCCCGCAACGTCGCCGACCAGCTCGCCGACCCCGGCTCCGTGCTGCACCTGACCCGCCGTCTGATCGCCCTGAAGAAGCGGCTGACCGGCCCCTACGAGGCGCTGCCCGCCCCGGAGGGCCACTGGCGCTACCGGCGCGGCGGCGTCACCGTCGATCTGGACTTCCGGCAGTGGGAGGTGACCGTCGATGAGTGAGGTCGCCCTCGTCGACCCGGGTTCGCTCACCGCGCCCGGCGGCCCCGGCACCGGCCGCACACCGGTCGTCAGGCCCGAGCCGGCCCGGGCCGCCGCCGCGCTGGCCGGGCACACCGTCTGGCACGTCAACACCACCGCCGTCGGCGGCGGCGTCGCCGAGCTGCTGCGCACCGCCGTGCCCTGGCACGAGCGGGCGGGGCTGCGCGCCAGGTGGCTGGTGATGACCGGCGACGGCGGCTTCTTCCGGCTCACCAAGCGGCTGCACCACCTGCTGCACGGCAGCCCCGGCGACGGCGAGCCGATGACCGGCGCGGACGGGCGGCGGTACGCGGAGGCCACGGACGAGGCGGCCCGCGCCGCGCTGGCGCACATGGCGCCCGGCGATGTCGTGCTGCTGCACGACCCGCAGGTCCTCGGCATGGCCCCGCGGCTGGCCGAGGCCGGGATGCGGGTGGCCTGGCGCAGCCACATCGGCACCGAGTCGTGGTCGCCGCACGTGGCGCGGGGCTGGGAGTTCCTCGCCCCGTACCTGCCGGTGCCGCGCCTGTGCGCGTTCTCGTCCGCGGACTACGTGCCGCCGTCGCTGCCGCGGGAGCGGGCCGTGGTCGTCGCCCCGTCGATCGACCCGGATTCGGCCAAGTGCCGTCCCATGGCCGAGGAGGAGGCCGCGGCGCTGCTCGCCGCCGCCGGGCTCACCGCGGGGCGCGGCGGCGGCCTGCCGGAGCGGGTCGCCGGGTACGCCGCGTCCCGGGTGCGGGTGCTCCAGGACGAGCCGCTGCCGCCCGGGGCGCCCATGGTGCTCCAGTTGTCCCGCTGGGACCCGCTGAAGGACATGGCGGGGGTGCTCGCGGGCTTCGCCGAGCACGTGGCGCCGCACGGCGACGCCCATCTGGTGCTGGCCGGGCCCGACCCCGACGACATCCCCGACGACCCGGAGAACCGCGCCGTGTTCGACGAGGTGCTCGCCCGCCACCGCGCCCTGCCACCGCTGGTGCGCCGCCGCGTGCACCTGCTGGTGCTCGGCCTCGCCGACGACGAGGCCGAGACGGAGGCCAACGCCCTGGTGGTCAACGCCCTCCAGCGCCGCGCCGCCGTCGTCGTCCAGAAGAGCCTGCGGGAGGGGTTCGGGCTCTCGGTCACCGAGGCGATGTGGAAGCGGCGCCCCGTGGTGGCGGGCGCGGTCGGCGGGATACGCGAGCAGGTCGCCGACGGTGTGCACGCGCTGCTGCTGCGGGACCCGGCGGACCTGGCCGCGTTCGGCGCCGCCACCACGGCGCTGCTGCGCGACCGGCGGTTGCGCGAACGTCTGGTGGACGCGGCCGAGCGCCGCTGCCGGGAGCGGTTCCTGGTGGAGCGGGAGCTCGCCGACTACGCCCGGCTGTACCTGGCCCTCACCGGCGACGGCACCACGTGAACGACCCGGTGCGGTCCGCGGACGCCCCGCGGTCCGGCACGGAGCGGGCCGCGCCGGCGGTGCACCCGGGGGCGCGGCGGGCCCGGTGGGCGGTGTGCGCGGTGTTCTTCACGCACGGCGCGGCCGTGGGCACCTGGGTGTCGGAGATCCCCGCGGTGCAGGCGCGGCTCGGGCTCGGCGAGGGTCAGCTCGGGCTGGCGCTGGCCGGGCCCGGCATCGGGGCGCTGGTGGGCAGCCAGGCGGGCGGGCGGCTGGTGTCCCGGTGGGGCAGCCGCCGGGTGAGCGCCGCCTCGGCGCTGCTGCTGTGCGCCAGCCTGCTCCTGGTGCCGTTCGCGACCGGCGCGGGCACCCTGCTGGCCTGCCTGCTGGTGCTCGGCGCGGCCGACGCGGCCATGGACGTCGGCATGAACTCGCAGACCGTGGAGCTGCAACGGGCCTTCCCCCGGCCGATCCTCAACGGCATGCACGCCACCCGCAGCCTCGGCGCGGTCGCCGGGGCGCTCGGCGGCTCGCTGGCGATCGCGCTGGGCCTGCCGGTGCGCGCCCACCTCGCCCTGGTGGCGGTGGCGCTGGCCGCGCTGGTGTTCGCGGCGGCGCGGTGGCTGCTGTCCTCGGACGGCGCGGCGCGGCGGCCCGGCGCGGCCCGCGCCCCCGGCGGGCTGCGGCAGTGGCGGGCGGTGGGGCCGCTGGCGCTGCTGGCGTTCCTGGCCGCCGTGGTCTCCGACATCCCGGCCTCCTGGGGCGGGGTGTACCTGAAGGACCTCGGCGCCGCGGGCGGGGTGGCCGCGGCGGCCTACGCGGTGTACTCGTGCGGGGAGATCCTGGGGCGGCTCGCCGGGGACCGGGCGGTGGCCAGGTACGGGTGGGCGCGGCTGATCAGGGCCGGGGCGGTCGGCACGGCCGTCGCGGTGGCGCTGGCGCTGCCGACGGGGCACGCCCCGCTGATGCTGGTGGTGCTCGGGCTGACCGGGCTCGGCATCAGCGTCACCTTCCCCGGCGCGTTCGCCGGGGCGGGGTCGCTGCCCGGGGTGGCGCAGGGCGCGGCCATCGGGCAGGTGACGTTCGCCGGGCGGCTGGGCTGGATGGCGGTCTCGCCGCTGGTCGGCGGCCTGGCCACGGTGTTCGGGCTGACGGTGGCGCTGGCGGTGCTGCCGCTCGCGGCGCTGGCGATCGCCTTCCTGGCCCCGGTGACGGAGCCGGGGCGGTAGGGGTGGGTCAGCCGCCGAGGGGGACCCAGCCGCCGGTGCGGGCGGAGGCCGCCATGGCGTCGAGGGCGGCGGCGGCCCGCACCGCGTCGTCGAGGGTGGCGCCGTACGGCCTGCCCTCGGCGACGGAGCGCAGGAACTCGTGGGCCTCGATCACCTTCAGGTCGTCGTAGCCCATGGCGATGCCCGCGCCCGGCTGGAACTCGGCGTACCGGCCGTGCCCGGGGCCGACGTACCGGGTGCTCACCGGCTGGTCCTGGTAGGCGGTGCCGAGGCTCACCCCGAGTTCGCCCATGCGGCGGAAGTCCCAGAACAGCGCGCCCGCGGTGCCGTGGATCTCGAAGCCGTAGGAGTTCTGCTCGCCGACGGAGACCCGGCTGGCCTCCAGCACCCCGCGGGCGCCGGAGGCGAACCGCAGCAGGCAGCAGACGTAGTCCTCGTTCTCCACCGGGCCCATCTCGCCGCCGGCGGCCCTGGCGTGGCCCGCGGTGGCTCCGGCGGGGCGGGCCCGCTCGGGCAGGAACACGGCGGTGTCCGCCACCAGCTCGCCGATGTCGCCGAGCAGGTGGCGGGCCAGGTCCACGCCGTGCGAGGCGAGGTCGCCCAGCACCCCGCTGCCGCCGCGGGCGCGCTGGTACCGCCAGGTCAGGGCGGACTCGGGGTGCGCGGCGTAGTCGCTGAACAGGCGGAAGCGGGCGTGGGTGACCCGGCCGAGCTCGCCCGCGGCGACCATCTCCCGGGCGGCGGCCACCGCGGGCGCGTGGCGGTAGTTGAAGCCGACGGCGCCCCGCACCCCGGCCGCCCGCGCGGCGTCGGCGACCGCCCGCGCGTCGGCGCCGTCCAGGCCGACGGGCTTCTCGATCCACAGGTGGCGGCCCGCGCGGGCCACGGCGGTGCCGATCTCGCGGTGCAGGAAGTTGGGCGCGGTGACGCTGACCACCTCCACCCGCGGGTCGGCGACCGCCTCGCGCCAGTCGCGGGTGGCCGTGGCGAAGCCGTACCGCTCGGCGGCCTCCTCCGCCCGCCCCGGCACCTCGTCGGCGACCGCGACCAGCTCCGGCCGCAGCGGCAGCCCGGGGAAGTGGTGCGGCACCCTGGCGTACGCCTGGGTGTGGACGCGGCCCATCCAGCCGAAGCCGATCACGGCGACCCCGACCGCGCGGCGCTGCCCGTCTGTGCTCATGCCGTCCGCCCGCCTCTCTTTTGGACCGGTCCACACAGCGTTCCGCTGCCACCCTGAAGCCGGCGCACCCGCGCGTCAACCCTTGCCGCGGCGTTTCTCCCGGTCCTGCCCGGGTGGACGCGCGGCCTTTGACAGCGGAGCGGCCGAATGGAAGGGTTCCGGCTGTGTGGATCGGTCCAAACCATGGCTGACCGCCCCAGGCCCCCGACGATCCGCGACGTCGCCGAGCGCGCCGGGGTGTCCAAGTCGCTGGTCTCGCTGGTGCTGCGGGACCCCGAGCGGGTGCGGCCGGAGAAGCGCGGCGCCGTGCTGCGGGCCGTGGAGGAGCTCGGCTACCGGCCCAACGCCGCGGCGCGCAGCCTCAGCGAGCGGCGCACCCGCACCGTCGGCGTGCTCCTCAACGACCTGCGCAACCCCTGGTTCGTGGAGCTCCTCGACGGCCTGAACGCGGTGCTGCACGACGCCGGGCTGCGCATGCTGATGGCGGACGGCCACATGGCCCGCCGCGTCGGCGAGGACCTCACCCGCGCGTTCGTGGACCTGGGGGTGGACGGCATCGTCGCCGTGGGCACCCAGCCCGACCCCGCGGCGCTGCGCGAGGCCGCCCGCGGCGTGCCCACCGTCGTCGCGGGCGCCCGGGACCCGGGGCCGCCGCACGCGGACGTGGTCGCGGGCGACGACGAGCGCGGCGCCCGCCTGGCCACCGAGCACCTCCTCGGGCTCGGCCACCGCCGCGTCGCGCACATCGCGGGCCGCGGCCAGGTCGGCGAGCTGCGCCGCCGCAGCTTCGAGGCGGCCGTGCGCGGGCACGGCCTGGCCGGGCGGGCGGCCGTGGAGACGTGCGACATGACCGAGGAGGGCGGCCACCGGGCCGCCGTGCGGCTGCTGAGCGGGCCCGCCCGGCCCACCGCGGTGTTCGTGTGCAACGACACCGCGTGCGTGGGCGCGCTTTCGGCCGCGGAGCAACTGGGCCTGCGGGTGCCCGAGGACGTCTCGCTCGTCGGCTACGACAACACCTATGTCTCCCAACTGCGGCACCTGTGGCTGACCACGGTGGACAACGCGGGCCACGAGGTCGGCCGCCGCGCCGCCCGCCTCCTGCTGGACCGCATCGCCGACCCGGCCCGCCCGGCCGGACTGCACCTGGCCGCCCCGGCCCTGGAGGTCCGCGGCACCACCGGCCCGCCACGCCTGGGGGAGCCGGGGCGCGCGTAGGGCGGCGCGGAGGCGACCGGAGCGGAGGGGCGCACGCACCGGGGGTGTCCGGGCAGCCGACGACGGAGACACGCACGGGCCGCCGGGAAACGGCACACCCGTCCCCGCCTCCCGCTCCGCCCCCACCCCGCCGCAGCCCCGTCCGCGACCGTCCGCCGCGCACCCCGCCGCGGCCCTTCGCGGCCATTTCCAGCCGTCACCCGCGGTATCCCGCCACCGCCCTTCCCGATGTCCGCCAAGCGCGTTCGACCGGTCGAATGAGCGGAATTGGATTCACGCCGCACGGCCTTCTCCGGAAAACCCCCGGGAAACACCGAAAGGCGGAGCCGGCGAATCCGCGGCCCTCCCACCGGCCCGCCACCGGCCCCCGGGACACGGCCGGTTGGGCCCGGCGGCCACCGCCCCGACGGACACCCCCGAGGCCACCGACAAGGGCGAAAGCCCCCCGCGGAAAGCCCTCCCCGGCACCTGGCCTCCTCGCCTTGTCAGTTGTGTCGCAACCGTGAAAAGCTCGCGCCACGCGCCCCTCACGGCGATCCCCAACGCCCCAGGCATGTCTGCCACTTGGCCCGAAGTGCCCGCGCAATTCCCCGGGGCACCGGCGGGGTCCGACGCTGCCCGATGAGTGAGGAATTGGCTCCATGGCCGACGAGTCGTTTCCCCCCGGCACCTCCTCCGCGCCGACCGGAAGGCGCTCCCCGGCGCCCGCGGGCGCCGGGGCCGCGCCCGGTGCGCCCGCCGGGTACTCCGAGTCCTGGGAGGCCGTCCGCTGGTACGCCGAGCTGTGCACCACCGGCCGCGCCGAGGGCGTGCGCCTGGCCGCCGAGGCGTTCGCGCACGGCCTCCAGGAGGTGCGCGCACCCCGGGGCGGCAGGAGCGGCGGGCCGCGGCTGCCGTGGTTCCCGCTGCTGCTGACCGCGGTGCGGGAGACGGCCGCGTCCTGGGAGGAGCAGGGCCGCGGGGACCGGCTCAACCCGGAGCTGCGGGCCTGGCTGACCGCGGACCGGGCCGCCCGCGGCTCCGGCGCCCGGCGGCGCGAACCCCTGGCGCTGCGCGCGCTGCGCGGCATGCCGGAGGAGGAGGGCGCGCTGCTGTGGGCGGTGGAGGTGGAGGCCCAGCCGATCGAGGTGACGGGCCGGCAGCTCGGGATGGTGAACGCCTCCGCGGCGGCGGAGGTCGCCCGGATCCGCGAGGTGTTCCGGGAGCGCTGCCTGCACGCGCACACCGAGTCGCTCGCCGACGCCGGGTGCCGCGGCTACGTCGGGCTGCTGGACGCGGCCACCCGCTCCCGCCACGCCACCGTCCCCGACGACCTGCGCCGCCACCTCGCCGAGTGCCTGGAGTGCGGGGAGGCCGCCTCCTGCCTGTCCCTGCACGGCGGCGGCCTGGCCGGGGCGCTGGCGGGCGGCGTCATCGGCTGGAGCGGCCTGGTGTACCTGGAGAAGCGCCGCGCGGACGCCGCCGGGCAGGGCGGCGGGAAGCGGCGGGCCAAGGCGGCGGCGCTGTCCGCGTCGGTGCTCGGCGCCGAGGGCGCCCGGGAGCGGGGCACCCGCCACGCGGGCCCCGGCGGGGCGCGGGCCAGGACCGCGGGGGTGCTGCTCGGCTTCGCCGTGGTGTGCGTGGCCGCGCTCGTCGCCCTCGCCGTCACCCCGTCCGACGGCCACGAGGACACCGCCGCCGCCCGGGACCCGGGCAGCCGCACCGCGTCGCCGCCCGCCCCGGGCCCGGCGGTCAGCCCGTCGGCGAGCCCGTCGCGCTCGTCGTCATCGCCCTCCCCGTCGAGGCCGATGGACATGGAGGGCGCCGCCGCCGAGAGCTCCCTCACGCCAGCGCCGCCGCGGCCCACCGCGAGCCGCACCCCGGACCGCTCCGGCTCGGGCGCGGTGAAGCCCAAGCCCCCGGCCGGTTCGCGGCCGCCCGCGCCACGGCCCTACTGCACCGTCCACTTCCGGGTGGTCAACGACTGGGGCGACGGCTTCCAGGGCTCGGTCGAGGTCACCGCCCGCGACCCGCTGCACCAGTGGTGGCTGGGCTGGCGGTTCACCGGGCGGCAGCACGTGGACCAGATGTGGAACGGCACGTACCTCCAGCGGGGCACCACCGTCGCCGTCGGCCCGGAGAGCTACAACTCCCGTGTCCCGGCCGGGCAGCGCATCGACATCGGCTTCCTCGCCTCCGGGCACTCCGGCCGCCCCACCGCCACCGCCTTCACCCTGAACGGGCACCACTGCCGGAGCTGACGGTCCGCCGGGCGGCGGACCCGGCGGGGCCCGGGCGCGGCGAAAGGCCGCCGGACCCGGTGAGCGCGGGTCCGGCGGCCTGATGGAGCCGTGGGACGGCTAGGGGGTGACTCCGGGGACAGCGCCGGTGACGCCGCCGAGCCCGCCACCCCCGCCGGTCAGGCCCCCGAGGAGACCGCCGAGACTGCCGAGACCGCCGCCTCCGCCGCCGCCGAGGAGACTGCCGAGGAGATCCGAGACCGGGTCTCCCGCGGCGGGTGCGGCGGCGAGCGGCGACCGCTCCGGCTGCGCCGGGGACGGTGCGCTCGGCGGGGCGGCCGCGGTGGCCGCGGCGGCGTGGGCGGTACCCGCGGCGGCCAGTCCCACGGTGAGCAGGGCGGCCACGACGGCCATGCGGAGCTGGTTCATACAGCCTCCTTGTCATATCGGCTTTTCACCAGGTCACCCGACCAACGACCCATCGCCCCCGCGGGTACGGCGGGACACCCCTCCCCGGAGGGCGTACGGCGGCGTGAAGGGGGCGCGGCACGGCGGAGAGGGCGTGGGCGGGGCCGGACGCGGGGCGCGGGGGACGGAAGGGACGCGCGCCCACCGAGCCTCGGGCGCGGCCGGTGCCGGAGTTCGCCGGGCGGCTGCTCGCGGCGGCCCCGGGTTCGCTGCCGAGCGCGGTGGTCGTGGACGTCGGCCCGCCGTCCGCCCCGGACACCGGCCGCCGGGACGGCATTTACCTTTGCATCCAAATATGATCTACTCGCAAAGGCACCCACAGGGCAGCCTCCGCCCCCACCCACCCCCCGAACGGAGCCCACCCATGCCCCACCTCACCGTCCACATCAGCGAGGAAGCCCTCGACGGAACCACCGAGCCCAAGCTGATCGGCGCCCTGACCGACGCGGTCGGCGCCGTCTACGGCGAGGGGTTCCGCCGCCTGGTCGGGGTGGACCTGATCGGCGTCCCCCGGCACCGGCGGGGCATCGGCGGCGCCCCGACGGACAAGGTCGCCCCGCTCGTCACGCTCAGCATGCGCGAGGCCGCCTACCACCTGCCGCAGGTTCCGGACGCCCCCGCCCGCCTGGTCGCCGCCGTCACCGACGCGGTGGCGGGCGCGCTCGGCGAGGACGTCCGCGAGCAGGTCATCGTGACGATCGCCGGAGTGCCTGAGGGCCGCACGGGGGTCGCGGGCGCGGTGGCCTGACCCCCCGTCCGCGGCGTGCGCGGGCCGGAGCCGTGCGGCTCCGGCCCGCGCACGCGTTCTCGGTCGCGTCAGGCCCGCCGAGGCCCCGCTCACCAGCTCGACTTGCGCACCCCCGGCAGCATCCCGGCGTGGGCGAGGGTGCGCAGGTTGATGCGGGACAGGCCGAAGGCGCGGAGGTGGCCGCGGGGCCTGCCGTCCACCGCGTCGCGGTTGCGCACCCGGGTGGCGCTCGCGTCGCGGGGCTGGCGGCGCAGTTCCCGCTGCGCGGCGAGCAGCTCCTCGGGGGTGCTGCGGGGGCTGCGGATGATCTCCTTCAGCTCGGCGCGGCGGGCGGCGTGGCGGGCGACGACCTCGCGGCGCCGCTCGTTCTTGGCGATCTTGCTCTTCTTGGCCATCTCAGATCTTCTCCCCGCGGGCCCGCATCACGGCGACGGCCTTCTCGATGCCCATGGCGTCGATGGTCTTGATGCCCTTGGCGCTGAGGGTGAGCCGGACGTGACGGCCCTCGCTCGGCAGCCAGTAGCGCTTGCGCTGGATGTTGGGGTCGAAGCGGCGCGAGGTGCGCCGGTGGGAGTGGGAGATCGAGTTGCCGAAGCCGGGCTTGCGGCCGGTCAGTTGGCAGTGGGCGGACATGGGTCTCCAGGGGAGTCGTCGGTACGCTTCATCCCGAGCTTACTGAAAATGAAAACCGTTTTGATACAGTGGTCGCCATGGCACGCAACGAGCTGCGCCCGGTGATCAAACTCCGCTCCACCGCGGGGACCGGCTACACCTACGTGACCCGCAAGAACCGCCGCAACGACCCCGACCGCCTCACCCTGCGCAAGTACGACCCCGTCGCCCGCCGCCACGTCCTGTTCCGCGAGGAACGCTGACCGGCCAGCCCTCCGCCCGAATGAGCCCGAACGAGGCAGCCACCATGAAGCCCGGCATCCACCCCGAGTACCGCCCGGTCGTCTTCCGCGACCGCGCCGCCAACTTCGCCTTCCTCACCCGGTCCACCGCGAACAGCGAGAAGACCGTCGAGTGGGAGGACGGCAACACCTACCCCGTCATCGACGTCGAGATCTCCTCCGCGAGCCACCCCTTCTACACGGGCACCGCCCGGGTGGTGGACACCGCCGGGCGGGTCGAGCGCTTCGCGCGCCGCTACGGCCGCCACACCCGCTGACAGAAAGGCAGGTCACCCATGGACAGCCGCCCCGGGCTGCCCGTCGTCCTGGTCGCCGGGCTGCACGAGCGGACCCGGCAGGACGCCGTGTGGGAGCTGCTGCGCACCGTGCCCGGCTCCGTCGTGCTCCACCACGACCTGTCGGCGGCGCCCGACGGCACGGTGCGGCGCGTGGTGCGCGACGCCTCCCGCGTCCTGGACACCGGCGACGCCCCGCTCGTCAACGACTGCGCCTGCTGCGCCCTGCGCGAGGACCTGGTGCCCGAACTGCTGCGCCTGGCCGAGCTGGGGACCTGCCGCCTGGCCGTGGTCGAGCTGTGGGACTCCGTGGAGCCCCGCGCCATGGCGGAGATCGTCGCCGCGCGGGACGGCCTGCGGCTCACCGGCGTCGTCACCGCCCTCGACCCGTCGCTGCTCCTGCCCTACCTGTCCTGCGGCGACGACCTGAGCGAGGTCGGGCTCGCCGCGGCGCCCACCGACGAGCGCACCGTCGCCGACACCCTCGTCCGGCAACTGGAGTACGCCCCCGTGCTCGCCCTCGCCGCCGACGCCTCCCCCGACCCCGGCGACCTCGCCCTGCTGCGCCAGCTCCACCCCACAGCCCACCGGGTCCCCCTCGGCCGCGGCCTGCTGGCCCCCGCCGCGCTCGCCGGCTTCGACACCGAGGCCGCCGCCGACCGGCAGCACCCCGCGTGCGCGCTGCTGCCGCAGGAGGCGGACGAGCACGGGGTGTCCACCCTGGTGTGGCACCGGGTGCGCCCGTTCCACCCCGGTCGGCTGCACGACGCGCTGGAGGACATCACCTGCGCCGCCGCCCGCAGCCGGGGCCGCCTGTGGCTCGCCGACCGGCCCGACACCCTGCTGTCGTGGGACGCGGCGGGCGGCGCCCTGTGCGTGGAGGAGGCGGGCCCGTGGCTGGCCGCGCTGCCCGACGCCGCCTGGGAGCTGGTGCCGCCCGTGCGCCGCGCCGCCGCCGCGGTGGACTGGCACCCCGAGCACGGCGACCGCGCCCAGCACCTGGCGTTCACCTCGCCCGACCTGGACCGGGACAACCTCACCGCGCTGCTGGACTCCTGCCTGCTCACCGACGAGGAGTACGCCGCGGGCCCCGCCGCGTGGCGCACCCTCTCCCGCGCCTTCGACGACCTGCTGTCCCCCGCCGACTGACCCGCCCCCGGAGCACCCCATGCCCAAGCACCGCCCCGCGACCGACCGCCGCAAGCCCCGCCCCAACCCGCTGGACGCCGCCGGGATCACCTACATCGACTACAAGGACACCGAGCTGCTGCGGAAGTTCATCTCCGACCGAGGCAAGATCCGCTCCCGCCGGGTCACCCGCGTCACCGTCCAGCAGCAGCGCGCCCTCGCCCGCGCCATCAAGAACGCCCGCGAGATGGCCCTCCTCCCCTACGGCAGCACCCCCCGCTGACCCGCCCGCCCGCCCCGGAAGGACCCCGCCATGGCAGTCCCCAAGCGCCGCATGTCCCGCAGCAACACCCGCCACCGCCGCGCCCAGTGGAAGGCGACCACCCCCGACCTGGTCCCGATCACCATCGAGGGCCGCCAGCACCTGGTCCCCCGCCGCCTGGTGCGGGCCTATGAGCGGGGGTTGCTGCTGCCGGAGGAGTGAGGAGGCTCCGGAGGCTCCTTCTCCGCCGCATGGCACCGCCAGAAGTCCTCCTCGTCCCACTCCCGCGCCAGTTCCACGAAGCGCCGCCGGGCCTCGCCGCCCCGGCGGCGCTCGGCGTCTCCGGGCACGTCGCTAGGCGGCGGTCGGTGCCGTCGTGGGGCCGTCCGCCGCGCCGCAGTCGCGGCACAGGCCCGGTGCCGGGGCGCGGAAGGCGCGGTCGCAGCCGTCGCAGGTCTGGAACGGGTCGGGGCGCGTGTGTGGGGCCTGGGCCGCGGCCGGGAGAGGCGGCGGGAGCAGCGCGGTGAGGCGGTGCGCGAGGAGGGCGGCGGGGTGGCGCAGGTCGGGCGGGATGCTCGCGGTCAGCGCGCGGCGCAGGGCCTCGGGGGCCGCGCCGCGGCGCAGCCAGGTGGCGGCGGCCGGGGTGAGGCGGTGCACGTCCCGCTGGGAGAGCAGCAACCGGGGATCGTGTCGGCGCAGCTCGGCGAGGACGGCCGCCGCGGTGCGGTCCTCTTCGGAGGCGGGCGGCCGGGGCTGCCCGTGCGCGGGCGGCGGTGCGGGACGGGTGGCGGCGGGGGCGGGCGGGGTTTCGGAGCGGGGTGGTTCGGGCTCCTCGGGGGCGTCGGGCACGGCGGCAAGACCCGGGCGCTGCGTCCGCCGGGCGGCGGCTTCCCGAGCCATGCGGGCACGGGTGGCCTCGGGGTTGTTGAAGACGTAGGTGCGAGTGACGATCTGCCCCTCGGGGGTGCGCTCCCGCTCCCGCTTGATGTACCCGTGCTGCTCCAGCTCCCGCAGGGCGGCGGCGACACGGTTCCGCCCCTCGGGGAAGCGCTCGGTCAGGGTCCTGATGTCCACCTGGGCGCCGTCGGGCAGCGACTGGAGGTACACGCCCAGACCGATCGCGATCAGGGAGAGCTCGGCATGCTGCGTGAGGTGGTCCCCGATGATCGTGTACTGGTCGGGCTGGTGCTCACTCACTCGAATGACTCCCCCGGCGGATCGGCGAACGACGAGAACGGTTCGCGTGCGGACGCTAAGCTGCTGTTCAGCCATCGGGAAGGTCTCGCTTCCTGGGTGGTAAGGCCCTCGATCGGGATCGCTACTCCCGGCCGGGGGCCGCGCGTTTTCTGGTGCTCTGACGAGCGGGAGCCTGCCCTGCCTGAGCGTCCGTTCGCCAGCCGAGTTAAGCCGATTCACCCGACTGAGTGACATGGGTGAGGTTTGGGCGGGGATGGGTGGGGTTTTCCGAGGTTCTTTCCTCGAGGTTCTGGGGTTTAGATCTCCCGAAACCCCGAAGGCCAGGCCCACCGCAGCCCGCCCGCCCGGCCTCCGGTTCAGGTCCGAAGGCCCAGCTCCGCCCAGACGGTCTTCCCGTGCCCGGGGCCGCTGGAGGCGCCCCAGGTGTCGGCGAGCTGCTGGACGATGCGCAGGCCGTGGCCGGATCGGCCGTCGGTGTCGTGGGGGCGGCGGACGGCGGGGAGGTGCGCGGGGCGGGAATCGGCCACCTCGATCCTGAGCCTGTCCGCGCCGGTGAGGGTCAAGGCGAGGCGGAAGGTCCGGCCCGGGTCGCTGCCGTGCAGGGCGGCGTTGGCGCACAGTTCGGCGATGACGAGGCGGGCGTCGTCGGGCGGCACGCCCCAGTCGGCGAGTCGGCGGCAGGCCAGGATCCGGGCCTGGCGGGCCCCGGCGGGGGTGCCGGGGAGCCGGACGGTGAAGCGGCGCAGGGGCGCCGGGGCGGGGGAAGCGGACGTGTCGGTTCGGGTGATTTGCTCATTCACGTCACTGAGCGTGGCGAGGCGTGTCTAGGCTGAAAAGCAGCGACGCCTGTACCGAGGGTGACCGTGCGGCCGTGGTCCGGCATCTGTCCGGCCGGTCCGCCGTGACCCGCCCGGCGCGGGCGGCGTTGGACTCGGACGCGTCGGAGGTGGGGGCGGCATGACCCTGAGCAGCGGCGGAACGGGCAAGGACTACACCACGGACGGGGCGGACGGCCCCGGGTGGGACCCGGGCCTGGACGACGACACCGGGCCGGTGGTGCGGGCGGTCGGCCGCCAGATCAAACTCTGGCGCGAGGCCGCCGGGCTGAAGCAGGCCGAGCTGGGCGCCAGGATCGGCTACGGCGAGGAGATGGTCGGCGCGGTGGAACGCGGCCGCCGCATCCCCAAGCCGGAGTTCCTGGACAACGCGGACAAGGCCCTGGGCGCGGGCGGGCGCATCTCGGCGATGAAGGGGGATGTGGCGGAGGCCAGGTATCCGAAGAAGGTGCGGGATCTGGCGAGGCTGGAGGCGGAAGCGGTCGAGCTGGGGGCGTACAGCAACCACAACATGCATGGCCTGCTTCAGACGGAGGAGTACACACGGGCGTTGTTCGAGATGCGGCGGCCGTCGTACACCGAGGACGAGATCGACCGGCAGGTGGCGGCCCGTATGGCCAGGCAGCATATCTTCGCCCGGACTCCGTTGCCCACGCTGACATTTGTCCAGGAAGAGGTGACGCTACGGCGCCCGATCGGAGGCAAGATGGTGTTGCGGCGGCAGCTCGAACGCCTCCTGGAGCTGGGCCGGTTGCGGCACGTGGAGATCCAGGTCATGCCGACGGACCGTGAGGACCACGCCGGAATGGCTGGCGAGCTTCGCGTCCTGAAGCTCAACGACGGCAACACGGTGGGGTACTCCGAAGCCCAGCTCACCAGCCGCGTGGTCTCCAACCCCAGGGAGGTCCACGTCCTTGAGATGCGCTATGGGATCATCCGGGCCCAAGCCCTTACGCCGCGCGAGTCGCTAGCCTTCATCGAGAAAGTGCTGGGAGAGACATGACCTCGAAGCCGACGCTGAAGTGGATCAAGAGCAGCTACAGCAGCAACGATGGGCCGGACTGCGTGGAGGTAGCGGCGAGCCCCGGCGCGATCCATGTCAGGGACTCGAAGAACCCCGATGGCCCGCAACTCGCGTTCATTCCTGAGGCATGGACGGCCTTCGTGGCCTTCGCCGCCCAAAGGGGGTGACGGCCCCCGTGAACTGGGTCAAGAGCAGTCACAGCACCAACGACGGCCCTGAGTGCATCGAGGTCGCCGCCACCCCCGCCACCATCCACGTCCGCGACTCCAAAAACCCTGGCGGCCCCCACCTCACCTTCACCCCCGAGGCCTGGGCCGCCTTCGTGGCCTTCGCCGTCGGGCGCTGACGAGGGCACCGGCCCCTGCTGTCTGCGTCGTCCTGCCCTGGGCCGTCAGCAGGGCGGCGCCGCAGTCGCACCCGTCGGCCCTCGCGGGGGCCTGGTCGGCATGGTCCCCGACGAGGTCCGGGTGGACCGACGGGGGCTCGCGAGCCCGGAAACCGTCGCCCGCCTCCCGGTCGGAGCGTGGGTCGGCACGGCAGAATGAGGCCGTGAGCGACGAAGACGTGGATCTGGCCGACTTGCTGGGAACCCAGGAATCCGCCTGCCTTGAGTTCAAGCGCAGCCCCAAGCGCGAGGGCAAACGGGGTGACGCCATCGGTAACGCGGTGTGCGCCATGGCCAACGACCTGACTGGTCGTGGTGGGGGGGACATCCTCGTGGGAGTGGACGACAAGGGTATGCCTGTCGACGACGTCGACCTGAGCGATCGCGCGCTCCTCCAGCTCACCGAGATCCGGGACTCCGGCCTCATCCTCGACCGTCCGTCCCTCACGGTCGAGCGAGCCGTCTACCGAGGCAAACCCGTCGTCCGGCTCCACGTGGCCGCGTCCGCGACCCCGCCGGTGCGGTTCGACGGTGTCATCTGGGTTCGCCCGGGCCCCACCACGCGCAAGGCCAACCGGGAGGACGAACGGGTTCTCACTGAGCGGCGACGAGCCAAGGACCGCCCCTTCGACACGCGCCCGCTGGAGCTGGCCCGCGTCGATGACCTGGATCTGAATGTGTTCCGGCAGTCGTATCTGCCTTCCATGGTCGCCCCGGACGTCATCGAGGAGAACGGCCGCCCCATCGACCTTCAGCTCTCCTCACTCCACCTCGTAACCTCCGACGGCACGCCGACCACCCTCGGTGTGCTGGTGGTCGGACTCGATCCCACCAGTCATGTACCCGGGGCCTACGTACAGTTCGTCCGCTACCAGGGCACCGACCTCGACG
The DNA here is from genome assembly GCF_054782095.1 of Streptomyces capparidis. Classification (NCBI taxonomy): domain Bacteria; kingdom Bacillati; phylum Actinomycetota; class Actinomycetes; order Kitasatosporales; family Streptomycetaceae; genus Streptomyces; species Streptomyces capparidis. The sequence goes on along the minus strand of NZ_BAAGTD010000002.1, from coordinate 263,786 downwards.
CCCCGATCGTCGACGAGCAGGAACTCCGACAGAACCTGGTAGGGCTCTCGGCGCGTCTGGAACCCCTCATCCGCAGTAATCTGCGCACGAGGCTGGCGGAGGACGGCTTCCGGGAGACACCCCGCCCGGACTACCCGCTCGATGCGTTGCGCGAGCTGTGCATGAACGCGCTCATGCACCGGAACTACGAGACCTCCTACGCGCCGACCCGGATCGTCTGGTTCGACGACCGAATTGAGATCACCAATCCCGGCGGGCCGTTCGGGCAGGTCCGGGGTGACAACTTCGACCGTGTCACCGACTACCGCAATCCGTCCCTGGCAGCCGCGATGAAGGGGCTCGGATATGTGAACCGGTTCGGCCGGGGCATCGGGCGAGTAAGGAGGGCACTGGAGGACAACGGGAATCCGCCCGCCGAGTTCGAGGTGGACGATTCGTCGTGGGTCGTCGTGATCAGGAGGGCCGCATGACATCGATCGCGCTGTTCAACAACAAGGGAGGCGTGGGAAAGACCACCCTCACCTACCACCTGGCCCACATGATCCGGCGCCTCGGCCTGAGCGTTCTCGCCGTGGACCTGGACCCGCAGGCGAACCTGACCTCCATGTGCCTGGACGAGACGGAGATCGAGGAGCTCTGGGAGAACCCCTCCGAGCTCATCAACCAGGGCGCGGTACCGGCGGGCCTCCCCGGGGCCGGACGGGTTCGCAGCGGGCAGACCATCGCCGACGCCGTCCGTCCCATCCTCGAAGGGATGGGTGACATCGCGGCTGTCGAGCCCGTCAGGCTCCAGCCGGACCTCTGGTTGTTGCCCGGCAGCCTCGACCTCAGCCGCTTCGAGGACAAGCTGTCCAACGAGTGGTCCCGTGCCTACGCGGGCGACATCGCGGCCATCCGTACATCGACGGCGTTCCACCGGATCATGGAGCAGGCCGCGCGGGCCGTGGACGCCGATGTCGTGCTGATCGACGTCGGCCCCAACCTGGGAGCGATCAACCGGGCCGCGTTGATCTCCGCCGACACGGTACTGATGCCCTTGGCCGCGGACCTGTTCTCGCTCAAGGGCCTCAGCAACCTGGGGCCGACACTGCGCCAGTGGCGTACCGACTGGCAGCAACTCGTCCTCCCCAGGGTGCCGCAGAACATCTCCGCACCCCAAGCCGAGATGCGGCCCCTCGGGTACGTGATCATGCAGCCGGAGATGCGCCTCGACCGGCCGGTCAAGGCGTATGAACGGTGGCTGAAACGGATCCCATGGGTCTACTCCTCGGCGGTTCTCGACGAGGCGCAGCCCAACCACCACAGCGATCACCGCATCGCGACCATGCGGAACTACCGGAGCCTGATGCCGCTGTCGCACGACGCGAGGAAGCCCATGTTCGATCTGAAACCGGCCGACGGCGCCCTGGGCAGTACCCAGCAGTACGTGAAGACCTGCTTCAAGGAGTTCCAGACGCTGTCCCGCGAAGTGCTCGAACGGATCGGTGACCCTCTGGAAGAGGGGCAGGCAGTGGCACCGGCCGGCCCGAGCTGACCTCAACTTCGCAGTGACGGTCCGTCCGTCCCCTTCACGCCAGCACGTCCCGCAGCGCGTCCAGTAGGCGGCGGCCCGCGTCCAGGCGGTCGGCGGGGAGGTCGTCGAGGTGGCCGACGAGGGCGCCGAGGGCGGAGTGGTGGAGGTGGCGGTTGTGGTGTTCGGTGAGTTCCAGGGCGAGGGCGGCCTGGCCCGCGAAGAGGGCCAGGAGGTCCATGCCCGCCAGGGAGGTGCGCAGGTCGGGGTCGCGGTCGAGGACTTCGAGAACGCCGAGGACGCGCTCGCCGCACAGCAGGGGGGCGGCCATCAGGGCGGACGGGACGTAGTGGGTGGCCTCGGCGATGTCGCGGGCGAAGCCGGTGCGGCCGGACAGGTCGTCCACGGTGACGGGCTGGCGGGAGCGGACGACCCATCCGGCGATCCCGCGGGAGGCGGGGAAGCGCCTGCCGATCAGGAACTCCTCGCCCTGGCCCGCCACCGCGGCGAAGACCAGCTCGTCGCGGTCCTCGTCCAGCAGGAAGATGGAGCTGGCCTGGGCTTCGAAGATGGCCCGCGCCACCTCCACCACCGACTGGAGCAGCCTGCGGTGGCTGAGGGTGAACTCGTCGGGCGGCAACTCGTCGGGCCTGGCGGGCCGCAGCGGTCCGTCGTCGGTCATCGGGTTTCCCTCACATTGGCCGAGGTGAGCATGAGCAGGTGCTTGACCTGGAACGGGCGCAGGCCCGGGTGCCGGGACAGGATCAGGGCGCAGCGCCCGGCCACGTAGGGGGTGGCGAAGCTGTTGCCGGAGCAGACGGTGGTGCCGCCGCCGGGCCAGGGCACGGTGACCTTGCTGCCGCGGGCGAAGAACTCCACCGGCGGGGCGGGGTTGTACAGGACCAGGTCGGGGTCCTCGCGTTCGTGGCTGCCGACGGACAGCACGGAGGAGAACCGCCACGGGAAGCTCTCCACGGGCGTGTTGTGCGCGGAGGCGACCAGGACCACGCCGGAGAAGTAGGCGTGGTCGGCGAGTTCGCGCAGCGCGGGCGCGAAGCCGCGGCGGGTGGTGGACAGGCTGAGGTTGACCACGTCGAAGCGCTGCTCGACGGCCCAGCGCAGCCCGGCGATCAGCGCGTCGCCCGCCCCGGTGAGGCCGGAGTCCAGCACCCGCAGGCTGTGCAGTTCGCACTCCGGCGCCACCTGCCGCACCACCCCGGCGCAGGCGGTGCCGTGGCCGCAGGAGTCGCCCTCGGTGTCGGGGACGACGGTCAGGTCGCCGGACCCGTCGCGGCGCACCACGTGGGACCCGGCGAGCGGGCCGACCAGCGGGTGGTCGCCGTCCACGCCGGAGTCCACCACGCACACCCGCACCCCGGCGCCGGTGGAGCCGCCCCAGGCGTACTCGGGGGTGGGGTCCTGCGGCCACGGGGTGGTGAGGGCGATGTCCTCGGGGCCGCGGCCGACGAGCTTCCAGGTCAGCGGCGGCGCGGTCACGGGCCTGCTCCCTCGGTCGGGGCGGATGCGAGGCGCTCGGCCCGGGCGGCGCCGACGAGGTGGCCCTTGTCGGTCAGGCGGCGGTGCGCGGACGACGCGGCGGCGCGGGCCCGCTCCCTCGGCCGCGCGCCGTCGGGGGCGGCGCGGGCCAGGTCGGTGAGGGCGTGCGCCAGGTCGAGTTCGGCGGCGGCGAGGCTGAGCGGGGACTCGGTGCCGCGGGCCGCGGTGAGCGCGACGTCCAGGTGGGCCAGGGCGGCGTCGGCGTCGCCGCGGCGGGCCAGCGCCCTGCCGTGCAGGGCGTGCAGCTCGGCCGCCGCGGTGGGCGAGTCCGGGGTGTGCTCGGCGTCGGCGGGCCCCGCGACCTGCCGGGCCTCGTCGTGCCTGCCCTGGTCCAGCAGCACCCGGGCGAGGTCGCGGGTGGCGGTGGCCAGCAGTTGGGCGTCGCCGAGCCGCCGCAGGTCCTCCCGCGCGGAGCGCAGCAGCGCCTCGGCGTCCGCCCACCGCCCGGCGAGCGCCTCGACGTTGGCGGCGAAGACGTCCACGGCCGGGACGGCGAACAGGTGCCCGAGGTCGCGCAGGGTGCCGGTGGCCAGCGCCAGCCGGTCCCGGGCCTCGTCGAACCGGCCCCGGGTGGCGAGCAGCACCGCCATCGGGCAGGACAGCGCGGCCTGGGCGAGCCGCCGCCCGTCGAGTTCGGCGGCGAGCAGCCGGGCGCACCGGTCCAGCGCGGCGGGCACCGGCTCGGGGCCGAGCCACAGCGACACCCCGAGCGCGCCGACGGTGCCCGCCCGCTCCAGCTCGGCGCCGACCCGCCCGGCGTGGTCGAGGGCGCGCACCAGGTCGTCCAGGGCCCGGGCGTACCGTCCGGCGCTCTGGTGGGCCTGGCCGACGCGCAGCCAGGCGCGGGCGAGCCCGAGGTCGTCGCCCGCCCCGGCGAGCACGGGCAGCGCCGCGCGGGCCACGTCCAGGGGCGCGCCGACGCCGGGGTGGCCGGGGTCGAGGTAGGCGAGCTGGAGCCGGACCCGGGCGGCGGTGGCCTGCTCGCCCGCGGCGACGGCCTCGTCGTGCACGGCCCGGAACGCGGCGACGGCCTCCTCGGTCCTGCCGGTGGCGACCAGCGCCTCGGCGAGCGCGGTGCGCAGGTCCAGGCGGGCGGGGCGGCCGGGGTCGCCGTCCGCGCAGGCGTCGTCCGCGCAGGCGTCGTCCACGGCGCGGGCGCGCTGGAGCAGGGCGCCCGCCCAGCGGACCTCGCCGCGGGCCAGGGCAGCGGCCCCGGCGGCGGTGAGGTGGTCGGTGGCGGCGGCGCCGGTGTCCCTGGCCCGCCGGTCGAGCACGCCCAGGGCGTGGCGCTGCCGGAACGCCCGCTCCAGGTGGCCGCCGACGGTGACGTGGTCCACCTCGCCGTGCGGCCGGTCCAGCAGCCACGCGGCGAGCCGCTCGTGCCGCTCGGCCCGGGTGGCGCGGGGCAGCCCCGCGTAGGCCACCTCCTGGAGGAGCTGGCTGGTGAAGCGGTGCGCGGACGGGTCGACGGGGTCGGGTTCGAGCAGCCCGCGCCGGGTGACGGCGGCGAGCAGCGGGTCAGGGTCGGCCCCGTCCGGCGCGGCCTCCCGCCACACCACCCGCACCTGCGCGAGGGGCACCTCGCGGCCGACCACGGCGGCGCACTCGACGAACGCCCGCTCGCCTGCGGGCAGCCGGTCCAGGCGGGCCTCCATCACGCCGCGCACGGACGGCGGCACCGCGTCGGGGCTGCCGCCGTCCCGCAGCATGGCCACGATCTGCTCGACGAACAGCGGGTTGCCCCCGGCGCGTTCGGCGATCCGCTCGGCCACGCCGTCCCCGGCCAGATGCGCCACCACCTCGCCCGCGGGGTGCAGCAGCGCCACCAGGCTGCGGCAGTCGTCGGCGCCGAGCGGGCCCAGCGGCAGCCTGCCCGCGGGGGTGTTCCGCGCCCAGTCGGGGCGGTGGTCGAGCAGTTCGGTCCTGGCCACGCACAGCAGCACCACCGAGGCGGGCCCCACCCCGGCGGCCAGGCGCTCCACCGCGTCCAGCAGGTCGGGCTCGGCCCACTGCGCGTCGTCGAGCACGGCCACCACGGTGCGGTCCCGGCCCAGCGCGGCGAACAGGCGGGCCAGGGCCGCGTCCACCTCCTCGGGCCGGGTGCCGGGCGCCTCGCCGCGGCGCAGCCGGTCCAGCAGCCGCGCGGTGGACCCGGCCGCCTCGCCGCCGCCGAGCGCCGCGGCGGCCCGCTCGTGGAAGCCGCCGGTGCCGGGCAGCCCGGCGGCCGACTGCTCCAGCAGCGGGGCGAGCGGCGCCAGCGGCCCCGGGCTGCCGTACGGGGGGCAGCCGGTGACGGCGACCAGCGCGCCGCGGCGCAGCGCCTCCTGGGCGTAGGCGCGGGCGAGCCTGGACTTGCCGACGCCGGGGTCGCCGAGCAGGGTGACCAGGCGGCAGGTGCGGGTGAGGGAGGCGGCGCGGTGCTCGCGCAGCAGGGCGTCGAGTTCGGTGACCCGGTCCACCAGGGCGCAGTCGTTGCCGCGGCGCACCCCGGGCACCAGGTCCCTGGCCCGCACCACCCGCCAGGCGGGCACCGGCCGGGAGATGCCGCGCACGGTGAGCGGCTCCACGGGCTCGGTCTCCACCTCGGCGTCCACCAGCGCCCGGGTGGCGGCGCCGACCAGGATCTCGCCCGGCTCGGCGTGCTGCTCCAGGCGGGCGGCGACGTTCACCGTCTCCCCGGCCACCAGCGCCTGGTCGGCGCCCGGGGTGACGGTGGCGACGACCTCGCCGGTGTCCACGCCGATGCGCACGGCGACGGTGGTGCCGAGCTCGGCCAGCAGCTCCGCGTTGAGGCTGTCCAGCGAGGCGCGCATGTCCAGGGCGGCCCGCACGGCGCGCAGCGCGTCGTCCTCGTGCACCACCGGCACGCCGAACACGGCCATCACCGCGTCGCCGATGAACTTCTCCACGGTGCCGCCGTGGTCCTCCACGCACATCCGCATCCGGGTGAAGTAGCGGAGCATGACGTGCCGCAGGGCCTCCGGGTCGAGGCGTTCGCTGAGCGCGGTCGAGCCGGTCATGTCGCAGAAGACGACGCTGACGGTGCGCCGGGAGGCGGGTGTGTCGAGTCGTGGGCCCGGGCTGTGCATGGTCCGCTCCTTCCTCCGGGCGGGCGCCGCCGTTCGCGGCGGCGCGCCCGGTTCAGAACAGGACGCCGCCGATGATCGGCTCGGCGGAGTGGGCCTCCACCTCGGGGGCGTGGGCGTCCATGCGCTCCTTGACGGAGGTCAGCACCGCGACCTCGTCGGCGGACAGGCCGGCCAGCACCTCGCGCTGCCCGTCCGGGAGCGCGTCGACGGGGAAGCCCGCGTCGCGCAGCGCGGCCAGGTTCCCGGCCGTCTCGTCGTGGGGGGACATCGTCTTCCTCCGTTGGTCGTCGGGCGGCGGGTGCCTGCCGCGCGGGGTGCCGGGCAGCGGCCGGTCCACCCCGCGCGGCGGGCGGGCGGTGTCACCAGATGACGACGCCGATGTCGGTGCCCTCGTTCTCCTTCTCCGTGTGCGCCTGGACCTCGACGGCCGCCTCCATGCGCTCCTTGACGGAGGTCAGCACCGCGACCTCCTCCGCGGACAGGCCGGCCAGCACGTCGCGCTGGCTCTCCGGGATCCGGCCGGTGGGGATGCCGGCGGCGTTGAGGGCGTTGAGGTTGTCGCTCATGGGTGCTCCTTCGGCTGTGGTGTGTGCGGCTGTGGTGTGCTCGGGTGTGGTGCCGGGTGGTGCCACCGGCGCGGACTGGCGCGCCGGAGTCGGTGCGGCCGGGCTCTTCGGGGCGGCCGGCCGGTCGGGGGAGGGGGCGGGCGCCGGGGCGCGGCGGCCGGTGCGCCACAGCCACAGCAGCAGCCCGATCACGGCGAGCCCGCCCCCGGCGTACATCAGGACGAAGGTGAGGCCCTGCCAGACCACCAGGGCCGCGCTCAGCGGCGGGGCGCCGAGCTGGAGGACGGTGGGCAGCACGCCGGTGGCCGCGGCGACCCGTCCCATCAGCCGCTCGGGTGTCTCGCGGCGCAGCACGTACGGGTAGACGACCATGATCCCGGAGGAGGCCAGGCCGATTCCGAAGGCGTAGACGGTCCACACCGCGCGCGGCCCCGACCACTCGGCGGCCACCGCCGCCCCGATGCCGCACACCAGCAGCCCGGTGGCGAACTGGCCCGCGCCCATGACCTTGAACGGGTCGAGTCCGCGGCCCCACTGCGCGGTGGCGAACGCCCCGCACATGGCGCCCGCGCCGACGGACGCGACCACCAGGCCGAGCGTGGACTCGTCGATGCCCAGCTCCATCAGCGCCAGCGGGGAGAGGGTGTCGAAGGTGAGGACCAGGAAGAGCGTCGCGGCCATGCTGAGGGTGACGGTGAGCAGCGCCGGGCTGCGCGCGATGAACCGCAGCCCCTCGGCGAACTCCGCCCACAGGCCCCGCGCCCGCCCGCCCCGGCCGCTGCCCGCCGCCCCGGCGGGCCCGTCGCCGGGGGCCGGCTCCGGGGCCCGCGGCGGCAGGTCGAGCCGGGACAGGAACGCCACCGACACCAGGAAGGTCAGCGCGTCCACGGCGAACGCGCCGCGCACGCCGATCCCGGCGACCACCAGGCCGCCCAGCGCGGGCCCGACGACCTTGGCGATCTGCCCGGTGAACACCCCGAGCGCGGTGGCCTGGAGCAGGTCGTCCTTGGGCACGACCCGCACCACGGTCGCCTGGTAGGTGGGGTTGAACAGCGTCGAGCAGGCGTTCTTGCAGAACACCAGGACCAGCAGCACCTCGATGCCGGGCGCCGCCAGGTACCCGGCGACCAGGGCGCAGCGCGCCAGGTCGGTGAGGATCAGCACCCGCCGCTTGTCGGCGACCCGGTCGGCGAGCACCCCCGCCACCGGCGCGATCAGCACCCAGGGCGCCACCATGGCCAGGGCGAGCGCGGCCAGGTCGCCGGGGCCGCCGCCCCACCGGAAGCTGATCAGGACGATCAGGGCCAGGTAGTCCATCCAGTCGCCGATGGCGGAGACGGCGGTGCCGCCGTAGAGCAGGCGGAACCGGCGGTGGCGCAGTGGTGCGGCGAACTCGACGCGGGCCATGCTGGTCCTCCCTGCTCGGCGGGTCGGGGACGGCGGCTCGGGCGGTGGGCGCTCAGGCGGCGGGGGGTCGGGCGGTGGGCGCTCAGGCGGCGGGGGCGGGCCTCGGCAGCGGCGGGACGGTGCTGCGCGCGCCGGGGCCGAAGGCGTCCGCCAGGTCCCGGAACAGGGTGACCAGGGCGTCCATGGTGTGCAGCGCGGACAGCCCGAGGGCGCGCTCCTGAAGCTCCGTCAGCGGCAGGGCGTCGATCACCCGGAACAGCTCGTCGCGGTGCCTGACGTCCAGCGCGGAGTGCAGCCGCAGCGTGCGGAAGCCCTCCCGGGGCAGGCCGGTGCGGGCGCCGAGCAGCTCGGCGACCTCGCGGCTTGGCGGGTTGCCCTCGACCACCGCGATGTGCCCGAGCAGGGCGACCGGGTGGTAGTGCAGGATCCAGTAGTACTGGCTGCCGACCAGGGTGGCCACGGTGGCGCCGGGCAGGCGGCGCAGCGGCTCGTCCGGGTCGCGGCCGATCGCCGCCAGGTCCTCGCGCAGCCACTCGTCGTGGCCGCTCTCCTCGCGGATGTGCCGCTCCCAGTACGGCACCAGCAGCTCGCCGACCGGGTCGCCCCGCTCGGCCAGGGCCCGGGAGCGGGCCAGGGCGGCCTCCATCAGCGGGACGGTGGACCGGACCGTGGTGTGCAGCACGCACAGGTACTCCGGGTACAGCTCGGCCACCTCGGGCACCGACCACAGGCGGCGGCTGACGGCGCCGAACTCCGGCATCACCAACTGGATCTTGGCCCGCAGCCGGGCCGAGCAGCCGGTGCGCCGGTCCTGCCCGGGCCTGCCGTTCGTGTGCGCGGTCATCCCACTCGCTCCTCTCCCAGGACCCGGATCGCGTCGATCAGGCCGTCCCTCGGCTCCTCCGGCGCCCGCCGCGCCATCACCCAGCACAGCTCGCACACGCTGGCGAACTCCCGCCCCGCCAGGTCCTGGTAGCGCGGGTGGGCGGTGAGCAGCCCCGGGCCGACCGTCCCGATGGCGCGGTAGAGGGAGTCACCGGTGAAGCCGGACAGGGCCGCGGTGACCTCGGCGCGGTCCGCGCAGCGGCGGCGGATCCGGCGCGGCCCGGCGCCGGTGATCACCATCTCGTTGCAGCACATGACGGCGGTGCCGTCGTAGCGGATGACGGGCACGTTCGCGGTGGGGCACACCCCGAACGCCTCGGCCCTGCGGCGCGGGCGGGGGCGGCGGAACGCAGGCGACTCCAGGTCGCGGGCCCGGCCGTAGGGCAGCGGCGGGGCGGTGGCGACCTCGGCGTGGCTCGCCCAGTCCGCGCCGAACGCCAGCGTCAGCAGTTGCCCGGCGCGCTCCACCATCTCCGGCTCGTTGACGACCTGCACCACCAGCCACACGTCCTCGGCGGCGACCGTCCTGGCCGCCTCGGCGAACCGGTCCTCGTGCACGGACGCCTCGTGGTAGGCGTCCGTGCTGAGGTAGACGGCGCCGGCCCGGCGGATCACCGCCCTGGCCCACTGGGGCGCCCGCCCGGCCGTACCGGCGTCCTCGCCGCGCCCGCCCCAGAACCCGCTGGTGTACAGGATCAGCTCCTTGCCGGACTCGGTGATCCGGCGGGAGGCCAGCTCGAGGCCCCGGCGCTCCACGAACGGCTCACCGCCCGAGATGCCCACCACCTTCGCGGTGGGCAGCGCGCACAGGCCCTCGACGACCTCCTCGAACAGCGGGAAGTCGGTGATGCGCGGGCTGTCGGGGCGGGAGTCCACCGAGCAGTGGCCGCAGCCCACCGGGCACCGGTCGGTGATGAACAGCAGGGCCAGGGTGCCGCGTTCGCGCCGCCCCGCCTCCAGGTCGGCGAATCTCAGACGGCGCACGCCGGGCCTCCCACGATCCGGCCGGCGCGGTCGCCGGGGGTGTAGCCGAGCGTCAGCAGCTCGGCGTATCTGCGGGTGCCGAAGGTCCGGGCCAGGCCCAGCGGCCCCGCCTCCCCGACCAGCTCGGCGATGCGCTCCTCCAGCAGTTGGGTGCCGGGGGCGTCCATGAACCGCTCCGCCTCGGCCACCGCGGCGGGGTCCTCCGACAGGGCGTGGCAGCTCTCGCAGTAGCCGGAGCAGACCCGCCCGCCGGTGCGCTCCGCCAGGTACTTCGGCCCGAACGCCCGCACCCCGCGCAGCAGGTGACGGGTGCGCTGCCGCCGCGCCACGGCGGGCCAGCCGTCGGTGGCGGCGTGCCCGAGCCGCAGGTGCGCGGGCAGGCGCCCGCCGAGGCCGTCCACGACGTTCTGGTTGCAGCAGGCCACGATCGTGCCGTCGAAGGACACCAGCGGCCAGGACGCGATCTCGCACGGCACCGGGTCCGCGCGGTACGGCCCGCCCGCCCCGGCCGCCCGGTCCGGCCCCGGCCGCAGCTCGGGCAGCCACTCGGTGGCCCGTCCCGCGTTGCCGACCAGGGACACCCACACCGGCGCCCGGTCCTCCAGGGTGGTCCTGATGTCGTCGGTGACCTCCGCCAGGTACGGGTCGTCCTCGTCCATCCCCACCACCTGGAGGCTGACGTCCTTGCCCTCGTCCAGCAGCTCCCGCAGCACCCGCAGCACCGCCGCGCGGGGCACCTGCTCCTCGTGGAAGACGTCCAGGCTGGCCGAGAAGTGGTCCACGGCGTCGATGGCCCGGCGGATCCGGTCCGGGATGCGGCGCTGCCGGGCGAAGAACATCCCCGACAGGATGTGGCTGCGGCTGCCCGCCTCCGCGGCCCGCCGCGCGATCCGCTCCACCAGCCCCGGCCGCAGCAGCACCTCGCCGCCGGACATCAGCACGAACTCCGGGCGCTCCTGCGGGGTGAAGGTGCCCACGAACCGCTCGAACATCGCCGCCGAGTGCTCCTCGCTGTCCAGCGTGGACTCGGTGGAGCAGTGCCGACAGGACAGCGGGCAGCGCCGCGTCAACGCCAGCATCACCCCGGCGCCGGGGGTCGCGCGGGCCTGCATCACGTCCATGAGATGCACGGATGGCTCCTTCTTCCGAGGGGCGCTGGGGTGGGGTGCCGGTTCGCGGCGGGGCGGCTCCGGGCCCGGGGGCGGGTTGGGGCTCGGGGCTCGGGGCGCATTGGGGCTTCGGCTCGCGGCTTCGGCTCGCGGCTCGCGGCTCGCGGCTCGCGGGCTTCGGCTCGGGAGGGGCGGGCCCCCGGGGGGCCCGCGTGGTGGATGCGTCGTCTTAGAAGTCGTACGTGGTCCTGGGTACGGGTCCTGGGTGTACGGGCGGCCTCGGGTGCGGACGGCCCCGGGGGTGCGGACGTCCGGCGCCCGGGCCTCCCGCGCGGCCCGCCGCCCACCCGGACACCGCGGCGGCGGGCCGGCGAGGGCGGCGGTGAGCGGGAGGTCCGGACGCCACCCCGCTCACCGCCGGGCACGCTCCGATTCTGCTGACGCGGCACCGCGGGCAGGTATCCCAGTTCCCTGGCAGGCAGGGCACCGCCCCCGCCGCCACCGGTCCGCCCGAACCGGCAGATCCCTGCCATGCCACCCCATGCCCCCAGGGCATCCCCACCCACCCGGCGCACCCTGAGACCCCCACCGCGCGGGCGTGCGCCCCTCCGGGCCGCGGGGCTACCCTGCTCCCCGAGAGCCACCCGCGCGGCGGGGGCCGCGGCCCGGGGGGAAGGAGCCGCCCGTGAGCGGACCAGCACGACCGGGCGAGCGCCGGGCCCCGTCACCCGCGTCACCCGCGTCATCCCCGTCGCCCAGGCCGTCCGCGTTGTCCGGGCCCTCCGTGTTACCCGCGCCGCCCACGCCCGCTACACCACCCACGCCCGCGAAGTCCCCCGTATCCGCGACACCCCTCGCGTCACCGGCGCCGCGGCCCTCCACGCCACCGCAGCCGCCCACGCCCCCCGCCTCTCCCCCACCCCCACCCCCACCGGACCCGCCCCGTGGGTGACGTGGCGGCGTTCCTCCCGACGCTGGTCGCCGCGCTGATGGCCGGGTACGAGCTGCGGATGGCCCGCGGCGGCCACGCCAGCCGGGTCTCCAAGCTGCTCGCCGGGTTCGGCCTGTGCGTGGGCGCGGCCATGGCCGTCCGCACGTCCGTCGTCACCGGCGCGCTGGAAGCGGTCTCCCCCGTGCCCAACACGGCGTTCCTGCTCGGCCGGGAGCTGATGATCGCCTCCCTGTGCCTGCTGGCCCTCACCGCCCTCACCCTGGAGCCCGCGGACGCGCGCCGCCTCGCCCGCCGCTGGCACCTGCCCCTCACCGCCGTCACCGCGGCGGGCTGCGCCGTGCTGCTCGTCGCCGCGCACACCGGCTTCCGGGACGGCGCCGTGGTCGCGCACGGCACCGGCAGGGCCGCGGTGATGGCCTTCGACTCCCTGTACGGGCTGTACAGCCTGTGGGCGCTGACGCTGTTCCTGCTGGTGGTGCCCAGACATGTGCGCCACGTCGGCCCCGGGCACCTCAGGGTGGGCCTGGTCCTGATCACCGCGGCCGTAGCGGTCGGCATGCTGTGGGCGCTGTGGGGCGCGGAGGGCGTCAGGAGCATGGCGCTCACCGGGCGGCGCGGCGCGGGCGACGACCCCGTCGCCGTGACCCTGAGCGCTGTGTGCCTGGGCCTCGGCGTGCTGGGCGCGACCGCGGCCCGGTGGGGCGCGGCCCTGACCGCGCCGACGCGCTGGTTGCGGGCCTACCGCCGCCACCGCGCGCTGGAGCCGCTGTGGTCGGCGCTGCACGCCGCCGTGCCCGGCATCGCCCTGCCGGACCGGGCCACGGGCCGGTCCCTGCCGCCCCGCGACGCCGAGTTCGCCCTCTACCGCCGCGTCATCGAGATCCGCGACGCCTACCTCGCCCTGCGCCCCTACCGGCACCCCGACACCCCCGCCTGGACCGCGGACGCGGCCGCCCGGCACCCCGTCCCGGCGTCCGCGCTGGCCGCCGCGCAGGAGGCGGCGGCGCTCGCCGCGGCCGTGGAGTGCACCCGGGCCCGCGTCGCCTGCGGCCCCGGCGGCAGCATCGGGCAGGCCCCGCGGGCGGACACGTTCGAGGCCGAGGTGGGCTGGCTGCTCCAGGTCAGCGAGGCGTTCGCCCGCTGCCCGCTGGTCGAGGACGTCCGCGCGCGGACCAGGGCCCGGGTGGGCGGGACCTGAGCGACCGGCACCGTCCGCCCGCGGGGAAAACCGCTGGCCGCCCGGCCGCCCCCGCCGCCAGCATGACCGTATGACAGCAGGCCACCACCTGGTGGAGCGGCACTCCATCCTCTCCGTGGTCGTCGGCTCCCGCGCCCACGGCCTGGCCACCGCCGACTCCGACACCGACCGGCGCGGCGTCTACGTCGCCCCCACCACCGCCTTCTGGCGCCTGGCCAAGCCGCCCACCCATGTGGACGGCCCCGGGCCGGAACGGTTCAGTTGGGAGGTGGAACGGTTCTGCGAACTCGCCCTGACGGCGAACCCCAACCTGCTGGACGTCCTGCACAGCCCGCTGGTGGAGCACCTCACCCCGCTCGGCGCCGAACTGCGCGACCTCGCCCCCGCGTTCCTCTCCCGCACCGAGGTCCACCGCACCTACTCCCGGTACGCGCACGCCCAGTTCGCCAAGGCCCGCGCCCGCAGGGAACGGGAGGGCGCGCCCCGCTGGAAGCACGTCCTGCACATGCTGCGCCTGCTCGCGGCGGGCGCGGAACTCCTGGAGACCGGCACCCCGCGCCCGGACGCGGGCCCCGACCGCGACCGCCTCCTCGCGGTCCGCCGCGGCGAGGTCCCCTGGGAGGAAGTCACCACCTGGCAGTCCCGCCTCACCACCCGCCTCGACGACGCCCTCACGACCAGCCCTCTCCCCGAACACCCGGACACCGCGCGTGTGGAGGGGTGGCTGGTGTCGGTGCGGCGGAGAGGGCTGCCGGGCGGGTGACGGGCGCCCGCACGGCGGCGGCCCTCCGCGCCGCCCGTGCCGCTCAGGTCAAGAAGATCAGGTACAGATCCCACCCGCCGTTCTTCGCCACGCACTCGTAGTCGTCGGAGCCACCGGGGTGCGTCGGGTACAGGTAGGACTCGCCCACGGCGACGCACTCCGAGAGGTGCTGGTAGTGCCCGTGGTACTGCCAGTAGTCCATCACCCGGGCACTCACCGCCCCCGCCTCCTGCCCCGCGGGCGCGGCCACCGCCGCCCCGCCACCGAGCACGAGCCCGGCACCCATCGCAGCCGCGACGACCCCCGCACGCACCCGAGATCGCATCACAAGAACCCTCCTCACCCGCACCCAACAACGCAGTAAGCGCTTTCATTAAAGGCCGCCGGACGCTCTCAGACCAGAGGTGCGACCACACCCCGTCACCCGGCCGCCCAACGCCCCCTCACCCCTCCCCCTCCCCGACCCGAGTGCCCACAGGGCGAGCGTGCGGGACACCGAGTACCCAATTGGCGGTGGAGTCACCGGACGGGTTGCCGCAGTGATGGCCCACTACAAGCAGCACATGCCGAGCACAGTGGAGATCCGGCTCCACGACACACCGCTCTACAACTCCATCTACCGTTTCGACGAGGAAATGATCGTCAACGACCATGTCTACGGCGTGCTGGCGGCATTCACGCCCTGTCTACACCTACGCCGCATGGACGGCTCCTACTTCAATACCTACATCGAGTCATACGAGCGCGTATGGGCCTCGGCCCGGTCCCCTGCCCACACCGAGACGGAGGCGCTCCGGGCCCGCATCGGGGAGGTACCGTCCGTGCCGCCGACGGGGCTGCGGGCGGCCTCGTCAAGACGGACGACGGCACGAAAGCAACGGAAGCACGGGTTTCCTCGACCGACTCGGTTGGCGGACACCGCTGACTAAGCTGTGCCCATGGCGACAGAAGCACCACCGGTGGCGGCGGACCTCGTACTCCGGGCGGAGGCGCGAAGGAAACTGTCGTCGGCGGGGCTCGACCGCGAGCAGCGCGCGAAACTGGGCCAGTACTTCACGCCCGCCCCCGTCGCTGACTTCATCGCCTCGCTCGTCAGGCCGCAGGCTGCGGGCGTCATCCGCGTTCTCGACCCCGGCGCCGGGACCGGTTCCCTCACGGCGTGCCTCCTCACGCGGATCCTGCGCGACCGCCCTGGGACGCGGATCAGCGTGACGGCGTGCGAGGTGGATCCGCGGCTGCACGGCGCCCTGGAGGCCACCCTCGAAGACTGTGCCGACACAGCCCGCACACTCGGCAGTCACGTCGAGGTGAACCTCGTACGAGGCGACTTCATCGCATGGGCCACCGAGTCCGGCGGATTGTTCGGGGAGGCTCGCGGGCCGTTCGACATAGTGATCATGAACCCTCCGTACCGGAAGCTCGCCGCGAACTCCCGCGAACGTCGGGCAGTGGCAGCAGCATGCACCGAGACGTCGAATCTGTACTCGGCGTTCATGGCCCTCGGCGTCCACCTCCTCGCCCCTGGTGGCCAACTGGTGGCCATCACACCCCGAAGCTTCGCCAACGGGGCCTACTTCCGGCCGTTCCGCAGGTACTTCCTCAGTCGCATGCACATCGACCACGTGCATGTGTTCGAGGCTCGGAACGAGTTGTTCGCCGAAACCGAGGTACTGCAAGAGAACGTGGTCGTCTCGGCCACCCGCACGGATTCCGCGAAGCGCGGCACAGTGACAGTGTCGACCAGCAGGAACCTCTCCGGCGAGCTGCGCAGCCGTACCGTCCGGTACGAGGACATGGTGCACCCGGCGGATCCCGAGCACTTCGTCCACATCAGCGCGGACGAGGAGGACGCCCAGCTGGCTGCGGCGCACGCGAATCTACCGGCCACTCTCTCCGAGCTCGACTGCCAGGTTTCCACGGGCCGTGTTGTGGACTTTCGCAGCAAGGAACACCTGCGCCTCCTACCGACAGGCGGGGCGGTGCCTCTCATTTACCCCCTGCACATGAGAGCGGGTGGAATCGTCTGGCCTGTCTCCGGGAGCAAGAAGAACAACGCCATCATGCTCAACGGAGAAACCGAGAGGATGACGTTCCCATCCGGTTATTACGTCGTGGTCAAGCGCTTGTCCTCCAAGGAGGAGAAGCGCCGGGTCGTGGCTTCCGTGTTCGATCCGGAGGAGACGGCGTGCGAGCGGATCGGCTTCGAGAATCACGTGAACGTCTTCCACAGCGGTGGCGAGGGCATCGAGAAGGAGGTGGCACGCGGCCTCTGCCTCTGGTTGAACTCCACCATCCTGGATCGCTTCATCAGACGGTTCAGCGGACACACGCAGGTCAACGCCACGGACCTGCGGAACCTCCGCTACCCCGGCAGGTCTCAGCTGGCCGCCATCGGCCGCGACTGGCCGCAGGGCACGCTGCCCGACCAGAACGTGATCGACGATCTGGTCGAGCACCACTTGCATCAGGCGCCGTTCCAGCCGGGCCCTCGCGATGACTGCCTCCGATGCCAGCCGCCCACCCTTCCTGGAAGGTGACCGGAGTCGGGCCCCTGCGCGCGAGCCGTCGAACCACACTCTCGGAGAGATCAGGTAAGTGGCTGAGGAACACCAGGGGAAGAAGGTCGCGGAAGCCAAAGAGGTTCTCGCGGCCATGGGCATGCCCAAGCAGCAGCAGAACACACGTACCGCCCTTGTGCTGCTTTCCATGTTCGACCTCCGCCCGGCACAGGAGTGGGCGGAGGTCAAGTCGAACACACTCGGCATCACCGAATGCATGGACTGGATGGCCGAAAACTACCCGGACATCCCCAAGGGGCGGAAGGATCCGACCAGGTACGCGCCGAACAGCCGAGAGTCCGTGCGCAAGGAGTCCGTACACCAACTGGTCTCCGCCGGAATCCTGCTCAAGAACTCCGACGCACCGGGCAGGGCCAAGAACGACAAGAACAACTGTTACCACCCGAACCCCATGGCCGTCGCTGCTCTGGCCACGTTCGGCACCCCTGCCTGGGATCAGGCTCTGGAGGAGCTCCACGCGCAGTGCGGGAAGCTCCGCGAGAGCTGGGCAGCCGAACGCAAGGCGCACCGAGTCCCTGTGGTACTTCCCGACGGAACCGTCGCGTCCTTGAGTCCTGGCGATCACAGCGACCTCATCAGGGACATCGTCGAGTCCTTCGCCCCGCAGTTCACCCCCGGCGGCACTGTGGTGTACCTGGGTGACACCGGATCCAAGTGGATCGTCGAAAAGCCGGAGTATCTGGCGGATCTGGGCGTAGTGGTCGACCCGCACGGCAAGATGCCGGACGTGGTGATCCACCACACCGAGAGGGACTGGCTCGTACTGGTGGAAGCAGTCACCTCCACAGGACCCGTCAACAGCCTGCGGATGGCCCAGCTCAAGGAATTGTTCGCCGGTGCCCGCCCGGGCCTCGTGTTCGTCACCGCGTTCCGGACGAAGAAGAAGTTCAGGCAGTTCGCGACCGACATCGCCTGGGAAACGGAAGTCTGGATCGCAGAGGACAGCACGCACATGGTCCACTTCAACGGCGAGCGCTTCCTGGGTCCGTACGGTCAGCCTGAGTGAGCGGCTCACCCCGGGACTCGACACCGACTTCCCTTCCTGCCCCGCCGCCCCTCACCCCACCCCCCACCTCCGCAGCACCCCGCCGTCCCTCGTCAGCCACGTTCCGTCGCCAAGGGCCGTTACGGGGTTGGTCGTCGGGACGGGGTAGCGCAGCCGCCCCAGGGGGTGGAGGGTGTCCGCGTCGTGGAGCCAGTGGGACGGGGTGAGGGGGCCTTCGCGGGGGAGCCAGTCGGAGGTGACCAGGACGTGGGCGGGGCCGAGGGGGTGGGCGTCGTCGTAGTCGTCCTCCTCGGGGTGCCAGGAGAGGGTGGTCAGGTCGAGGGCCGCGGTGCGGGTGGGGTCGTGGACGTCGTGCCAGGCCAGTTCGTACTGGTCGTCGTCCGGCAGGAGGTGCTCGGCGCGGCGCAGCGTCAGGGTCCGGGCGGTGCCGGGCAGGAAGCCGACGGCCTCGTGGTACGCCGTCCCGCCGAGGGTGCGCCCGGCGGTGTCGCACCAGTACGTGGTCCAGCTATACCAGGGGGTCCAGCAGGAGGCGGTGAACACCGTGCCGTCCGGGTGCCAGCGCAGGGTGACGGCGCCGGAGAGGGCCGCGACGGGGCGGCGGGCGCGGACCTCGCCGGTGGCCGCGTCGATCAGGAGCAGCCGGTCCTGGCCGTAGCGCACCCGGGGCGGGCCGTCGTGGACGGCCACCTCGCCGGGCTCGCCGTCGGCCAGGCGGTGCGGGACCACGGCGGCGACCCAGGTGCCGCAGGGGCTGACGGCCGGGGCGCCGGGGGGCCGGGGCGGGGTGTGGCCGCCGTGCCAACCGTCGTGCGGCAGGCGCCAGCGCGGTGCCCCGTCGGCGGTGCGGGCGGCCAGCGCCGCGCCCTCGGCGAGGACGAACCCGCCGTCGGGGGCGACGGCCGCGCGGGTGCGGGGTGGCAGGTGGAGGCGGGACAGCGGCTCGCGCGCGCCGGAGAGGAACGCGTCCCGTGCGTGCACCTCCACCACCTCCCGGGTCCGCACGGCGAGCCGTCCGCCGGGGAGCGGCTCGACCGTTCCGGCGGGGGCGGGGGTGGCGCCCAGCGGCACGGCGTCGATCCGCGCCAGGCGGGGGTCGGTGCCGGGGCGGGGAGGGTGCGGCGAGTCGGCCATGCGCGGCAGGCTACGGCCCACGCCCCGGCGTCGGCCCCCGGCGGCGGTCAGCTCGCCTGGGCGGTGGGCATGATGGTGACCTGCTGGAGGTTGGCCCGCGGCGGGAGGCTCGCGAGGAAGCCGATGGTCCGCGCGACGTCCTGGGGCGTGAGCCACTCCATCGTCTCCTTGGAGCTCTCCAGCCACCGCAGCGCGCCCTCGTCGGTGACGTGGTCCTGTAGTTCGGTGCCGACGATGCCCGGCTCGATCGCCGAGACCCGGACGTTCTTCGCGCCCAGTTCGGCGCGCAGGTGCCGGGAGAGGTGGGTGACGTACGCCTTGGTCGCGGAGTAGACGGCGAAGTTCGGGAAGATGTTCCGCGCCGCGATCGACGAGGTGTTGATCAGGTCGGCCACCCCGCGCTCACCGGCGGCCCGGACCAGTTGGGGGGTGAACGCGCCGATGACGTTCATCAGGCCGGTGACGTTGAGGTCGATCTGGCGCTGCCACTGGTCGGTGGCCAGTTCCTCGATCGGGGCCGGGAGCATGACGCCCGCGTTGTTGAGGAGCAGGTCGGCGCCGCCCAGCTCGGCCGACACCCGGTCGGCGGCGGCCCGGACCGCCGCGGCGTCGGTCACGTCCACGGCCAGGGCCAGGGCCTCGCCGCCGTTCTTCCCGATCCGGGCGGTCAGCTCGTGCAGCCGCTCCGCGCGCCGCGCCAGGACGGCGACGCGGGCGCCCAGTTCGGCCAGGTGCTCGGCCGCGGCCTCGCCGATGCCGCTGGAGGCGCCGGTGACGACCGCGACACGGCCGGCGAGGGGACGGGCGTGGGTCTGCGTGGTCATGGTGCACACCTTCCGGGGTGAGTGGGGAGTGAGGCGCGGGGCGACGGCCGGTCGCCGTTCCCGCCACAACCAGAACACCAGCCGCCACGGCCTTCCGGGGCGCCGGAAAGCGCCCTGACCGGGCAGGTATCGGCGAGGCAGGTACTGGCAGGGCCACCCGGGCCCGGGGCCGTGCCCCGCCCGGCTTGGCACACTGAGGGCATGGAGGACCGTCGCCGCGAGCTCGCCGATTTCCTGCGCTCACGCCGTGCCCGCACCACCCCGGAGCAGGCGGGGCTGCCCGCCGACGGCCGGGCCCGCCGCGTGCCCGGCCTGCGCCGTGACGAGGCCGCCCGCCTGGCCGGGGTCAGCACCGAGTACTACACCCGGCTCGAGCAGGGCCGCGCGCACAACCCCTCCCCCGAGGTCGTCGAAGCCTTGGCGAGCGCCCTCCACCTCGACGCCTCCGAGCGGGAGCACCTCACCGACCTGCTGGCCCGCCCCGCCACCGCCCGCCGCGCAGCGGCCGCCCCCCAGCGGGTCCGTCCCGGACTGCACCTGATGCTGCACACCCTGGAGCACGTGCCCGCCTTCATCCTCGGCCGCCGCACCGACGTCCTGGCCTCCAACCGCCTCGCCCGAGCCGTCCTGACCGACTTCGACGCCCTCCCCGCGCCCCGGCGGAACCTGGCCCGCTACTACCTGCTGGACCCCGAGGCCCGCGAGCGCGTCGGCGACTGGGAGCGGATCGCCGCCGAGACCGTCGCCATGCTCCGCCTGGAAGCCGGCCGCCACCCGCACGACCGGCAGCTCGCCGACCTGGTCGGCGAGCTCACCCTGAAGTCGCCACGGTTCTCCACCTGGTGGAACGACCACCGCGTGCTGCGCCGCACCCACGGCACCAAGTCCTACCGCCACCCCCTCGTCGGCGACCTGCACTTCTCCTACGAGTCCTTCCAGGCGCCCGGCGACACCGACCAGACCCTGTGCGTCTACAACGTGGAACCGGGCTCCGCCACCGCCGAGGCCCTCACCCTCCTCACCAGTTGGACCGCCCCGCAGCCCGACGCGCCGGGCCGCACGCAGCATCAGGGCTGAGCCCGCTGCGGAAAAGGGTTCCGCGGGGCGTGCCGGGTTGGGGCACAGTGCCCTCATGGACCGGCGTGGGTTGCGGGTGGACGGGACGATCGCGCGGGAAGGAGCGCTGCGGCGGGTGCCGGAGGTGTTCCGGCCGGTGGTCGCGGCGGCGCGGCGGCGGGTCGGGGCGGCGTTCGAGGAGCGGCTGCACAGCGCCTACCTGTACGGGAGCGTGCCCCGGGGCACCGCCGTGCCGGGGGTGTCCGACCTGGATGTGATGGTGGCGCTGCGGGCGGAGCCGGACGAGGGTGACCGGGCGCGGGCACGGGCGGTGGAGGCGGCACTGGACGACGAGTTCGCCGAGGTCGCCGGGGTGGGGGTGCTGGTGTTCGGGGTGCCCACGCTGCTCAGTGAGCTGGAGCGGCACGACCTCGGCTTCTTCGTCGCCTGCCTGTGCACGCCGCTGCTGGGGGAGGACCTGGCGGCGCGCCTGCCCCGCTACCGGCCCACGGCCCTGCTCGCCCGGGAGACGAACGGCGACCTCGGCCTCGCGCTGCCGCACTGGCGGGAGCGGGTGGCCAGGGCCTCGGCGGAGGCGGAGGTGCGGGCGGTGGCCCGGGAGGCGGGGCGACGGATCACCCGGACCGGGTTCACGCTGGTGATGCCCCGGTGGGGCGGCTGGACCAGCGAACTGGAGGAATGCGCCGAGATCTTCGCACGGCACTACCCCCGGCAAGCCGCCCCGATGCGCCTCGCGTCCCGTACCGGCCGCACCCCCGTGGCCGACCCCGCCGTGCTCACCGTCCTCCTGGACGAGCTGGGGCCGTGGCTGGCCGGGGAGTACCTGGCCGTCCACGGGGAGAAGGCGCCTCGGCCGTGAGGGCACGGGCTGGTGCGGCCCGGCCCCGTGCCCGGCCGCCGAGGGCCGTCTACCCCCGCCCCGTCCCCGTCGCCGTCCCCGCCAGGATCCAGCCGGCTATCTCCACGCGGGAGGTGCAGCCGAGCTTCTTCATGGTCTCGCGGATGTGGTTCACCACCGTCCACTCCGAGATCGCCAGGCGCCTGGCGATCTGCTTGTTGCTCAGGCCGTCCGCGATGAGTAACGACACCTGGGTCTGGCGGGGGGTGAGCGGTCCCGCGGGGCGGGAGTCGAGGGTGGCGGGGGGCGGGTCGGCGGGTGGGGCGGCGAAGTCGTGGAGGAGGGTGGGCAGGGGGGTGGCGGCGCCGTCGCGGAGGGCGGCGAGGAAGTCCCGCTCGTCCAGCAGGCCGCGCAGGTGGCGCTCGGCGCGGGCGACCGTGAAGTCGGGGTCGGCGGGCTCGCCGAACAGGCCGGGGCGGGCGGCGTGGAAGCTGCCGAGCAGACGGGCGACGGCGGTGGCCCGCGCGGTGACGCCGGGCCGCAGGGGGCTGCCGAGGATGGTGGTGAACGCGCCCAGGACCGCGGGGGCGCCGAGGGTGCGCAGGTGGGCCATGGCGCGTTCGTAGTAGCCGTCGGCGACGGTGCGGCGGCCCTCGGCGGAGGCGTACACGCTCAGGTGCAGCAGGGCGGTGCCGACGGTGAGGATGTCGTGCCGGGCCAGGGCGGACGGCAGGACGTCGCCGGCGAGCGCGGTGGCCTCGGCGGTGCGGCCGTCCAGGAACTCGGCGAGGGAGGTCTCCAGGGCGGTGCGGGACGCGGCGGGCTCGTCGTCCCCGGCGCGGTACGCGGCCAGGGCGCGGCGCAGCAGGGCGATGCCCTCCGCGGGGCGGTGCGGGAGGGTGGCCAGGCCGCGGACGCGGTCCAGGCGGGCGGCGGGGCCGGTCACCCGGTCCAGCAGGGCGAGGGCGTTCTCCGGCTCCCCGGCGCGCACGGCGGCCTCCGCCAGGAGCAGGCACAGGCGGGCGCGGTCGGCCTCGGCGGCGGGCGCGGGGGCGGCGGCGAGGCGGTCGGCCCAGGGGAAGGGGGTGCCGAGGGCGTCGAAGTGGGTGCGGGCCTGCTCGGCGAGGTCCAGGGCGCGGGCCGGTTCGCCGTCGGTGAGCCGGGTCTCCAGGGCGGCGCGGATGTTGCGCTCCTCGGCGCGGAACGCGGTCAGGGCCGCGGCCTGGTCGCCGGCGTGGAGGGCCCGCGCGGCGTCGCGGGTCAGCCCCTCGTAGTAGCGGGCGTGCGCCAGGCGGGCGGCGCCGGGGTCGAAGCCGGGCGCGTCGGCGGGCGGGGGCGCGCCGAACGGCACGTGCAGCCGCACCCGGGTGAAGCCGCCGAGCCGGCCGGAGGGCAGCCCGGACAGGGCCAGCAGGTGCGCCTCGAGCAGGGTCTCCAGGGCGGCGGGGAACCGCGGCAGCGGCACGTCGGCGACGGCGCGCAGCGCCTCGGGGCCGAAACCGCCGGCGAACAGCCGCGCCGCGGCGAGCAGCCGCAACTGCTCGGGGGTCAGCCCGTCCCCCGCCGCGGGCCGGCCCGGGGTGTACGCGTGCAGCAGGCGGTGCGCGGGGTCGTCGGCGGCGTCCAGCACCTCGGGGCCCTCCAGCGCGGCGATCCGGGCGGCCCCGCACAGCTCGCCGGGGATGCCCCGCAGCTCGGCGACGGTGCGGGCGACGGCGCGGTGGTTGTCACGGCGCAGGGCGAAGCCGGGGTGCAGGGCGCGCAGGCACGCGGTGTACAGGAGGACGGACGGCACCCGGGCGAGGCCGTCGAGGTCCAGGGCGGAGCAGTCCAGCGGGACGGGCAGCGGGGCGAGGGAGTAGCGGTGCAGCGCGGTGGTGAGGGGGCGGCGGGCGGTGGCCAGGACGGTGACCCGGGCCGCGGCGGGGACGGCCAGCAGGGCCCGGTGGTCGGTGAGGTCAAGGCCGTCGATGACCAGCAGGCCGCCGGGGGTGAGCGCGGGGAGCAGCCGTTCCGCCTCGGCGGCCGGGTCGGGGTGCCGGGCCGCGTCGAGGACGGCCGTGGCGGCGCCGGTGCGCCGGGCGTGCTGGGCGGCGGCCGCGGCGGCCAGCCGGGTCTTGCCGAGGCCGGGGCCGCCGCACAGCAGCACGCCCCCGCAGGTGCCGTCGGCGAGGAGTCCGAGCAGGTCGGCGAGCTCCTCGTCGCGGCCGACGAGGTCGGCCGGGAAGGGGTCCGCCGCGGGTGCGGACGGTCTGGTCTGTGGTGCGGTGCTCAGTACAGGGATCGTCATGGACAGTGCCACCCACCCATCCGCAAGCCCGTGTGGATATTCAGCTTTATGTGATTCATTTGTGCTGATGAAGTGCCGATGGGCGTCAGCATCAACGGTTGGCTGGCAGTGTGTCAACCAGCGTGAATGAAGGCTGAGTTACTGTTCATCCCAGCAGAGTCCGGGTGGTCCCGGGCAGGCATCCGGCAGCGCACCCGGACAGGAGGTGACGGTGACGGCGGAGGAAGCCGCGGCGACCACGCTCGCCCAGCGCATCGACCGGCTGTTCGACCTCGTACGCCGCCCCGACCGGCAGCAGTACACCCACGAGGAGGTGGCCCGGGCCTGCCGGGCGGCCACCGGGGAGTCGTTCTCGGCCACCTACCTGTGGCAGTTGCGCACCGGGCGGCGGGACAACCCGACCAAGCGCCACCTCGAGGCGCTGGCCCAGTTCTTCCAGGTGCCGCCCGCCTACTTCTTCGACGACGAGCAGGGCGAGCGGGTCGCCCGCGAGGTGGAGCTGCTCGGGGCGCTGCGCGACGCGGGCGTGCGGGACGTGGCGCTGCGCGCCGTCAACCTCTCGCCCGAGGCGCTGGGCACCATCAGCGACCTGATCGACGTGATCGCCCGGCGGGAGCGCGAGGCCGCGCGGCGCGGCGGGCAGGCCGAGGGGGACGGCGACGGCGGTGACGGCAGCAGCGGTGGCGGTGACGGCGGCGGTGGCGGCGGCGGTGGCGGTGAGGTGGCCGGAACCCGCTGACAGCCACCCCGCACGACTCTGCCGGAAGGACCCGGGTGGCCGGATCCGGACGACGGGGTTCTGCCACTGTCGCCGCCGGGCCCGCGCCGCCTAGCGTCATCGGTACCACCCATCGCGGCGCCGGGACCTGCCCCCGGCGCCGCACCGGGCGGCGAGCGGGACAGGGCCGCGACGGCACGGCGTGCGGGCGCCGGGTCACTCCGGCCCGGGCGCGCCCACCAGCGGGCCCAGCGGCGACTGGTCCGGACGGGGGGCGGACCCGGAGCGCAGCGCCCGCCGCAGGATGAGGGAGGCCAGCAGTTCGGCCTCCCTCTCCTGCGGCTCGGAGTAGACGGTGCGGCCGAGCACCCGCCGCACCAGCGAGGGCGACAGGTGCGGCACCAGCGCCGGGTCGGGCGTGCCGTGGTGGCCGCACAGCAGGTGCGCCACCTCGTGCAGGATGATGTGCTGGCGGTGCAGGGCGGTGGTGTCGGCGGCGTAGACGATGTAGTCGGCCCGGTCCGTGGTGACCAGCAGCCCGCAGGGCACCGAGGGGCGCGCCGCCACCGGCATCAGCTCGATGGGCCTGCCCCGCCGCTCGGCCAGCAGGGCCACCAGCGCCTCGGCCCGGAAGGGGTGCGGCAGCGGCAGCTCCTCCGCGAGCCGCGCCGTGCGCCGCCGCAGTCGCCTCGACTCCCGGGCCTCGCCCCGTCGTCCCCGCGGGAGACGTACGCGCATGGACGGCTCCTCCCCCTCGGCGGAAAGCGGCGCACTTCCGCGCGCTCACGACTGTAGTACCGCCTGCCGCCTGTGCGGAGGCTTCAGTCCCGCTCGCGCCACACGGCGCTGTCCACGTAGTGGTTGTCGTACCGCCCGCCGGACGCGGCGATCTCCTTCGGGTCGGCCTCGCCGCGGTTCACCCGGTCCAGCAGGCGGTAGTAGCCGAACCGGTCCATGCCGGGCGTGAACGTCACCAGCACGTCGGCGTGCGAGCCGGGCGCGGGCGCGAAGGCGTGCGGGATGCGCGGCGGGACGACCAGGAAGTCACCCGTCTCCAGCACCTCGATCCGGTCGCCGAGCAGCACCTGGAGGCGCCCGGACAGGACGGTGAAGCACTCGCTGGCCCGGGTGTGGAAGTGCGGCGGCGCCCCGGCGGCGCCCTCGCTGAGGGTGGCGCGGTTGCAGGTCAGGGCCCCGTCGGTGCGGTCGGAGTCGGCGAGGAGGGTGATCAGGCTGCCGGGGGCGTCACTGAGGACCTCGGCGTCGGCGGTGCGGACGAGCACGGGAACGGACATGGTTCTCTCCCTGGGGTGGTGGTGCCGTTCGCGGCGGGCCCGCGGGGGCTCCGCCGTCTTCCACCACCGAATCTAGGCGCGCGGGTGACCGGGGCCGTGGTGCATTGCGGGGCCCGTTCCGTGGGTCAATCCGGCGCGGTCGGCGGGGCGGCTCAGGTGCCGGGGCCCAGCCACTCCCCGGTGCGGACCGCGGTCTCGCCGCGGGCGGCGAGCAGGTGGCGGAAGCGGTGCTGGGCGGCGGGGCGGCCGTGGACCAGCATCACCCGGCGGGGGCGGGCGCGCTCCAGCACGGACAGCAGGCCGTGCCGGTCGGCGTGCGCGCCGAGCTGGAACTGGCGGACGGCGGCGCGCACCTCCACCGGGCCCTCGGGCAGCTCCAGCCTGCGGGCGCCCTCGGCGAGCTCCAGCAGGCGGCGGCCCGGCGACTCCTCGTCCTGGAAGCCGGAGACGAACAGGGCGCCCGCCGGGTCCGGCAGGATGTCCCTGGCCCAGTCCACGGCGGGCCCGCCGCGCAGCGTGCCCGAGGTGGAGATCACCACGCCCCGGCGGAAGGTCAGCCGCTGGGCGCGGCGGTCGGTGACCTTGGTGACGTTGTCGCTGAGGACCGCGCGCGGCTCGGCGCCGCCGCCGTCGGCGAACCGGCCGTACACCTCGGCGACGGTGGCCGCGAGCCCGTCCAGCAGCACGGGCACCCCGGGCAGGTGGGCGCCCAGGCACAGCGCGATCTCCTGGGCGCGGCCCAGCGCCATCGCGGGGAACAGCACCCGGCCGCCGTCCTCGCAGGTCTCCCGGACGGCGCGGACCATGTCGTCCACGGTGTCGCGGCGCGGCCGGTGCTCCACGTCGCAGCACGTCGACTCCAGCAGCAGCAGGTCGGCGTCGCGCGCGGAGTCGGGCAGCGCCAGCGGCTCCGCGCCCAACTGCCGGTCCACCGACACGTCCCCGCCGACCACGACCCGCCGCCCGCCGCCGCCCACCACCACCCCGGCCGACCCCAGCACGTGCCCGGCCGGGAACAGCTCCACCGTCAGGTCCCCGACCGCGGCGCGGGTGCCGTACGGCAGGTCCTCCAGGCGGCGGCACGCCTCCCCGACCTCGGCCGGCCCGTACAGCGCGTCCGCGGAGGCGTCGCCCCACGCCCTGCGGTCCCGGGAGCGGCGGCGCAGCACGTCGGCGGCGTCCCGCCACATCAGGGGCAGCAGCTCCGCGGTGGGCGGTGAGCACAGCACCCGCAGCCCGGGCACCCGCGCCACCAGGGCGGGCACATAGCCGCAGTGGTCGTTGTGGGCGTGGGTGACGACGACGGCGCGGATCGGCGGGCCTTCGCGCAGGGCGTCGGCGAGACCCGGCGGCGGGGCCTTGTCGGCGCGGTCGTCCTGCCGCACGCCCGCGTCCACCAGGATCCGCGTCCCGGCCAGCTCCACCAGCACGCAGGAGCCGCCGATCTCCTCCCCGCCGCCGAGCGGGACGACACGCAGCGCCCGCTCCGCGGTGACGGCGGCCCGCGGGGCCTCGCCCGCGGCGGGGCGCGGCGGCACCAGCAGGCGGTCCAGGGTGGCGCGCAGCCCGTCGGCGGCCACCCCGGCCTCGTCCAGGACGCGGCGCAGCTCACCGGGCGCGCCGTCGGCGGGGCGCAGGGCGCGGTGCAGGGTGCGCAGGGCGTGCAGGGGGTCGCGGGCGCGGCGGGAGAGGGCGTCGCGCTCCAGCGCGGTGGCGGCGGCGGCCTCCTCGGCCTCCCGCGCCCGCTCCTCGAGCGCGCGCACCCGCTCCCGCAGGGCCTCCGCCTCCTGGCGGGCGACCTGCTCGCGGCCCCGGTGCAGGTCCACCTTGTCGCGCAGCTCCCTGGCGCGCTGGTCGGCGCGGCGCAGCAGCTTGGCGTCGCGGACCCGCTCGTCGCGGCACCGGTCGCCGCACGGCTCGCCGGCGGCGGGGGACGCGGCGTCGGGGGCGGGGGACGGGGGCGGCGGCGCGGGGCGGGCCGCGGCCGACCCGTGCTCCTCGGCGCGGCGCACCGCCTCCCGCAGCGGCGGCGAGGTCTCCCACAGCAGGCGCAGCCGCTCCGCGTTGCGGGCCGCGTACTCGCGCGGGGTGGTGCCGGCCGCGACCTCGGCCATCACCGGCCTGGCCAGCACCACCTCCGCGATCCGCTCCAACTGCCGGGGGCTCGGGGCGCCGGTGGCGCGGCGGGTGGCGGTCACCGCTCCTCCCCGGCCCCGGCCAGCCGCTCCAGCCGGGCCAGCACCGGCTCGCAGCGCAGCATCCCGGCCGTGCCGGGCACCAGCGCGCCCAGCATCTCCAGCACGTCCACCAGGCCGCGGTGGCCGCGGAACCCGTCCCTGGCCAGCGCCGCGGGGCTCAGCTCGCCCTCGCCGGACGCGGCCTCCAGCAGCTCGGCGAGGAACTCCGGCTCGGCCTCGTCGTGGTCGGCCAGCTCCACCAACTGCCGCCACGCGGCGCGCAGCGAGCCCAGCGCGTGCACCCCGGCCAGTCGCGGCAGCCCCCCGGGGTCGGCCGCCAGCTCCGCCTCGACCAGCTCCAGCGCGGCGTCCCGCCCGGGGACCCGCTCCTCGGCGAGCAGCGTCGTCACCCGGTGCACCAGGCACGGCCAGGCGCCGGTGCGCTCCAGCAGCTCGGCGTGGACCCGCCGCTCCTGGAACGGCAGCTCCGTCTCGTGCATCCACAGCCGGATCCCGGCCGGGTCGAACCGGCGCAGCTCCATCAGTTCCAGCGGCGACCCGGGTTCCCGGTGCTCCGCCCACAGCGCGCTGTGCCGCGGCCCGGTGACCAGCACCACGGCGAGGGTGCCGCCGGCCGGGGACGCGCCGGCGCGCGGTTCCCGTCCGGCGGCCACGGCCACCGCCGCCCGGGCCTCGGCCGTGGACGCGCCGGTCAGGTCGGCGACCACCAGTCGGTGCCCGGGGCCGGGGGGCCGGCGCAGCTCGGCGGCGAGCTCGGCCGCGCCGCGGGCGACCCGGGGCCGCTGCTGCACGTGCGGCCCGGCCGCCTTGTCCTCCACCGCCGCCTCCACCGCCCCGCGCACCCGGTCCACGTGGGTGGCCAGGGACCCGGCGACCAGGAAGCAGGCGTCGCGGGGCCGGAACAGCCGCCCGAGCTGCCCGGTGGTCAGCGGGGCGCGCTCGTGCGGCCGCCCGCGGTACGCGGCCCGGTAGGAGGCGCCGTCGAACTTGCGCGGCACCTGGAGGTTGGACGGGGCGGAGTCCAGCTCCTGGTCGATCTCGTCGCGGGTGCCGAGCAGCCGCAGCAGGTTCGGGGTGCGCAGCCGGTAGCCGTGCCCGTCGGTGGCCAGCACCCCGAGTTCCACGCACTCCCCGAGCAGCCCGGCGAACTCGTCGCTGGTGCACTCGGCGAACCCGGCGGGCCACCGGCCGCGGCACACCTCCATCAACTCCTGGCTGGTGGCCGTGGCCGCCACCCCGCAGCGCAGCGCCATGTGGGCCACGCAGTAGGCGATGACGCGGTAGCGCAGGTCCAGGTCGAGCGTCCAGCGGAACCGCTCCCGGAAGTTGTCCATCAGGGTGCGGTCCTGCCACACGGCCTCCACGTCCGCCCGGGTGATCAGGTACGGCGGCGCGTCACCGTCCAGGGGCGCGCGCCGCATCCGCTCCAGCAGCGCCGCGGCGAACAACTGCACGAGGGCGGGCGCGTTGTTGGCCAGGGCCAGCACACGGGCGGCCAGCGACGGGTCCTGGAAGCCGTGACCGAGCGCGCCGAGCGGGCGGGTGAGCAGGTCGAGCGCGTCGCGGGGGGCGAGCGGGCCGACGGAGACGGGGTCGCCGAAGTGGGCGAGCGGCTGGTTCGACAGGCCGTTGAACCGGGCGGTGCTGTGCAGCCCGGCGAAGACCACCTTGGCCCTGCGGTTGGTCTCGTCCATGATCTGGCGGATCAGGTGGACGTTGTGGAACTGGCGCTCCTCCGCGTCGCAGCGCAGGAAGTCGTCGGCCTCGTCCAGCAGGATCAGCAGTTGCCGGTCGGGGTCGGCGTGCAGCCAGTCCTGGATGCCGCGGTGGGTCTCCTTGCCCAGCTCCGCGGTGCGCGGCACCTCCGGCAGGATCCCGGCGTCGGCGAGCTTGGTCCACAGCGCGGGCCACAACTGGTCGGACGAGCTGGACTTGCCGACGGAGTAGATGCTCTCCAGGATCACCACCCGGTGCGGGTTCTCCGCCAGCGCCCGGCGCCTGGCCGCGCGCAGCAGCGCGGACTTGCCCAACTGCCGCCCGCCGTAGACCAGGCAGGAGCCGAACCGGTCCAGCACCTGGTCCAGTTCGCGGTCGCGGCCGAAGAACATCTCCTGCGGCACGTCGCCCGCCGCCTTGGGCGTGTACGGGTCGGTGGCGGTGAACGGCGCGAGCACCTGGGTGAGCAGCCCCCAGTCCGGCACCTGCCGGGTGGCCAGGTACACCAGCGCCGCCTCGTCGAGCACGGCGACGACGCTGCGCGGGCGGCGCCTGGCGGCCTGCGCCAGATCGCGCCGGTCGGCCGGGGAGAGCACCCCGAAGTAGAACACCAGCACGGTCTCCTCCGCGGGGAGGTGCTGGGTGAAGCCGAGGAACTGGCTCGGCGCCGCGCTGCCGCGCACCAGCAGCACCGTCAGGCTCTCGCCCGTGGGGCTGACCAGGCTGCCGAACTGCGGCAGGACCGGCGCGCCGTGCGGCCGGACGCCCGTCACCCGCACCCATGCCCGCTCCCCGCTCCGGCCGCCCTTGCCGCCGTCGGGGATCTCCTCCGCGCCGGTGGACTCCATGCCCAGGTACGCCAGCACCGCGCGTACGCTCTCCGCCCGATTGCCGGGGTTCTTCGTCTCCGCCAGGTGCCGCCACTGACCGAGGGTCCGCTTGGCCTCCAGGGCGCGCGCCGGTCCCAGGCGTATCCCGCCGAGCGCCTCCACCACGGCCCGCACCCGCGGTTCCTCGGTGCGCCCGCCCGACTCCAGCACGGCCCGCACCAGGCGGATCCGGTCCGCGGCCTGGCTGGCGAAGGTGCCGCGCTCGGGCAGCATCCGCGCCATGGCCCGCGGCACCGCGGGGAAGAACTCGCGCACCCCGATCGGGTCGTCGCCGACCCCCACCGGCAGGTCGCGGCCCGCCTCGGCCTGGGCGAGGAACTCCTCGGCCGTGGTCAGGTCGGACGCCTCGATGCGCTCGCTGATCCGGTCGGCCACCTCGGCCACCCCGGGCCGCGCCGCGCACGCGGCCCGCAGCCGCTCGCGCAGCCCCTGCCTGGCCCGCTCGAACCGGTCGTCCAGGTCGGCGTCGAGCTCGTCGGCCTGGCGGCGCACCAGGTCGAAGTCGTAGCGGTCCGGGTCGTCCAGCGCCTGCGCCCGGAACGCCAGCGCCGACCAGGAGTTCTCGTCCAGCAGCCCGTCGCGGCGGCCCGCGCTGATCCGGTCCGACAACTGCCGCAGCCGTCCCCGCAGTCGCTCGCGCTCCTCCCCGACCAGTCGCTCCCGGCGCGCCCGGAGCTCCTGCGCCAGCTCCCGGTCGCCGACCTTGACCACCCGGACGATCTCGCCGGTGCCGACGTGGTCGCCGCGCCGCGCCCGCGCCTCGAACGCGGCGACGTACGGCTCGTAGGCGCCGCCCGGCGGCTCCGCCGGGCGCTCGGCCAGCGCGGCCAGCTTCGGCAGCCAGCGGGCGCCCACCGGCTCCAGCGGCTCCAGGGTGCCGCGGGCCAGCGGCAGGTCGGCGACCAGCAGCAGCTCGCCGCGCAGCAGCCGGTCCGGGTCGGCGTCGGCGACCGGCTGCGGCACACCGTTCAGCAGCGGGAACGCGCCGTGCAGCACCAGTTGGGCCGCCGAGTCGAACGTCGCCGCCTCCAGCGGGTCCGCGGCCTCGGCGGCCAGCTCGGCGAACGCCTCCTCCACCGGGCCGCGCAGCGCGTTGGTCCGGGCCCGCAGGTCGTTGACCAGGCGCACCAGCCAGTCGTGCCGATCGTGCCGCCGCACCCGGGACTGGAGGCGCCCCGCCCAGTCCGCCCAGTCCGCGGCGTTGTTCACGGACGTGGTGATCAGGTCGCGCAGCTTGTCCCGGGCGCCGTAGTCGATCCGCTTGCCGCCCTTGGCCATCCGGCGGGTCGCGTCGTCGATCTCCCGCTCCACCTCGTCCGGCTTGCGCAGCCGGGCCACCTCCTGGCGCACCGCGGTCAGCTCCCCCGGGTCGTCCCGCGCCACCCGCGCGCTCAGCGCCCCCACCACCCCGGCCTCGTCGGCCATCTGGTGCCACACCTCGGTGGCCAACTGGTAGCGCAGCTTGCGCTGCGGCCCGTTGCGCACCAGCTCGGCGGCCTCCAGGGCGGCGGCCCGGCAGCGCTCCTCCACCGCCGCCTCGTCCCGCACCGCGCCCAGGATCTCCGGGACGATGAACGTGCCGCGCTGGCCCGCCTCGGCGAACGCCTCCGCCAACTGGAGCAGCGGCTGGCGGCCCCGCGCCGCGTACGACGACAGGTCCCGCACCAGCGCGGACGTCTCCGCGGACGGCGCCACCAGGCCCACCCGGATCCCGGTGGCCCAGGCCAGCACCGCGCCCGCCCGGTCCCGGTCGAAGTGCTCGGCGGCGAGACCGGCCAGCAGCTCCTGGCAGCGGCGCGCGCCGTCGCCGGTGCCGCTGTTGAGCCGGACGGCCAGGGCGGCGGCCTCCCTGACCCGCACCGCCGTGCCGTCGCCGCCCGCGGCCCGGCGGATCCACGCGGCGAGCGCGAACCTGCGGGCCCGCAGGGCGCACGCCTCCGCGTGGAGGGGGGACGCGGAGGGCTCGGCGGGGGCGGGGGCGGGGGCGGGGGCGGGGACGGGGTCGGACGGGGGCCGCTGGGTGGTGACGGGGGCGGTGCGGGCGGGGGTGGCGCCCGTGCCGTGGGGCCGTGAGCCGTTGGGGGTGGCGGCGTCGGGGGCCGCGCCGTTCGGGTGGGGACGCGGGACGGGGTCGGGGCCGAGCAGGACGCGGGCGATGTCGCGGTCCAGGTCGGAGGCGGGGGTGGCGGGCGGCGCCGTGACGGTGCCGCCGGCGGTTGGGGGGTCGGACGTCTCAGCGGCTTCTTCGGGCTCCCGGGCTTCGGCGGCCCCTCCGGCCTCGGGCTCCCGGGCTTCGCGGGTCCCTGCGGCCTCGGCGAATCCCCGGGTCTCGCGGGTCTCTCGGGTCTCTCGGGTCTCTCCGGTCTCGCCGAACCTTGTGGTCTCGCGGATTCCCCCTGCCCCGCGGACACCGCCGGTCTCCGTGGTCTCTCCGCTCCCTCCGGCCCGTTCGGCCTCGCGCGGCGCCTCCCGGGCCGCCACGGCCCGCACCGCCTCCCCGGTCCCGTCCGTTCCGACGGCCACCGGGGCGGTTCCTGCCCCGCCCCGCGTCGATCCGCCGCCGGACGCCGGGGTGACCCGCTCGGGGCCCGCCGTCTCCGTCTCGTCCGCCGTCTCGTCCGCCGCGGTGCCGCCCAGCCGCAACTGGCCGATCGTCGCCACCGCAATCAGGGAGTGCCACCGCGCCGGCAGCCGCTCCGCGAGCAGCGGCATCAGGCGCTGCTGGAGGTCGGCGCGCTCGGCGTCGCGGTCGTGACCGGACAGGCGGATGAAGTCGGCCAGCGCCATCAGGTCGGCCGCGTCCGGCTGCTCGGTGGAGCCGGTGTCCTCCAGCAGCTCGCCCGCCCTGCGCCGCACCTCCTGGAGCACGTCCGCGCACCACTGCGGCCCCTCCAGGTCCGCCAGGCCGCGCAGCTCGGCGCGGGTGCCGCTGAGCCGGTCCGCGCGGTCGCGGACGGCGCGCAGCCCGTCCAGCGTCAGCCCGTCCGCGGACGCCTCGGGCGGGAGGCCGAACCCCTCCGCGGTGTCCTGGAACAGCCGCACCACCCGGTTCACCGCGGCCGTGTCACCGGGCGCGGGGCACGCGCCCCCCGCCAGCGCCGCCGCCGCCCGGGACGCGGCCTCGGCCGCGGCGGGCAGCAGGTCGGCGAGGGAGTCCAGGAGCTCGGCGGGGGCCACGGGCGCGGGCCGCCCCGGGCAGGCGCCGTCCTCGTGCTCGTCCTCCGCCATGTCGTCGTCCTCCTCGTCGGCGTCCTCCTCGTCGGCGCCCGCCGACGGCACGGCCTGCGCCTCCGGCTCCCTGGTCGCGGCGGCCAGCGTGCTCAGCTCGCCCCACCCGATGGGCCGCTCCGGCAGCCCGCGCACGTCCTCCGCCAGGCCCCGCCACACCGCGCCGAGCCCGGCGAGCACCGGGTCGGGCAGCGCCGGGCCCTCGCCGTAGAGCAGGCCGAGGGCCAGCGCGCCGAGCGGGCAGGTGGGGTCGGCGAGGACCAGGGCGAGGTTCCAGCGCAGGTAGGCCACGGGGTGGGAGTGCAGCGACCTGACCAGGCGCACCGTCTGCGGCGCCCGCTCCAGCACCGCCCTGGCCGGGCCGCCCCCGCCGAGCAGGTCGAGCACGGCCCGCTCGTCGAGCCGGTCGGGGTTGCCGAACAGCATCTGGAGGTTGCCGACGATGAACCGGCGGGCCGCGGCCGGGTCCGCCTCCACCTCGTGCAGCGGCACGCCCGGCCAGTCATCCGCGAGCGGGGCCGGGAACGGCAGGCGTGTCCCGCCCCCGAGCACCGCGGGCCGCCTGGGGCCCGCCGCGGCGGCGACGTGCCGGAGCTGGTCGGGTGTCACCCTGCGGCAGAGCTGCTTGGCCAGCTCGGCGCAGTCGGTGAGCCGGAGCACCCGCGGAGTGGTCGCGAGGACCGGCGCGGCGCTCCTCGCGGCCTTGAGCACCTGGTGCTTCCTCCGGCGGCGCACATGTCGCGGAGGCTTGTCGAACGTGGACACGGGCGCCACCCCCAGATGATGGCTGATGCGTCGCCAGTACGGCTCGACGGCAGGAATCAACCACTTGTATACCGGTGCTCCACACCGGAAGAGTGGCTCTGCCGCAACTCACCCGTCTTCCGGCCCTAACTGCCATCATCACCGGTCGGTGAGCGGATGAGTACGGACGGGTGAGGTTATCACCAGAAACCTGCCGCCTCCTCACCCTCCTGGCGCACACCGGCGCAAACGCTCCACCACCACCGATCCCGGTCCGCCACCGGCGTCCGCCGGGCTCACGCGGGAGCGCCGGGGGGCGCCTGCGTCCCGGCGGAGCGGGACGGCGCCGCGGCGGCGGGCGCTCCGGTCACGACACCTCGCGGTAGGCGTGCGGCGCCACACCGGTGACCTTGCGGAAGACGCGGCTGAAGTACGCCCGGTCGGCGAAGCCCACGGCGCGGGCCACGGCCTGCACGCTGTCGTCGCTCTGCCGCAGCCGCTCCTTGGCGCGCTGCACCCGCACCCGGGTCAGGTACTCCCACAGCGTCAGGCCGAGCTCGCGGTGGAACAGCCGGGACAGGTGGTCCTCGCTCAGCCCCACCGCCTGGGCGACCTGCCAGCGGGACACCCGCCGCCGGTAGTTGCGCTCCAGGTACGCCATGGCGTGCCGGACCGGCGCTCCGGTGCGGTGCGCGCCGGGTTCGCCGCGCTCGGCCATGCCGGCCAGCAGCCGGGCCGTCTCCTGCTCGGTGAGGATGTCCCGGCCGAGCAGCAGCAGCCCGGGGTAGGGCCCGGCGCGCTCGATGTCGGAGTACGCCGGGCCGCGCTCGCCGAGCATCAGCACCGGCACCCCGAAGTGGCCCGCGCGGTCGTACATCCGCTCCACCACGTCGAACCCGTCCATGTCCGGCAGGGTCCTGGCGACGACGAGCAGGCACGGCACGTCCTGCTCGAACAGGCCGAGCGCGCCGCCGCCGTCCGCCGCGGTGCGCACCGCCCGGCCCGGCAGCACCGCCGCCGCGATCCGGCGCAGCGCCTCCCGGGACTCCGCGGACCCGTCCACGACCACCACCGGGTCGGCGAGCCCGGCGGGCCGCAGGGCGCTCAGCGCGCCCGCGAGGTCGTCGCCCGCCACCGGGCCGTACAGCAGGAACGGGGTGTGGCGCAGCGCCGGGTGGTCGTGCAGCCGCTGCACCGACGGCCACTCCTGCGGCGCGGCGCGGCCCGCGTCCCAGGCGACGGCGGCGGGTTCGCCGCGCGCGGTCAGGTCGGCGACCACGCCCGCCAGGTCGTCGTCGGGGTGCAGGCGGCGCAGCGGCAGGCCGCGGCGGCGGGCCAGCGCGGCGATCTCCGGGGGCGGCTCGTCCGGGGGCGCGGCGGCGGTGGCGGCCAGCAGGACCCGGGAGCGGGCGGGGACGGCGCCGGGGGCGGGCAGGGCGCCGGGCGGCTCGGCGGGGGTGGGCAGGGGCAGGTGGAGGCGGAAGCCGCGGGGGCCGTCCCCCGCGGCGGGTCCCTCGCCGCCGTCCAGCGTGACCGAGCCGCCGTGGAGGACGGCCAGCCGGCGGGCGATGGCCAGGCCGAGCCGGGAGCCGGGCCGGTCGGAGGCGAACGGCTGGAACAGGTCCTCGGCCCGGCCCGGCAGGGCGGCGAGGCCGGGGCCGAGCACGCGGACGGCGAGCAGCGGCGGGTGCGCGTCCGCGGTGAGGAGGACGCCGGGGCCCTCCGGGTCGGCGGGCCCGGCCGCGGTCGTCAGCAGGTTGCGCAGGATGCGCCGCAGCCGGCCCGGGTCCGCGCGGATCGCCGGCAGGTGCGGCGGCAGGTGCAGGCGCCAGGCGCGGCCGTCGGGGCGGGCCCGCGCCACCTCGTGGAAGACCTGCTCGACCAGCGGGCGGGGGTCGAGCATGCGGCGGGTCAGACCCAGGTCGTCGATCTCGGAGCGGGACAGGTCGAGCAGGTCGTCGATGAGCCGCAGCAGCCGGGCCGCGTCGCCGTGGGCCAGGCGCAGCGCGCCGGGGCCGCCGTCCGCGGTGTGCCGCAGGATCGACTCCACGGGGGTGCGCAGCTCGTCGGTGGCGTTGTTCAGCAGACGGGTCTTGAGGCGGTTGGCCCGCTCGGCGGCGTCCCTGGCCCGGCGCACCTCGTCGAACAGCCTGATGCCCTTCAGCGCCGCGCTGACCTGGTCGCCCAGCGCCCGGTACAGCGCGCCGCGGTGGGCCGCGCCGCCGCCGGGGCCGGTGTCGAACACGGCGAAGCCGAGCTGCTCGCCGCCGATGTGCAGCGGCTCCAGGACGAGGGTGAAGCGGCGGTCCCGCGGCAGCAGCGCGTCGGGCAGCAGCAGCGACGCCGGGTAGGCGGGCTCCTCGTGCCCCGCGGCGGCCTCCTCGGGGGCGGGCACCAGGCGGGCCCGGCCGGGGCCCGTCCCGTGGCCGTCGCCCCGGTACAGCACCAGGCGGCAGTGGGGCACGCCCATGCCGGGCAGATGGCGGGCCAGCGCGCCGGTGAGCGCGTCGATGTCCACCGCCGTGGTGAGGGCGGTGGCCAACTCCCGCAGCTTGCGGGCGTCCTGCTCCTCGGCCCAGCGCTCGTACTCGAGCAGGCGGTGCGCCTTGTCCGCCACCAGCAGCCTGGCCTGGCCGAACAGCCGCTCCGCCCGGGCCCTGGCCGCCTCGGGCAGTCGGGGCAGGGCGGTGGCGCGGGCCCGCAGCAGCGCCCGGTCCCAGGCGGCGACGGTGTCCCGGGTGGGGGCACCGCCGCCGACCAGGCGCTCCAGCAGGTCGAGGAAGGCGGTGCCGGGCGCGTCGCCGTCCAGGTCGGCCCGGAACGCCGCGGCGAGCCCGTCACCGGCGCCGGCGCCGGGCAGCCCGGCGAACACCGCGCCGAGGTCCGCCACCCCGCGCCCGCGCCCGTCACCGCCGCCGTCCCCGTCGGCCGGGTACTCGTCGCGGGCGCCCTGCGTCACCAGCGCCGACTGGCAGCCGCAGGACCTGCGGGTGACCAGCGTCCCCGGCACGGCCCCCCGCGCGGGCGGCGCGGTGCCGCGCAGCCGGGCCACCAGGGTGTCCACGGCCAGCGCGCCCAGCTCGGCGAAGGGCAGCGCCACCGACGTCAGCGGCGGGTCGGCCAGCCGCGCCTCGACCGAGTCGTTGAAGCTGACCACCGCGACGTCCTCCGGCACCCGCACGCCCCGCCCGGTGAGGAACCGCAGCGCGTCGGCGCCCAGGACGTCGCTGCACGCCACCAGCGCGTCGAAGTCCCGCCCCGGCCGCAGGCCCCGCACGTCGAGCAGCACCCGCAGCGCCGCCGCCCCCGCGCCGCCGCCGAAGTCCGGGGACGCGCCGACCAGGGAGCGGTCCAGGGGGATGCGGTGCGAGGCCAGGGCCTCGGTCCAGGCGCGGTAGCGGTCCAGGGTGACGGGGTTGGACAGCGGGCCCCTGACGCACGCGAGACGGCGGCGGCCGTGCTCCCTGACCAGGTGCCCGACGGCCTCCCGCATGCCGGAGCGGGAGTCGAGCAGCAGGGTCTCGTGGCCCTCCAGGGCGCGGTTGAGGCTGACCACGGGCAGGTCCCGCAGTCGCGCCACCAGTTGCCCGGCCCGCTCGCCCGCGGCGGGCAGGCCGAGGGTGGACGTCCAGCAGATCACGCCGTCCAGGCGCTCGGGGCCGATCAGGTCGTACAGGGCGCCGCGCGGCTCGCCGTCGGGCCATAGCGGGCCGCCGGGGAAGCACACGACGTTGACGTCGTTGCGCTCCGCCGCCGCCAGCACCCCCGACCACAGGGTGGCGCCCACCCCGAGGTGGATGTTGGCGGTTACCAGGCCGAGGGTGAGCCGCCTCGCCGCCGCGTCCGGCCGCCGCCCCGCGGCTGAAGGGCGCGCCGGCTGGTGTTCCGCCATGGGCTGCCTCGCTCGTCCGGAAAGGTCCCATGCCGTGCTGGCATGCTCTCAACAAAAAGCCGGGAGAGTCGAGGAACCGTAACGGAACGCGCGGGTCCGGACAAGACCGGTGACACACCGGTCCTGCCCGGACCCTCGGCGCGGCCGCTCACACGACCCGCGTTCCGATCGAACCGCTCCGGTCAGATCTTGCCGACGCCCGCCCCGGCCATCACGATCGATTTCACGCCGGACGCGGAGTCGACCGAGTAGCCGTACGGGATGCTCGCGACGCTGCCGCCGGCCTGGCCGGAGCCGGAGTTCACGAAGTGGTTGTTCCTGGCCACCAGGGTGCCGGGCCCGGAGTCGCCCTCGCCGAGGTGGTACGGGTCCTCGGTGTTCTCGAAGTAGTTGCCCTCGACCAGCACGCCCGCGCCCTCGGTGGAGGCCACGCCGTAGCTGCCGACGCCGTCGAAGTAGTTGTTCAGCACGTGCACCGGGTTGCCGAACCGGACACGCGGGTTGCGCTGGTTGGTGCCGTCGAACCAGTTGTGGTCGTAGGTCACCTTCAGCTTGCCGATGTCCTCGCCGCCGTTGCCGTCGTCGTGGCCGAGCAGCATGTTCTTGTCCTGGTTGTACATGCGGTTCCAGGACACGGTGATGTTGTTCGAGGCGCGCTTGATGTCGATGGCGCCGTCCTTCGCGCCGGTGAGCGTGTTGTGGTCGATCCACACCTTGGTGGAGTACTGCACGTTGATCGCGTCGTCGGCGGAGCCGCTGAACGTCAGGTTCTGGATGATGACGTTGTTGGCGTTGGCGACGTTCAGGCCGTAGCCGGTGATCCGGCCCGCGGTGCCCACGCCCTGGATCGTCTTGTTCGACGCCACCTTGGTCATGCTGCTCAGCGAGATCGTGCCGTTGACCCGCACGATCGTCGGGCTGCTCGACTGGACGGCCGAGATGAACTGGGAGGCGCTGGTCACGGTGACCGTGGACCCGCCCGCCCCGCCCGTGGTCCCGGCGCCGAACCCGATCGGGCCGGCCGCTGCCGCCGAGGGCGGGCTGGTGCTGGGGGCCGCGGAGCCGCTGCCCGCGGCCACACCGGTCAGTGCGACGACGGCGGAGGTGACCGCGACCGCGCTCGCCAGCTTGAACCGTGCGCTCGTCCTGCGCATGAGAGATCTCCGTCCGTGGGGGGTGTCTGGAGACGTTCGGCTTGCGTCGCCGGTGCCGCGCGGCTGGCATCGCCACGATGCTAGGGCGGCGGCTGTGGACGATGGCGGGCCCCGTGTGGACTATTGCGCGCGCTGTCAGTGACGCGCGCCACACTGGGGGCATGTGCCGCAGCATCAAGACCCTCCGCCCGCCGATGACCCCCGACGCCACCGAGGCCGACATCGAGGCCGCCGCCCTCCAGTACGTCCGCAAGATCAGCGGCTTCCGCTCCCCCGCCGCCCACAACCGCGCGGCCTTCGACGAGGCGGTGGCCGCCGTCACCGCGGCCACCCGCACCCTGCTGTCGACGCTGGAGGTGCGGGGGGCGGGGGGACGGTCGGGGAGGGATGAGGAGGCATAGCGGCAGCGCAAGGCTCACCGGTCTGTGCAGCCTCATGGACATCACGTCTATGTACATCAGCGCCATCACGTACTCGATGTACATTGGAGCCATGAGCGAGCCGGTAATCGAGTCCATGGCGGAAGTCCGCGCCCACCTCGCGGATGTCATCGACCGGGCCCGTCGGGAGGAGACCCCGACGATCATCACCCGGCGAGGCAAGCAGGAGGCCGTCGTGATCGATGTCGAGGAGTACCGGCAGTTGCGCCGACTTGCCGAAGCGTCCGAGGAGGCGTGGCTCAACGAGCTGGCGGACCAAGCCGAAGCCGAGGGGACCGAGGGCTCGGTCACCCTGGAGGAGATGGCCGCGCTGCTCCGCGACCACCGGGGCTGACCCCATGGGGCACGTCACCCGTTTCACCCCGCACGCCCAGCGGGACATGCTGAAGATTCCCCGTACCGACGCCGTGCGCATCCTCCACCGGCTCGCCGAACTACAGAAGGCCATGGACAAGGGGGACACCTCCGCCTTCGACATCAAGGCGCTCCAAGGGCACAGCTCCCGCTGGCGGCTCCGGGTCGGGGACCACCGCGTCGTCTACACGGTCGAGAACCAGGAGCTGATCGTGTGGGTGCTGGCCGCGGGCCATCGCCGCGACGTGTACCGGAGGGATCCCGAGGGGTGACGGCCCCGGGCCCGAGCCGCCCTGCCGCGGTCCGCGCCCTCCTCAGTGCAGTGCCTGCTCCGCCCAGATCGTCTTGCCCGTCGGGGTCTGGCGGGTGCCCCAGCCCTGGGTGAGCTGGGCGACCAGCAGCAGGCCGCGGCCGCCCTCGTCGAAGGTGTGGGCGCGGCGTAGGTGGGGGGCGGTGCTGCTGCCGTCGGAGACCTCGCAGATCAGGGAGCGGTCCCGGATCAGGCGCAGCCGGATGGGTTCGCCGCCGTACCGGATGGCGTTGGTGACCAGTTCGCTCACCACCAGCTCGGTCACGAACGTGTACGCCTCCAGGTCCCACTCGGCCAGTTGCGCCGACGCCCGGGTGCGGGCCTCGGCGACGACGGCGGGGTCGGTGGACAGGTCCCAGGAGACGACCTGGTTGGTGTGCAGCGCGCGGGTGCGCGCGATCAGCAGCGCGACGTCGTCGGTGGGGCGCTCGGGCAGCAGGGACTTCAGCACGGTGTCGCAGGCCAGTTCGAGCGAGCCGGGGGCGGTGGCCAGCGCGCGCGCCAGGGCGGCCATGCCCGCCTCGATGTCGCCGTCCCTGGCCTCCACCAGGCCGTCGGTGTACAGCGCGAGGACGCTGCCCTCGGGCAGGATGCGGCAGGACGACTCGAAGGGCAGGCTGCCCACGCCCAGCGGCGGACCCGGGCTGAGCGGCAGCGGCTCCGGGGTGCCGCCGGGGCGCACCACCAGGGGCGGCGGGTGGCCCGCGGAGGCCAGGGCGCACTCCCGGGAGACCGGGTCGTAGACGGCGTACAGGCAGGTGGCGCCGATCTCCGCGGCGGGCTCGCCGCCGGGTTCGCCCGCGGTCCTGTCGTCGCTGTTGAGGTGGGTGACCAGGTCGTCCAGGTGGGTGAGCAGTTCGTCCGGCGGCAGGTCCACGTCGGCGAGGGTGCGCACCGCCGTGCGCAGCCGGCCCATGGTGGCCGACGCGTGGATGCCGTGCCCGACCACGTCGCCGACGACCAGGGCGACCCGGGTCCCGGACAGCGGGATCACGTCGAACCAGTCCCCGCCGACGCCGAGGGAGGAGCCTGCGGGCAGGTAGCGGTGGGCGACCTCGACGGCGGCCTGCGCGGGCAGCCGCCGCGGCAGCAGGCTGCGCTGGAGGGCCAGCGCGGTGGCGTGCTCCCGGCCGTAGCGGCGGGCGTTGTCGACGCACACCGCGGCCCGGCTGGCCAGCTCCTCCGCCAGCGCCAGGTCCTCCCGGTCGAACGGCTCGGCGCGCCGCACCCGGGCCAGCACGGCGACGCCCAGGCTGCTGCCGCGGGCCCGCAGGGGCACCGCGATCAGCGAGTGCACCGCCCGCCGGCCGCCGGTGGGGTCCTGGGCGGCCCAGCGGGCGAGGCCGGGGTCGTCCCGGCCGCTGAGCACCGGGGCGCCGCTGGCCAGGCAGCGGGCGGGCGGGGTGCCCTCCGGGTAGGTGTCGCGGTCGCCGAGGTCCACCACGGACTGCGCGCCGCCGTCCACGTCGCCCGCCCGGTAGGCGACCCGGCACAGCACGGCGGAGGAGTCGGGGGGCCCCGGCACCGGCTCGTCCCCGTGCAGCAGGGAGCCCAGCAGGTCCACGGCGGCCACGTCGGCGAACCTGGGCACCACCACCGCGGCGAGCTCGTCCGCGGTGCGCACCAGGTCCAGGGTGCTGCCGATGGCGCTGCTCGCCTCGGCGACCACGGCCATCCGCTCCCTGGCCCAGTACTCCTCGCTGTTGTCGTAGGTGGCCGCCGCGACGCCGGTGACCCGGCCCGCCTCGTCCTTCAGCGGCCACACCCAGGTGTGCCAGGCGGTCTTGCGGCTCATGTCGGTGGTGTGGGTGAAGCCCCGGAAGACGGTGGGCTCGCCGGTCGCGGCGACCTCGCGCAGCGCCCGGTAGTAGCCCTCCTGGCCCGGGTCGTCGTCGGAGCGCACCTCGCGGAAGTGGCGCCCGCGCAC
This sequence comes from Streptomyces capparidis, assembly GCF_054782095.1. Taxonomy (NCBI): domain Bacteria; kingdom Bacillati; phylum Actinomycetota; class Actinomycetes; order Kitasatosporales; family Streptomycetaceae; genus Streptomyces; species Streptomyces capparidis. The sequence continues at coordinate 221,152 of NZ_BAAGTD010000002.1, read as the reverse complement.
CCCCTCCTCGGTGACGGCGATCAGGCGGGCCGCCGCGTCGTTGATCCGCACGAACCGCTGCCGGGTGTCGAAGATGGACGAGAAGACCGGCGACTGGGTGAAGGTGCGGTCCACCAGGAGGTGGTCGTTCACCTCGCACACGGGCTCCCGGGCGGGGGGCTCGCCGCCGGGTTCCTCCCGGAAGGCGGCGTCACCGGTGTCCCTGGGCTCCTTCATCGCCTACCACCGTCTCGACCGCATCCCTTCCACCCTGCACGCTTCCCCGACCTGATCCCTGACCGCTCCCCTGAGTGCCCCTCCTGCCCCAAAGACTCCACTTGCTCCGCACTCGTTCCACATGCCCCAAGATGTCGCGCTTAGTCCAGGGTGCGCGCTCGGACCGCGGACCTCAAGCCGGTCGGGCGGCCCCCGCCCGCCCCGCTCAGCCCGCCATGCCGAACAACTGCGTCCAGTACGTGCCGGCGCGCCCGCCCGGCGCGTAGCCGACACCCAGGTGGGTGAACTCGGGCTTGAGGATGTTGGCGCGGTGGCCGGTGCTGTCCATCCATCCGCGGACCACCTCGGCGGGGCCGCGCTGGCCGCAGGCGATGTTCTCCCCGATGCCGCGGTGGGAGCAGCCCGCGGCGGCGGCCCGGTCCCACGGCTGCCGGCCCTCCGGGGTGACGTGCGCGTAGAAGCCGCGGGCGGCCATGTCGTCGCTGTGCGCCTGCGCGGCGGCGGCCAGCCGGGGATCGGGGGCCAGCGGCGGCAGCCCGGCGCGGGCCCGCTCGGCGTTGGTGAGCGCCAGGACGTCCCCCACGGCGCGGGCGAGGCCGGAGGGGGTGAGCGGGGCCGCCCACAGCGCCGTCCAGCAGTCGGGCCCCCGGGAGCCGCCCGCCCGGCCCAGCCCGACGTGGACCAGCGCCGCGTCCCGGAACGGGCGGGCCAGGTCCGCCGCCCCCAGGCAGTACTCCACCAGCTCCGCCGGGTCCCGCGGCCCGGAGACCAGGTGCTCGGCGACGGTCAGGTACGCGTACCCCGCCGCGGTGACCCGCTGGAACAGCGAGACGCCGTCCGGCCCCTCCGCGCCCAGGCGGCCCCGCGCCGCCATCCCCTCGCTGTGCGCCCGCGCCGCGGCCGCCAGCCGGACGTCCACCGCCACCGGCGGCAGCCCGCCCGTCCGGGACCGCTCGGCGTTGACCAGTCGCGCGAAGACCGCCGCCTCCGCCGGCGGCGGGCCCGCGCCCTGGTCCGCGCCGCCGTCGTCGTCCACGTCCACCCCGAAGTCCCGCGCCACCCCCGCGAGCCCGTCCGCGTACCCCTGGCCGAGCGCCCGCAGCTTCCACCGCGCGCCCCGCCGGTAGATCTCGGCGAGCAGCAGCACCGACTCCTCGCCCGGCGGCGGCGGGACGACCCTGGCCGGCGCCTCCCCGCCGCGCCCCGTCACGCTGAGCACCGGCGCGGGCAGTCGCCGCAGGGGCACCCCGGGCTCCGCGGCGCCGACCACCACCGTGACCCGGCTCGCCCCCGCCCGCAGCCGCCGCGGGTCCACCACGGCGGTGTCCCCGCGCAGCCGCACCCCGGGCGCGGCGGGCTGGTTGTAGAACACGAAGTCCCCGTCGCCCGCCACCCGCCCCTGCTCACCGGTGACCAGCAGCGACAGGTCGAACGGCCCGCGGACCCGCACGGTCAGCGCCCCGTCCGGCAGCGCCAGGTTCCCCCCGGCAGCCAACTCCTCCACCGCCACCCCCGCCCCGGCCACCCGGCCCGTCGAACCACCCACCCGGACAACGGGCACGGCGGCGGGAGGGGTTCCCCATGGGGCGGGGCGGGCACCGCCGCCGCCTCGGTACGCCGCCCGGCGGGGGCGCGCTCACCTGCCGGGCAAGGTTCTGCCAAGCGTTCGGCAGGGCTTCCGCCCAGCGTGCCGGGCAGGCAACCCCTCGTTGAGCTCTCCGCCCGCGCCACCGCGCCCGGCGGAGAGGAGGGGGCGGCCCGTATCAGGGCCTCTTAGGAGAACTCCGAGGAAGCATGTCGGCGATCAACACCTCACACCCCATCGGTCCGATCAGTATCACGAGCGGCACCAGTGACACCAGTGGCACCGGCGCCGCCGGTGGCGCGAGCGGCGGAGGCGACTGCGGCGCCGCGGACGGCCGCGGCGGCGCCGGCGGTGCGCGGGCGGGCGGCGGGCCCGGCGCCGTCACCGTGCCCGGCGTCTTAGCCGGCCCCGGCGGCCCCGCGGGGCCCGGGGCGGCCCACGCCCGGGAGTGGCTCACCCTGACGGGCCGCAAGAAGGTGCTCGTCATCGCGCACACCGTCACCTACCTCAAGCGGCTGCGCGAGGTCTTCTCCCTGCTGGAGACCGACCTGCGGATCCAGGTGGTCTTCAGCGCCCCGCCGCACGAGCTGGGCGACGGCGTCCCGCAGCTCCTGTCCCGGCTCGGCGGCGCCGTCGTGCCGTGGGAGCAGGCGACGCGGACCGCGTTCGACCTGGCGCTCGCGGCGGGCCCGCGCCATGTGGCGGACGTGCGCGCCCCCGTCGTCACGCTGCCGCACGGGGCGAACTACCTCAAGCGGATCGTGGGCGCGCCGGACTCCTACGTCGCCGGGCTCGGCAGGCAGGACATCCTGCTGTCCGGCGGCGCCCCGCCGGCCGCCGTCGTCCTGCCGCACCGGGACGAGCTGGCCGAGCTGGCGCGCCGCTGCCCGGAGGCGGTGCCCGTGGCGGCCGTGGTCGGCGACCCGATGCACGACCGGATCACCGCCTCCCTGCCCCTGCGCCGCGACTACCGGCGGGCGCTGGGGCTGCGGAAGGGGCAGAAGCTGGTCGTGATGGTCTCCACCTGGGGGCCGCGCTCCTCGTTCGGCCGCCTGGAGGCGCTGTTCCCGCGGCTGGTCCGCGAACTGCCCGCGCCGGAGTACCGGGTGGTACTGCTGCTCCACCCCAACGTCTGGTCCGGGCACGGCGTCCGGCAGGTGCGGGCCTGGCTGGCCAGGTTCCGGCGGCACGGCGTCGGGCTCGTCCCGCCCGAGGCCGACTGGCGCCCGGTGCTGGTGGCGGCGGATCGGATCATCGGCGACCACGGGTCGGTCACCCTGTACGGGACGCTGACCGGTGCCCCGATTGTCCTCGCCGCGGCGCCGGAGCAGGAGATCAACCCCGCGTCCCCGGCCGCCGCCCTCGCCGTGACGGCGCCCGCGCTGTGCCCCGTCCACCCGCTGGCGGCGCAGTTGGAGTACGCGGCGGCCGAGTACCGCAGGGAGGAGTACGCCGCCATCGCGTCCCGGATCACCTCCGAGCCGGGGCGGTTCCACCGGAACATGCGGCGCCTGATGTACCGGGTGCTCGGGCTCGGCCAGCCCGCCCACCCCCCGGTGACCGGGCCGCTGCCCGCGCCGCCGCCGCTGAGCACCTGGGCGGAGGACGACGTGGAGCTCCCGGCGTGAGCGCCACGCCGCGGCGGGTGCGGGTGGAGCTGGTGGCCGCCGGGCCGGGGCGCGGGTGCGCGCGGGCCGAGGCCGCGGCGGCCGCCGGGTGGCCGCGCGCGGCCGGGCTCGCGGCGTGCGCGCTCGCGGTGCGGGCGCGCACGGGCGGGTACCTCGCGCTGGTGCACTGCTGGACGGGCGGCCCGCGGGACGGGCTGCTCGGCGGGGGCCGCGGCCTCGACGAGCACCTCGCGGTCGGGCTCGCGGGGCTCGGCCGCGAGGAGGCCGGCCGCGCGGGGGAGGCGGCCCGCGGGCGGCCGTGGCCGGAGTGCGCCGACGTGCTGCACATCGGCGGGCCCCGGCCGGCGCTGCCCGCGCTGAAGCTGGCGCGCCGGCTGCTGGAGCGTCACCCCGGCTGCGCGGTCGCGGCGGTGGCGGTGGACGGCGGCGGGGCGGCGCTGGCGGAGCGGGGCGGCAGCCGCCTGCTGCGGCCGGCAGGCGGCGGAGGGCCCGGAGGAGGACCCGGAGGAGGGCCGTCGCACGTCCCCGTGGCCGTCCTCGCGTCCTTCCTGCACGGCTGGCTGTCCCTGGGCGGCCGCACCCGCGATCTGCTGTCGGTGACCGCGCTGCCCGCCGCCCGCGCCGCGACGGCGCGGCGCACCGGCTGACGCACGCCGAATCGTTCAGGCACCGGCCGGTCCGCCGCGGCCCTCCAGCCGGTGCCCGAGCCGGCGCGCGTCCTGCGGCGACGTCGTGGCGTACCCGGCGAGCGCACGCTCGTACCACCGCCGGGCGGCCTCGGCGTCGCCGTGCTCCTCGGCGCACTGCCCGAGCATGTCCGCCGCCCTGGCCTGCCAGTGCACGGCCCCCGACGACGTGAAGACGGCCAGGGCCCGCTCCAGGTCGGCCACGCCCGCCGCGTACGCGCCCGCGCTCGCCCGCGCGCGCCCCAGGAACGCCAGGGCGCGGGCCGCGTCGTGCGGGTCGTCCACGGCCACCAGCTCCTCGTGGGCCGCCGCGAAGAGGGCCGCCGCGGCGGCGGGGTCGGCGGTCTCCAGCGCGACCTGGCCGAGGACGACGCGGGCCAGGGCCGCGCCGCGCGGGTAGCCGCACTCCCGCCACAGCGCGACGGCCCGCTCCAGGTACGGCACGGCCTCCGCCCAGCGCCCCGCCTCGCGGTGGCAGTCGCCCAGGCCGAGCAGGGCCTGGCCCTCGTCGCGGGCGTCGCCCGCCTCCCGGGCCGCCCGGCGGGACCGGCCGTACCAGTCGATCGCCTCGTCCAAGCGGCCAGCCGCGCTCAGCCCGATCGCCCCGGAGTTGAGCATCTGCCGCTCGGCCGCCCGGTGCCCCGCCCCGCGGGCGGCGCGCAGCCCGATCTCGTGCGCCTCGATCCAGTCCTCGTAGTACCGCAGCCGCAGGAACAGCGGCCACATGGCGTCCACCAGCCGCCAGGCCGTCTCGTCCCACCCGCGCCCGGAGGCGGCGCGCACCACCGCCATGAGGTTCTCCCGGTGGGCGTCCAGCCACGCCAGCGCCGCGGAGTCGCTGCCGAACGCCACCGGAGGGCCGGGCACCGCGGGGCGGGGCAGGTCCCGGGCCATGGCGGCCTGCGCCGGGGTGAGCCTGAGCTGCGCCGTGACGGCCGTGCACAGGTACCAGTCGCACACCCGCCGCAGCGCCTCCTGCCCGGCCGCGGCGTTCCCCTCCGCGCGCCCCCGCTCCCCCGCGTGCAGGCGGACCAGGTCGTGGAACCGGTACCGGTCGGGGCCGGTCTCCTCCACCAGGTTGGCCTCCACCAGCGTGTCCAGCAGTGGCTCGGCCCGCTCCGCGGGCACCCCGGCCGCCGCGGCGGCGACACCCGCGTCGAAGAAGACCACCGGCAGCACCCCCAGCAGCCGGTACAGGCGCGCCGCCGCGTCCGGCAGGACCCGGTACGACTCCTCCAGCACGTCGTCCACCGCCGCCTCCCCCTCCACGTTGAGCACCGAAAGGCGCCGCCGGTCCTGGGCGAGCGCCTCCACCATGGCCCGCACCGGCTGCCGGGGCCGCGAGGCCAGCCGGGCCGCCACCAGGCACACCGCCAGCGGCAGGCCCGCGCACAGCGCCACCACCTCCCGCGCCGCCTCCTCGTCGGCCTCGACCCGCTCCGGCCCGATGCCCCGGCGCAGCAGCTCCAGGCCGGCCTGCCCGTCCAGCGGCCCGACCCGGTGGAACACCGCGCCGTCCATCCGCAGCCCGGTCAACCGGTGGCGGCTGATCACCACGGCCAGCGCGCCCGCCGAGCCCGGCAGCAGCGGGCGGGCCTGCGCGGCGGACAGGACGTTGTCGAGCACGACGGCGACGCGGCGGCCCGCGGTCGCCGAGCGCCACAGCGCCCCGAGTTCCGCCGGGTCGGCGGGCACGGCGGCGGCGCCGAGCGCGCGCAGGAACCGGCCCAGCGCCTCCTGCGGGGCGACCGGGCCGCCGGGCGCGTAGCCGCGCAGGTCGGCGTAGAGCACCCCGTCGGGGTGGTCGTCCGCGACGGTGTGCACCCAGCGGGCCGCCAACGCCGTCTTGCCGACCCCCGCGGTGCCGCTCAGCACCACGACCAGGGGCGCCGCGTCCGGGCGGGCGGCGCGCAGCCGGTCCAGGGCCGCAAGGTCCGGCTCCCGGCCGGTGAAGTGGCCGGTGACGGGCGGGAGCTGACGGGGCACCGGCGGACGGTCCGGCGGCGGCGCGTGCACATGGACTCCGCCCACCACGTCGCGCGCCTGCACCACCGGGCCGGTGAACGGCCCCGCGCCGCCGATGACGTTCGCCTGCCCGCCCCGGTCCCCGCCCGCCGTGTGCCGCTCGGCCCAGCCGCGCAGCGCCCCGGCGAGGCAGGGGCGGGCGCGGGCCTGGTGGAGCAGCTCACCGGCGAGCGCGTCCAGGTGCCGCTCGTCGTGCGGGACCGGCTCGCCCGGGGCCGTGCCGTCCAGGTGCCGGGCCAGCCGGCCGAGCTCGGGACCGCGCTCCACGGCGTGCGCGGCGGCCAGCTCGGCCAGCGCCCACCAGGCGTGCCACGGGCTGCCCCGCGCCGCCACCGCCGCGAACGCCCCGCGTAACTCGGCGAACGTCACCGTCCCCATGCACCGCCCCCCCGCCCCCGCAGTCGCCCGCCGTGGCTGTACACCGGTGCATGCCTACCCAGCGGCGGCCGCGGACACGCCGCGGCCCGCCGGTCGGCGGGAAGCCGCCTCCGCCCGTCTGGCGGAGCGTCAGTCGGCGTGTCATCCTCACTCGGGGCGAGGGATGACCGGCGAGAGGGGGCGCTGGTGCTGATCCACTTGCTGGGGCCGGTGGAGCTGCACGGGCACGGGCGGCGGTTCCCCCTGCGGTCCAACAAGGAACGCCTGGTCCTGGCCGCGCTGGCCCTCGACGTGGGCCGCCCCGTCGCGCGGGACACCCTGGTGGACCGGTTGTGGGACGACCGCGCGCCCGCGGGTGCGCGGGCCAACGTCCACTCCTACATCTCCCGCATCCGCGGGGTGCTCCGCCTCGCCGCCCCCGGGGAGGGCAGTTGGTCCCTCACCCACCAGAGCCACACCTACCGGCTCACGGCCGACCCGGACAGCATCGACCTGCACCGCTTCCAGCGCCTCACCGCCCAGGCCGGCGCCCTCGCGGACAGCGGCGACGACGTACGGGCCGCCGCGCTGCTGACGGAGGCGGAGGAGCTGTGGCAGGGCGAGGCCCTGGCGGGCCTGCCCGGCCGCTGGGCCGAGTCCACCCGCGAGAGCCTGGACGAGAAGCGGATCGCCGCCACCTCGGCCCGCGTCGCCGCCCGGCTGCGGCTCGGCCACTTCGCCGAGCTCACCGGCGAGCTGTCCGCGCTGGTGGACCTGCGCCCCGAGGACGAGACGCTGGTGGGCCACCTGATGGTCGCCTACCACGGCTGCGGGCGGCACGCCGAGGCGCTGCGCCTCTACCAGCGCACCCGCCGCCTGCTCCGCGAGGAGTTCGGCTCGTACCCGGACGAGGAACTGGCCGCGCTGCACCGCCGCATCCTCGCCCGGGAACCGGCGCTCACCCTGCTGGGCGGCGCCGCGGCCGGCACCGCCCCCGACACCGCGCCGCCGCCGCGCAACCTGCCGAGGTACACGCCGCTCGTCGGCCGCGAGACGGAACTGCGCAACCTGCGCGCCGCCGTCGAGACCGCGGCGGGCCACGGCTCGGTCGTCACCCTGGAGGCGATCTCGGGGATGGCGGGGGTGGGCAAGACGGCGGTGGCGGTCAGCGCCGCGGACCGGTTCGGTGAGCACTTCCCGGACGGGCAGTTCTACCTCGATCTGCGCGGGGCCGCCCTCAACCAGGAGCCGCTGAGCCCGTCCGCGGCGCTCGGCATCCTCCTGCGGGACCTCGGCGTACCGGCCAACACGGTGCCCTCCACCGTCGAGGAGCGCGCCGCCCTGTGGCGCACGATGCTGGCCCGCCGGCGCGCCGTCGTCGTCCTGGACGACGCGGCCGACCCGGAGCAGGTCCGCCCGCTGCTGCCCGGCCCCTCCCCGTCCCTGACCATCATCACCAGCCGGCGGCGGCTCACCGGGCTGCCGGGCGTCCGCTCCGTGGCGCTGGACGTGCTGCCGCCCGCCGACGCCATGGCGCTGTTCCGGGGCCTCACCAGCCCGGAGCGCACCCGGGACACCGACGAGCTGGCACGCGTGGTCCGCCTGTGCGGCTACCTCCCGCTCGCCGTCGAGATGGCTGCCGCCCGCTTCGACGCCCACCCGTCCTGGGACCTGGCAACACTGAGGGAGCGGCTGGAACGCAGCCCGGGGCGGCTCGGCGAGATCAGGGACGGCAACCGCGAGATCGCCCGCGTCTTCGAGGTCAGCTACCAGGCGCTGACGCGTGATCAGAGAACCGCGTTCCGGCGGCTCGGGCTCCACTTCGGTGCCGAGTTCGGACCGTATGCCGCGACCGCGCTGCTGGGCATTCCTCTGGAGCGGACGGAGCGGCTTCTCGAGGAACTGCACCACCGGCACCTGATCCAGGAGCCCACCGCTCACCGCTTCAAATTTCACGATCTCCTGGGTGAGTTCGCACGCTCGCTGGCTCTGTCCGAGGACGACGAGGAGGAACGCGCCCTCGCCCTGCGCCGACTGATCGACTTCTACGTGTGTGCCGCGGACCAAGCCGACCGTGCGCTTTTCCCCCGGCGCCTGCGGCTGGAGGTGCACCACGCCGTTCCAGCTCCTCCGCTGCCCCTGTGGAGAAATGCCGACGAGGCAAGAGGTTGGTTCGCCATGGAGCGCTCCACCCTGCTCGCCGTGGAGTCCCACGCGCGCACTCATGGCGCCCCTGAACGGGCCGCCGTCCTCAGCCACTTGCTGATGGGCTTTCTGGAGGCAGAGTGTCACTGGAGCGACGCGGAGCGGCTCAGCCGCCACGCGGTGGATCACTGGACGGGAAGCGACGACCGAACGGCCTTGTGCCTCGCCTTGCTGGACCTGAGTAACAGCCACACAAGCACGAGTCGCTACGCCGAAGCCACGGATGCGGGCTTCCGAGCCCTCGAACTGGCACGCGGGGACGGCAACACGGCAGCAGAGGCAGAGGCGCTGCGGGGGCTCGGGGTGCTGCACTACCACCTCGGCCAGCACCAAACGGCCCTCGCCTTCCACCGTGCAGGCCTGAGATTGCAAGAGGAGGCGGGAGAACCCCTGGGCGTGGCAAGCTGCCACAACAACATCGCCATCTCATTGCTGCACCTGGGTGACTATGAGAACGCGCTCGCTTACTTCAACCGCGCGCTCGCCGAGTTCCAGCAGACCGGACACCAACTCGGAGTCGGTAGAACGTTGAACAACCTGGGAGACCTCTACCTCCGCACGGGAGAACTCGCCTCCGCGCGCCGGACCTTCGAGGACTCGCTGTCCCTGACCAAGAAGTCAGGAAATGTGTCGGACCAAGCCATCACCCAGTTGAACCTGGTGGACATCCTCTCCGCGTGCGGTGAAACCACTTCGGCGCTCGACATCGCACGGGAGGCGCTGTTCATTCTGCGGCGCCTCGGAGACCGCAAGCAGCAGGCGAACGCATTGAATCGCATAGGGGTTGCCTACCAGGGCGCTGGTTGCGCCGAGGAGGCCCTCGCTCACCACCAGAGCGCCCTGGAGCTCTCCCGGGCCATTGGTGCGGCGCACGAAGAGGCGCAGTCACTTCGACACCTCGGAGAAGCCGAGGCCAGTCTCGGCCGCCTGTACATAGCGACCGAGCACTTGGAGGGGGCCGTCACTCTGGCCGACCGAATCCAGGCCATGGACGAGGGCGGCAGGGCCCGCGACGCACTTGCCGGGATACAGCTTCAGTCGGGTCAGTCGGAGAAGGCCTACGAGTTATGGCAACAGGCGTTCGACATGCTGCGAGGGCTTGACGGCACCACAGCAAGCAAAATTCACCAGAAGCTGATCAGTTTCGATCATATCAAGGGAGAATCGCAAACATAAAGACCCTGTCGGACGCTTGCTCGCTCCTATGCTCGATTTGATCTAGGGCGCTCTCGCACATATGATCAATACCGCCTGGCCAGGCTTCACCGAAAGCTCGTACATAGGGCGGAATTGTGACCTTGAGGTACAGTGCGTCGGCGGTGGTCCTGGTGGGTGCCGCCATCTTCGGAACGACCCTTCTCGCGCCAACCGCTTTCGCAGCGGAGCCGCGCCCTCACCACCCCCCGGCGGCTCCGGCCACCAGCCCGGGCGCGAGCCCCACCGGGCACCCCGTGGAGAGCTGGATATGCATCCCCACCAGCGAAAGCGCCGGGCTGCTGGACTGACTCCCGACGGGTCAGGCGCGAATCCCACGGCGTCCACTCCCCATGTGAGGGGTGGACGCCGTGGGCAGTCAGCACGAACATCCCGGCAGCGCACCGCAGCCCCACCGAGGGCCGGCTCGAACCCGGTCGGCCCTCGGCGGACGCTGCGCCGGGTAACGTGCCGGACGCGGCCTTGGGGGACCACCTCGTCCCACCAGCCGCACGCCGTCATGCCGCGAGTCCGACACGTGCAAGGAGGCCAGCCGATGCCAAGGAATCGAGTGCCGGTAACCGTGCTGAGCGGGTTCCTCGGCGCGGGGAAGACCACCGTGCTCAACCACCTGCTGCGGCACAGCGGCGGCGTCCGGATCGGCGTCGTGGTCAACGACTTCGGGCGGATCAACATCGACGCGCTCAGCGTCGCCGGGCAGGTCGATTCCATGATCTCGCTGGGCAACGGGTGCCTGTGCTGCGCCGTGGACACCAGCGACCTCGACGAGATGCTCACCCGCCTCACCCGCCCCCAGGCCGGGATCGACGTCATCGTGATCGAGGCGAGCGGGCTCGCCGAGCCGCAGGAGGTGATCCGGATGGTGCTCGCCAGCGGTAACCCCCGCGTCGCCTACGGCGGTCTGGTGCAGGTGGTGGACGGCGCGGAGTTCGGCGCGTCCCGGGCCGGGCACCCGAACCTGGACCGGCAGTTGCGGCTCGCCGACCTGATCGTCGTCAACAAGGCCGACCGGCTGGACGAGGCCGGGGCGCGGCGGGTCCGCGAGGAGGTGCGGCGGCTCGGGGAGGGGTCCCCGGTGGTCAGCGTCTCCTACGGCCGGGTGGACCCCGAGCTGCTGTTCGACCGGCGGTCCCGCCCCGCGGGGTCGTCCCGGGCCGAGCAGTTGTCGTTCGACGCGCTCACCGCGGCGGACGACGACCACGGCGCCCACGTCCACGCCGGCTACCAGAGCGTGGAGTTCACCAGCGATGCGCCGCTGCACCCGCGCCGGTTCATGGAGGTGCTCGACGGCCGCCCCGCCGGCCTTTACCGGGCGAAGGGCTTCCTGCGCTTCGGGGTCAGGGGCCGGTCGGGGCAGAAGTTCACCCTGCACACCGTGGGCGGGTACGTGCGGTTCCGGCGGTCCCGCTGGCAGCGGGACGAGCCGAGGACCAGCCGCCTGGTGATGATCGGCACCGGCCTGGACGCGGACACGCTGCTCAAGGCGCTGCGGGAGTGCGCGGTGGACGAGCCCGGCGGCCTCGACCCGCAGGAGCTGATGCCGGTGCTGCGCCATCTCGAACCGTCGTGAGCGCCTCCCCGGCCGGGCGCGACGCCCGCGGGCGGGTCACACCTTGCAGAACGCCGTCTCCACGGCCGCCACGATCCGGTCCGCCGTGGCCCGGTCCACCTCGCCGCCCCGCGCGCCCTCGCCGAACCCGGCCGCGGTCTGGTCCACCACGGTCTCCCGCGGCACCCCGGCCGCCAGCGCCTCGCAGGCGGTGACGCTGCCGCGCACCACGTCGCCCTCGTCGGCGGCGAGCTCGGGGGCGATCGCCTTCAGCGCCGTCACCAGCGCCCGCGTCTGGGCGGCGTCGGGGCTCGGCGCGGGCGCGGACTGCCCGTCGGGGGTCGGCGACTGGCTGTCGCTCGCGGGGACCCGGTCGTCCGCCGAGTCCCCGCCGGAGTCGGAACCGCAGGCGCCGAGGGCCAGCAGGGCGGCCGCGGCGGCGACGGTGACGCGGAGTGGGAAGCGCATGGCGCCAGAGTGCCCGAAGGGCGCGCGCACCGCCAATTCCGCTGCCGCGCCGCCCGGCCCCGCCGCGGCCCTTACCACGGCACCACCGCGTGCACGTCCTTGCCGTCCGGGCGCGGCACCGCCCCCGCCCTCCGGGCCAGGAGCCGCACCAGCGGCCAGCCGAGGCCGCCCCCGCCGGCCGGGTCGGCCTCGCGGACCCGGGGCAGGGTGCGGCTGGTGTCGCTGACGACGACCCGCACCCCGGCCCTGCTGTGCGACAGGTGCAGCACGCACGGCCCCGGCGCGTGCCGGACCGCGTTGGTGACCAGTTCGGAGACCACGAGCAGCAGGTTGTCGCGGGCGCCGGGCGCCCTGGCCGGGGTGTCGGCCGCCAGCGCGAGGGCGTACGCCGCGGCGGCCTCGCGGGCGGCGGCGATGGTGCCCCGGCCGCCCTCGAACTCCACCCGGACACGGACGGGCCATCCCCCACCGGTCCTGTGCCGTCCCACCGCCCCGGGTCCTCTCGCCGCCTAATCCCCGGCGTTCAGGAAGGCGTCGAGCCCCACGAGCCGCACCAGGCGGGCGGGCTGCGCCCGCAGGCCCACCACGGTCAGCCCGCCGCCGGAGGCCAGACAGCGCCGCCGGATGTCGATCAGGGCGTGGATCCCGGCCGAGTCCATGAACGGGACCCGGGACATGTCGATGGCGAGCGGCGGCAGCGGCTCCGGCATGCCCGCCACCGCGGCGCGCAGGGCGGGCACGGAGTCGTGGTCGACCTCACCATGGGGCTGGAGGACCACGGTGGAGCCGTCGTTGCGGACGACGACCGGCAGGGAACGCACGACGCTGACCCCTTGTGTGTCGCGGGTGAGGGCTTTCGGGGATGTCGCCCGCGGTGCCGGAGCGACCACGGAGCGCGAGAGCGCCCGTCTCCACCGTCACACACCGATCCCGCTCGTGCCACCCCGCCTTGACGGATCGCGGTAACCCGTGCGGCCTCCGCCCGGGCCGCCTCGCCCGGCGGGGCGAGGCGCCTGCCGCTCCTGCCGTAGCCCCGGGTACGCCCCCGCGTGCGCGGCCTGGCGCGCCGGCCCGGCCGCGGTGGCCCCGGCCGCCCGCGGCCCGCTGCGGCGCCGGGCGGAGGGCTAGTTGGCCTCGCGGGCTAAGGCCGTCGCCACCCGGTGCTCCAGGGCCTTGACCGCCCCGATCTTCTGGTACGGCTTCAACCTGGCGCGGAAGTCCTTGAGGTAGGCCCGCACCCGCTGCGACTGGATGTCCACCACGCCGGGCAGCGCCTGGAGCGCCACCTCGCAGGACCGCTCCACCTCACGGTCCAGCAGATAGGCGTTGGCCAGGGTGAACCGGGTGAACACCGCGCTGCGCGCGTATTTGGAGGTGCGGCACGACAGCGCGGCCGCCGCGTACCGGCGCGCCTCCCGGCCGCGCCCGAGCGCCACCAGGCAGTGCCCGAACTCGTCGGCGAGCTCGCCCGCGTCGAAGTACGCCAGCCACTCCGGTTCCTCGGTGGGCCGCACCGCCTCGAAGTGGCGTTCCGCCTGCGCGAGCGCCGTGTTGGTGGCGCGCACGTCGCCGAGCGCCGCGTGCGCCCGCGCCTCCATGGCGTACAGCACGGCGCGGCCCGCGGGCGTCGTCACCGACGCGCCCTTCTGGAGCGCGGCGTGGACGATGTCCAGCGCCTCCCGGTAGTCGCCGAGGAACACCGCCTGGTGGGCCAGCACCCCCAGGATGCGCGCCGCCAGCGGCCGGTCGTCCGCGTGGTGCGCCAGCGTCACCCCGAGCAGCAGATGGCGGCGGGCCAGGCCGTGCTGGCCGATGTCGTAGGCGATGTGCCCGCTGCGCAGGGCCGCCGTGGCGCCCGCGGCGAACAGGGAGCGGCCCACCGCGGCCCCGTACCTGCCGTGCAGCAGCGGCAGCAGCTCCGAGCGCAGGAAGTTGGTCACCGCGGTGCGCACCGCCCCGCCGCCGAACCGGTTCGCCAGCGCCGAGTGCACCGCGCTGGCCGCCCGCACCCTGGCCACGTCCGCGTTGCCCACCCGGGGCCCGTGCCCGTAGTACTTCGGCGGCGTGGACGGCGAGGCCACCAGCCAGCGCAGCACGGGACCGGCGAGCGAAGCCGCGGGCACCGGTGGCAGGCGCGGCCCGTGCGGGTCGTACTCCGTCCCCCACAGGGTGGCGGCGGCGTGCACGGCGGCGATGGGCAGCGTCGGGCCCTCCATCCCGACGTGCGGGTCCACGCTGTGCCCCGATGAGGCCATCCCTATGTCCGCGGGGGAGAGCACCTGTCCCGACGCCATCGTCAGCACCTCCGCGATGATCTCGGGAGGCACGGCGCGTGTCGGCGAACCCGACCGCCACCGCTTGACGGTGGTGTGGGTACATTTCAGGTCCAGTCCGCGCTGCGCACCCAGCCGGCGTATCCGCTGCGCCAGGCCCTTGTTCGACAGGCCGGCCTGGTTCATGGCCGCGATGAGCAGGGTGTTCCCCTCCGCCGCCGTGAACTCCCCTGGATCGTCTGCCCCGTTGGATGTCATGGCCGGACTGTAATCGGCGAAATCGGCCTGGAATTGTGACGATGAACCCCCGCGAACCCCTTGTGGGCCCTTGATCGTGCCGCGTGCCCCCCGTGGACTTCACCCGCGGCGCCGACCCGTGGTTCGCTGTCGCCCGGCAGTACCGCGCGCCGCCGCGGCCCCGCGCCCCTTCGCCCCGACACGAAGGCCGTCCGCGAGCCGCGCCGCCGGGCGCGCCCGCCGTGCGACGGTTCACACGGCGCTGACCCCTCGACGGTTCACGGGACGGTTGATGACACATCGCGGCGGCGGGCCGACACCCGCCCTGTCCCGTCCCCTCCACGGCGCCGGCGTCTGACGCGCGCCGCCCTCCCCCTTTTCCTGAGGACTCCACACATGGCCACCCCCGCCCCTTCCCGCTCCCGCTCCTCCCGCCCAGGACCCGCGCTGTGGTGGACCGGCGCCTGCGTGGCGGCGGCGCTGGGGGCGGCCGGGCTCGCCCTCCTGCCGGAGCCGCGGGAACCGGCGGGCCTGGCGCGGTTGGCGGCGGTGGCCCTCGCGGGCAACGTGGTGCTGTTCGCCGCCGCCGTCCTCCAGCGGCGGCTGGCGCTGCGGCTGCGCGCCGACGCCGAGCGCGGCGGCCGGGCCGCGGCGGCGGCGGCCGAGGAGTCCACGGCCCGCGAGCGGGAGCTGCGGGAGGCCGAGCGCTCGGCGTTCCTCGCCGTGGCGGACGACCTGCGCTCCCTCGCCCTGGACCAGCAGCGCGGCCTGGACCGGATGCAGCGCTCCCACGACGACCCCGAGACCCTCGACGGCCTGATGCGGGCCGACCACGCCGCCACCCAGCTCGCGCACCGCGCCGAGAAGCTGCTCGTCCTCGGCGGCACCCTGCCGCAGCCGCGGGTGGGCGGCCCGGTGCCGCTGCTCGACATCGTCCGCGGCGCCCAGTCCCGCATCCCGCACTACCAGCGCGTCCAGATCCACGGCGACCTCTCCCGGGGTGCCGCGCTCGCCGCTGCGCCGGGGGCCGCGGAGCCGCTGGTCCACGCCGTCGCCGAGCTGCTGGACAACGCCACCCGCTACTCCCCCGCCGACCGGGGCGTGGTGGTCACCGTCACCACCGTCCAGGACAGCGCCCTGATCGAGGTGGACGACGCCGGGCCCGGCCTGTCCCCCCGCGACCTGCACGAGGCCCGCGCCCGACTCGCCGGCCCCGACCCCCTGCCGCTGCCCTGCCTGACCGGCCCCCGCCCCCAGCTCGGCCTGCCCGCGGTGGGCCGGCTCGCCCGCGCCTACGGCTTCGCCGTCACCCTGGCCACCCCGTCCACCTACGGCGGGGTGCGCGCCTCGGTGACGATCCCGCACCCGCTGCTGTCCGGCCCGCTCACCGCCCCGATGGGCGCTCCGGCCCGCCACTGAACCCCGGCGCCCGCGGGGTCGCCGGTCAGCGGTTCCGGGGGTGGCCGCGCGCCGCCCGCTCGTTCCCCCGCTTGTACGCCCCCGTCCAACGGGCCATCACCACCTGCGCGTCCCCCGCGGCCACCTCGCCGAGGAACCGTTCCGCCCGGCCGCCCCGCAGCACCGCCGCCTGCCGGCCGTGATGCGTGACGACCACACTGCCGTCGGCCCGCCGCGCGTACTCGAACCCCTGTGCCTGTCCCATGCCGGGAGCCTAGGGCCCGTCCCGGGACCCCGTGGTGCGTCAGGTCCCCCGCCGCGCCGGCAGCCGCTCCCCCGCGTCGTACTCCTCCCGGGACCGCCCCACCTCGTCCAGGTGCGCGGCGGACCACTCGGCCAGCGAGGCGAACAGCGGCGCCAGGCTGCGCCCCAGCTCGCTGATCTCGTACTCCACCCGCGGCGGCACCTCGGGGTGGTAGGTGCGCACCACCAGGCCGTCGCGTTCGAGCTGCCGCAGCCGCTGGGTCAGCACCTTGGGCGTGATGGAGCCGATGCGGCGCTCCAGCTCCACGAACCGCTGCCGCCCGTGGGTGTGGAGCGCCCACAGGATCGGGGTCGTCCACCGGCTGAAGACCATGTCCACCACCGGCGCGATCGGGCAGGCCAGCTCGGGATCGTCGCCTCCCCACCCTGTGTCCTCCACCACAACAGCCCCTTCCCGCCAGTACTTTCCCCTAGGTACCTACTATCCCCACGAAGGTAGCGTCCTTCCCGTCCACCGAGAACGTCCACCGGGGACGCCCGCCGAGAACGTCCCCCGGGACGTGCGCCGAGGTCGTCCATCGGGGAGAACCGAGAGGAATCGACCATGATCGTGGTGACGGGAGCGACGGGCAACGTGGGGCGGCCGCTGGTGCGGGCCCTGGCCGGGGCGGGCGAGCGGGTGACGACGGTCTCCCGCGGCCCGTGGACCCCGCCGGACGGCGTGCGCCACCTGCGCGCCGACCTGGCGGAGCCCGAGGGCCTCAAGCCCGCGCTCGACGGGGCCGAAGCCCTGTTCCTGCTGTTCACCGGCGCCCTGCTGGCCGACCCCGCCCACGCCGGGGCCGTGCTGGCCGCCGCCCGCTCCGCCGGGGTGCGGCGCGTCGTCCTGATGTCCTCCCAGGGCGTGGGCACCCACCGCCACCCGCCCGCTTTCGAGGACGAGGTCCTGCGCTCCGGCCTGGAGTGGACCATGCTGCGCCCCGGGGGCTTCCACTCCAACACCCTGCTGTGGGCCGACGCGGTCCGCGCCCGGCGGGAGGTCGCCGCCCCGTTCGGCGACGTCGCCCTGCCCACCATCGACCCGGCCGACATCGCCGACGTCGCCGCCCTCACCCTGCGTACCCCCGGCCACACCGGCCGCACCTACACGCTGACCGGGCCGGCGCCCGTCTCCCCGCGCGAGCAGACCGCGGCCATCGCCGCCGCGCTGGGCGAACCCGTCCGCTTCACCGAGCAGACCCCGCAGGAGGCCCGCGCCGACCTGCTGACGTTCATGCCCCCGCCCGTCGCGGACGCCACCCTGTCCATCCTGGGCAGCCCCACCGCCGAGGAGCAGCGGGTGGACCCCACCGCGGAGCGGCTGCTCGGCCGCCGCCCCCGCGCCTTCGCCGAGTGGGCGGCCCGCAACGCGGACGCGTTCAGGTGACCGCGGCCCTCACGTCACCGCCGCCGCGGCCACCCGCCCACCGGCCCCGCCCACCGCTTCGGCCAGCCTGGCCAGCGCCGCGGCGTCCCCGCTGCCGTCCTCCGCGCTGAACACGTGCAGCACCAGCCCGGTCTCCCCGGGCGTGGCCGGCACGTGCAGGGTCTCGTAGTCCAGCGTGAGCCGCCCGGCCACCGGGTGCCACATCCGCTTGCGCCCCGCCGCGCACATCACCACCTCGCCGGTGTCCCAGATCCGCCGGAACTCGGGGCTGCCGCCGGACAGCTCGGCGATCAGCGCGGCCAGCCCCGCGTCGTCCGGGTAGCGCCCCGCGGAGACCCGCAACTGGCCCACGGCCTCCTGCGCCCTGGGCTCCCAGTCGGGGAAGACGTCCCGGGACGCGGGGTCCAGGAAGAGGTACCTGGCGTTGTTCCGGTCCCGGCGGGCCGGGTCGTCGAGGCCGCCGAGCAGCTCGGCGCCCAGGGCGTTCCACGCCACCACGTCCAGCCTGTGGTCCGTCGCGAACGCGGGGAAGCGCTCCATGCCGTCCAGCAGCCGCCGGAGCAGGGGGCTGACCCTGGCCGTGGGGACGGGGCGGGGCCGGGCGGCGGCGAGGGTGGCGAGGTGGCCGCGCTCCGCCGCGTCCAGGCCCAGCGCCCTGGCGAGCGCGTCGAGCACCTCGGGGGACGGCTGGGTGGCCCGGCCCTGCTCCAGACGCACGTAGTAGTCCACGCTGATCCCGGCGAGCTGCGCCAGCTCCTCCCGGCGCAGCCCGCGCACCCGCCGCCGCCCGCCCCCGGAGAGCCCGACGCGCTCCGGCGCGACCCGCCCGCGGCGGGCGCGCAGGAACTCGCCGAGCGCCCTGCGGGGGTCACCGATCCCGTCGCCACCGTCCATGGGATCAAGTATGCGTGGCCCTGCCAGTACCAGGACCGCCGATCCGCCGGTGGAACAGGGCTCTGGCTGCCTCCCCGCGCCCGCGGGAACGTGGCGTCATGACCGAGACCACCCCCCGACAGCCCAAGAAGATCCTCCTCGTCAGCGCCCACCCCGAGCCCCGCTCCCTCAACGCCGCCCTGACCTCCTTCGCGGCCGGGCACCTGCGCGCGGCGGGACACGAGGTGCGGTCCAGTGACCTGTACGCGATGAAGTGGAAGGCGACGGTGGACGCCGACGACTTCCCCGACCACGCCCCCGGCGGCCGCCTCGCGGTGATGGCCGCCTCCGAGGAGGCCACCCTGTCCGGGCGGCTGTCCCCCGACATCGCCGCCGAGCAGGAGAAGCTGCTGTGGTCCGACGCGGTCGTGCTCCAGTTCCCCCTGTGGTGGTTCTCGGTCCCCGCGATCCTGAAGGGCTGGATCGACCGCGTCTTCACCAGCGGCTTCGCCTACGGCCCCGCCGTCCCCCCGCCCTACGGCCAGGGTCCCCTGGCGGGCCGCCGCGCCCTGGTGTCGGTGACGATCGGCGCTCGCGAGACGTCCTTCTCCGACCGCGGCGTCCACGGCCACCTGAAGGACGTCCTCCACCCCCTCCTGCACGGCCTGTTCTGGTTCACGGGCATCGCCCCCCTGGAGCCGTTCGCGGTGCACGGCTCCAACGACCTCTCCGACGCCGGGTTCACCGCCGCCAAGGAGCGCTACGCCCACCGCCTCGACACCCTCTTCGACGCCGCCCCCATCCCCTACCGCTCCCTGACCGGCGGCGACTACGACCACGACATGCGCCTCCTGCCCGGCGTGGAACCTCCGGGCACGACGGGTCTCGACCTCCACATCCACCCGCGGCCCTGAGCCTGCCCGCCCCTCGCCCCGGCCCGCACTCCGGGCGGCACCGTCCGCCCACGGGCCGCGTCGGGGACCGCCCAGGCGGCACCCGGCGGCGCGCGGGCGGCCGACGAGCCGCCCGCGCGCGGACCCGGTTCGATTCACGGGGGCGGTATTCGAGGCCGTCGTCCCCCACCCTCCGAATCCGGACTTCCGCCCGCACCCCCTCCGCACCCGTACCGCGGTTACTTCGCTCCGCTGTAAGGAGTGATCTGAACGTGCAGATCGGCCCAGTTGGTGCCGCCCTCGGGGCTGACGAACCGATGGGAGAGCATGTTGGTGTTGTGCACGTACAAACCGGTGATCAGCAGGTCGCAGGCCAACCCGTCGACCTGCACGGCCCTTTCCACCTTGACGTCCTTCACCGTGACCACATCCGATTGCGCGGCCACCGGTCCCCGGTTGGGCGACTCGTAATGCTCGAAAGTTATGGTGAAGGGCTGCACCGGCCCGCCGTCGACGCTCACGCTGACCTCGAGGTCCACCGTGAACCGCTCGAACGGCAGATAGAT
Organism: Streptomyces capparidis; assembly: GCF_054782095.1. Taxonomy (NCBI): domain Bacteria; kingdom Bacillati; phylum Actinomycetota; class Actinomycetes; order Kitasatosporales; family Streptomycetaceae; genus Streptomyces; species Streptomyces capparidis. Next base: position 201,288 of record NZ_BAAGTD010000002.1, on the reverse strand, counting down.
CGGGAAGTTGTGGTGCGTGAACGTGCCCAGCAGGAACGGGTCACCGCCGACGTGCGCCTGGACGGAGACCCCGTCGAAGGCGTAGGAGCTGGTCTCCTTGTTGACCGCGGAACCCCAACTGAGCTGCGGATGCCCCAGTGGACTGAAGTGCGATGCGTACGACGGGTCCCCGCCGACGGCGACCCACTTACCGCTGGTGACAAGGTTGGCCATTACAGGACTGCCCCTTCCTCCGGTGCACCGGACGAGCCGCCTGTCGAAACGCCATGACACCCGAGGGCGAAGCACAGTGGCTGACTCATGCGCGCGAACAAGGCGAATACGGTGGCGGACGGTCAGGCATGGGCCGCTCTGGGCGCGAATGACGCGGAAACCGCCACGGATCCGGCGCGCACCGCGCCCACCGTGACAAAGTCGATTCCGCCGCCGACCTCGGTGCGGATATCCGCACAGGCCACACTCACCGCGCGCCCCTCCCATCAGCATTCCTGCCGATCCGCCGGTTCGCCCAAGGCTCGCGGGAACCGGTACGCCGCGCAAGGACCCCCAACAAGCAGGGCGCGCTTTTCGGACATACGCGCGACACACACCCCCACAAGCCGAAAGCGGCTCCGCCGAACGACGAGTCCGTCGCGTGCAATCCCGAGTCCGCGATTCCAGCGCCGGTCCGTGATTCCAGCGCCGGCCGCGATTCCAGCGCCGCACCGGCCCACCGCGGGCCCACCGACACCGAACCGACCCGCCGCACCGGCGAGCCCGGGCCCGACGCCCCCAAACGCAGAAGGGGCACCCCCGGATCGGGGGCGCCCCTTCTGACCAGCACCTACGGTGACCTCGGCGGAGGGTGTGGGATTTGAACCCACGGTGACGTCGCCGCCACGACGGTTTTCAAGACCTTCCGTCGATCACGGGTCGGTCGGCGTTCCCGCGCTGGTCAGACGAGTGCCGGAACACCCGCCGAGCCGTCGTCATCGTCGTCGTGCCCGCTACGTGCCCGATCCTGGTTGTCGTGCCCGGACGGCTTGAGCCATTCGTCGAGCCCCTGTGCCACCTCCGCATCCCGGCCGTCCATCGCTCGGGCGTAGTGCCGGGTCGTGACGCTGGCGTTGGAGTGGCCGAGCCGACGGGCGGCCGTCATGACGCCGTGCCTGTCGGCCACCCAGGTCGCATGCGAGGCCCGCAGGTCGTGCGGCGTCACGTCGGTGAGTCCCGCCGCCTTGACTGCCGGGTCGAAGTGGGCCTTGCGCCACTCGTTGTAGCGGAGCGGCTTGCCCTTGCTGTTGGTGAACAGCAGAGCGTCCGGCCGATCCGGCACGCCGGTAGCCAGGTGGGCGCGCAGCCTGCCGACGAGGGTTGCCGACAGGGTGAGCACCCGCGTTTGGTGCGACTTGGGCGTGTCGAAGGCCATCACCCCGCCTGCCTCGGCAAGGTTCTCATCCACCCGAAGCCACCCGTGTTGAAGGTCCACGTCCGAGCGGCGCAGGGCGAACGCCTCACCGATCCTCAGACCGGCGAAGGCCAGCAGGGAGATCAGCAGATCGTGAGGGGAGTCCGCAGCCCTGGCCACGCGCGAGGCTTCCAGGGGGGTGACGATGTGCGGCTCGGTGTGGGGCATCCTCGGCAGCCGCACGCCCCGGCACGGCGTCTCAGGGATCAGGCGGTTGACCACGGCAGCGGTCATGATCTGCGACAGCACCCGGTATGCCTGCCGGATCCGCGACGCGCTCAGACCCTGCCCGGTCATGTCCGCCACCCACTGAGCAACCATGATCGGGCGCACGTCGGCCACACCCATCTGCCCGAAGCACGGCGTGATCCTGGAGTTGATCAGCGAGCGGTACGAAGCACGGGTCTTGAGCTTCAGTTGCGGCCCCACCGACGACAGCCACTGTTCCGCCCACTCACCCACGGTGGTCTTCCCGTCGGCAGGGTCAAGCCAGCGCCCGTCTTCAATCTCGTCTTCCTTCTTGGCCAGCCACCGCTCAGCCTCCTTCTTGGTGCCGAAGGTGTGGGGCGCGGGGTGGTCAATGCCGTCCGGGCCCCGATAGCGGGCCTGCCACCGGCCGGAGGGGAGCTTGCGGACGCGCCCGAAACGACGCTTCTTGCCAGCCACGTCAGCTCACCGCCCGCAGGGTCCGGCGGACCGGGGGTAGCGGCAGGACCGTCCCGGCTTGGACGAACTCCTCAAGGGCACTCTCAGGGATGCGCACGTGCCGCCCCACCTTGACGTACGCGATCCGCCGTTCCTCAATCAGGCGGCGGGGGAAGCGCTCCGTGGTGCCCAGGCGTTCGGCGACTTCGGAGACGGTCAGCAAGCGGTCCATGCCCACACCCCCTCGTCTGCTTCGAGGTCGGCGCGGAGTTGCTTGGCGGCCTCTCGGTTGGTGCGGATGTCGTTGGCGATGGTCTGGGCGAGCCAGGACTCTCCGGGGGTGTGGCCGTGTCCGGCGTAGGTCCAGTGGGCGAGTACGAGTACGCCGTCTTCCTCCTGAGGCGTGGTGGGGTCTTGGGCGCTGCGGTAGTCGGCGCGTGCCTGCCGTAGAGCGCCGAAGGTGGTGGAGTAGGCGGAGGACTTGCTGAGGAAGTGGCCCCGGAAGCCGAGCATGTGCGCCCACTGGCGGAGTTTGCGGTCCGGGTAGGCGTCGTGCAGGGCCAGGCATGCCTCGATCAGTCGGCGCGGGTGGTCCGGGACGCCGAGCAGGACCAGGGCCTCCTTGTTGCCGATGCGGTGGTCAACGGTGCCGGTGGTCTCGGCGGCTTTGGTGGCGTACTTGGCGACGTAGGCGGCGACCGCCTGTTCGCTCAGGTCGTGGTCGGCGGCGCTGCTGCGGATGGGCCGTGCGTCGAGTTGGGTGCCCCAGCGTAGGACGCGGGCCGGGTGGGGTCCGGCGGCGGGCACGGTGATCTCGACGCGGGCGGCGGCGGCCCGGATGGCATCGGCGAGCAGGGTGTGTGTAGCCCAGGCCGGGGGCGGGTCGCCGGGGTCGGCGGGTCCGTCGATGCGGATGATGGCGTGGAAGTGGACCGCGCCTCGGCGCTGGAACTCGGCGACCTTGCCGAAGCTCACGCGGGCGTGCTCGCGCAGTTCGCGTTGGGTGAGTCCGGCGCGGCGGGCGATCTCGCGACGGAGGTTGATGGTGAAGCGTCGCCACAGGTCGGGGGCGTGGTTGTTCCACAGCACCGCTGCGGCGTAGTCGTACCGGTCGGGGTGCAGCGGTGTGCCCAAGGCGGCGTCGTTGTCGCGGTGGGCGGTGCCGCACCGGCAGCGGTCGGAGTCGGGCCGGTTGTGGACCGGGCCGAACGACGGGGCCGTGAGCGTGGCGAAGATCTTCGGGTGTGCGCGCACGTCGGCGGGGATGCCCTTGCCGCCGAGGAGTCCGGCGTGGACGAGGTGGAAGGCGTCTCCGGCGTAGGTCCAGGCGCAGGCGGGGCAGCGGGAGGCGCGGCGGTTGCCGCAGGCGATCCGCAGCCGTCCGCCAGGTTCCCGGTCGGTGGTGTAGGTGTGCACCGTCTGTCCGGTGGTGGCGTCGCGGGTGACGACGGTGCCGGACAGGTGGATCGGGTCGGCGCAGCCGCGGGTGCGGCGGATCTGCTCCTGCCAGCGGTCGAAGTCAGGCACCCCGGCGACCCGGAGGGCGTCGAGGAGGGTGACCGGATCGAGGTCGGGGGGAGTTGCCGTTCCCGGCACGCGAGGGGTCCTTTCCGTGATCTCGGTTGGAAGAGCGGGCCCGCCCCGGGGCGGCGGATGCTTGGCGGCTGGTGCCGCCCCGGGGCGGGGTGATCGGAGGTGCTACTTGCGGCGCTTGGTGCGGCGCAGGGGGTAGGCGGGCGGGATGGCGTCGTAGTCCTTCTCGCCCTGCTGGAAGGAGTTCCAGTCGGTGGAGGACAGGCCGTGCTCGCGCTCGAGCTGGCGGATGATCTGGTTCATGCGGCGGCGGTCCTTGTGGCGGCGGGCGATGGCGTAGTCACGGCCCAGTTCGGCCATCTGCGGGTCGGTCGAGGACTGGTCGCCGGTGTCCTTGTTGCGGCGGAACAGGCCCATGGCGGGCTCCTTTCGTGGTCGGGTTACTTGCGGTCGGTGTCCTGGCGGTTCAGCCAGTCCTCGGCGCAGACCTTGTGCACGGGCTTGCCCTTGTCGGAGCGGAGCGGGGTGGGCTTGTCGCACAGCACACAGGGCTTGTCGCCGGAGGCGTCGAAGTGCTCGGGGGAGCGCCAGTCGAGGAAGGCCATGGCGGTCACCGCTCCAGGTCGGTGCCGGTGACGGCTTCGACGAGCGCGGAGACGAGGATTTCGGCCACGGGCGGAGTGACCGCGTTGCCGTACTGGCGGACCTTCTCGCGCTTGTTGCCGAGCACGGTGTAGGTGTCGGGGAAGGCCATCGCGCGGCCGATCTCGTGCGGCTCCAGCATGCGGAACAGCACGTCGTCCAGATCCACGCTGCCGCGCACCAGGGCGTAGCGGTCGCGGGTGGTCAGGGTGCCCACGGGTTCGTTGACCGGGCGGGCGTTGCCGGTTCCGTAGTAGGGCACCAACAGGTGTTCCCAGTTCACCGGTTCCGCGTCGGTGATCAGGGCGTGGTGGTTGCCGGAGGCGGTGACGGTGGCCAGGGCGTCCAGTACGGGGCGGGCGTCGGAATGCCCGCCGCGCAGCTCGGCGATGAACGGCAGCCAGGCCAGGCCGGTCTCGTTGCGGGCGGTCTGGGTGCGCATCGGGACGTTGGCGGTGCCGGGCTCCTTGCCGTCGCGGCCCTCGACCGGTACCAGCAGCGGGGGTACGGCCAAGGCGTCGTTCTCATGGGTGGTGCGAGTGGGCATCGGGTCGGTGACCGCGGTGGCGTCCTGCCGCCAGGTCCCGCCGGCCGGGGCCAGGACGGGCACGGTGTAGCGGTCGAGCCCGGCACGGATGCGCGCGAGCGTCTTCGGGGACAGGCCGCGAGGGCGGTCGCCGACGCGGGTGCCGGGCAGACTCCAGTCGATCGCCACGGCGGCGGGCAGCGCGTCGGGTTCCACGATGGTGTTGCGGCAGGCCACGGCCGGGCAGCGGTAGGTGTACTGCTGGCGGTAGCGGCCCATGTCCCGACGGGGGTTCTTGAACGCCTGCACCGCTCGCACCGTGCGCTCGCATCCCGGGCACCAGGCGGCGGGCCTCAGCCACTTGTTCCAGTCCGGGTCACGGCCGAGGGACTCCAGCCAGTAGGCCAGGTACAGGCGGTCGCGGGACTGCGGGGCGGGGGCGGTGCGCACCGGGCGGGCGTGCATGGAGTTCAGCGCGATCAGGCGCGTGCGGTACCCGAGGTTGCGAATGGAGGCGACCCAGGTGTGCCACTGGCTCCAGGCACGGACGTCGATGACGTTCTCGACCACCCCGGCGAGGACGGGGCGCCCGCGCTGGCGCATGGCGGACAGGTAGCGCGGGACGTCCCACATCAGGGCGCGGGAGCGGTCGGCGGCCGGGTCGGGCAGGGTCTCGCCGAACAGGTCGGGCTGCTTGTCGAAGTCCCGGCGGGCACCGCGGGCGTTGGACCACTGCGGGCATTCCGGGGAGGCCCAGAACAGGTCGGCGGCCGGGAAGCGGGCCACGTCCGCGTCGTGCAGGTCACCTTGGAAGTGGTCCGCGTCGGGGAAGTTCGCCGCGTGGGAGGCGATCGCCTTGTCCCAGTGGTTGGCGGCCAGTACCGGCACCACCCCGGGCACCGCGTGTGCTCCCTTGGACGAGCCACCCGCTCCGCAGAAGAAGTCGATGTAGGTCAGCACGGCACACCCGCCTGGTGCTTGGTGACCACTGCGGGAACGGTGCCCGTGCCGCCGCAGTCGGGGCAGTTCACGGTGACGGTGGTGCGGGTGCCGTCGGGGTTGCGGGTGCCGGTGGTGATGGCGACAGCGGGGAAGCCGTCGCAGTCCGGGCAAACCCGGCCCAGGGCACGGCTGTCCTGAGGCATGATGGAAGTCCTTTCGATCACGGTTGGAAGGGGCCAGGCCCACCGGGGCGGCGGATGCTTGGCGGCTGGTGCCGCCCCGGGGGCCGGTTACTTGGTCTGCTGCTGGAAGGCGCGCACCAGGTACGCGACCACCAGCGAGGTCACCGCGAGGGACGCGGCGGCGATGGCGACCGCCAGGAGCATGGAGACCATCACCGCGCCGACGACGAGCACGGCGGCGGTTCCGGCGGCCACGGTCCCGGGGGTGAGCTGCACCACCGGGCGCGCCGGGGTCTGCGGCACCTGCACCGGGGCCGGGGTGTGGGCCGTGACCGGGGTCGGCGCGGGGGTGCCGCCGGGGTCGGGCGTGTCGGGGTTGGGGTACTTCGGCTGAAGCACGGGTCTTCTCCTTGTCGGGCTACTTGGGCTGGCAGCGGTGCGTGGAGGCGGCCAGGTCGGCGGCGGCGCGCGAGTCGTAGTCGGCCGACCAGTTGCAGCCGGGGACGGTGCAGGCCGCCGTGTGCTTCGCACGGCCCTTGGGGTTGTTGTGGGTGCCGACCTGGACGGGGCCGACGCGGATCACGTCGCGGAAGCGGGACAGGCGAGCCATGGACGGTCGTCCTTTCAGGTGAGTTGGGCGTGGATGGCGTGCGCGAGCTGCGGCGGGACACCGAGGCGGGCGCGCAGCGTGTCGGCGGTGATCGGCGTGCCGGTGGTGGTCTGGTGGCTGTCGGCGAGCTTGCGCGCGTGGTCGAGCAACGCGGCCGGAACCGGCGGCGCGGCGGGCGGCGGCTCGACAGCCGGGACCGGCTCAGGCTCGGGCGTGGGCTCTGGGGTGGGGGTGGGCGGTAGCTCCGGAGCCAACCCCACAGCCGGCGGGGCGGGGGTGACCTGTTCGACCGTGACCGCCGTGTCATCCCGGTCGTGGTCGGCCGCAGGTGCGGGACGGGTGTGGGCGAGCAGGGTGCCGCCGAAGAACGCCACCGCGGGCCACCCGGCGACCAGGATGCGCAGCCAGCCCGGTGGGTTGTTCAGGTCCAGCAGCCCGGCGGTGGCGACGTTGGCACCGAGGGAGGCGGCCAGGGCGATCAGGAACCAGAACCACCCGGCGACCTTGGCCGCCCCCGTGCGCAGGCGACGCCAGGCAGCCACCAGCAGCAGGTCCACGCTGATCGGGTAGGCCCAGGCTTTCCAGCCGTCCTGCCCGGCCGCTTCGGCGATCTCGTGCAGGTGAGCGAAGGACAGCGCCCCGGCGATCACGGCCTGTACGAGTACTGCGTCAACGCGGGTGAGTTTGACGCGCATACTGGCGAGCATCGCGAGGTCCTTTCACTTCTTGGGCTGTGACTCTTGGTGTTGACGCGGGTGGTGGGTTTGGCCTGTCTCGTCAGCACAGGGAGGCCATTTCCTGTGAACACCCCCACAGGGATAGGGGTGTTTCGACGCCCGATTACCGGTGATGCCTGATGTTGTGCTCGTGCCGGATCCGCTGTGCCTCAGTCCAGGTCAGGAACGGTTCGGTGAGCTTGTGCTCGTCGCACGACACTTCCGCCTGGCCCTTGATGCGCTTGCTGAACCGGCTCGGGGTCTCGCGCTGCGGGATCAGCCGGGCACCTTCGTCCTTCTTCTTTCCGAACACTGTTTCCTCCTCGCTGTCTGGCCTGTCTCCTCAGCGCAGGAAGGCCAACTCCTGCGGACACCCCGCACGCGGGGTGTTTCGACTCATTCCGAGGCTTCACCGGAGCCGAAGCAGGTCAGGCAGATGCCTTCCTGCTCGCCGACCGGGCGGCGCTTGCGGCCGACCCTGACCGTGCGGGCGACCTGCCCCTCTCCCTTGCAGGCGGGGCATTCCGGGGGCGGGACGGTGGCCTTGACCACGGGCCCGCGCGGGGCCGTGCCGCGCTTTCCGGCGGAGGCCATGGGTTCTCCTTTCGGGACGGTTTCGGGCATGGACCGGGTCGGGACCTGGCGCAAAGGACGGTCGCGCCGACCGGGGAAGGGGTGTGGATCAGGCCGCTTCGGTGTACTCGTTCACGGGCCCGGTGACCGGGCGGAACGGGGCCAGGGACGGCAGGTCCGGGATCATGTCCGCGTACTTCCGGCAGATGGCCGTCGCCGCCGACAGGGAGATCTCGGGGGTGCGGATGCGAGACCAGCCACCGGAGACATCCCCGGCCACGGCCGTTCCCGGGCGGTCCGGGCGGATGTGCGTCGCGGCCAGCACAGCGGCCTTGGAGATGTCCCCGAGCGCCATCTCCGCCGACGACTCATCGTTGACCCGGTGGCACACCCGCCCGGTCAGGTTCGCCCGCAGCAAGGTCGCGCCTTTGCCCAGGTCGGAGCCGAAGCGCTGCCCGCACACCTCCAGGTAGATGCCGACCGCGCGGGAGAGCTGAGCCAACCGGATCAAGTGCTGAACCAGCTCATCCCGCCGCTTCTCATCCTCCTTGGAAGCGACCATGAACAGCTCGGCCACCTCGTCCACGAACACGATCACCGGCACCGGCCGGGCGTGCGGGGGCAGGCCCCAGATGTCCGAGGTGATCTCGGCGTCCGGCACCCGCGATGAGACGCGCTGGTGTTCGCGCAGGGCCTCGAAGCGCTGGGGCATCTCCATCCCGGTCAGCACCCGCAGCACCTCAAGCGCCGCATCCGGGTCGTCCGCCAGCGCCGACAGGCGCGGGGCGAAGGAAGCCATCTCCACACCCAACTTGCAGTCGATGCCGACCATGGCCACCGGCTGAGGAGCCAGACGGGAGATCAGGTTCCGCTGGAACATCGACTTCCCGGACTGCCCGGCGCCGATGACCAGCTCATGCGGGATGGCGCGGAAGTCCCGCACGAACGCCGAACCGTCATCGCGCAGCGCCACCGGCACCCGCAGGAACTCGGCGCGGGCACGGCGCGGCATGCGCACCCGGCGCAGCACGTCATAGCCCAGGAGCCGCAGCTCCACCACGCCGGGCCGGATGGGGACGACGTGGACGGAGTACACGCCCCACGCGTGCCGCAGCCGCTCGGTCACCGCGATCACGTCGGCGGGCTCCTGTCCCGGGGCCAGGCGCAGGCGGAAGTTCAGGCCCCGGGTGGTGGGGCGCATCCCCGTGCGGCGCGGCGGAACCGGCAGAACCTCACAGTCCGTGGCCTTGGCGATCAGGCGGCGCAGCCGGGTCGGCTGGACGGTCAGGCCGCAGGCGTCCATCACGTTGCGGTAGGAGGAGGACACCCGCGCCACGGTCACCGGCAGGCCCACCGTCGCCCAGTACACCGACGGGGCCTTCACCCGGGCCACGGCCGCACCGGCCCCCGCCACAGCGAGCGGGGCACCAGTGCCAGCCACGGTCAGCCACTCGGACACGGCGATCAGCCCTTGCCGTTCGCCGAAGCCGGAACCGGGACCGGGGCGAGGGAGGTCACCGCGACCGCGCGGAAGGAGATCCCGTGCCGCTTCTGGCCGTTGAACTCCGACTCCCAGTCACGGGCCCGCAGGTCCGTCACCGCCACCAGCGTCCCCGGGGTCAGCCCCTCGGGCACACCGGTCTGCGGCACGGTCACCTGGTACAGGTTCCCCTCACCCTCGTCCGACACCAGCAGCCCGATCACCGCCAGCGGCGCACCGGTCTGGGAATCGGTCGCGATCTCCCCCGTCCGGCGGTTCGCCAACTTCGGCACGGGCGGCGTCGCCACGAACACCGTGGCGGTGGAAAGGTCGATCTTGAACGACGGCATGAGCACACTCCTCTGATGCGGCGATCTCCCTAGGGAGGTCCGTTGCGACCAGTAGAGCAAAGCTCCTTAGGGATGTCAACAGCCTTCCCTAGGGAGGATTCTGGGGTGGAGTGGCGAGCGTCGTCGCTCGCGCCTGTCGCGGGCCGGGACTAGACTGGCACCCTAGGGAGCTAAGGAGTAACCGTTTTGGCTATGACAGCGCGGCAAATCGCAGACGACTTGCGGGCGCGAATTGAGTCCGGGGAATTCCGTTCCGCAAAGAATCGCCTACCCGGCGAACCGGCACTCGTGCGCGAATATGGCGTCGCGAAGAACACCGCGAGCAAGGCCCTTAAAATCCTCGCTTCCGAAGGATTGGTCTACTCGAAATCCGGATCAGGCACCTACATCAGAGATTTTCAATCAATCCGGCGTGTCGCAAATGAGCGGCTCTCCCAATCTAACTGGGGGTCGGGAAGCTCCGTATGGTCGTCAGACATTGACAGTCGCTCACTCACTGTAAACGTGGACGTCCAGGAGATAGAAGCTCCAGCGCTCGTATCTCGCGTGCTTGAACTGGGGTCATCGGCCAGCGTGCTAGCCAGGATTCGGAAGTTCATCGTGGACGGTAGGCCGGTTCAGCTAGCGACGTCTTACTACCCTGCGGATCTCGTTCGTGGGTCACAGATTGAACAACGAGACACCGGGCCCGGTGGCGCCTACGCGCGACTGGCGGAATTGGAAGCTAAGCCGGAGCGATTTACAGAAGAACTCCGCTGCCGTGTCGCGGGTGAGGATGAGCGCGAAAGCCTTGATTTGCCGCCCGGAGCACACGTCATCGAGATTTGCAGGACAGCCTTTGCTGGCGACGGGAAGCGAGTGGAGTTCACCCAGATGGTTCTGGACGCAGGGAGCTATATCCTTGAGTACCGCCTGGAGGGGTGATCACCCTGGAGGGTGCGTTACGAGTTTCCCTACATCATCAAGCCCGCCCGTGCCGGGCGGGGAGGGGGCTCCCGGCCGGTGGGGGTGGGCGCCGGGGTGGTGGGGGCCGCAGAAGCTTTGCTTCCCTCCCTTGCCCGGTTCGGCTCGGGCGGGTGGTCGGCTCCGCCGCGGTGGCGGGGAAGGTGCGGCAGCAAGCCCGCCGCTCGCCGTCTCGACCGATCCCGCGTGACGTGCCCCGGAGCCCCGCCCCCGGGGCTTCTCCTCTTCCGGCGGCCCTTCCCGAGCAGGGTGCTTCCCTCCCGGCGGGGTCCGGTGCGGGCCGGGCAACCGGCTCACGCCGTCGCTACGGGTCCACCTCCCGGCCCGCCCGGCGGGCCGGGGGCCGGGGCCGGGCGCGCTCCTGTCTCCGCCCCGCGCGCCCGGCCCCGCCCCCGTACACGACAACGGGGGGAACCCGCTTCACGCTTTGCCCAGCCCAACCCCGGCACCGACCCCACCAGGAGCACCCAACCCCCGGTCCGGCCCGCCGATCCGAAACCCCGGGCCGGTCACACCGGGCCGTACGAGGCCGGGTCTACCGGGGTGGCCGACGCATCCCGCACACACGCACCAGGCACGCAACCGCCGACACGGAAACCGGGGGAGACAAGCAGCGCGGCACGACAAGGAAACCGGGAGGAGGCGGGTGGAGGTTGGGCGGGTGGGCGGCGGGGCTCCGCCCCGGACCCCGGCCGAGCCTGCCCAGGGAGGGGGAACCGATCCCTGCGGTTGGGCGGGTGGTGAGGAAGCCCTGGCCCTCCCCGGCAGGCCGGCACCCTGCGGGTGTACCCCGGAGAACCTGGGACCGCCAGCCTGGCAAGGCACGCTGCGGGACACCGGAGGTGGCGGCCCCAGAACCTCCGGGGTGCATCGAAGATGCCGACCAACCGGGGAGAACCAAGGCAGGGGCCGTCTCGCTGGCGCGAGCCAACCCCACCGGGGATCAGGACCTACTCACTTCATACTGCGGGGTCACGTCACCCAGGCGGTCGGCTCAGGGCTAGGAGAGCTGTTGAAAGCGCTTGATCGCCTTCTCCGTCCACTCTGCGCACGTCCCCGCGCACTCAGCCTGCTCATGAACCAGACGCACGACTTCCTCTCGACTGGACTGCTCAAAGGTGACAGCGAGCCGAGCGAGCATCAGGTATCTGACGGCATTGTCTATCTGCATAGATAGCTGAGCGTCACTGATCAACACCGAGACCTCACGGAGCCGCTTTTCGATGTCTCGCACACCGGAGCCGCTCCACCACTCATGTTCCTTGTAGCCAGCGACTACTTCTTTCGCCGACGAGGCAAGTCGCGCCAGCAGATCGCCGACCTCGGGAGGGGGCGCCTGACGACGCCGTTTCTCCTGCACATGCTGGTGCCATGCTGCCCAGAGGCCCGCAGGACCACCGATTGCGCCGACGATGCCACCGCCCGCGGCGAGCCATTCCAACGCCCCAGCCATCCACACTCCCCGTGCCCGTCACGTGCCCGTTAGTGCGGTGAACCAGAGGCAGTGACGGTGCTCCACAGTTAGATGAAAGCAAGTGGGCCCCCGACCGATAGAGCTGGTCAGGGGCCACCTACCTGCGGAGGGTGTGGGATTTGAACCCACGGTGACGTCGCCGCCACGACGGTTTTCAAGACCGTTCCCTTAGGCCGCTCGGGCAACCCTCCAGTGCCGTCACTGCCCGTGACGGCACGGAGGTCAGCCTAACGGTAGGGGTCAGGGGTTGTCGCCCTTCCTTTCGCCGAGGGTGAGGGTCACCTCGCGGCTCTGGCCGTTGCGCTCGTAGGTGACCTTCACCTTGTCGCCGGGCTTGTAGGTCCAGATCTCGCTGACCAGTTGCGGGCCGCTCTCGATCAGGGTGTCGTTCAGCTTGGTGATCACGTCGCCGGGCTTCAGGCCCGCCTGGGCCGCCGGGCCGCCGGGGGTGATGGCGGGGGTGCCGTCGATGGAGTCGGGGGAGATCTGGGCGCCCTTGCCGTCGTACTCGTCGTTGCGCAGGACGCCCATCACCGCGTACACCGGCTCGCCGGTCCTGATCAGGGTGTCGGCGACCCACTTGGCCTGGTTGATCGGGATGGCGAAGCCGAGGCCGATGCTGCCGCCCTGCTCGGTGCCGCCGAACGGATCGCTGCCGCTGTCGGCGGGGCGGATCGCGGAGTTGATGCCGATCACCCGGCCGGAGCCGTCCAGCAGGGGGCCGCCGGAGTTGCCGGGGTTGATGGAGGCGTCGGTCTGGATGGCGCTCATGTAGGACGGCTGCGTGCCGTCGCCGCCGCCGGCCGCGACGGGGCGGTTCTTGGCGCTGACGATGCCGGTGGTGACGGTGCCGGACAGGCCGAAGGGGGCGCCGATGGCGATGGTGGGGTCGCCGACGACGACCTCCGCGGAGTTGCCGAGCGGCAGCGGGGTCAGCTTGACGCCGGAGGGGTCGTCCAGCTTGATGACGGCCACGTCGTAGCCCTGGGCGCGGCCGACCACCGAGGCGCGGTACTGCTTGCCGTCGGAGAAGGTGACGGTGAGCTTGCCGCCCTCCGCGGCGGGGGCGACGACGTGGTTGTTGGTGAGGATGTGGCCTTCCTTGTCGTACACGAAGCCGGTGCCGGTGCCGCTCTCGCCCTGGCCCTCGGCGTTGATCGTGACGACGCTCGGCAGGGCCGACTTCGCTATGCCCGCCACGCTGTCCGGCTTGCGGTTGAGGGCGGCCGGGTCGGCGGAGGTGGACACGGTGGTGCTGCCGCCGCCTCCGTCGGAGCTGTCGGCGGCCACGTAGCCGATGCCGCCGCCGAGGGCACCCGCGAGCAGCGCGGCCGCCGCGACCAGGGCGACGAGGCCGCCGCGGCCGCGGCGGGGAGGGGCGCCGTGCGCGCCGTGGCCGGGCGCCTGCGGCCATCCGGGGAAGGTGGCCGTGGGCGGGGCGGCGTACGGGGAGCCGTGGACGGGGCCGGGGGCGTACCCGGGGGGTGGCGGCGGGCCCGCGGGGTTGGGGGCGGGGGTCGCGGCGGCGGGGAACTGCGCGGTCGAGTCCATGCCGGGCTGGTCGGGCCCTCCGGCGCCCGTCGGCCTGTTCTCGTGCTCGGTGCTCACAGCGGTCTCCTTCGTCGCACAGTCAGCCGGTGGTAGGGGCGGTCGCCCGGCGTACGGCCGCTCCGCGTGCCGGGGCGGCGGCTCGGTGGCGCCGCGTCCCGGACTGTTCCGTCGTCCTTCAGTGCCCAAGCCTCTCTCATCCCGCGTTGAACCGCCGTAAGCAGTCCCGGCACGGAGCGGGCGTCTTCTTTATCTCCGGTTAATGTTCCTATTTTGGGATCTTCTGGTCGTCGCTGCTTGGCGGGCTCCTGTACAGCGCCTACCATGCACCGGTCGAACGCACACGCGGGAGCTCGGGGAACCGGGCTGAGAGGGCACTTGGAGACCGTGCCGACCGCCTGAACCTGTCCGGGTAATGCCGGCGTAGGGAGAGAGCCGTCGTGACGGCACCGTCATCGGCGCGCGAGGATTCCGCGCGCACGTCCACCCGTACGAGTGACCCGGCGCACGCCGAGGCTCCTCTGGTCCTCGACACCGCGCCGCCCAGGCCCCTCGGCCTGCGCGACCAGGCCGCCTTCTGGGCCAACCTCGGGGTGAGCCTGCTCGGCTTCTCCGGCGCCGCCTGGGTGCTCACCCCCAGCGGCCACCCGCAGTTGTCCCTGCTCGCCGCGCTCACCGCGACCGTGGTCGGCACCCTGTTCGGCACCGCCATGCTCGCCGTCTCCGGCGTGCTCGGCGCCCGCACCGGCGCGCCCGCGATGGCGCTGCTGCGCGGCCTGTTCGGCACCCGCCTCTCGTACCTGCCGACCGTGCTGAACGTGGTGCAGTGCATCGGCTGGGGCGTGTTCGAGCTGACCGTGATCACCATGGGCGTGGAGGCGATGACCGACGGCCGCGGGCCGCACTGGCTGTACGTGGCGCTGGCCGGCGTGCTCACCACCGCGCTGACCATCCGGCCGCTGGGGTCGGTGCGGCTGCTGCGGCGGTACGTGACCGTCGCCGTGGGCGTGGCGATGCTCTACTTCACCGTCCAGTTGCTGCGCGCGGACACCCCGCCGCTGAACGACGGCTCCTGGGACGGCTTCCTGCCCGCCGTGGACTCCGCGCTCGCGGTCGCGGTGTCGTTCGTGCCGATGGCCGCCGACTACACCCGGCACTCCCGCTCGTCCGCCCGGTCGTTCTGGGGCACGCTGGTCGGCTACTCCACCGCGCAGGTGTGGTGCTACCTGCTGGGCCTGATCGCCCTGCTCCAGGTGGGCGGGGACACGGACAAGATCTTCGACACGTTCCTCGGTGTGACCGCGGGATGGGTGTTCTTCCTGGTGCTGGTGGTGCGGGAGGTGGACCAGTCGTTCGCGAACGTCTACTCCACCGCGATGTCCCTGCACAACCTGCTGCCCCGGGTGGACCGGCGGATCCTGACCCTGGGGATCGGGACGCTGGTGACCGTGCTCGCGATGATGGTGGACGACTTCTCCACATACGAGTCGTTCCTCTATCTGATCGGTTCGGTGTTCGTCCCGATGTTCGCCGTGACCGCCGCCGACTACTTCCTCGGCACGGGACGGCGCGGCTGGGACATGTCGCAACAGGCCCCGACCCGCTGGGCGATGCTGCTCCCCTGGGCCCTCGGCTTCGCCACGTACCAGCTCATCAACCCCACGCAACTCACCGGCTGGGCGGACTTCTGGCCCCGGTTCTGGGCCCGCGCCCAGGAACTGACGGGCATTCACGCCACCGAGTGGACCTCGGCGTCCCTGTTCTCCTTCGTCGTCGCCGCGGTCGCGGCCCTGGCCCTCTCCTTCCCCGTCCGGCGGCGGGCGGTGGCACGATGACCCGGTGACTACCGCGTACACCGGCCCGGGCGGCGCCCGCGGCGCCATCCGCGTCGTCGCCCACCGCGGCTCCTCGGAGGACGCCCCCGAGCACACCCTGGCCGCCTACCGGAAAGCGATCGAGGACGGCGCCGACGCGCTCGAGTGCGACGTGCGGCTGACCGCGGACGGCCATCTGGTGTGCGTCCACGACCGCCGGGTCGACCGCACCTCCAACGGCCGCGGCGCCGTCTCGACGCTCGAACTCGCCGACCTGGCCGCGCTGGACTTCGGCTCGTGGAAGGCGGCCGAGCGCGGCGAGCGGTCCGCGGGCGACGACTGGGAGGGCGTGGAGACCACCGGCGCCGAGACCCCGGGCGCGGGCGGCACCGGCCGCAGGCACTCCGTGCTCACCCTGGAGCGGCTGCTGGAACTGGTCGTGGACGCCGACCGCCGGGTGGAACTGGCCGTGGAGACCAAGCACCCCACCCGGTGGGCCGGGCAGGTCGAGGAGCGGCTGCTGGAGCTGCTGCGCCGGTTCGGGCTCGACCGCCCGCGGCCGGGGGAGCCCTCGCGGGTGCGGGTGATGAGCTTCTCAGCGCGCTCCCTGCGCCGCGTCCTCGCGGGCGCGCCCGACCTGCCGACCGTGTTCCTGATGACGTACCTCTCGCCGCGCTACCGCGACGGGCGGCTCCCGCCCGGAGTCCGCGTCGCCGGGCCCAGCATCCGGCTGCTGCGCGCGCACCCCGGCTACGTCGCGCGGCTGCACCGGGCCGGGCAGCGGGTGCACGTGTGGACCGTGGACGACCCGGACGACGTCGAGCTGTGCGTGCGCCAGGGCGTGGAGGCGATCATCACCAACCGTCCCCGGAAGGTACTGGAGCAACTCGGGCGCCTCTGACCACGCTCACTGGTAGTGCGCGGGCGCGTTCGGACCGTGTTCGATCGCCTGATCTGATCCAGTTGTTCCCGACAGGGTCGTTTCCTTCCTCGATGGGCCGGGCATCCATCCCGTGGCGTGGGGTGAAGGAGGTTCCGGGGGTGGCGGTGGTGGTGGCCCAGGAGGTACCGACGTCCTCGATCATGTCCCTGCCCCATGGCCCGGCGGGCGTGGGGCGGGCACGGCGGCGGTTGCGCGACGACCTGCTCCGGCAGGGCGCGGCGGACCCGGTGGTGGACGACGCGGTGCTGATCCTTTCGGAACTGCTCAGCAACTCGGCGCGGCACGCCCGTCCGCTGTACGGAAGGACGCAGAACGGGCACGGTCCCGGTCAGGTGCCCGCCGAGGTGCAGGGCGCGGAGTGGGACGGCCACGCCGAGCAGGGCGTGGTCAAGGTCGCGTGGCACATCGACGTGGACGGGCTGCTCACCCTTGAGGTGACGGACGGCGGCGGGCCCACCCGGCCCAGGCCCTCCAGCCCCTCCCTGACCGCGCGGGGCGGGCGCGGCCTCGGCATCGTCGGGGAGCTCGCCCTCCAGTGGGGGGTGCGGGACGCGCCGGGCGAGGTGACGGTGTGGGCCGTGCTGCCCATCCGCGCCCGCCACGCCCGCCGGGAGGGCTTCTCGCGGGGGTTCGTGGACGGGTACGGGGTGGCGCGGATGGGCGCGTCGCTGGAGTTCGACTAGGACGGCGGTCGCGGGCAGCACGACGGACGCGGTCCGGCGGCGGTGCCGCAGCGGCGCGGGCCTCAGGTGTGGCGAGGAACCGCCGAGCAGCGCCGGGGGGTGCCGCCATCCGCGGGACGGAGCCGTTCCGGGGCGCGGTGACAACTGGGCGGTGGCACCGGCGGGCCAATAGGCTCCGGGCGGAACCGTATCCGCACCAGGAGAAGACCAGTCATGGCCAAGAAGCGGCAGAACACCAAGGCCCGCGGAACGCGGACCGCGCCCGTGCGCGACGGCGCCGACATCCCGGTCGTCGGCGCGCGGGAGCCCTGCCCGTGCGGGTCGAACCGCCGGTACAAGGCCTGCCACGGGCGCGAGGCCGCGCACGCGGCACAGGAGCTGGTGCGCCGTCCGTTCGAGGGGCTGCCCGGTGAGTGCGACTGGGTGGCGATGCGCGAGCTGGTGCCCGCGGCGACGGCGAAGCTGACCCTGGCCTCCGGGCTGCCGGACGGAGTGACATCCGTCACCCTCGCCACGGTGCTGCCGCTGGCCTGGCCCGCGCTGCGGCGGGACAACGGCGTGGTGCTGGTCGGCCTTCAGAACGACGCCGCGTCCGGCGACATCAGCCGGGACCTGGCGGGCACCCTCCAGCGGGCGCTCACCGCCGAGCCCGGCACCCCGGTCGGCGTGGAGCGCCCGGCCGCGGACGGGCCCCGCCTCCAGGACCTGATCGACCTCTCCGCGCCGTTCGAGCCGGTGGTGCACACCGGGTTCGAGTTCTGGCTGGAGAACGCCGAGGCGGCCACCGGCGAGGTCGCCGCGTCCCTCGAACGAGCGAACGCGGCCGCGATCCCCACCGTGCGCCTGTCCGGGGTGGAGGCCGCCTACTGGTGCCGCACGCCGGAGAAGAACCACCTGCGCTGGGTGACCCCGCACCCGGAGGAGGGCCTGCTGGACGCGCTCGCCCGGCTGCACGCCGCGGGGGCGTCGGGCCTGGGCGAGGGCACCCGCCTGGTGGGCTCGTTCCGGGCGCACGGGCTCGTGGTGCCGGTGTGGGACCTGCCGGTGTCGATGGAGGCGGACGAGGTGGAGAAGCCCGCCGCCGCGTTCGCCGAGCGGCTCGGGGAGGCCCTGGCCGTGGACGCGCCGCTGACCGCGGAGGAGCGCAAGGCCCGCAACGGTCTGGCGAACCGGCAGATCACCCTGAGCTGAACCGGTCCGCGTCCGGTCGGGACCGCCGGAGGCGCCGGGCCCCGCGGCCCGGCGTCCGCGATACCGGACGCGGTGCCGGACACGGTGCCGGACGCGGTGCGGACCGTACCCGGCCCATGCGGAAATCCAAGGCCATGGCTGCACCGTGCGTACCAAAGAGGAATTCCGACCGCCGGTTTTTCGATGCTCGGGACGTGACTCCGGTCACAACCGCGCTCTCGGACACGAATTCGACCTAAAAAGTGCCCTCTCTGAATTTGCGAACGGGCGATCTCTTGTTACCGTTTTAACAGCCCGGTCGCTGGTGCATCCCCCGTCGCCAGCGATCGGGCCTTTTTTGCCTCTGGGGCAACGGGCGGCCGCCGCGCCGCCCCCGCGCGGTCGGCGCCGCCCCTGCCCCGTATCGACGAGCCCGGTCCCGGCGGCGGACCGCTTTCCCATCGGGCCCGTCCCCGCGAGCGGCACTCGTGCGGGAACCGAGGTATCCGAGAGCGTCACCCGTGGAAACGGCGAAACGCCGCGCGAGCGCCATTAGGAGTAGCGGTACTCGACACCGCGCCGAACCGCTTTTGCCTCACAGGCGCCTTTGCCGAGGCCGCCTCGAGTTCCGCGGTGTTTTCGGCGCGGCGAACGTCCCCGGCTCCGATGCCCGGCTCCGATCCCGGCCGCGTCCCGTTCCCGCCGGACGGCCACGGCGTCGCGGAACGGCCCCGCCCGGGCGCCGGTACCTCGCGCGGCGGGGCCCCGGGACGCCGACGGCCGCCGGCGCCCGCTCGGGGCGGCGCCGGCCACCGGCCGGACACCCGCCGGCGCGCCCCCGGCATGCGGAGGCGCCCCGGCGGGCTCAGTACGCCAGGCGGCTGCCGTCCGGTTCGCTGGAGCTCACCGCGACCAGCGTGTTGATCACCGTGGTGATCGTGGGCAGCCACGGCGCCGCGCTGCGCGCCACCGGCGGGCGCACCCACTTGACCGCTCCGGCACCCGTGGTGGACGGCGGCAGCACCACGTACCCCCCGCTGCCGTGGTAGCGCAGCGACGTCGGCACCCACTCGTGCTGCTCGAGCAGCTCCCCCAGTTCCTCCAGCGCGTAGGGCCGGACCAGGAGGGTGAAGCGGGTCGGCGAGGCGGTGACCGGGCCCAGCCGCACCCCGGCGCGGTCGAACGCGGCCAGCGCCCGGGCCCCGGCCAGGGCCGGCAGGCTCACCGCGGCGGCCTTGGTGCCGGTGGCCAGGACGATCGGCGCACTCGGACGGTTGGTCCACCACCAGCGGACCATCCGGGGGTCGCTGGTGGCCGCCAGCAGCCCCGGGTCGTGGGGGTGGGCGCCCGGGACCGCGCAGTCCGGGCGGGGGCAGGCGCACACCGCGGGCGGCGGGGCCGCCGGGCTCTCACCCGCCTCACGGGCGGACGCCGAGAGGGCGCCGAACCTGCCGAACAGCGAGCGGACACCACCACGACGCGCCCGGCGCGGCTGGGGTTGCAGACCGGCTCCGGGCACCACCGGCCACTGCCAGTGCTCGGCGCATATGAGCGCCGCGTTCAGCAGCGCCGACCTGTTCCTGCGTCGCCTTACGAGGATCTCGCGCATCTGCGCTCGTCCTTTCCGTTAGCGCTCAAGGACCTGCACGTACACCACCGTCCACCGGGCAGCGCATCACGTCGGCCACCGAGCGTGGAACATGGCGCGGGGTGGCGCAGGGTAGCGGATGGCTGCCGTCTTCCCGCTGGGTGTTTCGCAGCCGACCACCCGGGGGATCACACGAGGTTGCCTGTTCGTCCGGTGGCGCCTGTAGAGCATGGCGCATCGAGGTGTGGGACGCGTCAGCGGCCCACCTGGTTCCGTCCAACGGATGAGGGGCTGTACTGCGACTTCCCCTCCGCACCCCTCACCATCGTACGTACCCGCGGGCCCCGATATGACGCGTAGCCGAAAACGACTGGTCAACGATGCCCAGCCGTGACCATGGATCAGACCGCCCTCCGCGCGGATCATTTTCGGCCAACTGTGGTTCGGCCCGACACCAGCCCCGCGACCAGGGCAATCCTGGACATCCCCGCAGCAGGACGTGTACAAGGGAGGTCAGGGATTGCTATAGCGGAGCACCACGACACGGGGGTTCGCGATGCTATCGAGGCATGCATGGCGGTTTGCTCCGCCGGACGTCCACCCCGCGCTCTCCGCCGTCCGCCCGGCGCCTCCTCCGGGTTCCGTTCCAGCGGACCGCGCTCGGCCATGAGCGGTGCTCCTCTCCCCGACGTGGCTGGATTCGGACCTTCTGCCCCTCACTCCGCCCCCCACACCGCCGAACAGGCCCCCGTCGCCGGCCTCCCCGCCCCGCCGCAGGGGGCCGCACCGCCCGGCGACCGCTCCCTCGCCCAGCTCACCGCGCTCCAGGACCAGCTCGCCTCCTGGCTCACCGACCTCACCGCCCTGCACGAGCTGACGGAGCGGGTGGCCAGGGCCGACTCCCTGGACACCGTGCTGCGCGAGCTGCTGGCGGCGGGCGCGGGACTGGTCGGGGCCGGCCGTGGCGTCGCCGTCCTGCGGCCCGCCGACGGGCGCGGCCCGGAGACCTCGGTCGGCCTCGGCCTGGCCCGCTGCGACCTCGGCACCCTGGAGACCGTCCCGCCGTCCGTGCCGTTCAGGGGCCGTGACGGCGGCGCGGGGCCGCCGGAGGGCGCCAGGGCCGCGCCACTGCCCGAGCTGATCCACCCCGACATCGCGGCCGACCCCGACCTGCCGCCGCGGCACCGCGAGGTCGCCGCCGGGCTCGGCATCGCGGCGAGCTATGCCCTGCCGCTCGTCACCGAGGCCACCGGCCCGCTGGGGTCGGTGGTGTGGCTGTACGACGAGCCGGCCGTCCCCAGCGAGCGGCAGCGGCATCTGGCCGCGCTGTACTGCTCGTTCGCCGCCCAACTGGTCGCCAAGCAGCTTCACCTGTTCAGGAGTCGGCGGGAGGCGCTGGCGCTGCGCGAGGCGCTGCTGCCGTCCCGGTTGCCGTGCGTGCCCGGGGTGCGGCTGGGGGTGCGGCACCGCTGCGGCGCGGACGGCGGCGGCGACTGGTACGACGCGCTGGTGCTGCCGGAAGGGGCGCTCGGCCTGTCCGTCGGCGGCGTCACCGGCACCGGCCCCGCGGCGGCCGCGGCGATGGGCCGGCTGCGCACCAGCCTGCGGGCGTACGCCGTGATGGAGGGCGAGGACCCGGTGGCGGTGCTCTCCGACCTGGAGCTGCTGCTGCACATGACCGAGCCGGCCCGCTCGGCCACCGCGCTGTTCGTGCACACCGAGCCGGCGCGGCGGCGCCTGGTGCTCGCCGGGGCGGGGCACTGCCCGCCGCTGCTGGTGGGGGAGGGCAGGACGGAGCTGGTGGAGACGTCGCTCTCCGCGCCGCTGGGGATGCTGGGCTGCTGGGAGGCGCCGAGCGCGGAGCTGTCGGTGGAGCCCGGGGAGACGCTGGTGCTGTACACGGACGGGCTGCTGCACCACAGCGGGGGCACGCTCGACCAGGCGTTCGCCCGACTGCGGGGCGCGGGGGCGCACGCCCCGCGCGCGGCCCGGGAGGACCCGGGGCTGCTGTGCGACCACCTCCTGGCGTCCTGCCTGTCCGAGGAGGCGGCGGAGCAGGCGGACAGCAGCGAGGACATCGTCATGCTCGCGGTGCGCTTCGACTAGCGCCCCGCTCCCCCCGCCGCCACCTCGACCACCCATTTGTTCGATTAATCGCCCATTCGTACGGGCTCACGTGTTCCTACGTACGATGGACCCCGCTCGGTGGGCTCCCACCACCCCCGCCCGAGCCGCCCGAGCCGACGAGGAGGCAGAACGTGACCGAGGACCACCCGGCCCAGCAGTCCGCGACCCCCGGACGCACCCCCGAGGACCAGCCGATCAAGGGCAGGAAGAACGGCCTGTACCCCGCCGTGTCCGACGAGCTCGCCACGCTGATGAAGACCGGCTGGGCCGACACCGAGCTGCGCGACCTCGCGCCGCTGGAGCAGGCGGAGCACGCGGCGAGGCGCCGGGCGGCGCTGTCCGCGCGCTTCCCCGGCGAGCGCCTGGTGATCCCCGCGGGCAACCTCAAGACCCGCTCCAACGACACCGAGTACCCCTTCCGCCCCTCCTGCGACTACGTCTACCTCACCGGCGACCAGACCCAGGACGCCGTCCTGGTCCTGGAGCCCTCGCCGTCCGGCGGCCACGAGGCGACGGCGTACCTGCTGCCCCGCTCCGACCGCGGCAACGGCGAGTTCTGGCTCGACGGGCACGGCGAGCTGTGGGTCGGCCGCAGGTACAGCCTCGCCGAGAGCGAGCGGCGCCTGGGCCTGCCCTGCCGCGACGTGCGCCGGGTCGCCGACGAGCTCAGGGCCGCGCCGCCCGCGCCGACCCGGATCGTGCGCGGCCACGACGCCGCCGTGGAGGCCGCCGTCGCCGAGGCGGCCGGCCCGGGCGCCGAGGAGCGCGACGCCGAGCTGAAGACGTTCCTCGACGAGCTGCGGCTGGTCAAGGACGAGTGGGAGGTCGCCCAGTTGGAGAAGGCGGTGGCGTCCACCGTCCGCGGCTTCCACGACGTGGTCGCGGTGCTGGACCGCGCCGAGGCCACCTCCGAGCGGTACATCGAGGGCACCTTCTTCCTGCGCGCCAGGGTCGAGGGCAACGACATCGGCTACGGCACCATCGCCGCGTCCGGCCCGCACGCCTGCACCCTGCACTGGGTCCGCAACGACGGCCCGGTCCGGCCCGGCGACCTGCTGCTGCTCGACGCCGGGGTGGAGACCGACACCCTCTACACCGCCGACGTCACCCGCACCCTGCCGGTCAGCGGCGCCTTCACGCCGGTGCAGCGCAGGATCTACGAGGCGGTGTACGACGCCCAGGAGGCGGGCATCGCCGCGGTCAAGCCCGGCGCCGCCTACCGCGACTTCCACGACGCGGCGCAGCGGGTGCTGGCCGAGCGGCTCGTGGCGTGGGGGCTGCTCGAAGGGCCCGTCGAGCGGGTGCTGGAGCTCGGCCTCCAGCGGCGCTACACGCTGCACGGCACCGGCCACATGCTGGGGCTTGACGTCCACGACTGCGCGGTGGCCCGCACCGCGACGTATGTGGACGGCACGCTGGAGCCCGGGATGGTGCTGACGGTGGAGCCGGGCCTGTACTTCCAGCCCGACGACCTGACGGTGCCGGAGGAGTACCGGGGGATCGGCGTGCGCATCGAGGACGACATCCTGGTCACCGAGGGCGGCAACCGGAACCTGTCGGCGGCGCTGCCCCGGCGGGCGGAGGACGTGGAGGAGTGGGTGGCGGGGGCCCGCGGCTGACCGGACCGCCCATCGGGACCGGCGCGCGGGCGGAGGGGCGTCCCGCCTTCGTCCGAGGAGGGCCCCGCGGGCGCGCGACGGGCCGTCAGTCCCCGCTCAGGACGCCTTCAGCAGCGCGCCGTCCCGCCACTTCAGCGCCTTGTCGAAGCTCACGGTCGCTCCCCGCGGCGCGTGGTTGCGGAACTGGACGTGGTCGGCCAGGGCCTCGATGAGGTGCATCCCCCGGCCGCTCTCGGCGGAGGACGGGGCCGGCTCCAGGCGCCGTTCGACAAGGAGCCCGGTACCGATCCGCTCGGTACCGGGCCACGTGTCCGGAAGGGAGGGGCGCGGGCTCTCCTCGGGGAAGCCCGGTCCCAGGTCGCGTACCTCGATACGGCATCTGTCGCCGTCGATCCGCGCCGTTACCTGGTATCCGTCGTCGGCGTCGGGACCTCCGCCGCCCGCGTGCTCGACCACGTTGGCACACGCCTCGGTGAGTGCGACGCCCAGTTCGTAACTGATGTCCGGGTCGACTCCGGCCGTGTCCATCGCGCCGAGGAGCAGGCGCCGGGCGAGCGGAACGCTCGCAGCCTCGCGCCGCAAGTGGAGGGTCCACCAGATGCTCATGCTCCAGCCTCCTGGCTGCGGCTCGACATACCACTACGTATTGCCGGAGGGAAGAGGGCCTAAGCCTGGAACGAGCGGCACTCCATTCATTCGGCGGAGTGGAGTGAACGGACGAACGTCCATCCGGATGCGCGCCGGACGGCCCACTCCGGGCGCCCCCGGCCCGCCGGGAACGGGTCCGGCCCCGCCCGGCGCGCGACGGCGCCCGGAATGAGATGATGGCGCGGCCATGCCCAGCCACCCCCGTGCCGCAGTGGACCTGCGAGCGGCCAGAGCGGCGATGTTCGCCCTGGCCTGCGTCGCGCTGTCCGCGGCCGGGCACGGCGCGGCCTCCGGGCAGGCCGTGCCGCTGTGGTCGCTGGGCGCCGCCTGGCTCGGCGTCTTCGCCGTCGCCATGGCCCTGGCCGGGCGCGAACGCTCCCAGGCGGGCATCACCACCTGCCTGCTGGCCGGCCAGCTCGCCCTGCACACGCTGTTCACCCTGGACCGGCCCCGGATGCCCGCGGCGCACCGGCACGCCCCGTCCGACCTGGAACTCGTCGCCGGGCGGCTGCTGTGCGGGCTGCCCGCCGACGCCGCCGGGCACCGCACGCTGCCGCACGGCGCGGACGCCGCCGGGATCGTGCGGCACGCCGGGCTCGACCCGTCCGCCTACAGCGACGCCCCCGCCGCCAACGCCGACTGGTGCGCGAACCTGTCGTCGGCCAGCCCGATGCTGATCGGCCACCTGCTCGCCGCGCTGGCCGCGGGCTGGTTCCTGCGGCGGGGCGAGGCGGCGCTGTGGCGCCTGGTGCGGCTGACCGCGCGGGTCGCCGAGGTCTCCGCGTTCCCGCTGCACACCGCGCTGGCGCTGCTGCGGGCCCTGCTGCGCGGCCTGGACGGCGCCCCGGCCGCCGGATCCCTCGCGCCGACGCGCGGCGAGCAGCCCGCGGAGGCGTCCGTACTCCTCCAGCACTGTGTCGTCCGGCGGGGTCCGCCGGAGTTCGCCCTGGCGGCCTAGGCACACCCGTGCCCGGGCTCGGCCACACGAGCGCACTCCCGTCACGACACCCGTCGGCACGCCCGGCCACGCCGCTTCCGCGTGCCCGCTCCGGATGGAGTCTTGTCAGCATGAAGTCACGCAAGCACCTTTCGCCCGTTTCGCTGCTTTCGCCGAGGGTCGCCGCCGTCGGCGCCCTCGCCGGAACCGCCGTCCTGCTGCTCGCCGGACCGGCCGCCGCGCATGTGACCGTCCAGCCCGAGGAGGTCGAGCAGGGCGGCTACAGCAAGATCGTCTTCAAGGTCCCCAACGAGCGCGACAACGCGGGCACCACCAAGATCGAGGTCAGCCTGCCCGCCGACCACCCGCTGGCGTCGGTGTCCACCCAGCCCGTGCCCGGCTGGAAGGCGGAGGTCACCCGGAGCAAGCTGGCCAAGCCGCTTGAGGTGCACGGCGAGCAGGTCACCGAGGCCGTCACCAAGATCACCTGGTCCGGCGGGACGATCAAGCCGGGCGAGTTCCAGGAGTTCCCCGTCTCCGTCGGCCCGCTGCCGGAGGACACCGACCGGCTGGTGTTCAAGGCGTTGCAGACCTACCAGGGCGGCGAGGTCGTCCGCTGGATCGAGGAGCCCAAGGAGGGCGAGGCGGAGCCGGACACCCCGGCCCCGGTCCTGAAGCTGGTCAAGGGCGAGGACGACGGGCACGGCGACGCCGCCGAGCCGACCGACTCCGCGGCCGAGGAGGCGTCCGACGGCGCCGAGGACAACGGCGGCAGCGAGCAGGCCGCCGACTCCGGGTCCGACTCCGACTCCAGCGACGGCACCGCGCGCGCCCTGGGCATCACCGGCATCGTCGTCGGCGTCGTCGGCGCCGGGATCGGCGTCTACGGCATGCGCCGCCGCCCCGGCGGCAGCCCGTCGGCCTGACCGGTCCCGCCCCGCGGGCCACGCCGCCCCGGCCGCCGCCTCCCGCGCGGCCGGGGCACCGCGGCCCGCACCGGCCGGGCCCGGACACCGCGCCCGGCCGGCCCCTCTTCTCGATCGAGCACCTCACAAGGGACGTTCCATGCCCTCCAGCACCCTCACCCGTCTCGCTGCCGCGGCCGCGGCGGGGGCCCTCGCCCTCACCCTCGCCGCGTGCGGCTCGGACGGCGGCTCGGACAGCGCGTCCGGCTCCGCCGCCGACGTCTCCGTGGACAAGCCGAAGACCCCCTACAAGGGCACCCCCTTGGAGAAGGGCTTCAGCAAGCCCGACGTCACCCTCACCGCCACCGACGGCAAGCCGTTCGACCTGCGCGAGCGCACCAAGGGCCGGGTCACCCTGCTGTACTTCGGCTACACCCACTGCCCCGACGTGTGCCCCACCACCATGAGCGACATCGCCCTCGCCAAGCAGGAGCTGCCCGCGGCGGACCGCGAGAAGATCGACGTCGTCATGGTCACCACCGACCCGGAGCGCGACACCCCCAAGAGCCTGCGCGCCTGGCTGGACGCCATGGACAAGTCGTTCATCGGCCTCACCGGCTCCTACGAGGACATCGCCGCCGCCGGCCGGACCGTCGGCGTGGACGTGCCCAAGGCCGTGAAGGAGAAGGACGGCAGCATCACCGTCGAGCACGGCGCCCAGGTGCTCGCCTACTCCGCCGCCGACGATCGCGCCCACCTGCTGTACACCGCGGGCACCGAGACCAGCGCGTTCGCCCACGACCTGCCGCTGCTGCTGAAGGGCGTCAAGCCGTGAGGCGCGCGGCGCCCGCGGTCTGCCTCGCCTCGTCCGCCCTCGCCCTGACGCTGTCCGCGGCCGCCCTCACCGGCTGCTCCTCGGCGTCCGGCTCCGAGGGCTCCCCCCGCCTCGACGTCGTGCACGCCTACATCCCCCAGCCCGCCTCACCGCGCGTCGCCGCCGGGTACCTGACCGTCCGCAACGACGGCGGGGCCGCGGACCGGCTGGTGCGGGTCACCAGCGACGTCACCGGCGACGTCACCATGCACCGCACCTCGGGCCAGAGCATGCGCGAGGTGAACGGGTTCGACGTGCCCGCGGACGGGCGCCTCACCCTCGACCGCGCCGGCAGCCATCTGATGCTGGAGGGGCTGCGCGAGCCGCTGGCAGTGGGGGAGAAGGTCCGCCTGGAACTGCGGTTCGCCAAGTCCGGGACCGTCGAGGTGGAGGCCCCGGTGCGGCCGCTGACCTACCGGCCGCCGTCCACGGAGGGCGACGGGGACGGCCCCGGCGGTCCGGACGGCGGGACCGGCGGCGCGGACCACGGGACGGCGGGACACGGCACCAGCCACGACGGACACGAGGAATAGGAGTCAGCGATGGCCACCGCCCTGCCCCGCCGTCTCGGTGGGCTGCTGCTCGTGCTCGGCGCGACGCTGGCCCTGCTCCTGGGCGGCGCGCACCCGGCCGCGGCGCACGCCGCGCTGACCGGCAGCGACCCGGCCGAGGACGCGGTGGTGCAGACCGCCCCGGAGCGGGTGACGCTCACCTTCAGCGAGGCCGTGCGCCTGAGCGGGGACGCGATCCAGGTGCTGGACCCCGACGCGCGCGACGTCGTGGACGGCGAGGCGGGGCACGCCCCGGGCGGCGACGCCACCGCGGAGGTGAAGCTGCACTCGGGGCTGCCCAACGGCACCTATGTGGTGGCCTGGCACGTGGTCTCGGCGGACAGCCATCCGATCAGCGGGGCGTTCAGCTTCTCCGTCGGGGCGCCCTCCGACACCGCGGTGGACCTCGACCGCCTGCCCTCCGCGGACGGCGGCTCCGCGGAACGCCCCTACGACCTGGCCCGGTACCTCGCCTACGGCGGGTTCGCCCTGCTCGTCGGCTCGGCCGCGTTCGTCCTGGTGTGCTGGCCCGAGGGCGGCGCGCGCAGGCCGACGCAGCGGCTGCTGCTGACGGGCTGGGCGACGCTGCTGCTGTCCACGCTGGCGCTCATGGCGCTGCGCGGCCCCCTGGAGGGACGCGGGGGCGGCGGCCTGGGCGCGGCGCTCGACCTGTCCGTGCTCCAGGAGACGCTGGACACCAAGCCGGGCGCGGCCCTCGCGGTGCGGCTGCTGCTGCTCGCGGGCGTCGGCGCGTACCTGGCGGTGCTCGCCGGGGAGACCGGGCGGGACCGGCACCGCGAGGTGCGGCTCGGCCTGTACGGGGCGGGGCTGCTGCTCGGGGCGGGCCTGGCCAGCACCTGGGCGGTGATGGAGCACGCGTCGGCGGGCATCCAGACCGGGATCGCCGTGCCGGTGGACGTGGTGCACCTGATGGCGATGGGCGTGTGGACGGGCGGCCTGGCCACCCTGCTGACCGCCCTGTACGCCCCGGCGGGCCGGCCGATCGGGACGGCCGCGGTGGAGCGCTTCTCCGCGCTGGCGTTCTGGTCGGTGGTGGCGCTGGTCGGCACCGGGCTGTACCAGGCGTGGCGGCAGGTCGGCTCGCTGGACGCGCTCACCTCCACCGACTTCGGCAAGCTGCTGCTGGCCAAGGTGGCGGGGGTGGCCCTGCTGCTGGGCGCCGCCTGGTACTCGCGGCGCTGGGCCCGCGGCCTGCGGTCGGCGCCCGCCCCGGCGCCGTCCGGTGCCGGATCCGGTGCCGGTGCCGGGCCGGGAGGGGGGGCCGAGGGTGACCGTGCCGAGGAGGACGCCGCGGCACGGGACGGCGGCGAGGAGCCGGGCCGGGAGGCCGCCAGGGCGGCCCGCAGCGGCAACCCGGCGCGCGCCGCCGAACTCGCCAGGCAGCGCGCCGCCGTGGCCGCCGCCCGCGCCAAGCGGGAGCGCGACGCCGACCAGGGCCGCCTGCGCCTGCGCCGCTCGGTGCTGGTGGAGGTCTGCGTCGCGGTCGTGGTGCTCACCATCACCACCTTCCTGACCACCACCGAGCCCGGACGCACCGCGGAGGCCGCCCCGGCCGGAGGCGCCTCCGGGCAGGCCGCGGCGGGACCCGTCACCGTGGAGCTGCCGTACGACACCGGCGGCGCCGGCGGGAAGGGCACCGCCGAGATCACGCTCGACCCCGCGCGCAGCGGCACCACGAACGAGCTGCACGCCAGGCTCCTCGACCCGGCGGGCAAGCCGGTGGACGCCCCGGAGCTGCGGGTGTCGCTCTCCCTCCCGGCGAAGGACCTGGGCCCGCTGAAGGTGAACGTGCAGCGCCTGAGCGACGGGCACTGGATCGCCGACGGGGTGCGGCTGCCCCTGGCCGGCGAGTGGGAGGTCGCCGTGACCGTGCGCACCTCCGACATCGACCAGGTCACCGAGAAGAAGACGATCGAGATCGGCTGAGGCCGACGCCGACGCCGACGCCGAGGAAGCAAGCTGTGGCTGTGGAGAAGACTGTGCACAAGCCGACGCGCGA
This sequence comes from Streptomyces capparidis, assembly GCF_054782095.1. Classification (NCBI taxonomy): domain Bacteria; kingdom Bacillati; phylum Actinomycetota; class Actinomycetes; order Kitasatosporales; family Streptomycetaceae; genus Streptomyces; species Streptomyces capparidis. Next base: position 171,778 of record NZ_BAAGTD010000002.1, on the reverse strand, counting down.
GAGCGCGCCCGCGGCGGACGCGGACACCGCGGGCGCCGGCAACGGGGGCGCGCCCGCGGGCGTGCCCCGCCGCGCCCTGCTCGGCGCGGCGGGCGCGGCCGGCGCCGCAGGCCTCGTCGCCGGCGCCGCCGCCGGGGCCGGCGGGTACGCGCTGGCCGCCGACCGGCCGGTGGAGCTGACCGCCGTGGGCGCCGCCGCGGTGCCCTTCCACGGCCGCCACCAGGCCGGCATCAGCACCCCGCTCCAGGCCCGCGGCCACCTGGTCGCCTTCGACCTGGCGGCGGGCGCGGGCCGGAAGGAGGTGGCCGCGCTGATGCGGCGCTGGTCGGACGCGGCGGCCGCGATGACCCAGGGGCGCCCGCCCCGGGACGACGACCAGGTCGCGCTGGACGCGGGCCCGTCGTCGCTGACCGTCACCTTCGGGTTCGGGGCGTCCTTCTTCGACCGCGCCGGACTGCGCGACCGCAGGCCGGAGGCGCTGGTGGACCTGCCCGCGTTCTCGGCCGACGCCCTGGACCCGCGGCGCGGCGACGGCGACCTGTTCGCGCAGATCGGCTCCGACGACGCGCTGGTGGCGTTCCACGCGCTGCGGGTGCTCCAGCGCCTGGCGGCGGGCACCGCGAAAGTCCGCTGGCAGATGAACGGGTTCAACCGCACGCCCGGCGCCACCGCGCGCCCCATGAGCGCCCGGAACCTGATGGGCCAGGTGGACGGCACCAACAACCCCAAGCCGCGGGACGCGGACTTCGAGTCCGTGGTGTTCGTCCCCGAGGGCGGTGACCCGGCGTGGATGGCGGGCGGCTCGTACGCCGTGGTGCGCCGGATCAGGATGCTGCTCGACTCCTGGGACCACCTGTCCCTCGAGCAGCAGGAGAAGGTGATCGGACGGCGCAAGAAGGACGGCGCCCCGCTGTCCGGCGGTACCGAGACCACCCCCGTGGACCTGGGCAAGCAGAACCCGGACGGCTCGCTGGCCATCGCCGGCGACGCCCATGTGCGGGTGGCGGCGCCCGAGTCCAACGGCGGGGCGGCGATGCTGCGCCGCTCGTTCTCCTTCCACGACGGCTACGACGCCAAGGGCGAGCCGGACGCGGGGCTGTTGTTCGTCGCCTGGCAGGCCGACCCGCGCAGGGGGTTCCTGCCGGTGCAGCGCAAACTGGACCGCGGGGACGGCCTGTCCCGGTTCCTCCGGCACGAGGCGAGCGCGCTGTTCGCCGTGCCCGGCGGCTGCGAGCCCGGCGGGTACGTGGGGCAGCGGCTGCTGGAGGGCTGAGCGCGGGAGCCGCGGGACGGGGCGCGGCGGGCGCCGGCAGTCGCTATCGTGGCAGGGCCGCACAACGATCGGGAGCCGACGAGGATGTCGTCCAGCAACTACACCTATCTCGGCCCGGAGGGCACCTTCACCGAGGCCGCGCTGCGCACGCTGCCCGAGGCCGCCACCCGGGTGCTGGTGCCGGTGATCTCCGTGCCCGCGGCGCTGGACGCGGTGCGGCGCGGGGAGGCGGGCGCCGCCATGGTGCCGCTGGAGAACTCCGTCGAGGGCGCGGTGCTGGTCACCGTCGACGAACTGGCCACCGGTGAGCCGCTGACGATCGTCCGTGAGGTGTTCCTGCCGATCTCGTTCGCCCTGCTGGTGCGGCCGGGCACCGGGCTCGCCGACATCAAGACCGTCACAGCCCACCCGCACGCCCAGCCCCAGGTCCGCAGGTGGCTGGCCGCGCATCTGCCGGACGCGGCGTGGGAGTCGTCGGCGTCCAACGCGGACGGGGCGCGGCAGGTGCAGGAGGGCCGGTTCGACGCCGCGTTCGCCGGGGAGTTCGCGGCGGAGCGCTACGGCCTGGTGCCCCTGGAGACCGGCATCCACGACGCCCCGAACGCCATCACGCGGTTCGTGCTGGTGGCGCGGCCGGCCCGGGTGCCCGCGCCGACGGGGGCGGACCGGACCTCGCTGGTCTTCCAGTTGCCCGACGACCACCCGGGCGCGCTGCTCGAGCTGCTCCAGGAGTTCGCGGTGCGCGGGGTGAACCTCACCCGCATCGAGTCGCGGCCCACCGGCGAGGGGCTCGGCAAGTACTTCTTCTCCATCGACTGCGAGGGTCACATCGCCGAGGCCCGGGTCGGAGAGGCGCTGAAGGGCCTGCGGCGGATCTGCCCGGACGTGCGCTTCCTCGGCTCCTACCCGAGAGCGGACCAGGTGCCGACCCGGCCGCGCCCCGGCACCGCGGACGACGACTTCGCGCGGGCCTCGGACTGGCTGGCGCGGTGCCTGGACGGCCGCCTCTGAGGGGTGCCGGCTCCGCCCGCCCCCGCCCCGTGCACAGCGGACCGCCGCGGCGCCGTCACAACTTGTCCACAGGCCCGGGCCCGGCCTGGGGATAAGTCGACACCGGAGTCGCCACCCACACCCCTTTAACCGGCAAAGCCCACGAAGCGCACTTCTCCCCCTCAAGCCCCACAGCCTCCACAGCTCCCCCCAGATCACTCCGTTCACGGCGACCATCCCTCCCCCGGGCAATTCCCCCGTCGATCTCCGCCGAGCGCACGGCGAATATCCGCACCAAGCACATATTTCCGGCGTGCTCGTCGCTCGCGCATCTCCAGGCTTCACCAACACAAGCCTTTTGCCCACACCCTGTGGACAACCGCCGCCATCGAGCGCCGCCCTGTGGATAACTCGGGAGACCCCGGGGACCTACCGGGGCAAAGCGCCCCCGCGTCGGTGCCGGGAAGGGGATCCCCCGCAAGCCGCGTCCCCCTGTGTCCACAGCCCGGCTCCGCCGTGGGTAAAGCCGTGGACGCGCCCGGTAGCCTGGTGCCGTGATTGACCTTCGCCTGCTCCGTGACGACCCGGACCGAGTGCGCGCCTCGCAGCGCGCCCGTGGAGAGGACGTCGGCCTGGTCGACGCCCTGCTGGCCGCCGACGAGCGCCGCAGGTCCTCCGGCGTCCGCTTCGACGAGCTGCGCGCCCAGCAGAAGGTGCTCGGCAAGCAGATCCCCAAGGCCCAGGGGGAGGAGAAGGCCGCCCTGCTCAAGCAGGCGTCGGACCTTTCCACCGCCGTGAAGGCCGCGGACACCGAGCGGGACGCCGCCGCCCAGGAGGCGCAGGCGCTGCTGCGGCAGCTCTCCAACGTCGTCGACACCGACGCCCCGGTCGGCGGCGAGGAGGACTTCGTCACCCTGGAGACCGTGGGCACCCCGCGGGACTTCGCCGCCGAGGGCTTCGAGCCCCGGGACCACCTGGAGATCGGCCAGCGCCTCGGCGCCATCGACGTCGAACGCGGCGCCAAGGTCTCCGGCTCGCGCTTCTACTACCTCACCGGCGTCGGCGCCCTGCTGGAGCTGGCCCTGGTGAACATGGCCATGGCCAAGGCCACCGAGGCCGGTTTCACCCCCGTCATCCCCCCGGCGCTGGTCAAGCCGCACGCCATGGAGGGCACGGGCTTCCTCGGCCAGGCCGCGGAGAACGTGTACCACTTGGAGAAGGACGACTACTACCTCGTCGGCACCTCCGAGGTACCGCTCGCCGCCTACCACATGGACGAGATCCTCGACGCGCAGTCGCTGCCGCGGCGCTACGCGGGCTTCTCGCCGTGCTTCCGCCGCGAGGCCGGCTCCTACGGCAAGGACACCCGCGGCATCTTCCGCGTGCACCAGTTCGACAAGGTGGAGATGTTCTCCTACACGCTCCCCGAGCACGCCGCCGAGGAGCACCGGAAGCTGCTGGAGTGGGAGAAGGAGTTCCTGACCAGCCTCGAACTGCCGTTCAGGGTCATCGACGTGGCGACGGGCGACCTCGGCGCCTCGGCCGCCAGGAAGTTCGACTGCGAGGCGTGGATCCCCACCCAGGGCAAGTACCGGGAGCTCACCTCCACCTCGAACTGCAACGAGTTCCAGGCCCGCCGCCTGTCGGTCCGGTCGCGCGACGAGAATGGGGTGCGCCCGCTGGCCACGCTCAACGGCACCCTGGTCGCGATCACCCGCACCATCGTCGCCCTGTTCGAGAACCACCAGCAGGCCGACGGCTCGGTGCGCGTGCCCGACGCCCTGCGCCCCTTCCTCGGAGGTCGCGCCGTCCTGGAACCGGTCGCTGCGTGAGCGCGTTCCCCTACCGGCTCGTCGCCACGGACCTGGACGGGACGCTGCTGCGGCACGACGGCACCATCTCGCGCCGCTCCCGCGACGCGCTCGCGGCGGCCACCGCCGCGGGCGCCTTCCACATCGTCGTCACCGGCCGCGCCGTGCCGTGGGCCAGGCACATACTGGACGACCTCGGCTACGACGGCCTCGCGGTGTGCGGGCAGGGCGCGCAGGTCTACCACGCCGGGGAGCACCGTCTGCTCACCTCGGTGACCCTGGACCGCCAGGTCGCCGCGCTCGCCCTGGCGAAGATCGAGGCGGAGATCGGCCCGCTCACCCTCGCCGTCAGCCGCGACGGCCTCGACGGCAAGATCCTGCTGGAGAACGACTACCAGGTGCAGCCGATGCTCCCGGTGAACCGCATCCACAGCCGTGACGAGCTGTGGACGGAGCCTGTGAACAAGATCTACCTCCAGCACCCCGCGCTGAACGCCGACGCCCTGACCTCCGCCGCCCGCGCCGTCGTCGGCGACATGGTGGGCGTGGTGATGGCGGGCGAGGGCATCGTGGAGATGCTCCCCCTGGGGCTGACCAAGGCCACGGGCCTGACCCTGGCCGCCAGGCGCCTGGGGATCAAGGCCGGGGAGGCGATCGCCTTCGGCGACATGCCGAACGACGTCCCGATGCTGGAGTGGGCCGGCTGGGGCGTGGCCATGGGCAACTCCCACGCCGAACTGCGAGCGGTCGCGGACGAGGTCACGACCTCCAACGAGGAGGACGGGATCGCGGTGGTGCTGGAGCGGCTGCTGGGCGGGGCCGGCGGGGGAGTGGTCTAGACCGGAGGTCGTCGGCAGGGCCTCTGACCTGCGTACGATACATCTTGTCACTTAGAAAAAGTGGGTTATCCACAGGCTGCGGCTCACTGGCTGAGTGGTCCTCGGACGAACTGCACGGGTGACTTCCGCGCGATCCTCTCGTTGAACCGATCGCGCGGAGGCAGTCGAAGTTCGTGGATACGAAACGCGAGTAGTGGAGAGTGGCCGGGCACGAGTCCCGGTCGGTTGAGGATGTGGGTCGGTAAGCGACCTCCGCTCCTGGCCCCGGATAGGGGCGCCCTCAGTCATCACTAGAGGCCAGGAGGCCGATCCATGCCCCCACCCGACTTCGCGCTGCTCGAATCGCGCAGCCTCAGGGAGAGCGTCCGCCACCGCGTCGAGACCTTGGACAAGGTCAAGGTGCTGGCGACACTGCCGGACGGCCTGCACGTCACCAGCGAGATGGTCGCCGAGTACTTCGAGGTGCCGGAGATCACCATCCGTCAGCTCGTCGCTCGCCACCGGGAGGAGCTCCAAGACGCCGGGTACACCCTGCTGAAGGGCTCTGACCTGCAAAGTTTTCTAAGTCTCAACATGAGTCTTAGAAAAATTCCGGGGCGCGGCCTCGCCGTCTTCCCCCGCCGGGCCGTCCTCAACGTCGCCATGCTGCTGCGCGACAGCGAGGTCGCCCGCAAGGTGCGCGCCTACCTGCTCGACGCCGAGCAGGCGCACCGGACCGAGGCCGCCCGCGACTCCATCGAGGCGATCGTGGTCCGGCTCGCCGAGGAGGCCGCCGAGCGGGTCACCGCGCCCGCCTTCGCCGAGGTGAACCTGCGCCTCGACGCCCACGGCCGGGTCATCTGCGCGATGAGCGAGCGGCTGTGCCGCCTCGGCGAGGACATGCGCGAGATGCGCCGGGACATGGCCGACATGCGCCACGACATGGCCGAGTTCCGCCGCGACCTGGCGGAGATCCGCACCACGCTCGCCCGCGGGCAGCGGCGACCGCGCCACAGGAGGTAGCCCACCAGGACGGACCCGGGCTCGTCGGCGGCACCACGCCGCCGGCGAGCCCGGCCGTCCCGGCGTCAGTCGTCCCCGGCCAGCGTCAGCGAGCGCAGCCGCTGCCCCGCGGCCCACGTCGCCGCCGCCGTCACCACCACCAGCAGCACGCATGCCGCAGGCAGCCCCACCGCGGCGTCCACCACGCCCGGGTCGGCGATCTCCTCGGCCAGGGACAGCGACCACTGCTGCACGCTCAGCGCCTTGGCACCGTCCACCAGGGCACCGAGCGCGCCCTCCCAGACCAGCGCGTAGATCAGCCCGACCGTCACCGCGTGCCGGGTGGCGACGCCGAGCAGCAGGAACAGTGCGCCGTACACCACGGACGACGTCAGCGCCGCCGTGCCGTACGCGACCGCTATGCCGCGGTCCGCGCCGTACAGGATCAGCCCGGCCGCGAAGGTGGGTATCGCCGCGAACGCCATGGTGACCACCACGGCCACCAGCAGCTTGGTCAGGATGATCCGCGGCCGGGGCACGGGCTTGGACAGCAGGTACACCACCGAGCCGTCGTCGATCTCGGGGCTGATCGCCCCCGTGCCCGCGATGACACCGATCAGCGGCACCATCGTGGCGATCGCGAAGCCGGACAGCACGTCCGTGCCGGCCGTGTCCTCCTGGTCGGCGAGCAGCCGCACCGCGACCGCGATCACCAGCAGCAGCGCGGGCAGGGCGAACAGCAGGGCCGCGCGGCGGCGGCCGAGCAGGCCGCGCACAGTGAGCCGGGCGACCGTCGGGTGGATCAGTTGGTTCATCAGTTCGTCCTCACGCCGCGACCAGGTAGGAGAAGACGCTTTCCAGCGACTCGTCCGACGGGGAGACCGTGTACAGCCGGATGCCCGCCTCCTTGGCGACGCGCGGCAGCAGCTCGGTGAAGCGCCGGAAGTCGATCGCCTGGACGCGCAGCGCCTTCTCGGCCCAGTCCAGTTCGATCCCGGCGGTGGAGGCGTCGGCGATCAGGGCGGCGGCCAGGCGCCGGTCGTCGGAGGAGCGCACCAGGTAGCGGTGCGGGCGGTCCGTCATCAGGCGCCGGATCTCCCGGAAGTCCCCGGACGCGGCGTGCCGCCCGGCGACGACGACCTCGATGTGGTGGGCGAGCTGCTCGACCTCCTCCAGGATGTGGGAGGAGAACAGCACGGTGCGGCCGTCCGCGCCCATCCGGCGCAGCAGGTCCATCAGGTGCAGCCGCTGGCGCGGGTCCATGCCGTTGAACGGCTCGTCGAGCAGCAGCACGGACGGCTCGTGGACCAGCGCGGACGCCATCTTCACCCGCTGCCGCATGCCCTTGGAGTACGTGGAGATCTTCCGGTCCTGCGCGTGGGTCATCTCCACGGTGGCGAGCGCCCGCCGCGCGGCGGGGCCCGGGTCGGACAGGCCGTGCAGTTCGGCGTTGGCGAGCACGAAGTCCCAGCCGGTGAGGAAGTCGTACATGCCCTCCCGTTCCGGCACCAGGCCGATGGAGCGGTACGCCTGCTCGTTGCGCCAGATCGGGGTGCCGTCCAGGGTGACCGTCCCGGCCGACGGCGGCAGGAACCCGGCCATCATGTGGATCAGGGTGGACTTGCCCGCCCCGTTCGGCCCGAGCAGGCCGGTGACGCCGGGACCGATGTCCATGGTGACGTCGTTGACGGCCACGACGTTGCCGAACCAGCGGGAGACGTGGTCGATGGTCAGGGTCGTCACGACAGACCGACCTTCCGGTAGCGGCGTATCAGCAGGCCGAACGAGCCCGCGACGAGGCCGAGGAGGACGAGGAGGAACACGAGGCCGCCGAGGTGGCCGGGGGGACCCTCGGGGGCCGCGGAGGTCGCGCCGAGCGCCCAGCTCTGCATCCCGTCGAACAGCGTGATGGGGGAGAACAGGCCGAGCCAGCCGGCGGCGGTGTCGTTGCCGTTGGTGTCGGCCACCTCCTGGAGGGTGCTGACGGCGCCGTAGGGGATGGTGAACAGGGCGATGATCGCGGCGACCCCGAAGCCGCGGCGCGGGGTGAGCGCGGCGACCAGCAGGCCGAGGCCCGCGTACAGCAGCGCCAGCGCGGCGGCCGCGACCAGGGAGAGCGCGAAGTCCTTGGTCTGGGTGCCGACCGGGAACTTCGCCAGCAGGGCGCCCGCGTAGAGGATGACCAGGGGCACCGCCAGGAGGACGAACAGGGCGGCCACCGTGGCGGCGAACTTCGCCACCACGTAGTCCAGGCGCTCGATGGGGCGGGAGAAGTACAGCGGCACGGTCCGGAAGCGCAGGTCGCGGGAGACCAACTGGGGCGCTTGGGCGGACACGAAGAGGGTGAGGACCGCCTGGAGGTAGATGGCGTACCGGGTGTACTCCAGCGGGAGCTCGTCCGAGGTGGCGTTGATCACGGCGATGGCGGTGATGATCAGTGCGGGCAGGCACATGATCACCAGCAGGAGCATCGGCAGGACCTTGGACTTCGCGGACCTGCCGAGGCCGTACGCGCCGCGCAGGCTGTGCACGAACAGCGACTTGGCGGCGTAGGACCGGCCGAGGCGCGGCCCGTCGTAGTGCCGGTAGCCGATGTTGTGGATGGACGTCCCCGACGGGGAGGTCTTCGCGTCGCTCATGCTTCCCTCCGCGCCGCCAGAGCCGCCCGGGCGGCCGCTTCCTCAGGGGGCGGGCCCGCCGTGCCCGCCGCCTGCTCGCCGCGGAACAGCTCGGCGATGTGGTGACGCCGCTGCTCCATCCGGACCAGGCCGAGGCCCAGGGCGGCGACGGCGTCGCGCACCGCGTCGTACGTCTCGTCGTCCGCGATCTCGACCACCAGCAGGTGCCCGTCGGCGGCCACGGTCAGGCCCGCCCGGCGCAGCTCCCCGCCCACCGCTGCGGCGCCGTCCGGGTGCTCGGCGCTGTCGGTGACCTCGACGGCGAGGGTGCGGGTGGCTTGGGTGTACTCGGCGGTGGACTGCGAACGCAGCAGCGCGCCGCCGTCGATGACGACGATGTGGTCGCAGGTGCGCTCCAGCTCGCCGAGCAGGTGCGAGGTGACCAGGACGGAGATGCCGAAGTCGGTATGGACGCGGCGGATGAGGCCGAGCATCTCATCGCGCCCGACCGGGTCGAGGCCGTTGGTCGGCTCGTCCAAGAGCACCAGGCGGGGGTCGTGCACCAGCGCCTGCGCGAGCTTCACACGCTGCTTCATGCCCGTGGAGTAGCCGCCGATGGGGCGGTACCGCTCCTCGTAGAGACCCACGTGCCGCAGCGTGTCGGCGGTGCGCTCACGGGCGGCGCCGGCCGGGAGCCCGGACATGCGGGCCATGTGCACGACGAACTCCGTCGCCGACACGTCCGGCGGCAGGCAGTCGTGCTCCGGCATGTACCCGACCTGCTCCCTGATCCGGGAGCCCTCGGTGGACACGTCCATGCCGAGGACGGACGCACGGCCGTCGGTGGCGTCGAGCAGCCCGAGCAGGATCTTGATGAGGGTGGACTTTCCGGCACCGTTCGCCCCGACGAGGCCCACGACTCCGGGCTCGATGTCGAGGGTGAGCCGGTCCAGGGCGGTCACCCGTGGGTACCGCTTGGTGAGGCTTTCCGTCACGATCACAGACACGGTTCGACGGTAGTGGCGACGGATGCCCCCTCGCGTCACTCCTGAGGAGCACTCGCGCCTACTCCTCAGGACAGGTGACCCGTAGGGGATCGCCTACCGAGGGACGGGACTGGGGTCTCTTGGCGGGTTGCCACTCGAAAGAAGTAACTGTTCGCATTGACGCTGCCACGAACTGTTGTCACAGTGAGTAATGGCATTGTCGAACGGAACGGACGGCGGGACGGCGGGACAGTGGGACGGCGGCACGCCCGGTCGGCAGGTCGGCAGGTCGGCGGAGCGGTAGGACGGCGGGATGGCGGAACGACGGGAGGGGACCATGGAGGCACACCCCGGTGATGGGCGGGGATCCACCGAGAGGGCGGGGGCGAGGGAGCGCCGGGTCCCGGCCGGGGAGGTGGAGCTGGCCGTCGCCGAGTGGGGCGAGCCAGGACGGCCGACGGTGCTGCTGCTGCACGGCTACCCGGACAGCAAGGAGGTGTGGACGCGGGTCGTGGAGCACCTGCGGGACCGCTACCACGTCGTGGCGTACGACGTGCGGGGGCACGGCGGGTCCACGGCCCCCAGCCCGGCGCGCGGCGGCTACCGCCTGGAGCGGCTGGCCGACGACTTCGTCGCGGTGCTGGACGCGGTCAGCCCCGCCCGGCCGGTGCACCTGGTCGGGCACGACTGGGGGGCGGTGCAGGGGTGGGAGTTCGCCTCCCTGGAGCGGTTCGACGGGCGGCTGGCGTCGTTCACGTCGGTGGCCGGCCCCGGCCTCGACCACTTCGGCCGGTGGATCAAGGAGCGGCTCGCCCGCCCCTCGCCGCGGGGCCTCGCCCAGCTTCTCGAGCAGTCCCTGCGCTCCTGGTACGTGTACGCGCTGCACACGCCGGTGGTGCCCGAGCTGGCGTGGCGGGGGCCGCTGAGCCGGCTGTGGCCCGAGCTGGTCCGGCGCAGCCACCGCCTCCCGGCGGACGACGGCTGCGCCGCGCCTTCGCTGCCGGACGACGCCTCGCACGGCGCCTGGCTGTACCGCGACAACGTCCGTGACCGGCTGCGCCACCCCCGCGACGACGCCCGCGCCCGCGTCCCGGTGCAGTTGGTCACCCCGACCAGGGACGTGTTCCTCTCCACCCACCTGTACGACGACGCCGCCGGGTGGGCGCCCGAGCTGCGCCGCAGGACGGTGGCCGCCAAGCACTGGCTGCCGCGTAGCAGGCCGGAGCTGCTGGCGCGCTGGATCGGGGAGTTCGTGGACGACGTGGAGCACGGGGCCGCGCCCCTCGGCGGCAGCGGCGGGGGCGCGTTCGACGGCAGGCTGGTGCTGGTCACGGGCGCGGCGAGCGGGATCGGGCGGGCCACGGCGCTGGCGTTCGCGAGGCAGGGCGCGCGGGTGGTGGCGGTGGACATCGACGGGGAGGGCGCGGCCCGCACCGCCCTGGACGCCGAGAAGGCCGGGGCGGCGCAGGCGTGGGCCCACGGCGTGGACGTCTCGGACGAGCGGGCCATGGAGCGCCTCGCCGCCGCGGTGCACGAGGAGTGCGGCGTGCCCGACGTGCTGGTGAACAACGCGGGCGTCGGCATCTCGGGCCGCTTCCTCGACACCTCCGCCGAGGACTGGCGGCGCACCCTGGACGTGAACCTGTGGGGCGTCATCCACGGCTGCCGGCTGTTCGGCGCGCGCATGGCCGAGCGCGGGCAGGGCGGGCACATCGTCAACACCGCGTCCGCCGCGGCCTACGGGCCCACCCGGATGCTGCCCGCCTACAGCACCAGCAAGGCCGCGGTGCTGATGCTGAGCGAGTGCCTGCGCATGGAGCTCGCGCCGCACGGGATCGGGGTCACCGCGCTCTGCCCGGGCTTCGTGCACACCGGCATCACCGCAACGGCCCGCTTCACGGGCGTCCCCGACGCCGAGCAGGAGCGGCTGCGCCGCAGGACGACGCAGCTCTACCGGCGGCGCGGCTACTCCCCGGAGAAGGTCGCCGAGGCGGTGCTGCGCGCCGTCGAGAAGAATGTGGCGGTGCAGCCGGTGACCCCGGAGGCGCACGCGATCCGGCTGCTGTCCCGGCTCTCGCCCAGGGCCATGCGCGCGGTGGGGCGCATCTCCCTCCGCCTGTGACGATGTCCCCCATCACCGACGTCCCCACCACCGGCGTCACTCACCACGACCAGGAGCCCGCTTGCCCGAGTACCGCATCGAAGACCTCGCCCGCGAGACCGGCACCACCGTGCGCAACATCCGCGCCTACCAGGACCGCGGCCTGCTGCCGAAACCGGCGAGACGCGGCCGGAGCAACGTCTACGACGAGACGCACCTGGCCCGGCTCCGGCAGATCGCGGGCCTGCTGGAGCGCGGCTACACCCTGGCCAGCATCCGGGAGCTGCTGGAGGCGTGGGACAGCGGGCGCGGGCTGTCCGGGGTGCTCGACCTGCTCGCCGAGGTGGAGGGCCCCTGGTCGGACGAGACGCCCGACCGGCTCACCCGGGAGCAGCTCGTCGAGACGTTCGACGGCGCCGAGGACGAGGACGCCATCGCCGAGGCGGTGGCCCTGGGCGTCCTGGAGCCCGACGGGGACGACGCGTTCCTGGTACCGAGCCCCCAGTTGCTGTCGGTCGCCGCGGAGCTGCACGCGGCGGGTGTCCCGCTGGCGGCGATCTCCGGCCATCTGCGGGAGCTGCGGGCCCAGGTGGAGCACATCGCCCGCCGCTTCCTGGAGTTCACCACCGAGTACGTCTTCCAGCGCTATCTCGACCACCCGCCGAGCGACGCGGACGCCGCCCAGGCCGCCGACCTGGTCCGCAGGCTGCGCCCGCTCGCCCGCCAGAGCGTGGACGCGGAACTGGCCCGGGCCATGCGCACCCTGGCCACCCGGCACGTCCACCAGGTCCTGGTCCAGCCGGCGGCGGACACCCCGGAGGCCACCTACGCCCCCACCCGGCACGCCGCCGCACCCCTCCCGCCCACGGTGCACGTCGAGGTGTCCATCCCGGAGGAGACGGCCGCCCTGCTGCGGGCCCTGCTGGACCGGGCGGCGCCGGGCCCGAAGCCGAACCCGCCGAGCAGGTGACGCCCGCCCAACGGCCCACCCGTCCGCCCGCCCAGCGGCCCACCGCCTCCCGGCCACGTCCGGCCGCCCCCGCCGCGCCCGGCCGCCCTCAGCGGTGCCGGGGGGTGTCAGGAGTCGGCCACCTCGGTGTTCTGGCAGGCGGTCAGCAGCCACCGGCCGTCCTCCTTGGCCATCACGTACATGGGGGACATCGGGTTGCCGAGCTGCCGGCCGTCGGGGGTCCAGTACCGGGCGCGGGCCTTGACGGCGGCCACGTCGGGGCGGATGAACAGCACGTCCACCACCTCGTAGGTGACCGTGGAGTCCTTCATCGCCCCGGGGAGCACCTGGTGGGTGAACGCGGAGATCTCGTCCCGGCCGTTGAGGAACCTGCCGCCGCCCGTCGTCCAGATGGCGTCGTGGCGGAAGAGGCCGACGAACTCCTCGGGGAGCTCGTTCCGCTGGGAGTGCTCGAGCGTGGCGACCACCTGCCGGATCGCCTCGATCTCGGCCTCACGGGCCTGGTCCGCCGTCTGCGCCGCCGTCTGCTGGGGTGCCTGCTGTGGTGTCTGCATGGGACAAGCGTGCCTCCTCAAGCGCACTTGAGGTCAAGCCGGTTCCGCGCGGCCCGGCCCGGCGGTGTCCGAGCGCGCCGGCGGGAGGGCCCGGGCCCTTCGTCCGCCGGTCGGACCTGAGCTGACGTACGCACATTTCCGAGCCAAGTCATACTCTGTCCACTATTCGATCACTTGTCGTCGCACCGATGGTGTAGGTTGCGCCTTTCGGTGGCGTCGGCAGACGCCACCTTCTTCCGGGCGAAGGACGGGGCAGGGCGGCATGAGACGTCGTCGTTGGTGGGGGGTGTCCGCGGCCGTGGCCGCGGGGGTCACCGGAGTGCTGGTGGTGCAGGCCGCGGCCGGGGGGCCCGCGGACGGCGCCGGCGCGCGGGACGGCGAGCGTCGCACGCCCGTCCCGGTCAAGGGGGAGCTGCACACCACGGCCCTGCGGGTGGCCGAGGACGGCGGGACCGCGACGCTGGGCAGGCGGGACGCCGAACCGTTCAGCATGCTGGGCGTCACCTGGACCAAGCCGTCCGAGAACGTGCGCGGCACGGTCGAGGTCCGCACCCGGGACGCCGGGACCGGTCAGTGGTCGCGCTGGCTGCGGCTGGACACCGACAACGGCGGCGAGAACGGCGCCGCGCGCGGCGGCACGGAGCCGGCGTGGGTGGGCCCGTCCGACGGCGTCGAGGCGCGGGTGACCGCCGACGGCAGGACGTCCTCCCGACTGCCCGCCGGCCTGCGCCTGGCCATGATCGACCCCGGTGGCGCCGAGAGCACCGCGTGGGAGCCCGCGGCGTTCGCCGCCGACGAGCCGGGCACCTCCTCGGACTCCCCGTCGCCCGGCGACTCCGCGTCCGAGTCCGCCGACCCGTCCCCCTCCTCGCCCGAGCCCTCCGGCTCCTCCCCCGCGGCGACGGACTCGCAGTCCCCTTCGCCGTCGGAGTCCACGACGCCGAGCGACCCCCCGCCCACGTCCACCTCCCCGTCCCCGAGCCCGCCCACCTCACCGCCGCCGGAGCCCACCCCCACGGCGACCGTGCCGACCGCGCCGCCGTCCACCGCGCCGCGCCCGCCGATCACCCCGCGGGCGGGCTGGGGCGCCGACGAGTCGATCAGCCCGGAGGAGCCCGGCTACCTGCCGGGCGAGAAGATCAAGGCGGTGGTGGTGCACCACACCGCCGAGTCCAACGACTACACCTGCGCGCAGGCGCCCGAGGTGGTGCGCGGCATCTACGCGTACCACGTCAGGGAACTCGGCTGGAAGGACATCGGCTACAACTTCCTGGTCGACAAGTGCGGCACGGTCTACGAGGGCCGCAAGGGCGGCGTGGACCTGCCGGTGATGGGCGCGCACGCCTACGGCTTCAACTCCGAGACCACCGGCATCTCCGTCCTCGGCACCTACACCGCCACCGCGCCGACGCAGGCCGCCATGGCCTCCGTCGCCCGCGTCGCCGCCTGGAAGCTCGGCCAGTACGGGGTCAGCCCCACCGGCACCACCACCCTCACCGCGGGCGACAAGGGCACCAACTACTTCGGCAAGTCCTGGGCGAAGGGCGCCCAGCTCACCTTCCCCACCATCCACGGCCACCGCGACGGCTACAACACCCAGTGCCCCGGTGACGCCTTCTACGCCCAGTTGCCCACCCTGCGCACCTGGGCCGACGGACCCGTCACCGGCCTGGCCCTGAAGTCGATCACCGGCGCGGGCGTGTCCGGCACGACGTACTACACCAAGGCCCAGATCACCGCGAACTGGTCGGCCACCACCCCCGCCCCGCTGATCTCCCGCTTCGAGCTGCTGGTGGACGGCAAGGTCGCCGCCACCGCCGCGGGCACCGCCACCTCCGCCAAGGCGTCCCTGGCCGTCGGCACCCACAAGGTGCAGGTGCGGGCGGTGCACCAGTCCGGGAGGACGACGACCACCGCGGCCGCCACCGTCGTCGCCGAGACCACGCCCCCCGCCTTCACGGCCAAACCGTCCCTGGCCCTGCGCACCGGCACGGTGAACACCACCGCGGTGCCGCTCACCCTGAAGTGGAAGGCCACCGACACGGCCGCGCTGCGGGAAGTGCGTCTGACGGCCCCGCTGGCCAGGACGTACGGCCCGACGGTCACCAGCGCGAACCACACCGCCAAGTCCGGCACCGCCACCACCTGGTCGATGACCGCCCAGGACCAGGCGGGCAACACCGCGGGCGCGTCGGTCGCCGGCACCCCGGTGATCCTCCAGGAGACCGCCGCGACCAGGACAGGCACCTGGACCACCCGGTCCTCCAGCAGCTACCTGGGCGGCAAGTCGTACTCGTCCACCGCCAGGAACGCCTCGCTGACCTGGACGTTCACCGGCCGCTCGGTGGCCTGGGCGGTCTCCCGCGCCTCGACCTCCGGCCAGGCGCACGTGTATGTGGACGGCACCAGGGTGAGCACCGTGGACCTGAAGTCCTCCACCACCAAGTACCGGGACGCGATCTGGACGAAGAGCTGGTCCACCAGCGGCAAGCACACCGTCAAGATCGTCGTCGTGGGCACGGCGGGCCGTCCCACCATCACCACCGACGGCATCGTCTACCTGAAGTGACCCGGCACCGGGCCCGGCAGCCCTCGGAGGGCTGCCGGGCCCGCCGCACACCACCACCCCCGGTGGCCCCGGGCGCCCCGCGGGTCGCCTAGGCTCCGGTCCCATGAGCCCCGCCGCCCCGCGTCTGAGCACCGTGATCCTCCCCGTCCGCCGCTGGCACGAAGGCGGCCGCGACGAGTGGCTGCGCGCGGAGGAGCTGGGCTTCCACGCCGCGTACACCTACGACCACCTGTCCTGGCGCAGCTTCCGCGACCGGACCTGGTTCGGCGCGCTGCCCACCCTGACCGCCGCGGCGGGCGCCACCGCGCGGCTGCGCCTGGGCACCCTGGTGACGTCCCCGAACTTCCGCCACCCCGTCACCCTCGCCAAGGAACTGATCACCCTCGACGACGTCTCCGCCGGCCGGGTCACCCTGGGGGTGGGCGCGGGCGGCACCGGCTTCGACGCGACCGCGCTCGGCCAGGAGCCGTGGAGCCCGCGCGAGCGCGCCGACCGGTTCGAGGAGTTCGTCGGCCTGCTCGACCGGCTGCTGACGCAGCAGGCGGTCACCCACGCGGGCGCGTTCTACTCCGCGCACGAGGCCCGCACCGTGCCCGGGTGCGTCCAGCGTCCCCGCCTGCCCTTCGCGGTCGCCGCCACCGGCCCGCGCGGCCTGCGCCTCGCCGCCCGGCACGGGCAGGCCTGGGTCACCACCGGCGACCCGAGGATCTCCGCCACCGGCACCCCCGAGGAGTCCCGCCGGGTCGTGCGCGACCAGCTCGACCGGCTCGACCGGGCGTGCGCGGAGGCCGGCCGGGACCCGGGCACGCTGGAGCGGATCCTGCTGACCGGCTTCACCCCCGAGGGCAACGCCGTCCTCGACTCCGTGGACGCCTTCGTGGACTTCGCCGGCGCCCACGCCGAGATGGGCATCACCGAGATCGTCGTGCACTCCCCCGTCCCCGACTCCCCCTTCGCCGCCGACCCCGGCGTCTTCGAGCGGATCGCCGCACAGGCCCCGCGGCAACTCGGCTGACGTTCCGCGCGGACTCCTCCGGCCCCCGGCGCCCCCTCGACCGGGGTGCGCGAGGATGGGCGGGTGACCTCGACCTGTTCACGGCCTCCCGGGCGGCCCGGCGCGGAACCGCTGCCCCGGCTGATCGCCACCGATCTCGACGGGACCCTGCTGCGCAGCGACAAGACCGTCTCGCCGCGCACCGTCGCCGCGCTCGCCGCCGCGGAGGACGCCGGGATCGAGGTGTTCTTCGTCACCGGGCGGCCCGCCCGGTGGATGGGGCTGGTCAGCCGGTACACCGCCCGCCACGGCATCGCGATATGCGCCAACGGCGCCGCCGTCCACGATCTGCGGCGCGACCGGCTCGTCGATGTGCACCCGCTGGCGCCGGGCGACGCCCTCGCCGTGGTGCGCGCCCTGCACGCCGAGATCCCGGACGCGGCGTTCGCCGTGGAGCGGACGGAGGGCTTCGGGTACGAGCCGGGCTACCCCGTCCAGGAGACCTGGGCCACCCCGGACTCCCCCGTCGCCCCGGTCGAGGAACTGCTGGCCATCGGCTCGCGCGGGCCGGTGCTGAAGCTGCTCGCCCGGCACCCGTCGATGGACCCGGACGGGTTCCTCGCGGTGGCGCGCCGGGCGGCGGGGAAGCACGCCGAGTTCACCAGGTCCGCGCCGGTGGCCCTGCTGGAGATCAGCGCGCGGGGGGTGAGCAAGGCGACGACGCTGGCCCGCTGCTGCGCCGGGCTCGGCATCGAGCCCTCGCAGGTGGTGGCCTTCGGGGACATGCCCAACGACCTGGAGATGCTGGCCTGGGCCGGCACCTCCTACGCGGTGGCGAACGCGCACCCGGAGGTGCTGGCGGCCACCACCCACCGCACGGCCGCGAACGACGACGACGGGGTGGCGCGGGTGATCGAGTCCCTGCTCGGCGCGGGCAGGTAGCCGGTTCCCCGCGGTCCCGCCGCGTCGCCGGCGCCGCGGTTCACGCCACCGGCAGGGCCTGCGCCGCCTCCTCGCGCAGCCGCATCCGGCGCAGCGGCCCTTCCGTGTGGGCGAGCTCGTCCCAGGTGCCGCGCTGCACCACCCGGCCGCCGTCCAGCACCACGATCTCGTCCACCGCGCCCGGCGCGGCCAGGCCCGCCAGGCGGTGGGTGATCAGAACGGTGGTGCGGCCCCGGGTGGCGGCGAGCAGGTCGGCGGTGAGCGCGTCGGCGGTGGGCAGGTCCAGGTGCTCGGCGGGCTCGTCCAGGACGAGGACGGGGAAGCCGGCGAGCAGCGCCCGGGCCAGGGCCAGCCGCCGGCGCTGGCCGCCCGACAGCCGGGCGCCGTGCTCGCCGACCATCGTGTCCAGGCCGCGGGGCAGCACGTCCACCCAGTCCAGCAGGCGGGCGGCGGCGAGCGCCTCGCGCAGCTCGGCGTCGGAGCAGCCGGGCCTGGCCAGCCGCAGGTTCTCCCGCAGCGAGCTGTCGAAGATGTGCGCGTCCTGCGCGCACAGGCCCACCACCCGGCGCACGTCGTCGCCGTCCAGCGTGCGCGTGTCCCGTCCGCCGAGGGTGACCGCGCCGGACTCGGGGTCGAGGAACCGCAGCAGCACTTGGGCGAGGGTGGTCTTGCCGGAGCCGCTGGGGCCGACCACGGCGATCCGGCGGCCCGGCGCGAGGTCGAGGTCCACGCCGTCGAGCGCGGGCCTGACCTGCCCCGGGTAGCGGGCGGTCAGGCCCGCCACCCGCACGGGGAAGGGGTCCTCGGGCAGCGGCTCGGGGTGGATCGGCTCCGCCACGGGCTCGGGGGCGCCCAGGATCTCGTTGACGCGCTCCGCGGCGCGGCGGCCCCGCTCACGGAACTGGGCGGCCTGCGGCATCCCGGACACGGCCTCGAACGCGGCGAGCGGGGTGAGGACGACGACGGCGAGGGCGACCCCGTCCAGGCGGCCCGCGGCGACCGCCTGCACCCCGGCGAGCGCGGCGGCGACGACGGTGAGGCCGCAGGTCAGCGCGGTCAGGGCGGCGCCGAGCGCGGCGGTGCCGCTGGACCGGGCGGCGATGCGGGTGAGCGCGGAGTCGGCGTCCTTCGCGGCGCCCAGGGCGCGGGGCAGGGCACCGGCGACGGTGAGCTCGGGGCTGCCGGTGAGCAGGTCGACGACGGCGGTGGACAGCTCGCCACGGGCGGGCGCGAGCCGCCGTTCCGCGCGCTGGGACAGGCGGCGTGCGAGCCGGGGCACCAGCGCGCCCGCGATGAGCAGGCCGGCGGCGAGGATCAGGCCGGCCTCGGGCAGCAGCAGACCGGTGAGCAGCACGGACGCCGCGCCCACGGTGACGGCGGCGGTGGCGGGCAGCAGCCAGCGCAGGAAGTGGTCCTGGAACGAGTCGACGTCCGCGACCAGGCGGGAGAGCAGGTCGCCGCGCCTGGCCCGGCCGAGGCCCGCGGGCGCGATGCGGGTCAGGCGGCGGTAGACGGCGACCCGCAGGTCGGCCAGCACGCGGAAGGTGGCGTCGTGCGCGACCAGGCGCTCGGCGTACCGGAACACGGCGCGCCCGATGCCGAACGCGCGGGTCGCGGTCACGGCCACCATCAGGTACAGCACGGGCGGCTGCTCCGAGGCGCGGGAGATCAGGTAGCCGGAGGTGGCCATCAGGCCGACGGCGCAGGCCAGGGCGAGGCTGCCGAGCAGCGCGGCGAGCAGCATCCGGCCCCGGGGGAGGCGGGGCAGGGCGACGAGGGCGGGGGTGTCCGCGGCGCGGTCGTCCTCGCCCGGGGGGAGGGCGGGCGCGGGGCCGGCCGCGGCGGGGGGCGCGCTCCGCGGCGGGGCGGGGGGCGCCTCCGCGGGCGCGGGGGCGGAGGCCGGCAGCGCCACGACCCGGTCGGCGACGGCGAGCAGTGCGGGCCGGTGGGCGACCAGCAGCACGGTGCGCCCGGCCGCCAGGCGCCGCACGGCGTCCACGATCCCGGCCTCCGTCTCACCGTCGAGGTTGGCGGTGGGCTCGTCCAGCAGCAGCAGCGGCCGGTCGGCGAGGAACGCCCGGGCGAGCGCGATCCGCTGCCGCTGGCCCGCGGAGAGCCCGGCGCCGTCCTCACCGAGGTGACTGTCAGTGCCCTCTGGCAGGCTGTCCGTGAAGTCGAGCAGCCCGGCGTCGCGCAGGGCGGCGCGCACCTGCGCGTCGGTGGCGTCCGGGCGGGCGAGGCGGACGTTGTCGGCGATGGTGCCGGCGAAGAGATGGGGACGCTGGGGGACCCAGGCGATCTGCGCGCGCCAGGTGGCCGGGTCCAGCGCCGTCAGCGGTGTGCCGCCGACGGTGACCCGGCCGCCGGAGGGGGTGGTGAAGCCGAGCAGGGTGTGCAGCAGGGTCGACTTGCCCGAGCCGCTGGGGCCGGTCAGGGCGAGGATCTCACCGGGGCGGAGCGCCAGCGAGGTCGCGGGCAGCGAAGGGGCGGACCGGCCGGGGTGGCGGACGGTCAGGTCCTCCACGCGGACGGGCACGGGGGCGCGGGCCAGGTCGGGGGCGGGGGTGCGGCCCGCCTCGGGCAGCGGGGCGTCCAGCACCGCGAACACCTGGTCGGCGGCGGCCAGGCCCTCGGCGGCGGCGTGGTACTGGGCGCCGACCTGGCGCAGCGGCAGATACGCCTCGGGCGCGAGCACGAGCACGACGAGCCCGGTGTACAGGTCCAGGTCGCCGTGGACGAGGCGCATGCCGACGCCCACGGCGACGAGGGCGACGGAGATGGTGGCGAGCAGCTCGAGCGCGAAGGAGGACAGGAACGCGATCCGCAGGGTGCGCAGCGCGGCGGTGCGGTAGTCGCCGGTGATCCGGGCGATGGCCGTGGCCTGCGCCCTGGCCCGGCCGAACACCTTCAGGGTGGGCAGCCCGGCCACCACGTCGAGGAAGTGGCCGGACAGCCGGGCCAGGGTGCGCCACTGGCGGTCCATCCGGGTCTGGGTGACCCAGCCGATCAGGACCATGAACACGGGGATGAGGGGGAGGGTGACGGCGATGGTGAACGCCGACCACCAGTCGGCGGTGACGATACGGGCCAGCACGGCCACGGGGACGACGACGGCCAGGCCCAGTTGGGGGAGGTAGCGGGCGAAGTAGTCGTCCAGGGCGTCCAGGCCGCGGGTGGCCAGCGTCACCAGCTCGCCGGTGCCGCGGGGCGCCTCGGGGCGGGGGGCGCCGGCGGGCGGGGCGGCGGGCCCGGGCAGGGCCGAGCCGGGCGCGGGTGCGTCGGGTACGGGTGATCCGGGCGCGGCCGAGCCGGGCGGGGCCGCGTCGCGGAAGGGGGCCAGGCGGGCGGCGTGGTCGAGGAGCCGCGCGCGCAGTTGGGACTTCACCGCGGCGCAGGCCCGGTGCGCGGCGAGTTCGGTGAGCCAGGCCACCGCGGCGCGGCCGGCGGCGACCGCGGCGAGCAGCAGGAAGGAGGTGCGCAGGTCGGCCGCCGAGGCGCCGTCCTGGAAGGCGGAGACGACGATGTCGGCGATCAGCGTGGCCTGGGCGATGACCAGGCCGGCTCCGAGCACGCCGAGCAGCACGGAGGCGGCCAGGAAGCCGCGGCTGGCGCGGGCGTGCCGGAGCAGGCGCGGGTCGACGGGCTTCACGATCCGTCCCGCCCCGGCGCGGCGTGGGCGGCGGACCCGGGCTCGGCGGACCGGGGCGCCGGGACGGCGGGGCCGCCGGGCCCGGTGGCGGCCGCGGCGTCGCCGGGGGCGGCGGGCCCGCTGGTGGGCCGGTCCCGGCCGGTGGAGGCGCCGGGGCCGCCGCCCGGGATGTGCTGGGTGCCGATGCGCTTGCGGAACACCCAGTACGTCCACGCCTGGTAGCAGATCACCATGGGGGCGGCGAACGCCGCGACCCAGGTCATGATCTTGAGCGTGTAGGGGGAGGAGGAGGCGTTCTCGACGGTCAGCGACCAGTCGTCGTTCAGGGTGGAGGGCATCACGTCGGGGTAGAGCGTGAGGAACAGCGTGGTCACGGCGGCCGCGATGGTCACGCCGGAGAAGGAGAACGCCCAGCCCTCGCGGCCCCTGGCGTTGGCGGCCAGCGCGGCGAGCAGGGCGGCCACCGCCACGGCCGCGGTCGCGGCGCTGCGGCCGTTGCCGTGCTCGCCCTGCGTCCACAGCAGGAAGGCCGCAGCCAGCACGGCGGTGGCCAGGCCGAGCCGGGTCGCCAGGGCGCGGGCGCGCTCGCGGATGTCGCCGAGCGTCTTCAGCGCGGTGAACACCGCCCCGTGCAGGGTGAACAGGCCCAGCGTCACCAGGCCGCCGAGCAGCGTGTACGGGGTGAGCAGGTCCAGGACGCCGCCCCGGTACTCCTTGTCCGGGCCGATCGCCACTCCGTGCGCGATGTTGGCGAAGGCCACGCCCCACAGGAAGGCGGGGAGCAGGGAGGTCCAGAAGATGGCGTGCTCCCAGTTGCGCTTCCACCGCTCGTCGTCGCGCTTGGCCCGGTACTCGAACGCGACGCCGCGCACGATCAGGCAGACCAGCACGAGCAGCAGCGGGAGGTAGAAACCGGAGAACAGGGTGGCGTACCACTCGGGGAAGGCGGCGAAGGTGGCGCCGCCCGCCGTGAGCAGCCACACCTCGTTGCCGTCCCAGACCGGGCCGATGGTGTTGATCAGGACGCGCCGCTCGCGCTCGTCGCGGGCGAGCAGCTTGGTCAGCACGCCCACACCGAAGTCGAAGCCCTCGAGGAAGAAGTAGCCGATCCACAGGAAGGCGATGAGGACGAACCAGACGCTGTGCAGTTCCACGGGGGTGTTCCTTCCGTCTCGTGGGCCGGCTCAGTAGGCGAAGGCCAGCGGCTTGTCGGCGTCGGCGTCCGCGTCCGGCCCGTCCTCGCCGGGGTCCCTCAGGTCCTCGGGGGTGAGCTCGGCGGGGCCCGCCTTGGCGTACTTGACCAGCAGCCGGACCTCGATCACGGCGAGGACGGCGTACAGGACGGTGAAGACGACGAGGGAGGTGACCACCTCGGCGGTGGAGACGCCGGGCGAGACCGCGTCCTCGGTGCGCAGCAGCCCGTACACCACCCACGGCTGGCGGCCCATCTCGGTGAAGATCCAGCCCCAGGAGTTGGCGATCAGCGGGAAGCCCATGGTGAGCAGGCCGATCCGCCAGAACCAGCGGCTCGGGGTCCCGCCCAGGCGGCGGTTCCTGGTCACCATCAGGTGCGGCGGCTCGTCGGAGACGGTGCGGTGCTCGGGGGCCACCCAGAACCGCCTGCGGGTCAGCCACAGGCCGACCGCCCCGAAGGTGAAGGACGTCATGCCGAAGCCGATCATCCAGCGGAAGCCCCAGTAGGTGACGGGGATGTTGGGCCGGTAGTCGCCGGGCCCGTACTTCTGCTGCTCCGCCTCGTTCAGGTCGTTGATGCCGGGCAGTTCGGCCGAGAAGTCGCCCTTGGCCAGGTAGGACAGCAGTCCGGGGATCTCGATGGCGACCTTGTTGTGGCCCTCCTCCACGTCGCCGTAGGAGAACACGGAGAACGGGGCGGGCTTCTCGGTGTCCCACAGCGCCTCGGCCGACGCCATCTTCATCGGCTGCTGCTCGTACATGACCTTGCCGAGCATGTCGCCGCTGATCGCCGTGCCGAGGCCGAAGACCACGGCGACGGTCAGCGCCAGGCGCAGCGAGGTGCGCATGACCTTCACATGCCTGCGGCGGGCCAGGTGGTAGCAGGCGATGCCCGCCATGAAGGCGGCGGCGGTGAGGAAGGCGGCGGTGAGGGTGTGGAAGATCACCACCAGGGCGGTCTTCTGGGTGAGCACCGCGACGATGTCGGTCATCTCGGCGCGGCCGCTGACGGGGTCGATCCGGTAGCCGACGGGGTGCTGCATCCAACTGTTCGCGGCCAGGATGAAGGAGGCGGACAGGATGGTGCCGATGGAGACCATCCAGATGCAGGCCAGGTGCACCTTCCGGGGCAGCCGGTCCCAGCCGAAGATCCACAGCCCGATGAAGGTGGACTCGAAGAAGAACGCGAGCAGCGCCTCAAAGGCCAGGGGGGCGCCGAAGACGTCGCCGACGAACCGCGAGTAGTCGGACCAGTTCATGCCGAACTGGAACTCCTGGACGATGCCGGTGACCACGCCCATGGCGATGTTGATCAGGAACAGCTTGCCCCAGAACTTGGTGGCCTGGAGGTAGTGCTCCTTGCCGGTGCGCACCCACGCGGTCTGGAGGCCCGCCGTGAGGGCGGCGAGACCGATGGTCAGCGGGACGAACAGGTAGTGGTAGACGGTCGTGATGCCGAACTGCCATCGGGCGACATCGACCTGCTCCAGGGCCAGGTGCACGCCACGTCTCCTTCGCACGTTCTCGGAATGGAGGCGATCACCCCATTCGCACCACTCGCCCGGGATTCACCCGGAAGCGGCAGCGCTCGTGAATGTGAACGCATTCACAAGCACCATTATGGCGGAGCCCTTTCGACGCGTCGCAGGGGCCCCTCGGGGTCGTCCAGGGGCCGGCAGGACCGGGAGGCATGGGGCCGATGGGCTCAGGAGCCCCCGCCTGACCAGCGGAAACAGGGAAGAGCGAGCAGGAGGGGCGCGGCAGGGGGAACCGGCGCGGCGCTCCGAGCGCGCCGGGACCGGACGGGCGCGTGACGGATGTCTCATCTCCTACTTGCGCCCGGCACAGGGCGGGGTCGCCAAAGCGGGCCGGGCCGGGCGGGGGTCACCCCCGCCCGGCCCGGCCCGCCGGCTGCTCGCCCGCCTACAGCTCCTTGCGGAACTCCTCCGCCGCCCGCAGCAGGATGTCGTTGGCCTCGGGCTCGCCGATCGTGATGCGCGTGCCCTCGCCGGTGAACGGGCGGACGACCACGCCCGCACTCTCGCAGGCCTGCGCGAAGGCGTCGGTGTGCTCACCGAGCCGCAGCCAGACGAAGTTGGCCTCCGACCGCGGCACCGTCCAGCCCTGCGCGAGCAGCGCCTCCCGCACCCGCTCCCGCTCGCCCACCAGCTTCTCCACCCGCTCCAGCAGCGCGTCCTCCGCCCGCAGCGACGCCACCGCCGCCTCCTGCGCCACCTGGCTCACCCCGAACGGCACGGCGGTCTTGCGCAGCGCCGCCGCCACCGGCTCGTGCGCCACCGCGAAGCCGACCCGCAGCCCCGCCAGGCCGTACGCCTTGGAGAACGTCCGCAGCACGCACACGTTCGGCCGGTCCCGGTACAGCTCCAGGCCGTCGGGCACCTCGGGGTCGCGGACGAACTCCCGGTACGCCTCGTCCAGCACCACCAGCACGTCCCGCGGCACCCGGTCGAGGAACCGGATCAGCTCGGCGCGGCGCACTGCGGTGCCGGTGGGGTTGTTGGGGTTGCAGACGAAAACCAGCCGGGTCCGCTCGGTGACGGCGTCCGCCATCGCCGCCAGGTCGTGCTCCTCGCCCGCCGTGAGCGGCACCCGCACCGAGGTGGCGCCGGAGATCTGGGTGATGATCGGGTACGCCTCGAAGGAGCGCCAGGCGTAGACGACCTCGTCGCCGGGGCCGCTGGTGGCCTGGAGCAACTGCTGGGCCACCCCGACCGAGCCGGTGCCGGTCGCGATGTGCGTCGCCGGCACCGAGAACCGGTCGGCCAGCTCGGCGACGAGCGCGCCGCAGGTCATGTCCGGGTAGCGGTTGAACGACGCGGCGGCCGCCACGGCGCGCTCCAGCACCCCGGGCAGCGGCGGGTACGGGTTCTCGTTCGACGACAGCTTGTACGACGGCACGTCCGCGTCCGCGCCCTCCCGGGCCGCGGCGGGCCGCCCGGGCTTGTAGGTGGGGATCCCCTCCAGCGCCCCGCGCAGCCTGGGCCCTCGCTCGCTCACCTTCCGGCCTCCACTCGCCTCGTCCGTCCTGCCGACCTCACCCTATGGGGGGCGTGCACATGGCGGGAGATGTCGCGCGCTCGGGCGTGCGCGGGTGGCGCGAGCCAGGGCGCGCATCACCCGTACAGGTGAGTTACCCCGAGCCGCCCCTCCGGTGTTCTCACCCGGCAATCCGACTCTTCGTGCCCGAAGCGCCGAACTGATCCCCGAATGACCTCAAAAATCAAGGCCGCAAGCCCATTACACCTTGCAGAAACCTATCCGCAAATCCTTCTCCGTGTACTCCCCCCTGGTATGGGCCCGAGCCCTACTATCGGCTCGCCATGACAGCAGCAGGACACCACCAGGCGAGCCGGCCCAGCGGCCGGCGGCTGGAGCGGGCAGGTATCCGGGACGTGGCCGCAGCGGCCGGAGTCTCGATCACCACTGTCTCCGACGCGCTCAATGGCAAGGGCCGCCTTCCCGAAGCCACCCGCCGTCACGTCCGTGAGGTAGCCGACCGTCTCGGCTACCGACCGTCCGCCGCCGCACGCACGCTGCGCACCGGCAAGTCGGGCCTGATCGGTCTCACCGTCACCACCTACGGAGAAGAACCGTTCACCTTCACGGAGTTCGCCTACTTCGCCGAGATGGCCCGCGCGGCCACCTCGGCCGCGCTCGCCCGCGGCTACGCGCTGGTCATCCTGCCCGCGTCCTCGCGCCACGACGTGTGGAGCAACGTGGCGCTCGACGGCACCGTGGTCATCGACCCCTCCGACCACGACCCGGTCGTGGAGGAGCTGCACCGGCAGGGCGTGCCCGTCGTCAGTGACGGCCGCCCCGGCAACTGCCCGGTGCACGCCTGGGTGGACAACGACCACGAGGCCGCCGTCCTGCGCATCCTCGACCACCTCGCCGACGCCGGCGCCCGCAGGATCGGGCTGCTCACCGGCACCAGCACCGACACCTACACCCGCCTGTCCACCACCGCCTACCTCTCCTGGTGCGAGCGGGTCGGCCAGGAGCCGGTGTACGAGAGCTACCCCGCCCACGACCCGTGCGCGGGCGCGGTCGCCGCCGACCGCTTACTGGCCCGCCCCGACCGCCCCGACGCCGTCTACGGCCTGTTCGACCCCAACGGCACCGACCTGCTCGCCGCCGCCCGCCGCTACGGCCTGCGCGTCCCCGAGGACCTGCTGCTCGTCTGTTGCAGCGAGAGCGACGTCTACGCCAGCACCGAGCCCCCGATCACCACGCTGTCGCTGAAGCCCGGCCGGATCGGCACCGCCGTCGTCCAGCTCCTCATCGACGCCATCGAGGGCGTCGGCAGCCACCGGCCCGCCGACCCCATCCACCAGGTCATGCCGACCGACCTGATCGTCCGCACGTCGTCCCTGCGCCGCCCGCCCCGGATCAAGGTCAGTCCACCCCGCTCCCCCGGCTCCGGCTGAGCCCCGCCCGCGGGCACGCTCCGGCGCACTCGGGGGACAGCGGATTTCATCACGTTTTGTGGGCACCGCACCGAATCACGCCCCCCGGGTGCGTCACAACCCGACAGCGTCGTTCCTATGATGGGCGAATGACACCGGAAGAGCCCCTCTCGCCCAACAGGCTCTCCTGCCCGGTGGCGGGCAGGGGGACAGGGGCGGACAGGTCGGATCTCCCGGTGGGCAGCGCGGCGCGAGGGTGGAGGGGTCGATGACACAGGGGGCCGGTCCAGGACCCGTTGTCCAGGCATCAGTGAGCTGGCGTCCCCCGGCTGCCGACTCTCCCACCGACGCGCCTCCCACGGTGCCGCCAGCGCCCGCGCCTCCTCCCCCGCCCGGGCCCGGCTACACCCCCACGCAGCCCAACCTCCCGCTGGACCCGTCCCTGATCGGCGGCCCCCCGCGGGACACCCCGACCGTGCAGCTCAAACCGGTGACCGCGGCCGGGACGGCGCCGCAGTCGGGCCCCGGGCCGCTGTTCGTCGTCGGCGACGTGCACGGCTACCTCGACGAGCTGCGCGAAGCCCTGTACGCGCACGGCCTGGTGGACCACGACGGCCACTGGTCGGGCGGCAACGCGCGGCTGTGGTTCCTCGGCGACTTCACCGACCGCGGCCCCGACGGCGTCGGCGTCATCGACCTGGTGATGCAGTTGTCCGCGGAGGCCGCGTCCGTGGGCGGCTACGCCAAGGCCCTCATGGGCAACCACGAACTGCTGCTGCTCGGCGCCAAGCGGTTCGGCGACAAGCCCGTCAACTCCGGCGCGGGCACCGCCTCGTTCCTGGCCGCCTGGCGGCTCAACGGCGGCCAGCCCAGCGACATGGAGCGCCTCCAGGACCACCACG
Source organism: Streptomyces capparidis (assembly GCF_054782095.1). Lineage (NCBI taxonomy): Bacteria > Bacillati > Actinomycetota > Actinomycetes > Kitasatosporales > Streptomycetaceae > Streptomyces > Streptomyces capparidis. Next base: position 143,978 of record NZ_BAAGTD010000002.1, on the reverse strand, counting down.
TCGCGTGGATGGCCCGCCTGGACGCCGCCCACCTGGAGGACGACCACCTGCTGCTGCACTCCGACACCACCGCGTACCTGGAGTACGGCGGGACCATCGAGGACGTCAACGACAACGTGCACGAGGTGCTGCGGCGCGGCGACGCCGACGAGTGCTGGGAGCTGTTCCGCAAGTTCACCAAGCGCTTCGCCTTCCGCGGCGACGCCGGGCCGACGGCCGTGCGGGAGCTGCTCGACACCTACGGCGGGCGGCGCCTGGTGCACGGCCACAGCCCGATCCCCTACCTGCTGGGCGAGGTCGGCTCCGAGAACGGCGACGGGGACGGCGTGCCCACCGTCTCCGGGCCGCACGTCTACGCCGACGACCTGGCGGTGGCCATGGACGGCGGGGTCACCATGGACGGCAGCCTCCTCGTCGCCCGGCTCCCCCTGAACGGCCCGCCCGCGGGCGCCGCGCCGCCCGCCGACGGCGCCCCGGCGCACTGAGCGCTCCCGCGCCCCGCCCGGTCCCCCGCCACCCCAATTCTGGAAAGACACTGCCACCGTCTCACTTCCCGGCTTTACCATCGAGGCATCTGACCAAGGCCCTCCACGTCCATCCGCCCGCCGAGCCGGGGATCCGGGCTCACCGAGCCCGATCGGCACAGCCGGGGGAATGAGCATCGGAGGGAGCAACGGGGGGACTCCGCCGTCACGGCCGCCCCGTGGATGGGTACAGCGGAGTCAGGAGAAAGCTGGGATACGAATGAACAGCGCTCCGCACTTGCAGAGCGAGGACCGCCAGGACTTCGAAAGGGTTCTCGACGAGGCCCTGCACGACGAGGAGAAGCGCCATGTCGGCCTCGGCGCGCCCGCGCGCCTGAACTCCGAGCAGCTTCGCACACTCGCCCTGGAGGCCGTCGCCGCCATCAACGCCTGCGCCGCCGCCGAGTACGCGCGCTACCTGGACGTCCGCGAGGAGGTCAGGAGATCCGGCTCCGGCGAGCGGGCGGTGGCGGACGGGACCACCGGTACGGACGACGGCGGCGGGGCGGGCATGCTCGCCGTCGTCACCGTCCTCACGCCGATCCTCGCGGGCCTGTCCGCCGTGGTCCTGCTGTGCGTCGGCTACCTGATGAAACTGGAGGACCCGGACCCGGACGCCGCGGGTTCGCTGGTGTTCGCCGGGTGGCTGTTCGCCGGGATCGCGGTCGCCGGCCTGGTCACGGGCATGATCGCGGTGGTGCTGACGGCGCTGCGCAACACCGCGGCCGACGCCGAGGCGCTGCGGGTCGCCGCCTCCCCCGAGGTGGCCGCGGCCAGGGACGCGTGGCGCGACGCCCTGCGGGAGCGGGGTGTGCGCCCGTTCCTCGAGCGCGCGCTCAGCGCCGCCGAGCCGGCGGACCGCACCCCGCCGGTGCCGTCGGGCAACGCGGGGCCGGCCCGGCGCACCTCACCGCTGGGCTACAGCCGCCCCGGCTTCAGCAGCCCCAACCCCGACGACCCGGCCGAGCCCCGGCACGGCCCGGAGTTCTCCAGCCCGCGGTACACGAGCCCGGAGTTCTCCAGCCCCGACTTCGACACCGGCTTCGGCCGCCCCGACACGGACCGCGCCTGAGCCACCGGCGGCCCCGCCGGGGTTAATGTGACGGGAAGGGGCACAACGGCGCCGTCCGCTCCCGCCGCGCCAACGGCCTCTCGCGGCCGGGAGCGGGCGGTCTTTCCTTCTGCGGGGCAACCGGCGCGTCCAGTCGGGCGAACGCCCGGCTCACGGGCACGGGGCTCGCGATGGGGTGGTGGGCGGGGAGACGGGTGGGCGGGCGGTCTTCCCTTCTGCTGGGGCAACCGGCGCGTCCAGCCGGGCGAACGCCCGGCTCACTCGCCGTCCGGCAGGGCCACGCTGACCGCCCAGGAGACGACGCTCACGATCAGGGCGCCGAGCAGGGCCGTCCAGAAGCCGTCCACCTCGAAGCTCAGGCCCACCGCCTCCGAGGCCCACGAGGTGAGCCACAGCATCAGCGCGTTCACCACGAACGTGAACAGGCCCAGGGTGAGGACGAACAGCGGCAGCGCCATCAGCCGCACGATCGGCTTGACCAGGGCGTTGATCACCCCGAACAGGAGCGCGACGAGGACCAGGGTGACCGCCTTGCGCGCGGTGCCGTCCTCGGACAGGGTGATCCCGGCGAGGACCCAGGTCGCCACCCCGAGGGCCACCGCGTTGGCCACCGTCGTGACCAGGAAGTTCTTCATCGGAGGATCGTCGCAGCCGGGGGGCCTCCAGTCGAACGCCCGGGCAGGGTTGAATGACCTCGGCGGTTGACCACACGCGGCCGGAAGGCCGTGCACCGAGCCCGGGAGGCGGCAGCAGATGAAGGTGTTCCGCTTGGACGACCTCGAGGCGGAGCGTTCCGCGAACCGGGGGGCCTACCTGCGGTTCCTCACCGAGCGGAACATGTCCGCCGGTCTGTACGCGCTGTCGCCCGGCGAGCTCGACACCCAGCAGCCGCACGAGCAGGACGAGGTGTACCTGGTGGTGAGCGGCCGCGCCTCCATCACCGTCGGGCAGGAGACCACCCAGGTCGCCCGCGGCTGCGTGGTCTACGTCCCCGCGGGCGTGCCGCACCGCTTCCACCACGTCACCGAGGACCTCCGGGTGCTGGTGGTGTTCTCACCCCCGGAGGGCTAGAACCCTCCGCGCCCCGACACCCCCACCCCACACCCCCGAGGAGCCCCGTGCCCCCCTTCAGTCGGCAGCTCTGGGACAGTGCCCAGTCCACCTACGCCGCCATCCTCGACCACCCCTTCATCCGGGGCCTGACCGACGGGTCCCTGCCGCACGGCGCGTTCCGGCACTTCGTGGTGCAGGACTCCCACTATCTGAAGGACTACGCCAGGGCCCTCGCGGTGTGCGCGGCCAAGGCGCCGGGGGACGACGACGTGCGGGCGTTCGCCGGTGACGCGGTGGGCGCGATCGCCGCCGAGCAGGAGATGCACCGCGGCTTCATGGAGGCGCTCGGCGGGGACCGCCCGGGTGACGAGCAGGTGCTGCCGACGACCCGCGCCTACACCAGCTATCTGCTGGCGACCGTGCACCAGGGCTCGTTCGCCGAGGGCCTGGCCGCGGTACTGCCCTGCTACTGGATCTACGCGAAGGTCGGCGCCGAGCTGCTGGCCAAGTCCTCGCCCGACCCGCTGTACGCGCGCTGGATCGGCGTGTACGGCGACGAGGAGTTCCAGGGCGTGGTGCGCAGGGTGGTGGCGCTGGCCGACCGGGTGGGGGAGGAGCTCTCCCCGGTGGAGCGCGAGCGGGCGACCGCCCACTTCGCGCTGACCGCGCGTTACGAGTGGATGTTCTGGGACGCGGCGTGGCGCCAGGAGACCTGGCCGGTGTGAGAGCCCGGTATGAGGGCCGGGGGCCGCGGCGGGGCCCGCGTCCCGTAGGGGGCGAATCCGGGGCCGGTGGGGCCCTTGGGCCCTTCGTGGGGCGCCGGAGGCGGTCGTAAGCTCGACAGCAGCCAAGGAGGAGGGCCGGTTCGAGATGAAGAAGGTGCTCGCGGGGCTGCCCGCGTGGGTGCGCTGGGGCCTGCTCCCGGTGCTGGTGCTGCTGGTGTTCGGCTCGGTGCTGATGAGCGTGCTCAGCTTCGTGATCGGCCTGCTGTTCAAGGTGCTGCTGCTGGTCGCCCTGGTCGCGCTGGTGCTGTTCGTGGTGAAGAAGTTCACGGCGCGGACGTGACGGAGCGGCTGGCGGCGCGGCGGTGGAGCGCCGAGGCGCTCGACTACCTGGCACTGGAGGCGCGCGCGGTGCCGCGGATGCCGCTGCACGCCTTCCCGCTGCCCGCCGAGTGGGGTCTCGGGCTGTACGTCCAGGACGAGTCGGCGCAGCCCACCGGCAGCCTGAAGCACCGGGTGATGCGGGGGCTGTTCGCCGAGGCGGTGGAGAGCGGGCGGATCGACGAGGGCACGACCGTCGTCACCGCGACGGGCGGCGCCGCCGCGGTGGCCGCCGCCTACTTCGCGCGGCTGCTCGACCTGCCGTTCGTCGCCGTGGTGCCGGAGCGCACCCCGGCCGAGCGGACCGCGGAGATCGAGGCGCACGGCGGCAAGTGCGTCCGCCACGGCGGCCCGCCCCCGGCCGTGTACGACGAGGCGCGGCGGATCGCCGCCGAGTGCTCGGGCCACTACCTGGACCACTTCGCGGGCACCGACCTGGCGCTGGCCCACGAGGCGGGCACGGTGGCCTCCGACCTGTTCGCCTCGCTGGCGGAGGCCGGGGCGGCGGTTCCCGCGTGGATCGTGGTGGGCGCGGGCACGGGCGCCACCTCGTCGGCGGTGGGCCGCCATCTGCGGCGGAACGGCTACGCCACCCGGCTGGCGGTGGTGGACCCGGAGAACTCGGCGTACTTCCCAGGCTGGATAAGCGGCGCCGCCGACTACGCCACGGGCATGCCGTCACGGATCGACGGGATCGGGCGGCCCCGGATGGAGCCGGGCTTCCACCCGGACCTGGTGGACATGGTGGTGCCCGTCCCGGACGCGGCGAGCGTGGCGGCGATGCGGCGACTGCGGGCGGACACCGGCCTGGAGTCTGGCCCGTCCACGGGCGCCAACCTGTGGGGGGCGTTCGAGCTGATCGCGGTGATGCGCCGGGACGGGCTGCGCGGCTGCGTGGCCACGGTGCTCGCGGACGGCGCCGCGCACCACAGGAACACGTACTGGGACGACGCCTGGGTGCGCGGGCGCGGCCTGGACCCGGGGCCCTACCAGGACGCCGTGGAGGCGTTCCTGTCCGGCGGCGACTGGCGGCCGCCCGCCGGGCCCTGACGGCGCCGCCGCCCGGTGCCCCGCCCGGGGCCGCGCCCGCCCAGCCTCGGCAGGCCCTTGCCCGCGCCGCCGTCCCCCCCGTGGTCCGCCGACGCGATCAGCGCGGCCAGCGCCGTGGTCACCGGCACGGACGCCACCAGGCCGATGCCGCCGACCAGGGTACGCACGATCTCCTCGGACACCAGCTCGCTGTTCGCCACCGTCAGCACGTCGCTGCGCGCGATGGAGAACAGCAGCAGCATCGGCAGCGCGGCGCCCGCGTAGGCCAGCACCAGGGTGTTGACGGTGGACGCGATGTGGTCGCGGCCGATGCGCAGGCCCGCCCGGTACAACTGGCGCGCGGTCATGGACGGGTTGGCGGCCTTCAGTTCCCACACCGCGGAGGTCTGGGTGACGGTGACGTCGTCGAGCACACCGAGGGAGCCGATGATGACGCCCGCGAGCAGCAGGCCGCGGATCTCGATGTCCGGGTACAGGGAGTGCACCAGGCCGGTCTCGTCGGAGGTGTTGCCGGTCAGTCTGGCCCAGCCGATGAACAGCGAGCCCAGCAGCCCGATGAGCAGCAGCGACACCAGTGTGCCCAGCACCGCGACCGAGGTGCGGGCGGACAGGCCGTGGCACAGGTACAGCGCCGACAGCATGATCACGCTGCCGCCGACGACGGCCACCAGCAGCGGGTTGGAGCCCTGGAGGATGGCGGGCAGGATGAACAGCGTCAGCACCCCGAAGCTGATGACGAGGGCGATCAGCGCCGTCAGTCCGCGCAGCCGCCCCACGCCGACGACGACCAGCGCGAAGAGTCCGGCGAGCAGCGCCATCGGGAAGCCGCGCTGCACGTCGGTCACCGAGTACTGGAGCTCGCGCGGGGCGTTCGGGGCGTAGGCGACGACGACGCCCTGCCCCACCTCGTACCTGCGCAACTGGTCGGGGCGGATCACCTCGGTGAAGGTGCGGCCCTTGTCCTTGCCGGTGGTGACCTCGATGGTGGCCAGCTCGCAGTCGTCCTCGGCCGCGCCGCCCTGCCCGTCCTGCCCCGTGCCGCCGGGCTGCTGCTGGGCGGGGCCCGCGTTCAGCTCGGCGCAGGACCGCTGCTCGACCTTGACGACCTTCGCCTTCTGCGTCTCCTGGTCGAAGCCGACCCCGGTGCGCTCGTGCGGCGGCACCCCGCCGGGCCACAGCACCACGAGCCCGGTGAGCACGGCCGCCGCGAACGGCACCAGCACGGCCGCGATCACCTTGCGCAGATGGGTGGAGACGGGCTGCGCCGGGCCGTGGGCATGGCCGTGCCCGTGGCCGTGCCCCTGCTCGGGGCCGGGGCCCTGCCCGTGCCCCTGCCCGGGGGCGGGCCCCGGGGGATGGCCGTGACCTGGCCCTTCGCCGGGCGTCTGCCCGCCTCCGCCCGGTCCTTCCCCGGCCGCCGCCCCGCCGTACGGGCCCTCGTTCTCCGGCTGCCCCGCGTTCTGCCGCACGTCGTGGCTCCTCTCCGCATCCGGTCCGATCATCCGTGTCCCCCTGGCGCGGGCGCCAATCGAGCGGCTAGCTTGGTCGCGTCTTCGCAATGAACGCGGGAGCTCGGAGCACCGGGCTGAGAGGGCGCTGACATCCGTGGATACGCATCCGCGCCACGGAATCCACGCTGCGCCGACCGCTGAACCTGTTACCGGGTAATGCCGGCGTAGGGAGTGGGTCTTCGCATGACCATGCAGGATGCGCACACGTCTGCCTCCGTGTCGGACGGCCCTGAAAAGGGCCCGATCGGGTGGCACAAGGACCACCTGGTGGGATCCCGTCCGGATCTGCGGGTGCCCGTGCGCCGAGTCCATCTGACCGACGGCCGGGGCGTCACGCTGTACGACACCTCCGGCCCGTACACCGACCCCGCGGTCACCACGGACGTCCGCCGCGGGCTGGAGCCGCTGCGCCAGAACTGGATCACCGGCCGCGGTGACACCGAGGAGTACCCGGGCCGCCCCGTGCGCCCCGAGGACGACGGGGTCCGGCACACCACGCCCCGGAGCGGTGCCCTGGACAACCTGGACGCGGTGTTCCCCGGCCGCCCCCGGTTGCCGCGCCGGGCCCGCGGCGGCGCCGCCGTCACCCAGTTGGCGTACGCGCGGCGCGGGGTGGTCACCGAGGAGATGGAGTTCGTCGCGCTGCGGGAGAACGTCCCCGTGGAGGTGGTCCGCGAGGAGATCGCGGCGGGCCGCGCGGTGCTGCCGGCGAACGTCAACCACCCGGAGATCGAGCCGATGATCATCGGGAAGCGGTTCCTGGTGAAGGTGAACGCCAACATCGGCAACTCCGCGGTGACCTCCTCCATCGAGGAGGAGGTGGAGAAGATGACCTGGGCCACCCGGTGGGGCGCGGACACCGTGATGGACCTGTCCACCGGGCGGAACATCCACACCACCCGCGAGTGGGTGCTGCGCAACTCGCCGGTGCCCATCGGCACCGTGCCGCTGTACCAGGCGCTGGAGAAGGTGGGCGGCAGGGCGGAGGAGCTGAGCTGGGAGGTCTACCGGGACACCGTCGTCGAGCAGTGCGAGCAGGGCGTGGACTACATGACCGTCCACGCGGGCGTGCTGCTGCGGTACATCCCGCTGACGGCGCGCCGGAAGACCGGCATCGTCTCCCGCGGCGGCTCGATCATGGCGGCCTGGTGCCTGGCGCACCACCGGGAGAACTTCCTGTACACGCACTTCGAGGAGCTGTGCGAGATCCTGCGCGCCTACGACGTCACCTACTCGCTCGGTGACGGCCTGCGGCCGGGGTCGGTCGCGGACGCCAACGACGAGGCGCAGTTCGCGGAGCTGCGCACGCTGGGCGAGCTGAACCGGATCGCCCGCGCCCACGACGTGCAGACCATGATCGAGGGCCCGGGCCACGTCCCGATGCACCTGATCAAGGAGAACGTGGAGCTCCAGCAGGAGATCTGCGACGGCGCGCCGTTCTACACCCTCGGCCCGCTGACGACGGACATCGCCCCCGGGTACGACCACATCACGTCCGGGATCGGCGCGGCGATGATCGCGTGGTGGGGGACGGCGATGCTCTGCTACGTCACCCCGAAGGAGCACCTGGGGCTGCCGGACAAGGACGACGTGAAGACCGGCGTCATCACGTACAAGATCGCGGCGCACGCGGCGGACCTGGCCAAGGGGCACCCGGGCGCGCGGGAGTGGGACGACGCGCTGTCGGACGCGCGGTTCGAGTTCCGGTGGGAGGACCAGTTCAACCTGTCCCTCGACCCGGACACGGCGCGGGCGTTCCACGACGAGACGCTGCCCGCCCAGGCGGCGAAGACGGCGCACTTCTGCTCGATGTGCGGCCCGAAGTTCTGCTCGATGAAGATCTCGCGCGACATCAGGGGCGAGTTCGGCGGGGCGGGGCGGCCCGGGGACGCGCAGGGCCCCGCGGACGCCGAGGTCCTCGCTGACGCCGAGGCGGGCATGCGCGCGAAGGCGGAGGAGTTCGCCGCCTCGGGGCACCGGCTGTACCTGCCCGTGGTGGAGTAGCGCCCGCCCGGTGACCGGTCTCCCGCCCGTGGGGCAGCGCGGGCGGGAGGCGCCGGGCGCGGGCGCCCCCGCGTCAGCCGCGCGCCTGGCGGGCCCTGCGCACCTGCCCGCCGCACTCCACCGGCTCCGCCAGATGGCCCTCCGCGAGCCGGGTCAGCGCCCGGACCAGCACCTGTGCCTCGTCCTCGGCCAGGGCTCCGAGCACCTCGCGGTGCACCCGGTCCGCGATGCGGGCGCCCTCGGCGGCGACGCGCTCGCCCTCCTCGGTGACGGAGATGATCCTGGCCCGCCGGTCCCTGCCGGAGGGCCGGCGCTCGGCGAGGCCGGCCCGCTCCAGCTCGTCCACCGTGACGACCATCGTCGTCTTGTCCAGGTCGGAGATCTCCGCGAGCTGGATCTGGGTGCGCTCCTCCTCCAGGGCGTGGAAGAGCACGCAGAAGGCGCGCGGGGTGATGCCGACCTCGGCGAAGGCCGCCGCCATCCGCGTCGCCAGCACATGGCTGGTGTGCGCCAGCAGGTGGGAGACGTCCGGGACGGTGCGGCTTGGGGTGCTGGTCGTCATGGAGCCAGTCTAGGCCGGATAGGGGGCTAGCGGATTATCCGCCAAGCGAACTATCCGGCGGAGTCCGGAGACGCACCTGGGAGACGCGCCCCGGGGCGGGCTACTCCGGGATCCGGGGCGGGGTGCCGCGCGTCCACGCCACCCGCAGCGAGGTGGCGCTGATCCGCCAGCCCTCGGCGGTCCTGACCAGCTCGGTCTCCGTGTGGCCCGCGGAGACGAAGAGCTCCTCCTGCTCCGAGCCGTCCGCGAGCACATGGGTGCTCAACTGGGCGCCGCGCGCCGTGGCCCGGTCGCCGTCGAGCTCGACGACGACGTTGGTGCTCAGGTGCACGGTCCGGTCGAACAGCGCCATGGCGCTCCGGGTGCGCTCCAGGACGGTGTCGCGCCCGTGGAACGTCCCGACGGGCATCCGCCAGACGACGTCCTCGGTGTGGAAGGCGCGGGCCCACTTCTCGTCGATGCGGCCCTCGTCCAGGGAGCGCAGGTAGCGGTCGAGCAGTTCGGTGATCTCGGCGCGGTCGGTCAGTTCGCGGAGCTGCCGCGCCAGGGTGTCGGTGTCCATGCCGGTCAGCCTCCTTCCTCAAGTTCGCTTCAGGTCAACCCCTGTCACACCAGGTGAACTCGATACGGAGGGAGATAGTTTTGAAGTAGACGTTCTGCTAATGTCTTAACCGGTGGCCCGCACAACACCGCCGACAGGTCTCCGACCAGCGACGACCGCAGTCCTCAGCGGTCGGAGCGCCCCGGAGGGCCCGGCGGCCGTCCCCTCCGAGCCGCCGACGACGAACCCCACAGCCACAAGGGAGACCCCATGTCCGCCACCCCCTCCCCCACCGAGACCGCCGAGCCCACCGAGACCGCCGAATACGGCCCCGGCGGCGGCCCGCCCCCGCGCTCCCTCGCCGACGGCGCCCTCTCCGGGCTCCTGGCCGGCCATGTCTTCGGGGCGCTGGCCACCACCAGGAAGGACGGCAGCCCTCACCTCAGCACCGTCGTCTACTCCTGGTCGCCCGAGGAGCGCCTGATCCGGATCAGCACCACCGCCGACCGCCTGAAGGTCCGTCAACTGCGCCGGGACCCGCGCGCCTCGCTGTACGTCTCCTCCGCCGACCACTGGTCGTTCGCGGTGGCCGAGGGCCGGGCGGAGCTGTCCGAGGTGAGCACCGAGCCGGGCGACGCCACCGGCCGGGAGCTGCTCGCCCTCACCCCGGGCTTCGCCGACAGCGCGGACGAGGCCGCGTTCCTCGCCCAGATGGTCGCCGATCGCAGGCTGGTGATCCGGCTGCGGGTCTCCCGGCTCTACGGGACGGCCCTCGACGTCCCGTGACGGCCCCGGCACCTCCAAGGGTCACGACGCCGTCACGGTCCGGTGCTCCCGGCCGCGCCATCACCGATGATGGAGGGCATGACAGCACCCCCGGTCCGTGGCGTCGCCGCCGCCCCCGCGCCCGTGATGCGGGCCGGCAGCGCCCTGTACCGCGTGTGCTTCGTGTGCACCGCCAACATCTGCCGCTCCCCGATGGCCGCCTCCGTCTTCCGGTCCCGGGTGGCGGCGGCGGGCCTGGCGGACCGCATCAAGGTGAACAGCGGCGGAACGGGCGGCTGGTTCGAGGGGGAGGGCGCCGACCTGAGGACCGTGGCGGTGCTCGCCGAGCACGGCTACCCCGACGACCACTCGGCGCGGCAGTTCAAGGTCGAGTGGTTCGTCGGCCTCGACCTGGTGGTGGCGCTGGACGAGGGCCACGCCCGGTTCCTGCGCCACCTCGCGCCGACACCGCGGGACGTGGAGAAGGTCCGCCTGCTGCGCACGTTCGACCCCGCCGCCAGCGGGCCGCACCTGGACGTGCCGGACCCGTACTTCGGGGGGATGGACCAGTTCCGGCTCTGCCTGGAGCTGATCGAGGCGGCCTCGGACGGGCTGCTCGAGGCGATCCGGGCGCACGTGGCACCCGCGGACGGCGGCAGGAACGGGGCCGGGAGCGGGAGCCGGACGAGCGGGCCGGGCGGGCCCGGCGTCGGGGGCGGGGGCGGGAAGGACGGCGACGGCCCCGGGCGGAACGGGGACGGCGACGGCCGGAGGAACGGCGGGGACGCCGGCAGCGGTGAAAGCGGCGGGAACGGCGAGGGCTCCGCGAACGGGGAGAGCGGGAAGGACTCGAAGAACGACGTCAAGGACGGCAAGAGCGGGAAGAGCGGCAAGAGCGACGGCAGGAACAGCAGGAGCGCGAAGGGCCGCGAGGACGGCCGGGGCGCCGAGGGCGGCCGGGGCGGCAGGCTCGGCCGGGTCGGCGGCCGCGGCAGGCACGCGAGGGGCGGCGGGCGGCGCGGCGCGGCCCCCGGGTCGTGCCAGGGCGCCTGAGCCCCCCTCAGGGCGCGGTCACTCCCCGGAGCTTGTCCGGGTTGCGGATCAGCCGGACCGCCTCGACGGCGCCGTTCTCGTCCACCTCCACCAGGCCGACCCCGTCCGGCTTCCCGTCCACGGTGACCAGCACCCCCGGGTCACCGTTGACGTCCACCGCGTGGACCGCCATGCCGGGCAGCAGCCCGGTCACCACCCCGACCACCCAGCGGGCCACCTTCTCCGCGCCGTACAGCGGGCGCAGCGCGGCGCGGACCTTGCCGCCGCCGTCCGTCCAGGCGGTGACCTCGGGCGCGAGCAGCTCCATCACCCGGTTGATGTCGCCGCCGACGCACGCGGCCAGGAACTCGTCGGTGACCTGCCGCCGCCGGTCGGCGGGCGCCCGGTAGCGGGGCCTGCGCGCCCGCACATGGCCGCGCGCCCGGCTGCCGACCTGACGCACCGACGCCTCGCCGCGGTCCAGCATCCGCGCGATCTCGGTGTAGGAGAAGCCGAAGACCTCCTTCAGCACGAACACCGCGCGCTCCAGCGGCGAGAGCGTCTCCAGCACCACCAGCATCGCCAGCGACACGTCCTCGGCCCGCTCCACGTCCCCGCTGGCGTCCGGCGCCGTCACCACCGGCTCCGGCAGCCACGGGCCGACGTACGCCTCGCGCCGGGCGGACGCGGCGTTGAGCCGGTTCAGGGAGAGGTTGGCGACGGTCCGCACCAGATAGGCCCGCGGCCGCTCCACCGCCGCAGCGTCGACCGTGCTCCACTTCAGCCAGGCGTCCTGCACGACGTCCTCGGCGTCGGCGACGCTGCCCAGCATGCGGTAGGCGATGCCGAGCAGCGTCGTCCGGTGCTCCTCGAAGGTCCGCAGGGCGGTGGAGGTCTCGGTCACGACCTCGACGGTACCGCGCAGCGGTCGGTGAACCCCTGGCCGGTCAGGCCGAACGCGGCGTTCATGCGGGAGCGCAGGTTCTCCACCGCGACGATCGCGGTCAGCTCGACGAACGCGGGCTCGCCGAGCCTGTCCACCAGTTGCTTCGCCATCTCGTCGGTGACGGCGGGCACGGACTCGGTCATCGCCACGGCGTACTCCATGACGGCGAGCTCCAGCTCGCTGAAGGCCTCGGGGCGGTCCCGGAACTCCGGCACGGCGCGCAGCTTCTCCGCCGGGACGCCGATCCGGTGCCCCTCCCAGTAGCCGAAGTCCACGCACCACGAGCACCCGATCCGGACGGCCGTGGCCATCACGGCGAGCTCCTTGAGCACCGGGTCGAGCCGGTCCCACTTGGCGACCTTCCGCTCGAACCCGGTCAGCCCGAGCAGCACCTTGGTGTTGTGCGCCCACGCCCGGCCCGGGTCGAGCACGGCCCCGTACACGCGCTTGGAGTACCACTCGCCGATCCGGAAGAGCAGGCCGCGCGGGGGGTCGAGGGAGATGCGTGCCACGTGCGTTCGCCTCCTTGTCGATGTGCCTCGGCGCGTGCCCGCCGCGGTCGGTGCCGCGGCCCGGTGCGCGCCCTCACAAGGAGGACAGGGCGGGCCCGCGGAGTGTGACACGGTCCCGGGAGGACGAGGCGGCGCGGGCCGGTTCCGCGTCAGCCGCGCCACCGCACGGCCAGCGCCCGCGCCGGGTTGGCGGTGAACACCGCGGCGGCGAACTCCTCGCCGAGCGCGCGCACCAGCCTGGGCCGCAGCGCGGTGAGCAGGTGCGCCATGCCGGGGCCGCCGCCGGTCGCGGCGCGGGCCGCGGCGGTGGTGGTGTCGCCGCCGAGCAGCACCTGCCCGGCGTGCCCGGCGTCGGCGAGCGCGGTGAGGGCGTCGAGGAGCCGCCAGTCGGTGGCGTGGTGGGCGCGGGAGGGCCCGTCGAACGCCAGGAACACGCCGCGCTCGGCCGCCCACCGGTGGACGCGGATGTCGGGGAAGCGCCCCAGGTGGCCGAGGACGACCCGCTCGGGCGGCATCCCGTGCTCGCCGCACAGCAGGTCGATCACCTCCAGGGCGGCCGTCCCGCCCTCCAGGTGGACGGCGACGGGCGCGCCGGTGGCGTGGTGGGCCGAGGCGGCGGCGGCCATGGTCCTGCGGGCGTGGCCGTCCAGTCGGTGGAAGTCCCCGGCGACCTTGATCAGTCCGGCCCGGACCGGCGCCGTGGTCAGCTCCGCGGTGAACAGCTCGGCCAGGCCGTCCCCGATCCGCTCCAGCACGCCCGGCGGGTAGTGCACGGCCTGGTGCAGCCCGGTCGCGGCGACCAGGTGGACCCCGGTCCTGCGGGCCAGCGCGGCCAGGTCGGCGCGGCGGCGGCCCATGCCGTGCGGGGTCCACTGCACCACGGCCGCGCCGCCCGCCGCGCGGAAGGCGGCGAGTTCGGCCTCGGCGGCTTCCGGGTCGTCCAGTTGCTCGCCGGGCAGTCGCGGGCTGCGCAGGAACAGGTGGTCGTGGGCGTCGCAGACGCCCAGCTCGCCCGGGGGGATGTCCCCGAGCACGGTACGGACGGCCGCCTCGCCCGGCTCCGCCATGTCCTCACCTCCGGATCCGTGTGATCGGATCAAGCCTCCCGCACCCGCGCCGGACGGGCGTGGCCGGGGGCGGTCCGCCCGCCGGAGGCGCCATTGACGGGGCCGGTCCCCCTACCTAGCCTTCATCTGCGTACGTCTCATCTGCATACATGGACGACGTCCACAAGGGGAGACAGGCTCCCGCTGCGGGGCGCCCGGACCTGGCGGAAGGACTCACCCGATGACGACCACGATCGCCGACGTCCGGCTCACCCCAATCCTCGTCGCCGACCCGCCCCTGCTGAACACCCAGGGCGTCCACCAGCCGTACACCCCGCGCCTAGTGGTCGAGGTCACCACGGACGGCGGGGTGACCGGCGTCGGCGAGACCTACGGCGACACCAAGTTCCTCGACCTCGCCCGCGCCCTCGCCGACCGTCTCCCCGGCCACCGGGTGGAGGACCTCAACGGCCTGGCCGCCCTCGCCGACGAGGTCGCCGTCGATCCCACCGGCTCGGACGCCTCCGTCACCGCGGGCGGCCTGCGCGGCGTCCAGACCGCCGACAAGCTGCGCCTGTCCGTGGTGTCCGGCTTCGAGGTGGCCTGCCTGGACGCGCTCGGCAGGACCGTGGGCCGCCCGGTACACGCCCTGCTCGGCGGCAAGGTGCGCGACGCCGTCGAGTACAGCGCCTACCTGTTCTACCGCTGGGCCGCGCACCCGGACGGGGTCGCCGCCGAGACCGACGACTGGGGCCGGGCCCTCACCCCCGAGGAGGTCGTGGACCAAGCCCGCCGCTTCCACGACCGGTACGGGTTCGCGTCGTTCAAGCTCAAGGGCGGGGTGCTGCCGCCCGACGAGGAGGTGGCGGCGGTCCGCGCGCTCGCCGCCGCGTTCCCCGGCCGCCCCCTGCGGCTCGACCCCAACGGCGCCTGGTCCGTGGAGACCGCCTGCCGGGTCGCCGACGAGCTCCGCGACGTGCTGGAGTACCTGGAGGACCCGGTCACCGGCGCCCCGGCCATGGCCGAGGTCGCCGCGCGCACCGGCGTCCCGCTGGCCACCAACATGTGCGTGACCACCTTCCCGGAGATCCCCGGGGCGTTCACCCGCGGCGCCGTGCAGATCGTGCTGTCCGACCACCACTACTGGGGCGGGCTGCGCAACACCCAGACCCTGGCCGCGATCTGCCGGACCTTCGGGGTGGGCGTGTCCATGCACTCCAACACCCACCTGGGGATCAGCCTGGCCGCGATGACCCAGGTCGCGGCGACCGTGCCCAACCTCGGCCACGCCTGCGACACCCACTACCCGTGGCAGACCGAGGACGTGCTGACCGAGCGCGTCCCCGTCCGCGGCGGGCGGGTGGCGGTCACCGACGCCCCGGGCCTGGGCGTGGAGCTCGACCGCGCCCGGCTGGCCGCGCTGCACCGGCGCTGGCTGGACGACGACGGCGCGCTGCGCGACCGCGACGACGCCGCCGCCATGCGCAGGGCCCGGCCGGAGTGGACCACCCCGGCCGCGCCCCGCTGGTAGCTCACCGGGCGGCGGTGCCCACCACCCGCTCGGGGGTGACGCGCAGCACCACCCGCACCACCTCCGGCGGCAGCTCCAGGTACTCCCGGCCCGCGCCCTCCCCCTCGTACTCCTCGGCGAGCCGGACGGCCAGCCTGCGCCCGGTGTCCTCGGCGACGGTGGCCCGGCCGCGGATCTCCGCGTAGCGCAGCGGGTCGGCCGGGTCGTACACGGTGAGGCTCACCCGGGGGTCCCGGTGGACGTTGCGCTCCTTGCGCCGTCCCGCGGCCGTGGAGATCAGCAGGTCGTCCCCGTCCCGGCACACCCACACCACGGACGTCTGCGGACTTCCGTCGGGGTTCACCGTGGCGAGAACGGCGGGGATCGGCTCGTCGAGGAGCCCGCGCACCGCGTCGTTCAGTGAGACAGCCATGACGGCGGATCCTAGGCGGGCCGGACACCGCAACGCCGCACCTTTTCCGGAGCGGCGGCGGGAGCGGCGGCAGGAGCGACGGGGGCCGGTGCGGCGGCGGCCGGGATCTCCCCCCTCGTGATCCCGGCCGCGCGGACGTGGGGCCGCGCGGACCGTGGCACCATTCGGTCAACGCGCGGAGACACGCCCACAACAACGGTAGTTGACTCAGCGTCAGTGTCCAATCACAGTAACTCGCCACACCCATCGTTATTTTTATGGCTCGCCCGGAGGAGGGTGCCGTGGACCTGACCCTGCTGCGCACCTTCGTCACCGTGCACCGCGCCGGCTCCTTCACCCGGGCCGCCCAGTTGCTGGGCCTGTCCCAGCCCGCCGTCACCGGGCAGATCAGGTCGCTGGAGCGGCAGGTCGGGCGCCCGCTGTTCCTGCGGCTGCCCCGCGGCGTGGCGCCGACCACGGTCGGGGACGAGCTCGCGCACAAGGTCGCCCCGCACCTGGACGCGCTGTCGGAGATCACCGAGGCCGGGGTCGGCCGGGACACCCCGCGCACCCTGCACCTGGCCGGGCCCCGCGACTTCACCGCGCGCCGGGTGCTGCCCGCGCTGGCCGGGCTGGTCGCGGACGGGGTGAAGCTGCGGGTGTCGCCGGGCGCGGACGAGGAGAACCTCAACGGGCTCGCCGCCGTCCACCACGACCTCGTCGTCACGGCCACCCGCTCGCGCGCCCGGCTGTTCACCGCCACGGTGCTGTGCGACGAGGAAGACGTGCTGGTCGCGGGGCCCGACTGGGCCGGGCGGATCGACCCGGAGGACCTGCGGGCGCAGGGGCCGCGGGTGCTGGCGGGCGTCCCGCTGATCGACTTCGACGAGGACCTGCCGTTCGTCACCCGCTACTGGGCGCACGTCTTCGACGCCCGGCCGTCCGGGACGGGTGCGGTGGTGGTGCCCGACCTGCGCGCGGTGCTGGAGCTGGTGCGCGCGGGAGCGGGGGCGGCGGTGCTGCCCAGGTATCTGTGCGAGGAGGCGGCGGCGGCCGGGGAGGTGGTCCCGCTGCTCGAACTCGCGGTGCCGCCGCTGCGCACGTTCTTCCTGGTGGCGAGGGCGGGAACGCTCGCCCAGCCGCACATCGCGCGGGTGCACGAGCGGCTGCTCGACGCCGCCGGGCAGTGGTGAACGCCGGCCGGGGGGCGCGGGCGGGCCGGTCGCCGGGCGCTCGCGGCAAAGGAATCGGAACCCGCCACTCCGGTTCGCTCCGGCAGGGACGTTTCGCCCGGCCCCGCCGGCGGCACACTCCCACCACGGGCAACACGGAAGGACCGGCGTTCATGCACGATACGGGAGCGGCGGAGGAGCGGCCGGTGGTCAAGCGCACCGCCCGCGCGATCCTTCTGGACGGCGGCGACCTGCTGCTGATCAAGCGGACCAAGCCGGGCGGGCCGCCCTACTGGATCACCCCGGGCGGCGGGGTGGAACCCGGGGACGGCAGTGTGGTGGAGGCGCTGCACCGCGAGGTGGACGAGGAGCTCGGGGCGAAGGTCACCGACGTCGTCCCCGCGTTCGTGGACACCGTCGCGCACACCACCGAGGACGGGCGGGCGGGGGTGAAGGTCCAGCACTTCTTCGTGTGCAAGCTGGCCTCCATGGACCCCGCCCGGCGCCACGGCCCCGAGGTGGACGAGCCCAACGGCACGTACGAGATCGTGCGCATCCCCTTCAGCCGCGCCGGGATCGGCTCGGTGGAGGTGGTGCCGCCGTCCCTGCGCGCCTATCTGCGGGCGAACGTGGAGGGGGTGCGGGCGCTGCTCGCGGCCGACCTGGCGTGAGGCGGGCCGCTACTTGTGGGTGAGGGGCGCCCCGCGCTCGCGCGCCGGGACGAACCAGCCGCTGAACGGCTCGGGCGCCGGGTCCTCCGCGGCCTCCGCGGACTGCTCGGCCTCCTGGTGCCGGCGCGCCGCCGCGCCGAAGAAGTCGCCGCCCTTGCGTCTGGAGTCGTCGGTGCCCCAGGCCCGGCCGCCCGCCGTGGGCAGCTTCGCCATCCGCGGGATGTGCTTGGAGCAGTGGATGTACGCCTCCTTCACCGCTATCTCCACCCACGCCTGCGGGCGGCGCCCCGGCACCGGGTCCACCGGCAGCAGCGGCCACGTGGTGCGCATCTCCCGGTCGGTGCGGACCGTGGCCCGGCCGTTGACGTGCAGCCCGATGCGGTCCCGGACGAAGTCCATCAGCAGCAGGCCGACGTTCGGGTTCTCCGTGATGTTGCCCAGGCTCGCCATCACCCCGTTCCCCCGGTACTCGGGGTAGGCCAGGGTGCGCGAGTCGAGCACCTGGAGGAACCCGGGCGGGCCCGCCCGGAAGGTGTTGTCGCACTCCCCGCTCGCGTCCGCCGTGGCCAGGAAGAACATCTCCTGCCGGGCCACGAAGTCCCGCATCCTGGGGTTGAGGTGGTCCAGCACCTGCTCGTCGTAGAACCGGTCGGCGCGGGCCGTGGTGCCCATCTGCTCCTGGAGGCGGTGCTCGGCCGGCGACCCGGGGCGGTCGGGGCGCTCATCTCGGTACACGATGTGCCGTGCCTTTCGGTTTGGTGCGGTGCTGTCTGAACGCGGGACGGGCCGTGCGGCCGTCAGTCCGCCGTCACCAGATCGCCCACGAAGTCGTGGCGGATGCGGTGGGTGGGGATACCGATGCCGGTGAGGGTGTCGACGCCCCTGCGGATCATCCCGGGCGGGCCGCTGAGGTAGGCGTCGAAGGCGTGCCACGGGCCGTACTTGCGCACCACGTCGGGCAGCGGCCCGATCACGTCCCGGCCGTCCACCACCGGATGCACGCCAAGCCACGAGTGGCGCCGGGCGAGCTGGACCAGCGTGTCCAGGTCGTACAGGTCGTCGTCGCTGCGCGCCCCGTAGAACACCTCGACCTTGCGCCGGCGCCCCGCCCCGGCCACGTCCTCCACCAGGGCCTTGATCGGCGCTATCCCGGTGCCGCCGCCCAGGCACAGCAGCCCGTTGTCCGAGGTGTGGTCCACCACCATGGAGCCCGCGGGCGGGCCGAGCCTGATGACGTCGCCCGCCCTGGCGCGGTGCACCAGCGCGGTGCTGACCCAGCCCGCGGGGACGGCCTTGACGTGGAAGCTGAGCAGCCCGTCGGGGCTGGGCGCGGAGGCGAAGGAGTAGTGCCGCCACACCCGCGGCCACCACGGGGTCTCCAGCGTGGTGTACTGCCCGGCCAGGAACGGGTACGGCTGGTCGGGCCGCACCGTGATCACGGCGATGTCGGGCGTGCGCAGCTCGTGGGAGACGATCTCCGCCTGCCACCAGGGCGGGGAGCGCAGCTCGTCGTCGGCTGCGGCGTCGATCATGATCTGGGAGATCGTGGTGTAGGCGCGCACCCAGGCCGCCTCGACCTCCTCGGTCCACGTCTCGCCGGCGTACCGGGCGAGCGCGGTGATCAGGGCCTCGCCGACCGCCGGGTAGTGCTCCGGCACGGTGCCGTACTTGCGATGGCCGCGCCCGAGGTTCGACAGGTACTGGGTGAGGAACTCGGTGTCGTCGATGTGCTTGGCCGCGATCAGCAGGGCCCGCATCAGGCGGTCCCGCTGGTGGTCCATCGCGGCCGGGAAGAGCTCGCGCACCTCGGGGTTGTGCAGGAACAAGGTCGCGTAGAAGTACGAGATGACCTTGTCGGAGGCGGGCTTGACGGCCTCCATGGTGCGGCGGATGAGGATCGCGTCGGGGGAGGCCGGCTCGCCGTCGAGCGGCGCCGACAGCGGGAGCGGGCGGTGCGGGGCGGGGCCCGGGCCGGCGGGGCGGTCCTGCTCCGGGCGGTCCGGCGCGGGTGCCTGCGGCGCCGGGCTGCCGGGAGCGGGACGGCCGGGGGCCGGGTGCTCCACCGGACGGTCGGGGGCGCTGCCGTCGGCCGGCTGGTGGTCCCCCGGCTCGTCCTGCTCCGACCTGCGCCGCGGCGCGAACCAGCTCCACCCGCCGTCGCCCTGGCCCGCCGCGGCCTCGGGGGCGGGGGCGCCGCCGTGCCGCCCGGTGCCCTGCCGTGCCGCGGCGTTCGGCTCGGGCGGGCGCGACCGGGGCATTCCCTGCGGGGAGGGCGCGCCGGTGCGCTCCTTTTCCTCCCGCGGATTTCCCTCGTGCGCCGACGTGGCTCTCAGAGCGTCCATCGTCTGCCTCGCCTCACGCTTCTCACCGTGTACATCTCGACCCCGATAAGGAAGGCGTCCCCATTTGCCTCGAACGGCTGCCTGATTCCGCCACCATTGCCCACCTCACGTGCGAGAACCGTTGCCCGGAACACGGATCGCGGATCCTGTGAAGATCGGGTGCGGACGCTGTGTGGGCAGCGTTGCCGGGCGGAACGGCTCGCACGGGCGGTGTGGTGGACCGGGCACGTGGCCGCGAGTTCGGGAGCGGGGTTCCACGCCCTGTCAGACATGTTGACTCTTAGTGGGGGCCTCCGTGTCGTTTTCTGTTGGCTGAACGCAGATGACCATACCGGCCCAACACGAATACACAACCCCTGGCCTCCCTTACGCAACTCCGCCCTTTCTGTTCGTTCCTGTCACTCCCTTGCCGTTTCGGCACCGTGGTCGAAAAACGGTGCGTACCGCCCCGGGGGCCCGGCACGCCCTCGGTGCCGTCTGCCACGCCTTCCCCGGTCTCATGCCTGACGAATTGTCAGCGCACCAGCGCGTAGGCCTCCCTCAGGTCGCCCCCGGTGTAGGCGTACCGCGCCAGGCCGCTCACATGGTGGTCCGCGTTGATCGCGACGGTGGTGTTCAGGGTGGTGAACAGCGGCGCGTCCGACATGGAGTCGCCGTAGGCCACGCAGTCCGCCCGGTCCACCCCGAACATCGCGCACAGCTCGTCGGCGACCGTGACCTTCGACTCGGGCAACAGGATCCCGGTCGGGTCGAGCGCCACACCGGCGAACGGCAGTTCGGGGAAGATCGACGCCCGCGCCTCGTGCGCGCCCCACTCGCGCAACCGGCGCACGAAGAAGTGCGGTGAGAGCGAGATCACGGCGCAGTACTCCCCGCGCTCCCGGATGTCGGCCCACACCTCCTGTATGCCGGTCAGCCACGGCGCACGCGCGAACGCCGCCGCGACGTGCGCCTCGCTCAGCCGCTCCCACAGCACGTAGGCGCGCGCCGCGTAGCCCTGGGGGTCCGTCAGCCCGGCCGCGAGCTCGCGCTCCAGGGCGTGGAACTCCTCCACCAGGCCCATCTCGCGCGCGATCTCCATCGAGGCGGAGGAGCCGCGCATCAGGGTGCCGTCCATGTCGAAGATGTGCAGTCGTGTCACGGCGACAGGGTAGGCGGATTACCTGGACGGGGACACGCCAAAAACCCCGGCCGCCGCGGTGCCGCCGCCGGACGAGGCGGCGCGGCACCGCGGGCCGGGGCGCACCACCGGGTGCCGGCCGCCCGCACGGCGGGCCCGGGTCACTCCGCCGCGGTGAGGACGATCTTGCCGCTGACGCGGCCCCGCTCCCCGATCTCGTGGGCCTCGGCCGCCGACTCCAGCGGCAGCACCGTGTCGATCACCGGCCGCAGCAGCCCGCGCTCCACCAGCGAGGCGATCTCCAGCATCCCCGCCCGGTCGGCCTCCACGATCATGAAGGCGGCGCGCCGCCCGACCGCGCTCGCCCGCTCGGCGAGCCGCGCCTCCTCGGGCGAGGCCAGCGACACCACCATCCCGCCCTCCCGAAGCGTCCGCAGCGAGCGCGGCCCGTACTCGCCGCCGACGGCGTCCACGACCACGTCCACGTCCCGCACCGCCTCGGCGAAGTCCACCCGCGTGTAGTCCACCACCTCGTCCGCGCCCAGGCCGCGCACCAGGTCGTGCTTGCCCGCGCTGGCGGTGCCGACGACGTACGCCCCGAGCGCCTTGGCGATCTGCACGGCGACATGGCCCACCCCGCCCGCCGCCGCGTGCACCAGCACCCGCTGCCCCGGGCGCACCCCCGCGGTATCCACCAGCGCCTGCCACGCGGTGAGCGCCACCAGCGGCAGGGCGGCGGCCTCCGCGTGGGAGAGCCCGGCGGGCCTGCGCGCCAGGTGCCGGGCGGGCACGGCCACGTACTCGGCGTAGGTGCCAGCCGGGAGGGGCTGGCGCGGCATGCCGAACACCTCGTCCCCGGGCCGGAACAGCGTCACGCCCAGGCCGACGGCCTCCACCGTGCCGGAGACGTCCCAGCCCAGCCGGATCGGCGCGCCGCCGGCGAGCCCCCCGGTGGCCCGGTGCCAGAAGTCGGTCGGGTTCACCGCGGTGGCGTGCACCCGGACCAGCACCTCGCCGGGCCCCGGCGCAGGCCGCTCCACCTCCACGACCTTCAGCACCTCGGGCCCGCCGAGCCGGTCCTGGCCGATCGCGCGCATCGTCGCCACGGTCTTCTCCTCCGCTGTCGTCCTCCGGCACCCGGTTCCGACCGGGAGCGCCGCGTACCAGGAGCATCACCGAGGCGCCGAGGGCGCCACGAGTGGCCGGGGTGACAGCATGTGCAAGGATCCAGCCATGCATCGTGTCGCCGTGCTGGCCGTCGAGGGTGTCTATCCGTTCGAGCTGAGCATCCCCGTGCGCATCTTCGGCACCGCGGCCGGTCCCGGCGGCGAGCCGCTGTACGAGGTGCTCACCTGCGGACTGCGGCCCGGCCCGGTCACGACCAGCGCCGACTTCGCCATCGCGGTCGAGCACGGCGCCGACGCCCTGGAGACCGCGGACACCCTGGTGATCCCGCCGTTCGTGTGCACCCCCGACGAGGGCACCGACTGGATACCGGGCGGCCTCACCGAGGTGCTCGCCCGGCTGCGGCCCGACACCCGCGTGGTGTCGTTCTGCACCGCCTCCTACGTCCTGGCCGCCGCGGGCCTGCTGGACGGGCGCCCCGCCACCACGCACTGGAACCAGGCCGACCGGTTCCAGCGCGCCTTCCCCGGCGTCCGCGTCGACCCGGACGTGCTGTTCGTGGACGACGGCCGCGTGCTCACCGCGGCCGGGGTGGCCTCCGGGATCGACCTGTGCCTGCACCTGGTGCGCCGCGACCACGGCAGCGACGCGGCCAACCGGGTGGCCCGCCTGTGCGTCGTGCCGCCGTGGCGCGAGGGCGGCCAGGCCCAGTTCATCGAGCGCCCCGTGCCCGCGCCGACGGCCGCGAGCACCTCCGCCACCCGCGCCTGGGCGCTGGAGCGGCTGCACCGCCCGCCGACGCTCGCCGAGCTGGCCGCGCACGCCCGGATGAGCGTGCGCACCTTCTCCCGGCGGTTCCGCGACGAGGTGGGCACCACCCCCGGGCAGTGGCTCACCCAGCAGCGCGTCGAACGCGCCCGCCGCCTGCTGGAGACCACCGACCTGCCGGTGGACCGGATCGCCGCGGAAGCGGGCTTCGGCACCGCCGCCTCACTGCGCCTGCACCTGTCCACCGCGATCGGCGTCTCCCCGACGGCCTACCGCACCACCTTCCGCGCCGGCCGGCCCACCGCTCCCGCGGCTCCGCGATCCGCCTCACCGGGACGGCGGCGTTCCGACCCGGGGGCCGCCGGCTACGCCATGTCCACGAAGCGGGAGTAGTGGCCCTGGAAGGCCACCGTGATCGTCGCGGTCGGGCCGTTGCGGTGCTTGGCGACGATCAGGTCGGCCTCGCCCGCCCGCGGGGACTCCTTCTCGTAGGCGTCCTCGCGGTGCAGCAGGATCACCATGTCGGCGTCCTGCTCGATGCTGCCGGACTCGCGCAGGTCGGAGACCATCGGCTTCTTGTCGGTGCGCTGCTCGGGGCCGCGGTTGAGCTGGGACAGCGCCACCACCGGCACCTCCAGCTCCTTCGCCAGCAGCTTGAGGTTCCGGGACATCTCCGACACCTCCTGCTGGCGGCTCTCCGGCCGCCGCGAGCCGCCGCTCTGCATGAGCTGGAGGTAGTCGATCACCACCATGCGCAGGTCGTTGCGCTGCTTCAGGCGGCGGCACTTGGCCCGGATCTCCATCATCGTCAGGTTCGGCGAGTCGTCGATGTACAGCGGCGCCTGGGTGACCTCCGGCATCCGGCGGGCCAGCCGCGTCCAGTCCTCGTCCGTCATGGTGCCGGAGCGCATGTGGTGCAGCGCCACCCGCGCCTCGGCGGACAGCAGCCGCATCGCGATCTCGTTGCGGCCCATCTCCAGCGAGAAGATGACGCTCGGCATCATGTTCTTGATCGAGCACGCCCGCGCGAAGTCCAGGGCGAGCGTGGACTTGCCCATGGCGGGACGGGCCGCGATGACGATCATCTGGCCGGGGTGGAGGCCGTTGGTCAACTGGTCGAGGTCGGTGAAGCCGGTCGGGACGCCGGTCATCTGGCCGCTGCGGGAGCCGATCGCCTCGATCTCGTCGAGCGCGCCCTCCATGATGTCGGCGAGCGGGGCGTAGTCCTCCGAGGTGCGCTGCTCGGTGACGGCGTAGATCTCGGCCTGGGCGGCGTTGACGATCTCGTCCACGTCACCGTCGGCCGCGTAACCCATCTGGGTGATCCGGGTGCCCGCCTCGACCAGGCGGCGCAGCACCGCGCGCTCGTGCACGATCTGCGCGTAGTACTCGGCGTTGGCCGCGGTGGGCACGGACGACACCAGCGTGTGCAGGTACGCCGCGCCGCCGACGCGGTTGATCTCGCCGCGCTTGACCAGCTCCGCCGCCACCGTGATCGGGTCGGCGGGCTCGCCGCGGGCGTACAGGTCGAGGATCGCGCCGTAGATGACCTCGTGGGCGGGGCGGTAGAAGTCGTTGCCCTTGAGGATCTCCACCACGTCGGCGATGGCGTCCTTGGACAGCAGCATGCCGCCGAGCACCGACTGCTCGGCGTCGAGGTCCTGGGGAGGGACGCGCTCGAAGGCGCCGCCCCGGTCGCCGTACCCGTCGTCGCCCTGGCGGCCCCCGTCGCGCCCGTCGCGGCGGCGGGCCCTGGGGGGCGGCAGCCGGTCGCCGGGGATGTCGTCGGGCGGCGGGGGCTCGTCCGGCCAGGGAAGGTCGGGGGGCGGGGCCGAGCCCCCCGCTCCGTGCCCGGAAAGGCTCATCCCGCCCGCCTCCTCCCGTCCGCGCCCGGACCGTCGTCCCGTCCTGTGAAAGCCAGTACTGCGCCCCTCTTGTTTACGGCACGGCTGTGACAAAAGGGGCGTGGAGTCCGCGTCCGGCGCGTCGGGGAACACGGCGCGCAGCGGCCAACGCTAGGGGTCCGCGGCACCGTCAGCCAAGATGGTTATCCACAGGCCATGTGGATGAGTGCGCCAAGTCTGTGGAGAAGTTCCCCCAACCTGTGTACAGGGTGGGGGAAGACGCTGTGGACAACTTCTCACCTTCGCCGCGATCACCCCGCTGACCTGCGCTTTCCTTGTCCACCGCCTGTGCATGGGAAAAACTTCCGCACCTTCTTCAAGATCGCGACAAACGGTGCGCAGACCATCACCCCACGGTGACGGAAGTAATGACTGCTGAGGCGTTGTGTCTATTACCTGTGGACGACTATCGTGGACACATGCCCGACGCCGCCCCCACGCCAGGAGCCAGCCCGGACGCCACCCCGGGACCGTCGCGGGGAAAGCCGCAGGGCACCCCCGCCGGCGAGCCCGGCGCCTCCCCCCGCGATCCCGGGCGGCGCCACGACCGCGAGATCGTCGCGCTCGCCCTGCCCGCCTTCGGCGCCCTGGTCGCCGAGCCGCTGTTCGTGATGGTGGACTCCGCCGTCGTCGGCCACCTCGGCACACCCGAGCTGGCCGGGTTCGGCGTCGCCGCCTCCCTGCTCACCACCGCCGTGGGCGTCTTCGTCTTCCTCGCCTACGCCACCACCGCGGCCGTCGCCCGCCGGGTCGGCGCGGGGGACCTGCGCTCCGCCATCCGGCAGGGCGTGGACGGCCTGTGGCTGGCCGCCCTCATCGGCGCCGCCGTGGTGGCCTTCACCCTGCCCGGCGCCCCGCTGCTGGTGGACCTGTTCGGCGCCTCCCGCACCGCCGCCCCGCACGCCGAGACGTATCTGCGGATCAGCTCCCTGGGCATCCCCGCGATGCTGCTGGTGCTGGCCGCCACCGGCGTGCTGCGCGGCCTCCAGGACACCCGCACCCCGCTGTACGTCGCCGTCGCCGGCTTCTCCGCCAACGCGGCCCTCAACGTGGCCCTGGTGTACGGCGCCGACCTCGGCATCGCCGGATCCGCCTGGGGCACCGTCGCCGCCCAGTGGGGCATGGCCGCCGCCTACCTCGCCGTCGTGGTGCGCGGCGCCCGCAGGCACGGCGCGCCGCTGCGGCCCGACGCCGCCGGGATACGCGCCAGCGCCACCGCCGGGGTGCCGCTGCTGGTGCGCACCCTCAGCCTGCGCGCCGTGTTCGTGATAGCCACCGCGGTGGCCGCGCGGATGGGCGACACCGAGGTCGCCGCGCACCAGATCATCCTCACCCTGTGGACGCTGCTGGCGTTCGCCCTGGACGCCATCGCCATCGCGGGCCAGGCGATCATCGGCCGCTACCTGGGGGCGGGCGACGCGGCGGGCGCGCGGGCGGTGTGCCGCCGGATGGTGTGGTGGGGCGTGGTGGCGGGGGCCGTGCTCGGCCTGCTGCTCCTGGCCGCCAGGCCCCTGCTGCTGCCGCTGTACACCTCCGACGCGCAGGTGCGCGACCAGTTGCTGGTCACGCTGGTGGTGGTGGCGCTCGCCGAGCCGGTGTGCGGCGTGGTGTTCGTCCTGGACGGGGTGCTGATGGGCGCGGGCGACGGCCCGTACCTGGCCTGGGCCGCGTTCGGCACCCTCGCCGTCTTCGTGCCCGCCGCGCTCGCCGTCCCCGCCCTAGGCGGCGGCCTCACCGCGCTGTGGTGGGCGATGAACGCGTTCATGCTCGTCCGCCTGGCCTTCCTGGCCGCCCGGGCCCGCTCGGGCCGCTGGGTGGTGACGGGGGCGGTGCGGGCGTAAGCGGGACGCCGCTCCGCCGCGAAGCCGACCGGGCCCGGCCCCCTCGCGGGGACCGGGCCCGGTGCGCGTCGCTGCCGCCGGCCGCCGGGGCCGGGCGGAGACTCAGCCGCCCACGACCTCCAGGTCGAGCTTGGCCGAGACCTCCGAGTGCAGCCGCACGGTGAACTGGTGCGAGCCGACCGTCTTGATCGGCGCGCCCAGCTCGATGCGGCGCTTGTCCACGTCCGGGCCGCCCGCTTCCTTGATCGCCGAGGCGATGTCGGCCGGGGTGACCGAACCGAACAGCCGGCCGCTGTCGCCGGCGCGGGTCCGCAGGCGGATCCGCACGCCCTCGAGCTGCGCCTTCACGCTGTTGGCCGCGTCGAGCGTCTGGATCTCGCGCACCCGGCGGGCACGGCGGATCTGCTCGACGTCCTTCTCGCCGCCCTTGGTCCAGCGCATCGCGAAGCCGCGCGGGATCAGGTAGTTGCGGGCGTAGCCGTCCTTGACCTCGACGACGTCGCCCGCGGCGCCGAGGCCGCTGACCTCGTTGGTGAGGATGATCTTCATGCTTCGGTCACCCTCTCTCAGCGCGCGGTGGAGGTGTACGGCAGCAGCGCCATCTCCCGGCTGTTCTTCACAGCCGTGGCGACGTCGCGCTGGTGCTGGGTGCAGTTGCCGGTGACCCGGCGGGCACGGATCTTGCCGCGGTCGGAGATGAACTTCCGCAGCAGGTTCGTGTCCTTGTAGTCCACGTAGGAGATCTTCTCCTTGCAGAACACGCAAACCTTCTTCTTCGGCTTGCGCACTGGCGGCTTCGCCATGATGCCTCTCCAATAAGGATCAAGAAGTTCGTGCAGCCCACACGCGGCTCCGGCACAGCCGGCCGGGACCGGGAGCGCGGGCTAGAAGGGCGGTTCCTCCGAGTAGCCGCCACCCTGCGGGGCGCCGCCCCAGCCGCCGCCCTGCTGGCCGCCGGGGGCCGGAGCCCCCGTCGCCCACGGGTCGTCGGCGGGAGCACCGCCCTGGCCGCCCTGCTGGCCGCCGGCCGGGGGACCGCCCCAGCCGCCGCCCTGCGGGGCGCCGCCACCGAATCCGCCACCCTGGCCGCCGCGGCCTCCGGTCTTGGTGACCTTGGCGCTGGCGTAGCGCAGCGAGGGGCCGATCTCGTCGACCTCCATCTCGATGACCGTCCGCTTCTCGCCCTGCTGGGTCTCGTACGAACGCTGCCGCAGCCGCCCCTGGGCGACCACGCGCATCCCGCGCTGGAGCGACTCCGCCACGTTCTCCGCGGCCTGCCGCCAGATCGAGCAGCGCAGGAACAGCGCTTCGCCGTCCTTCCACTCGTTGGTCTGCCGGTCGAAGGTGCGGGGCGTGGACGCGATCGTGAAGTTCGCGACCGCCGCGCCGCTCGGAGTGAAGCGCAGCTCGGGGTCGTCGGTCAGATTGCCGACGACGGTGATGACGGTCTCGCCTGCCATGGTTGGGTGACCTCTCGGCGGGTGTGCTGGCTTGCTCGGAGCCCGGTCACGGACCGAGCCGTTGGACTCAGTGCATGTCCGGGCGCAGGACCTTGGTCCGGAGCACCGACTCGTTCAGGTTGAGCTGCCGGTCGAGCTCCTTGACGACCTCGGGGTTCGCGTTGAGGTCGATGACCGAGTAGATGCCCTCGGACTTCTTCTTGATCTCGTACGAGAGGCGACGGCGACCCCAGGTGTCGACCTTCTCCACCTTGCCGCCGCCGTTGCGGACGACGGAAAGGAAGTTCTCGATGAGCGGGGAAACCGCCCGCTCCTCGAGATCCGGGTCGAGGATGACCATCAGCTCGTAGTGACGCATGCGTGAACCCACCTCCTCTGGACTCAGCGGCCACGGTCTCTCCGTGGCAGGAGGGTTGTGTTGCGTCGGCAACGGTACGTGCCGGCACTGACAGTGCCGGGTGTCCGCTGTCCGCCACTCGGTGGTGGAGGGCACCCGGTCCCGGGAGCCACCGGTCCCGGAGTTCACCGGTCGCGGGGGCGCGGAAGCGGGGCCACCGGTGCGGGGGACCCACCAGCACGGAGGGCCGCAGACACCGAGGCGGACGCTACAGCGTACCTGTACCCGGACGGCCCCTTGAAATCCGCCCGAATCCGGAAGCAGTCTGGTACGGATCGGGCGGTTTCCGCGCCCGTCGTCCCCTTCCGGTCCCCGGAGGTGCCCCATGGCACACACGGTCCGCACTCTCTCCCAGGTGACGCTGAACACCGACGGCAAGGCCCACCCGAAGGAGAACGCCCTCGCACTGGCGACCGCCGTGCTCGGCCTCGTCGCCTTCGTCACAGGTTTCTGGGAGGGCCTGCACCTGCTCGCCTCCTGGGCGGGCCTGGCCGGGCTGCTCACCGGCGCCTGGTCCCAGATGGTCTCGGCCACCACCGGCGAGCGGTTCGTCAACGTCATCGGGCTCGGGGCCGCCGGCGTGGGCTTCTTCCTCGGCATGGCGCACGGCGGGCTGTTCGGCGGCGTCCTGGGCTGACGGCGCGCGGGAGCGGGCGCGGCCGGGGGCCGCGGGACGTTCCGGGAGAAGCTCCGCGGGGCTGGCGCGCTGCGGGCCACAGTAGGCTGCGGCTCGACAGCCTTACCCCCTAGGAGCGCCCGCATGACCCTGCGCGTGAGGACCATCAGCCGCCAGGAGCACCTGGCCTTCATCCAGAGCCTGCCCTCGGCCAGCCACATGCAGGTTCCGGCCTGGGCGGACGTGAAGTCCGAGTGGCGGTCGGAGAACCTGGGGTGGTTCGACGAATCGGGCCAGCTCGTCGGCACCGGCCTGGTGCTGTACCGGCAGTTGCCGAAGGTCAAGCGCTACCTCGCCTACCTGCCCGAGGGCCCGGTGATCAACTGGTTCGACCCGAACCTGGACCGGTGGATCAAGCCGATGCTCGCGCACCTGAAGAGCGCTGGCGCGTTCTCGGTCAAGATGGGCCCGCCCGTCGTCATCCGGCGCTGGGACGCCCAGGTGATCAAGGACGCGATCGCCGCCAAGCAGGCCAAGCGGCTGCGCGACGTGGAGGCCAGCTTCATCGAGCCGCGCGCGTTCGAGGTCTCCGACCGGCTGCGCCGCATGGGCTGGCAGCAGGGCGAGGACGGCGGCGCGGGCTTCGGCGACGTCCAGCCCCGCTACGTCTTCCAGGTGCCGCTGGCCGGCCGCAGCCTGGAGGACATCCACAAGGGCTTCAACCAGCTCTGGCGGCGCAACATCAAGAAGGCCGAGAAGGCCGGCGTCGAGGTCTACCAGGGCGGCTACGACGACCTGCCCACCTTCCACCGGCTCTACGTGGTCACCGCGGAGCGCGACGGGTTCCGCCCGCGCCCGCTGAGCTACTTCCAGCGCATGTGGCAGGCGCTGAACACCGAGGACCCCAACCGCATGCGCCTGTACCTGGCGGTGCACGAGGGCGAGGCGCTGGCCTCCACCACGATGCTCATCGTCGGGGAGCACGTGTGGTACTCCTACGGCGCCTCCGCGAACCACAAGCGCGAGGTGCGGCCCAGCAACGCCATCCAGTGGCGCATGCTCCGCGACGCCTACGCGCTCGGCGCGGGCGTGTACGACCTGCGGGGCATCGGCGACTGCCTGGAGGAGGACGACCACCTGTTCGGCCTGATCCAGTTCAAGGTGGGCACGGGCGGCCAGGCCGCCGAGTACATCGGCGAGTGGGACTTCCCGCTGAACAAGCTGCTGCACAAGGCGCTCGACATGTACATGTCGAGGCGCTGACCGGCCGCGGTTCGCCCGTCCCGACCAGCCCGACCAGCTCGACCAGCCATCCAGGAAGGCGACCGACGACCATGGCGCTCACGCTCTACGTGGACACCGAACGGTGGCGCGCGCACCAGAGAACCGTGCTGGAGGCGTTCCCCGGCATAGTCCCCGTCGCCAAGGGCAACGGGTACGGCTTCGACAACGTGCGGCTCGCGGAGGAGGCCACCCGCTTCGGGGCGGACCTCCTCGCGGTCGGCACGACGTACGAGGCCGCGCGGGTGAAGGACTTCTTCGACGGGGACCTGCTGGTCCTCACGCCGTACCGGCTCGGCGAGGACCCGGTGCCGCTGCCCGACCGGGTGGTCCGCTCCGTGTCGTCCGTGGAGGGCGTGCGCGGCCTGGTGGGGGCGCGGGTCGTCGTCGAGGTGATGAGCTCGATGAAGCGGCACGGCGTCGTCGAGGAGGACCTGCCGAAGCTGGCGAGCGCCATCGAGGACGTGCGCCTGGAGGGCTTCGCCATCCACCTGCCGCTGGACCGCACCGACGGCACCGACGCGGTCGACGAGGTCGTGGCCTGGATGGACCGGCTGCGCGGGGCGCGGCTGCCGCTGCACACCATGTTCGTCAGCCACCTCAAGGACGACGAGCTGGCCAGGCTGCGGCAGGAGTACCCGCAGACCACGTTCCGGGCCAGGATCGGCACCCGGCTGTGGCTCGGCGACCACGACGCCACCGAGTACCGGGGCGCGGTGCTGGACGTCACCCGGGTCGGCAAGGGCGACCGGTTCGGCTACCGGCAGCGGCGGGTGTCCGGGGACGGGCACCTGGTCGTCGTCGCCGGGGGGACCTCGCACGGCGTGGGCCTGGAGGCGCCGAAGGCCGTGCACGGGGTGATGCCGCGCGCCAAGGGCGTGGCCCGCGCCGGGCTCGCCACCGTCAACCGCAACATGTCGCCGTATCTGTGGGCGGGCAAGCACCTGTGGTTCGCCGAGCCGCCGCACATGCAGGTCAGCATCCTTTACGTGCCCGCCGACGTGGCGCCGCCCGCGGTCGGGGACGAGCTGGTGGCCCGGCTGCGGCACACCACGACGCACTTCGACCGGCTGGTCGACCGACGCTGACGGCCCGCGGGCCGGCGGCTGCCTAGCGGGAGGCGGGCCACTGCCCCGGGCCGGTCCCGTCCGGCAGCGGCGGCCACGCCGGCGCACCGGCCGGCCACACCGGCTCCGGCTCGGGATGGCGGTGGGCCGGCCTCAGCACGAAGCGGTCGGGCGCCCCGTCCAGCACCCCGCCCGACGGGTCGTCCGAGCCGTCCCGCCGCACCGGGTCGCGCTCCGGCCGCAGGATGTCCCGCACCACCACCGCGCACAGGTACAGCGTGCCGAGCAGGTGCACCGCGATCGCCAGGTGGTAGCCGCCCTCGGGCAGCCCCCGGTTGGCCTGGCCCGTGGTGCCCGCCAGGTACATCCACACACCCAGGAAGTACGCCACCTCGGCCGCCTGCCACACCAGGAAGTCACGCCAGCGCGGCCGGGCCAGCGCGGCCAGCGGGATCAGCCACAGCACGTACTGCGGCGAGTACACCTTGTTGGTCAGGGCGAACGCGGCGACCACGAGGAACGCGAGCTGCGCGTACCGGGGGCGGCGCGGCGCGGCCAGGGCCAGCACGGCGATGCCCGCGCAGGCCAGCAGCATGCACCCCGAGGCGAACGTGTTGAGGTGCTCCAGGGGCGCGTCGCGGCGCTGCATCAGGATCAACCAGAACGAGCCGTAGTCCTCGCCCCGCTCCTGGCTGAAGGTGTAGAACTTCTGCCAGCCCGGCCAGGCGAACAGCATCACCGGCAGGTTCACCGCCAGCCAGGAGACCGCCGTCCCCGCGAACGCCGCCCCGAACGCCCTGCCGCGCCCCGCCCGCAGGCACAGCAGCAGCAGCGGCCCGAGCAGCAGCGCCGGGTAGAACTTCGCCGCCGTGGCCAGCCCCAGCAGCAGCCCCGACCACAGGGGGCGGCCGCGCGCCCACAGGCACACCGACACGGCGGTGAGCGCCACCGCGAGCAGGTCCCAGTTGATGGTGGCCGTCAGCGCGAGCGCCGGGGCCAGCGCGAACAGCAGCGCGTCCCAGGGCCGGCGGCGGTGGGTGCGCGCGACGGCGACCGCCGCGGCCACCGCGCACACCAGCAGCAGTCCCGCGTTGGCCATCCAGAACCACTGCGCCTGCTCCACGTCGTCGCCGCCCGGGGTGAGCCACGCCGCGAGCTGCATGAAGCCGCCGGTGAGCACCGGGTACTCCAGGTACTCCATGTTCCCGCCGGAGAGCCGGTCCGGGATCTTGTCGAAGTACGGCGTGAGCCCGTCGGCGAAGCCCCGGCCGGTGAACAGGTGCGGGATGTCGGAGTAGCAGGCGTGCGTGTACTGGGCGTTGGCGCCGAAGAACCAGGCGTCGTCGTAGCACGGCTGCTTCTGCACCATGCCGAGCGCGAACATCACCACGGTGGCGACGACCAGCACCCGCACCGGCGTCCACCAGCCGACCCCGAGCGCGGCCCGCCTCCCCGGCGGCCCCCCGAACAGCTCACTGCCCGCGGCGGCGACGGGGTCCTCGGCGGTCGGCAGCACGCTCGGGCCCTCCGGCCCCGCACCCCCGGCCCGCTTCCCCTCCACCCGCTCCGGTCGGTCGTCGCACGCGCTCGTCATGGGCGCAATCCTGCCCTACGGGGGTGCCGGGGGTGCGCGGACCGCCCGGCGCGGGGTCAGCCCGGCCGGTCCGCCGAGGGCGTGCCGCCGCGCGCCGCCCTGGCCGCGCCCAGGACGAGGAGGACGACCAGAGCGGGGCCGACCGCCGCCGTGAACCAGAAGACCCAGCCGGCGTCCCCGCCGCCGACGCGCCACGGCCGCCCGGAGCGCTCCTGCGCGTACCGCGGCAGCCAGGGGCTCAGCGCTCCGAGGAGCAACCCGGTGGTGCATCCGATGCCGGTCTCCCGCGTGGCTGCCCGCACCACGACGGTGAACACGGCTGCGGCCAGGGCCATCCACCCCAGCGTGGCCAGCGCGGGCACGCCGGTGAAGCAGAGCCCGAGCCCACCCGACGCACCGGCGCACTCCCGCGCGTCGTGGCGCTCGGCCGCCCCCGTCATGCCCCGCCCGGCCCACGCCACCGCGAGGCCGCAGAGCGCACTCACCACCGCGGGTACCACCCAGCGCCTCATCCCTGCTGCTCCCCGGCCGTCATGCCCGGGACCGGGCCGGACAGAGTCCGGCCCGGTCCCACAGGCGGGTCGTGTCACATGCCCATCTCGCCGAAGGTGCTGTTGAGCACGCCGGCGTACAGGCGGGCCCCTTCTATTTTCGGGTGGAAGGACTGGGCGGACCCCACCTCCAGCGGACCCCAGTCGATCTGCGGGTCGTCGCCAGGGGTCAGGTCCGCGACGAAGCCGTGGACCGTCTCCGGGTCACCGCACACGGCCTTGCCCGCGAAGGCGGCGCGGGGGTCGGCGAACCACACCTGCACCCCCCGCGCCCTGGCGTCGGCGGCGGCCCCGGCCATCTCGGTCGCGAGGACGTCGGCCGTGTCGTTGAGCCAGGCCTCCTCCTCGCCGCCGACCGTGGGGAGGCAGTCGCCCTCCTCCCTGGAGAACAACTGCGGGTAGCCCATGAGCACGATCTTCGCGTTCGGCGCCTTCGCCCGGATCTGCTCCAGGACGGTCACGATCGAAGGCCGCACCCTGTCCCGGATGAGCTTGGGCTCCGCGTCCCTCAGCGGTTCGCCGTCGTCGCCCAGCACATTGCCCTGGCAGGCGCCGGACATCCCGATGATGCACTGCTTGATGATGTCGCCGAAGCGCGCGTCGTTGCCGCCGACCGAGAGGGTCACCAGCGTGGTGTTCTGATCCAGGTAGCCCTGGTCGAGCTGCGGCAGCTCGCGGAAGGCGGGCCTGCCCTTCTCGCCCCAGGTGTTGGCGGGGCCGTCCGCGCCGAGGATGTTCTCCGTCTGCGCGCCGGAGCAGGCGATCAGATGGTAGTCCAGCGCCGGGTCGCGGTTGTCGGCCATGGCGCCGATGGACGTGCTGTACCCGGGCAGGGTCGCCTGCCGCGACCAGGCGTGCCTGGAGCGGTGGCAGGCGTTGCGCCACTTGCTGTCCGTGCCGTCCAGGTCGGTCTCCTTGTAGTAGTCGCCACCGCCCTTGACGGACGCCCCCTCGCCGGAGGAGTACGAGTCGCCCATGGCGACCACGAAGTTCCTCGGCTTGGCGGACAGGGGCTGGAAGCCCACGGCGTCCCAGGCGACGTCCTCGCTGCCGTCGCCGTCGTCGGCGTGCGTGGTCAGCGACACCTTGGGCGTGCCGGTGAAGCGGAACACGCCCAGGTCCACCCAGCGGTTCTCCTTCACCCGCTGCGGGTGCACCCGCACGGGGCTGGTGGAGTCGGTGCCGTGCACGGTGTACGCGGCCTGGCGGGTGTGCGCGCCGTGGTCGGGCATGTGCACCCACACCCGGGCCCAGCCGCCCAGGCTCCGGTTCAGGGTCCAGGTGCCGGTGGTCCGGAGGCGGTTGCCGTTGTCGTCGGGCGGCAGGTGCGGGTCCACGGAGCGGGTGTGGGAGAACCAGAAGTGGTTGCCGTATCCGGCGCCGATCTGATGGAGGTCCATCTTGCCCGGGTATTTACCGTTGTGGTAGGCGAAGGTGAAGCCGAACGTGCCCGATGAGGTGAGGGAGGTGCAGGCTCGCGCGTCGGAGCCCGCGGGCCGTACGCCGTTCGGCACGTCGTCCACCACGAGGGTGCCGGAGGGGAGCCCGCTGGTGCAGCGCGGCGGGTAGGGGTTCCCGTCCGGCTGCTCCGGATAGTCGGCGTTGTTGAACCGGTGGATGGGGTTGCCGCAGGCGGCGGCCTTGACGCAGTCCTTCCAGGCGACCTTCTTGTTCCACCAGCAGTGCAGGTCCTCGCGGGTGCAGGCGCCCTTCCCGGGCTCGTTGGCGTCGTGGTCGCCGATCAGGGAGGGGTCGCACTCGTTGGAGGAGTCGCAGAACAGGGACTCGCTGGGCTTGACCGCGGTGCGGTAGAGCGGGGAGTTCCACCACGCCTGCCGGTAGCCCGCCTGCATGTCGCCCGGCGCGAACAGGGCCGAGACGGGCCGGGCCGCCCAGCCCAGCACCTTCTCCTGGTACGGCCAGTCCTGCGGGTGTGCGGCGTGCGAGTAGTCGTCCCCGCCGTTCGCGCTCTCCAGGAACGGCGTCCGGTTGGCCTTCCACAGCGGGTTCGCCGGGTTGTTGGTGAAGCCGACGCCCCACTTGCCGTTGTGCTCGCCCGCCTGCGACTCGGGGTAGAACCCGGAGTTGTAGGCCCACAGGGCGAAGAACCAGTTCTCCAGGTACCTCGGGTGGCCGTCGTTCACGATCAGGCCCCCGCCCCGGGTCTGGTTCCACTTCTCGGCGAGGATGTCCGCGCCCGCGGCGATGTTCGCCGTGTAGTCCAGGGCGACGGCCTCCTGCTTGATCGTCGGCAGGGTCGGCTGGCCCTTGCCGGGCAGCCGCATGCCGTCGGTGACCTGGGTGACGCCGTAGCCGCAGTCGGCGTCGGCCCAGTTGATCGACCACGGGTCGCCCTGGTTGCCCTCGGAGGAGTAGGACACCCCGTAGTAGTTCCCGATCAGGGCGTTCGAGGTCTCCCCCGGCACGGCGTACCGGGTGGCCTGCCACATGTTGGACTCCTGCGCGGTGATGCCGAGCAGCACCTGCGCGGGTATGTGCCACTGGTCGTCGCGGTCCACCGTGCCGTTGGGATCGCCGGCGAGCACGCGCAGCGGGAACAGCTCCTGCGGCCGGTAGGCGCCGATGTCGGTGCCCTTCCAGTTGGGCCCGCGGTAGATCCACTTGTTCAGGCCGTTGATCACGGCCTGGTCCACGGCCCACTCGATCTGCCGCGGCGTCGGCTGGAACGCCTGCTTGGTGATGTCGCCGCGCGGCACGGCGCAGGTGCGCTCCGCCTCCACCGGGTTGGTGGGCGACGGGTCGGCCGCCGCGGACCGCGACGCCCTGCCGCCGTCCGCCCGCCCGGGGGCGGTCAGGGCCGGGGAGGTCTCGCGGCCCTGCCCGAGCCCGTCGGCGCTCACGGGGGTGGCGCCGGGCTCGGCCCGCAGCTCCACCGTCCGTCCGGTGGCCGGCACCTCGACGACGGCGGTGACGGTGCGCTCGGTCAGCGCCTGCTCGGGGCGGACGGGGGTGTCCTCCCCCTCGGCCCAGCGCGACGCCACCGCGGCCAGGCCGCGGGTGGTGATCCGTGCGTCCTTGGCCAGCGACCCGGGGTTGTGGACATGCGCGGGCAGCTTCCCGCGGGTCTTCGCCTCGCCGGTGACGAACACCTCGCCCGACGCGGAGCCGGCCAGGTCGAGCCCGGTCAGCCCGCCGGACGCCAGGACCCGCGGGGCGGCCCGGCCGGCGTCGGGCCGTGCCACGGCCGCGGCCGGCACGTGCTCGACCTCGCCGGTCGCCGCCGCGCCGCGCCCGTGGCGCACCGGGTCCAGGTACGTCAGGCCGCCGGACGCGTCCCTGGTGATCCGGAAGGGGATGCCGTCGGTGCGGGCGATGGCCTTCCGCTCGCCCTTCGGGCCGATCCGCACCAGGCGGGCGCCGTCCGCGGCCGCGAAGGCGCCGCCGCCGACGGGCACGGCCGAGGTCACCTGGCCTCGGAGCTTCAGCGGCTTCCCGGCGGCGCCCGCCCGGGCGTCCACCGTGACCAGGCGGGTCGCGTTCTCCCCCGAGGCGTCGTCGGTGAACTGCGACAGCACCGCCTGCTCGCCCGCGCCGCACCCGGGGGAAAAGTGGGCCAGTGTGGCCTGCACCGGCAGCTTGATGACCTCGCCGGTGCCGAGGTCCACGACGGCGGTGAACGCGCCCCGGGTCATCAGGTGCGGCTTGTTGGTGAACGTGCGGGGCGCGTAGGCGACCACGGCCCGGCGGCCGGACTCGGTCACGCACGCGTTGCCGATCCAGGCGTCCGTGTCGAACCCCGGCTCGGACAGCGACGCCGCGGTCCGCCAGCCGTAGCCGTCCTTGGCGTCGGCGACGAGCACGTGGAAGCCGGCGGCGTCGCCGGAGGTGGTCCACGCCACGTCGTCCGACGTGGCGTGGCCGGGGCCGAGCACCGCGGCCCGGTCCCGCCGCGGCACGGCCTCGGGCGGCGGGGCGTCGGCCGCGCCGGACGGGCCGGTCGCCTTCGGGGTGTCGCCCGCGGCCGTCCCCTCGGCCGACGACACCGCCGGGAGGGCGGCCAGCAGCGCCGCGGAGGCGGCCAACACGATCGGTATGCGCAGGGGTCTGCGTCTGATCAGGGATGTCACGTGCATCCTCTCTCGATCGGTCGATCTCGATGGACGGGCCCTGCCGGTGGGCGGGCTCGTCGCCGAGCCGCGCCCCGGTGGGCCGGACGGGCCCGGCCGCGGCCTTCGGGCACGGCCCGGCCCGCCGCCGGCGGAACCGGCGGCGGGCCGGGTGCGGTCGGGAGCGCGCTCCCTCCGGGCGCTCGGGCGCGGGAGGGCGTCGGTGGCGGGCCGAGTCAGCCGGTCAGCGGGGAGCCGGTGAGCTGCCAGGTGATGGGGCCCTTGCCGTCGTCGGCGAGGTCGTAGACGACCGTGGCGTCCCCCGACCACCACAGGTCGGCGTCGAACGCCGCGGCGGGGGAGGAGCAGGTGACGCCGACGCTGTTCGCGTAGGCGGCGTTGAGCTGCTCGGTCAGGTCGCACACGGCAGTCGCGGCCACGGTGTCCGCCCCGGCCGGCTCGCCGCGGTGCTCCAGGCGGCTGGTGACCCTGAACGACGTGAACCGGGTGCTGCGGTCGATCACCTGGTCGTCCACGATCTGCCAGCGCACGGTCACCTCGGCGCGGATCCGGCCGCCGGAGACGACGGAGCAGACGTCGGTGCCGATCAGCGTGTCGGGTTTGGCGCCGGGGAGGTCGAGGACGGTGGTGTTGCCCGCGGCAGTGGCGCAGCTCTCCGCGGCGGGGGCCGTGACGGCCCCCTGAGCGGGGGTGCCCAGCAGTGCTACGGCCGCGGCGGAGACGGCCAGTACCGAGGCGGGACGCTTCACGATGTGCCTCCTTGGGCGCGGCACGCAGCGTGCCGCGCACGGGAACGGTGCGGGTGGTGCGGTGCGGGTGGTGCCGTGCGCAAGGGCGGTCGTGCGCGGCGAACCCCGGGACCGGTGTACGGGCCGGGCGGGGGGCCGGCCGAGCGGCCACGCCGCGCACGGAAAAACCGACTCCGCGGGAGGCGCGCCGGTGAGCGTGGGGCGGGCCCGGCCGCGAGGGAGCCGGTGGACAGGGTGCGGAATCGGGCGGACGGGTTTCGGGATTTGGCGGCCGGTGGCGCGCGCGTGCATTTACCGCCTCGCCGCGGCCGAATGAATGGCACTTCATTACCGGAACGCGCCGGTGGCCAAGGCGCGCCGCCGGGCCACGGGAATTACCCGGCGCCGCGCCTCGTATTTCGCTTGCCAGTGGAAAGTATCCCGGCGGTCAGGTCGGGGGACAGGCTTGTTTTGGTCAGCCGACCGATGAGCCTGCCGCCGCCGGACCAGAAATTGTCGTTGACCTGCCGCTACAACCCAGACAACATACCGAACGATCGTAGGTGGTTTGTGATTTAACTTCTTCCTTGTAGGTATGAAACTTGGACATAGCGTGAACCAAGGGACGGGGTGCCGACGAAAGATCGAGACTCCGGGTGGCCGAGAATGACTCAGCACTGGAACGAGGTCGCCGGCGCACTCTTTCGAAACCTTCCTGACCTGCACTTTTTCTTCCGCAAGCAGACAGCCGGCGAAAGCACCGAAGGCCGGCGGCTGTGAGCACGGTCACGTTTGCGGCGAGGAATCGGCACTCCGCCCGAAGAAAACCGCAGCTCCGCAGAGGAATTCCCGGTCCCTGGATTCCCTTTTCGAGGATCTGGACCCTGGAACTCTGCGGCTGCTAGCGTCCGGGACGTCAACGATCGAGGCGCACGGAAACCGTCGGCGCCTCTCGTTTCTCCGGTCCGCCGAGCAATGCGCCCGGACAACCCACCTTTTCGTGAAGGGAATCCCTCATGCGCCTCAAGAACAGAGTGAAGGCCGCGGGTGTGGCGGCGGCCGCCGTGTGCGTCAGCCTGGTGCCGCTGTCGGGCACCTCGTACGCGGCGTCCTGCTACGGCACCTCGTGCGACAACAAGGGGCCGCAGGCCACCTCCTGCGCCGACGACGCCCGGACGGTGAAGACGGTGAACAACGGGGACCACAAGGTGGAGCTGCGCTGGTCCAACACGTGCATGGCGGGCTGGGCCCGCGGGACGGACATCGCCACGGGCTCCGAGTGGTATGAGAGGTTCGCGCACATCGAGCAGCGCGCCTCGCCCAGCACCAGCAGTCCCGTGCGGAAGAGCCTGTCCGTCGTGATCCCCAAGGACGGCTCGGACTGGACCAACATGCTCGGCGGCGGCAGCTACTACTACCGGGTCTGTCTCTCCGACGTCAACGACGTCGAGTGCAGCGGCTTCTTCTAGAGCCCACCGCGGCGGTGCCTGCCGCCGCGGTGCGCCCTCGCCGCAGGAACGCCGAGGCCCCGGCGCGCGGGGTGCGCGCCGGGGCCTCAGGAGGGTGCCTCGCCGTCGTGGGCGCGGCGGCTACTCGTTCCCCCTGCCGCCGTTGAACCAGCCCGGTGGTTGGCTGGAGGACGACGAGGAGGAGGAGCCGGGATCCCCGCCGCCGGGGCCGCCGCCCCCGCCGTCGGATCCGCCGTTGTCGCTGCCCCCGTCGTCGTCGCAGTTGATGCCCGGGATGCAGTTCGGGTCCGACGGCGGCGGGCTGGACGAGGGCGGGGAGGAGGACGGCGGCGCCGAGGAGGACGGCGGCGCCGACGCGGACTCGGACTCCTCCACCTCGGACTCCTCCGCCTCCGGCTCGCTGGAGGACGTCTTCGGCTTGGGCACGCCCGTGCCGTCCGCGATGGTGCCGAGCGGGCCGGGCTTGGTGAACTCCTCGATCGGCTCGCCCTTGAGCGCGGCCTTCATGTACTCGGTCCAGACCTTGGTGGGGACGTCACCACCGTGAATGGAGTCGAAGCCGCCGACGCCCTTCATCGACAGCAGCTTGGCGTTGTTCGGATCCTCGCGGAACATGCCGACCGCCGTGGACAACTGCGGGGTGTAGCCGACGAACCACGCCGACAGGTTGTCGTCCGTGGTACCGGTCTTGCCCGCGGCCGGGCGCCCGAGCTCCAGGGCGTTGGTGCCGGTGCCCTTCTCGACCACGTCCGTCAGGACGTCGGTCACGGTGTCCGCCACGTCGTCGTCCATCGCCAGCCGGGTCCGCGGCTTGTCGAAGCCGTCCAGCTCGCGGCCGGACTTGAGGACCTTCGTCACCGAGTACGGGTCCACCTGCTCGCCGTGGGCGGCGAAGGTGCCGTAGGAGTCGGCCATCCGGATGGCGCTCGGGGTCGAGGTGCCGAGGGCGAACGAGGCGTTCAGGTCGGCCATGCTCTCCTCGGAGATGCCCGCGTCCTCGGCCATTTTGCGCACCTTGTCCATACCGACGTCCATGCCGAGCTGCACGAACGGGGTGTTCACGGACTTCTCCATCGCCTTGCGCAGGGTGATGGGGCCGGAGATCGTCGGGTCCTCGTTCTGCTGGCGGAAGGGCTGCCCCTTCCCGTCGGGAACCGGCTGGCCGTTGTGGTCGTAGATGATCTGGTTGTCGTTCGCGACGTACTTGCTCTCGGGCGACAGGGGCTGGCCGTTCGTCTTGTAGGTGCCCTCCTCCATCGCCGCGGCCAGCACGAACGGCTTCCAGGTCGAGCCGACCGGCACGCCCTGGGTGTCGGCGTTGTTGGCGAAGTGGCCCTTGTCGTAGCCGTCACCGCCGTAGATGGCGACGATCCGCCCGTCGCCCGGCACCACGGACGCCGCGCCGAACTGCACGAACTTGTCCGCCTCCGGACGCTTCTGCGGGTCGATGTGCTCCTTCTCGACGTCCCTGACCGCCTCGACCAGATCCTGCACCTTGTCCTTCTCGAACGTGGTGTAGATCCGGTAGCCGCCTCGCTCCAGGTCCTTCTTGGTGAGCTCCGGCTTGGCCGCCTTCAGCACGTACCGCTCGGCGGTGTCCATCAGGTAGCCGATCTGGCCGCCCTGGCCCTCCTCGACCTGGCGCTTCTTCGGCTCGGGGAACTTGTAGGCGTCCCGCTCGGACTGCTTCAGGTAGTCGTTGGCGACCATCGCGTCCAGGACGTCGTTCCACCGGCCGATGGCCCGCTTGCGGTTCTGCTCCGGGGTGGCGTAGGTGCCCTCGCCGCCGTCCGGGTTGTACAGGTTGGCGTTCTTCAGCAGGGCGGTGAGGAACGCGCTCTCGTTGGCGTTCAGGTCCTTGGCGTCCTTGTGGTAGTACGCCTGCGCGGCGGCCTGGATGCCGTACGCGCCGCGGCCGTACCACGCGGTGTTCAGGTACCCCTGGAGGATGTCCTCCTTCTTCTGGGTGCTGCCCACCTTGATGGAGATGAACATCTCCTTGACCTTGCGGCTCACCGTCTGGGACTGGTCCAGGTAGGTGTTCTTCACGTACTGCTGGGTGATCGTCGAACCGCCCTGGGTGTCACCGCCGGTGGCCATGTTGAACATGGCACGGGCGATGCCCTTGGGGTCGATGCCCGGGTCCGTCCAGAAGGAGGCGTTCTCCGCGGCGATCACCGCGTTCTGCATGTGGATCGAGATCTCCTTCAGATCCACGTTCTGCCGGTTGGTCTCCCCCCGGTGCCCCATCACCGTGCCGTCGGACCAGTAGTAGACGTTGCTCTGCTGGGTGGCGGCGGCCTTGGCCTCGTCGGGGACGGCCACCAGCGACAGGCCGATGAAGAAGACGGCCACCATGCTGCCCAGGAAGGCCACGAACATCCCCAGCACCAGCCGCCACGAGGGCAGCCAGCGCTTGACGCCCGACTTGCCGGTGCGCGGGTAGTCGATGAAGCGCTTGAAGCCGGTCTTCGCCACCGGCCCGCCCCCCGCGGCGCCCGCCGCGCCCCTGCGCCGGGCGGCGCGCCCCTGGGCGGCCCGGCGTGCCGCGGCCCGTCCGCCGGGCGGCCGGTCGCCGGGCGGACGATCGCCCGGCGGCGCGGGCGAGTGGGATCCCGTACCGTGTGCTGTCACGCCGTGGTGGCCCTCGGCTCCGTGAGTCGGTGCCGCGCGCCTGCCGGACGGCGGCTGCGCTCCTCGCCGCGCTGCGGCTCGTCCGCCGCTCTGCGGCCCAGGCGGCTTCCGACGGTGCTCGCTCATGCTCCAGGTACTCCTCGGCCAGGCGTTAACGCCTGAAGGCGGCAGTTGTCATCCGGACCCCCCGGCGCCGGTCCCCCGGCCGTGCCGGACATTCCGTCCTGTCCGCACGGGGAACGAGGGCGACCTGAAGCGTCCCATGGTTCCGGGGGTCTCCGTGCTGCATCAGCACAGAGTACGCAGCTCCAAAACCCCCCAGA
The DNA here is from genome assembly GCF_054782095.1 of Streptomyces capparidis. Lineage (NCBI taxonomy): Bacteria > Bacillati > Actinomycetota > Actinomycetes > Kitasatosporales > Streptomycetaceae > Streptomyces > Streptomyces capparidis. Next base: position 101,184 of record NZ_BAAGTD010000002.1, on the reverse strand, counting down.
TGAGGGCAAGTTTCGCGCAACAGTCAGATGTCCCCTTGTGAACTTCCTTGTGATGCCCTTCACCGCGGCCTCTTTTACCTCCCTCTTGCCACACGCTGATCACCGTTCTATCGTCCAGATGTATCGAGTCGATACATCGGAGCGGAACACTCCGCGGTACCGGCGCCACGAAGGGCTCCGGAAGGCGGCGCTTCGGCGGTGGAGTGGCGGCAGCGGGAGAGGAGGATGCGGACCATGAGCAGAAGGTCGGACATGCTCGAGTTCGCGATTCTCGGACTGCTGCGGGAGTCCCCCATGCACGGGTACGAGCTGCGCAAGCGGCTCAACGTCCTGCTGGGAACGTTCCGGGCGTTCAGCTACGGAACCCTCTACCCCTGCCTGAAGACGCTGGTCTCCAAGGGATGGTTGACCGAGGAGGACAGCCCGAACCCGGAGGCCCACGCCGCCGCGCCCCTCTCGGGCAGGCGGGCGAAGATCGTCTACCGGCTGACCCCGGAGGGCAAGGAGCACTTCGAGGAGCTCCTCGCCGTCTCCGGGCCGGACACCTGGGAGGACGAGCACTTCGGAGTGCGCTTCGCGTTCTTCGGCCAGACGGACAGGCACGTGCGCATGCGCGTGCTGGAGGGGCGGCGCAGCCGTCTCGAGGAGCGCCTGGAGAAGATGCGCGCCTCCCTCGCCCGCACCCGTGAGCGGCTCGACGAGTACACGCTCGAGCTCCAGCGGCACGGAATGGAGTCGGTGGAGCGCGAGGTGCGCTGGCTCAACGAGCTCATCGAGACGGAGCGGGCCGGGCGTGAGGCCCGGCTGGCCGCGGAGCAGGGCCGGCGTACGGGGGACGCCGGGGACCACCGCGGATCCGCGCACACCGCGACGAGCGGCGACCCGCACCACGGGTCGCCGACCAACAAGGCAGACACGGGCGGCACGGCCCGGGACCGGTTCACCGGCCCGGACCCGTCCGACACCACCGAGTAAGGCCCGCTCCGCGCGGGTCTGACGAGAACACAGGGAGCAACCGGAATGGGTTCGGTTCGCGTAGCCATCGTCGGCGTCGGCAACTGCGCCGCGTCGCTGGTGCAGGGCGTCGAGTACTACAAGGACGCCGACCCGGACAGCCGCGTGCCCGGCCTGATGCACGTGCGCTTCGGCGAGTACCACGTGGCCGACATCGAGTTCGTGGCCGCGTTCGACGTGGACGCGAAGAAGGTCGGGCAGGACCTCGCGCACGCCATCACGGCCAGCGAGAACAACACCATCAAGATCTGCGACGTGCCGCCGACGGGCGTGACCGTGCAGCGCGGCCACACCCTCGACGGCCTGGGCAAGTACTACCGGGAGACCATCGAGGAGTCCACCGACGAGCCCGTGGACGTCGTCCAGGTGCTCCGGGACCGCCAGGTGGACGTGCTGGTGTGCTACCTGCCGGTCGGCTCCGAGGACGCCGCCCGCTTCTACGCCCAGTGCGCCATCGACGCGAAGGTCGCCTTCGTCAACGCCCTCCCGGTGTTCATCGCCGGCACCAAGGAGTGGGCGGACAAGTTCACCGCCGCCGGTGTGCCGATCGTCGGCGACGACATCAAGTCGCAGGTGGGCGCCACCATCACCCACCGTGTGATGGCGAAGCTGTTCGAGGACCGGGGCGTGATCCTGGACCGCACGATGCAGCTCAACGTCGGCGGCAACATGGACTTCAAGAACATGCTCGAGCGCGACCGCCTGGAGTCGAAGAAGATCTCCAAGACCCAGGCCGTCACCTCCCAGATCCCCGACCGGGACCTGGGTGAGCGCAATGTGCACATCGGCCCGTCGGACTACGTGGCCTGGCTGGACGACCGCAAGTGGGCGTACGTCCGCCTGGAGGGCCGGGCCTTCGGCGACGTCCCGCTGAACCTGGAGTACAAGCTCGAGGTGTGGGACTCCCCGAACTCCGCGGGTGTGATCATCGACGCGCTGCGCGCGGCGAAGATCGCCAAGGACCGCGGCGTCGGCGGCCCGATCCTGTCGGCGTCGTCCTACTTCATGAAGTCCCCGCCGGTGCAGTACTTCGACGACGAGGCGCGGGAGAACGTGGAGAGGTTCATCCGCGGCGAGGTCGAGCGCTGACCTGAGGGACATCACGGGCGCGGGCCCCCGCGGTGCGGGGGCCCGCGCCGTGCCGTGTCAGGCTTGGCGACGTGTCCTACCTGCGCGATCTGGCCGAGCTGCTGCGGCTGCGCGACTTCCGGAGGCTGTTCGCGGTGCGCCTGCTCTCGCAGGGCGCCGACGGCGTCTACCAGGTCGCGCTCGCCGCGTACGTGGTCTTCTCGCCCGAGAAGCAGACGTCGGCCGCCGCCATCGCCTCCACGATGGCGGTGCTGCTGCTGCCGTACTCGCTGCTCGGCCCGTTCGCCGGCGTCCTGCTCGACCGCTGGCGGCGCCGCCAGGCGCTGCTGTACGGCAACGCCGCGCGGGCGGTGCTGGCCACCGTCACCGCGGCGCTGATCCTGGCCCGGGTGCCGGACTGGCTGTTCTACGCCTCCGCGCTGTCGGTCACCGCCGTCAACCGCTTCGTGCTCGCGGGCCTGTCCGCCGCGCTGCCCCGGGTGGTGCCCGGGCGGGAGCTGGTCATGGCCAACGCGGTCTCGCCCACCGCGGGCACGGTCGCGGCCACCTGCGGCGCCGGCGTGGGCCTGGTGGTCTCGCTGGTGCTGGACCGGGGCGCGGCCGCGGACGCCGCCGTGGTGCTGGTGGGCGCCGGGCTGTACCTGTGCGCCGCGCTGGCCGCCAGGCGAATCCACGCCGATCTGCTCGGGCCCGACCCGGAGGACGGCAGGCCCAGGCTGCGGACGGCCGTCGCCGAGGCGCTGCGGGGCCTGGCGGCGGGGCTGCGGCACCTGGCCGCGCGCAGGCCCGCCGCGCACGCGCTCGCGGCGATGGCGGCGATGCGGTTCTGCTACGGGGCGCTGACGGTGTCCGTGCTGATGCTGTGCCGGTACACCTTCGACGGCGGCGCGGGGGACGGGCTGGCGCTGCTCGGGCTCGCCGTCGCCTGCTCCGGGGCGGGGTTCTTCACGGCGGCGCTGGTGACGCCGTGGGCGACCCGGCGGGTGGGGGTGACCGGCTGGATCACCATGTGCGCGGCCGCGGCGGCGGTGCTGGAGCCCGCGCTCGGGCTGCCGTTCCGGGCGGGGCCGCTGCTGGTGGCGGCGTTCGTGCTCGGCGTGGTCACCCAGGGCGCGAAGATCTCCGCGGACACCGTGGTGCAGGGCTCGGTGGACGACGCGTACCGGGGGCGGGTCTTCGCCCTCTACGACATGCTCTTCAACGTCTCCTTCGTGGCGTCGGCGGCCTTCGCCGCGGCGGTGCTGCCCGCGGACGGCCGCTCGCCCGGGTTGCTGATGGTGCTGGCCGTTCTCTACGGGCTGACGGCGATGGCGTACGCGGGTGCGACCCGGCACCACCCGTTTGCCCGGGTTTGACACGGCTTACGGGCGCATTGGAGCAGGCCTGTTACGAAAGTGTTTGCGGTGGTGTCCGTGGCACCCGCTAACGTGCGTGGCTCGATTCGATTCCTGCGAGCAGCACCACACAACGAGGGAACCCCCACATGAGCACGCCTCCTCCGCCGCACACCGGCAACCCGTACGCCCAGCCGCAGGGCGGCAACCCCTTCGCGCAGTCCCCGCCGCCCCACCCGCAGGACGGCAACCCGTACGCGCAGGGCCAGCCGCAGCCGCAGCCCGGGCCGGGCTTCCAGGGCACCCCGCCGCCGTCGCCGTACTTCAACCAGGGCGGCCCCGGCGGCCCGGGCGGCTTCCCGCCGCCGGCCCCGCAGCGCCCCCGCCGGAGCAAGAAGCAGATCATCAGCTTCCTCGTCCCGGCCATCGGCCTGGTCGTGGCGGGCGTGAGCTGGCTCGCGGGCGGCTTCGGCGACACGGCGGCGGAGTCGGCGAAGGTCGGGGAGTGCATTCAGAACAAGGGCAGCGACAGCGACCCCGACATCAAGATCGTGGACTGTACTGACTCCGCGGCCCAGGCGAAGGTCCTGAAGAAGGTGAAGGACACTACGCTCGGAAATCTGTCGTGCCAGTCGGTCGATGGCTGGAATGGCGCTTACTACTTCCAGAAGGTGGGCGGCGATTCCTTCGTCCTCTGCCTCGGAGACCCGAAGTAGGAGGCATCCGACCGTGGTGGCATTTCGTCCGGAATGCCACCACGGTCATGAATCACTACATCTGCAACGCAGCAGAGTAGAACTGGTACGCAGCGGCAATCCAAACCACAGAAACGCGTGAGCCATGTCACAAGACGTGGTACATGGCCCGCCTTACAGCAGGGGTAGATTCCGATCGGTCCATCAATCCGAGGAGGATGCGTGAGGAAGGTCGGATACGCCTTCGGTATCGCAGCGGTCGTGCTGGCTTCGGCGACCGTGATGCCCAGCACCGCCAACGCCGCGCCTACCGGCTGTACCGTCACGAACAGGTGGTCAACTCCCGCCGGAGCCGCTTCCCACTGCACCAGCGGCAGCGGGTACCACCGGGTTGTCATCGCCTGCGGTTCGTCGCCGGATTCCCAGGTCTGGTATCTCCACTATGGGGCATGGGCGAGCGCAGGTGAGTCGTCCAGCAAGGTTTGCCCCAGCACCACCCCGTACATGGACCCCAATGGCCCCGGCGGGACCATACAAAAGAGGTAGCCAGAATTCGCCCAGAATAAATCGGCTGCCACGCGCAAGTAACGCAGGGCCATAGGGGTGCTGTCTCAGCCGTACAGCAGCCCTATGGCTTCTGAATCAAAGCCTCTCCTGCTCCGCCCACCACTCCTTCAGCGCCGCCACCGCCGCCTCGCGGCCCAGCGGGCCCTTCTCCAGGCGCAGCTCCATCAGGTGCTGGTAGGCGCGGCCGACCACCGGGCCCGGCCGCACGCCGAGGAGCTCCATGATCTCGTTGCCGTTCAGGTCCGGACGGATCGCGTCCAGCTCCTCCTGCTCCTTCAGCCGCGCGATGCGCTCCTCCAGGCCGTCGTACGCCCGCGACAGCGCCACGGCCTTGCGGCGGTTGCGCGTGGTGCAGTCCGAGCGGGTCAGCTTGTGCAGCCGGTCCAGCAGCGGGCCGGCGTCGCGCACATAGCGCCGCACCGCCGAGTCCGTCCACTCGCCCGTCCCGTAGCCGTGGAAACGCAGATGCAGCTCCACCAGCCGGGACACGTCCTTGACCAGGTCGTTCGGGTACTTGAGCTTGGTCAGCCGGGACTTGGTCATCTTCGCCCCGACCACCTCGTGGTGGTGGAACGACACCCGCCCGTCCGGCTCGAACCGCCGCGTCCTCGGCTTGCCGATGTCGTGCAGCAGGGCCGCGAGCCGCAGCACCAGGTCGGGCTCGGCGCCGGGCTCCTCCAGGTCCATCGCCTGCTCCAGCACGGTCAGGGAGTGCTCGTAGACGTCCTTGTGCCGGTGGTGCTCGTCCCGCTCCAGGCGCAGCGCCGGGAGCTCCGGCAGCACCCGCGCGGCGAGCCCGGTATCCACCAGCAGGTGCAGGCCCTTGCGGGGGCGCGGGGAGAGGACCAGCTTGTTCAGCTCGTCCCGCACCCGCTCCGCCGAGACGATGTCGATGCGCTCGGCCATGTCCGTCATCGCCGCCTGCACCTCGGGCGCCACGTCGAAGTCGAGCTGGGCGGCGAAGCGCGCGGCCCGCATCATCCGCAGCGGGTCGTCGGAGAACGACTCCTGCGGGGTGCCGGGTGTGCGCAGCACCCGCTTGGCCAGGTCCTCCAGGCCCCCGTACGGGTCGATGAACGTCTTGGCGGGCAGGGCCACCGCCATCGCGTTGACGGTGAAGTCGCGGCGGACCAGGTCGTCCTCGATGCGGTCGCCGTAGGAGACCTCCGGCTTGCGCGAGGTGCGGTCGTACGCCTCGGAGCGGTAGGTGGTGACCTCGATCTGGAAGCTCTGGCCACCGGACGCCTTGCGGCAGCCGACGGTGCCGAAGGCGATGCCGACCTCCCAGACCGCGTCCGCCCACGGCCGCACGATCCGCAGCACCTGCTCGGGCCGGGCGTCCGTGGTGAAGTCCAGGTCGTTGCCGAGCCTGCCGAGCAGCGCGTCCCGCACCGAGCCCCCGACGAGGGCCAGGTGGTGGCCCGCCTCCTCGAATCTGCGGGCGAGGTCGTCGGCGACGGGGGAGACCCGCAGCAGCTCGCTCACCGCGCGGCGCTGCACGTGGCTCAGCGCGGACTGGGCCGGGGTGCTCTGCCCGGGCCCGGCCTGCTGCGCTGCCCGCTCCTGCGCGGCGGAGGGTCGCTGCGGGGTACGGCTGTCATGGTTGGCGTTCGGCACAAAAGAAGAGGGTACGTGGCGGGCCGCGCGGCGGCTTCCCGGTTTGCCGGGGGCCACGTGGCGCGGGGAGCGGGGGAACGCGTGTCCAGGGCCGGGGAGGGGGCCCTCGGCCGAACGAGGCGGCGCCGCCGCCGACGGGGAGCCGGGGAGCGCCGGAGCCCGGCGCGCGGGTTCTGTGCAGGGACTGTGTGGCGGCGATCTTGGGTCCACCTGGCAGCACTTTCCCGGCCCGCACATCGTTACCATTCCAAGGCGTAATTCCAAGGCGTACACCCCAGATCTGAGGACGGCGAACGCGTGGGCGAGGCGGCACGTCACGACGGTACGACCCCTGCCCGGTCCAGGCTGCGCCGAGCCGCCGCCGCCCTCGCCGGAAGCCTGCTGGTCACCGGCATGATCGCACCGTCCGCCGCCGTCGCCGCACCCGCCGGGGCCCCCGCATCGGTCACCGCCCCGGCCTCCGTCACCGCCCCCGCCGGGCCCGTCGCGGCGGACGCCGCCTCGCAGACGTCCAAGATCTCCCTGAACTCCCTCACCCCGGCCGTCCCCAAGGAGGGCGACACCCTCACCGTCTCCGGCACGGTGGTCAACAACGGCAGGGCCGCCATCACCGACGCCTACATCGGCGTCCGGGTCGGCCTCGACGGGCAGCCGCTCGACAGCCGCAGCACCCTCGCCGAGGTGGCCGGGCGCAAGAGCGTGGTGCAGGCAGACGGCGGCGAGGTGCAGGGCATCAGGACGGAGCTGCCGACGCTGCGCCGCGGCGTCGCCGTGCCGTTCACCCTCCGGGTCCCGGTCGACGACCTCAACCTGCGGGGCAACGGGGTGTACCAGCTCGGCGTGACCCTCCTCGGGCAGACCAAGAGCGCCGCCTACCCGCACATCCTGGGCATCCAGCGCACCTTCCTGCCCTGGTACCCCGACCGCGGCGCCACCGAGCACACCAGGGTCACCATGCTGTGGCCGCTTGTGGACCGCCCGCACATGGACGCCAGGACCGAGTCCGACGACCAGCAGACCCCGGTCTTCCGCGACGACGACCTCACCGCCCAGCTCGCCCCGGGGGGGCGCCTTCAGCAGTTGGTGGCCGTCGGCAAGGACCTGCCCGTGACCTGGGTGGTCGACCCGGACCTGCTCGCCACCGTGGAAGCCATGGCCAAGGGCTACCGGGTCGCGGGCGACGACGGCTCGATCGAGGACGCCCGCCCGGGCACCGGCAGCGAGGTGGCCAGGCAGTGGCTGGGCGAGCTGAAGACCGCCGTCAAGGACCGCACGGTGATCGCCCTGCCGTTCGCCGACCCCGACCTCGCGTCGATCGCGCACAACGGCAGGCTCGTCCCCGGCACGCTGGAGCACCTGAAGGACGCCGGCGAGCTCGCCGCCACGACCACCGAGACCGTGCTCGGGGTGCGGCCCCGCACGGACATCGCCTGGCCGGTGGAGGGCGCGGCCGACCGCTCCGTGGTGGACGTGGCCAAGGCGGCCCGCGCGGACGAGATCGTCGTCAGCAGCTCCGCCCTCGGCTCGGGGAGCCTGAACCGCACCCCCGACTCGCCCCGGCCGATCGGCGGCGGGATGACTGCCCTCGTCGCGGACGGCCCCCTCTCCGACGCCTTCGAGGGCGACATGACGACGGCGGGCGGGTCCACGCTCGCCGTCCAGTACTTCCTCGCGCAGTCGTTGCTGATCACGATGGAGGCGCCGAGCACCCAGCGCACCATCCTGGTCGCCCCCCAGCGCAGGCCCACCGCGAGCGCCGCCCAGGCGATGGCCAAGGCGCTCACCGCGGCTCAGGACGGCGGCTGGGCCGAGTCGGCCGACCTGGCCGCGCTGGAGAGGACGGCCCCGGACGAGGGCGCGGACCGGAGCCTGCCGCGGGCCGCGGAGTACCCGTCGAAGCTGCGCAAGAAGGAGCTGGGCACCGCGGACTTCCGGCAGATCCGCGCCACCCAGTCGTCCCTCCGGCACTTCTTGAAGATCCTCTCCCGCACGGACCGGGCGGTCACCCCGTTCGGCACGGCCGTGCTGCGCTCGATGTCGAACTCCTGGCGCACCGAGCCCGCGGCCGGGAAGGCGTTCCGCACCTCGGTGCAGCAGCACCTCGAAGGGCTCGGGGAGGCGGTGCACATCCGCCCCAAGTCGGACGTGACGCTCTCCGGCGACAGCGGGACGATCCAGGTCACCGTGGAGAACAACCTCAACCAGCAGGTGCAGGACCTGGTGCTGGTGGTGCGCTCCACGCAGAAGCAGCGCTTCGAGGTCGCCCTGGACCAGCAGGAGGTGACGATCGCCGCCCAGCACCGCAAGTCGTTCAAGTTCGGCACGCACGCGAAGGCGAACGGCCGGGCGACGGTGGTGGCGCAACTGATGACCGCGGACGGCACGCCGTACGGGGAGCCGATGACGTTCCGGGTGAACGTCACCTCGGTGACCGGCACGGTGCTGGTGGTGCTCGGCGTCGGCTTCGGGCTGCTGGTGCTGGCCGGGGTGCGCATGTACAAGCAGCGCAAGCGCATGGCGCTGCTCACACCCGGGGGCGGGGAGGAAGAGGAGGAGAACGGCGACGGGGCCGCCACGGGCGGGGCGGCTGTTGCCGAGGAGGACCCAGAGGCGCGGGAGGGCGCCAGGTCCGCCGCCGCGGGCGGCACCACCGAGCGACGGTCGGGTGACCCCATTCCGGACACCGTGGATGAAAACGTGGCACCGGAGGCCGCGGATGAGAAGGTAGAGCGGTAAGTAGGGTCGTGGCTTACACCTGGCCGGACAAGAGGGGTGCCGCATGAACGCGCCGTATGAGGGTGAGCGCGACCAGCGGGAGGGCTACCCGAACCACGGGCACCCGCAGGACCCGTACCGGGGCGGCCACTCCCAGGACGGTTACGGACAGGATCAGTACGGCCACGGACAGCAGTACGAAGGCCAGCAGTACGAAGGCCAGCGGTACGAGGGGCAGCAGTACGACGGCCAGGGCGGCCACGGCGGCGAGCAGTACCCGCCCGGACAGTACCCCCAGGACCAGTACGCGCAGGGCCAGTACCCCCCGGAGCAGTACCCCCCCGGCCAGTACCCGCAGGACCAGTACGCGCAGGACCCCTACGCCCAGGCCCAGTACCCGCAGGACGGCTACGCCCCCGGCCAGTACCCGCAGGACCCGTACGCGCAGGGCTACCAGCAGGACCCGTACGCCCAGGGCGGCCACCAGCAGGACCCGTACGCCCAGGACCCGTACGCCCAGGGCTACCCGCAGGGCGGCCACCAGCCCGGCTACGAGGACCCGCGGCTCGGCTACGGCCAGCAGCAGGGCGGCTACTGGCAGGACCCGTACCAGGGCTACTACCAGCAGGCGGCCTACACCCAGGACCCGTACCTGCACGGTGACACATACATTGGGGACACCCTCTACGGGCAGTTGCCCCCTGTGCCCGACACCTTCTCCACCGCGCTGTACGACCGCAGGTACCCGCAGCAGCCCCAGCCCCACCCCCAGTACGACCCGAACTACCACCAGCAGCAGCAGCACCCTCCGGCACCCGACCCGCGGGTGTGGGCACCCGCCCCCGCCACCGACCCCCCGGGCCCCGGCAGCCGCCACATGCCCCAGGGCGACCGCGAGACGGACGCGTACTCCGGCGTGGACGAGTTCATGTCGAACACGTCCGAGGGCCGGGGGGCGGACGCGTACGCGCACCTCTTCCGCGACGAGCGGGACCAGCGAGACCAGCGCCCGCCGGGCCAGGGCTCCGGCAGGACCACCGCGCCCCGGCGGCCGGAAGGCCAGCGCCGGGGCGCACCGCCGCCCAGGCCGGCCTCCGCTCCCTCGTCCTCCGCCGGGGGGAAGGCCGGCGGGATACTGAAGTCCAGCGCCCTGATGGCCGCCGGCACCATGGTGTCCCGCATCACCGGCTTCCTGCGCACCCTGGTGATCGCGGCCGCGATCGGCGTCGCCTCCCTCGGCGACATCTACCAGGTGGCCTACACCGTCCCGACGATGGTGTACTTCCTCACCATCGGCGGCGGCCTGAACTCGGTGTTCGTCCCCCAGTTGGTGCGCGCCACGCGGAACGACGAGGACGGCGGCACCGCGTACGCCAACCGGCTGCTCACCCTGGTCATGGTCGTCCTGGCCCTGATCGTGGCCGTCACCGTGGTCGCGGCACCACTGCTGATCAAGGTGCTGTCCCCCGAGATCGCCAACGACGACGTCAAACGCGAGGTCGCGGTCACCTTCGCCCGCTACTGCCTGCCCACCATCTTCTTCATGGGCGTGCACGTGGTGATGGGCCAGATCCTCAACGCCCGCGGCCGGTTCGGCGCCATGATGTGGACCCCGGTCCTGAACAACATCGTGGTGATCTTCACCTTCGGCATGTTCATCTGGGTCTTCGGCTCCTTCTCCGAGACCGAGATGGGCGCGGAGAGCATCTCGCCCGAGGGGGTGCGGCTGCTCGGCATCGGCACCCTGCTCGGCCTCGCCGTGCAGGCGCTGGCGATGCTGCCTTACCTGCGCGAGGCCGGGTTCAAGTTCCGGCCCAGGTTCGACTGGCGCGGGCACGGTCTGGGCAAGGCCGCCAAGCTCGCCAAGTGGACGTTCCTGTTCGTGCTCGCCAACCAGGCGGGCCTGACGGTCGTCACCCAGCTCGCCACCATGGCGGGTGCCACCGCGGAGCGGGAGGGCAACCAGGGCGCGGGCATCGCCGCCTACCAGAACGCCCAGCTCATCTGGGGCATGCCGCAGGCCATCATCACCGTCTCGGTGATGGCCGCGGTGCTGCCGCGGATCTCCCGGGCCGCCGCCGACGGCGACGCGCAGGCCGTCCGCGACGACCTCTCCTACGGCCTGCGCACCTCGGCCGTGGCCATCGTGCCCGCCGCGTTCTCGTTCGTGGCCCTCGGCGTCCCCATGGCCACGCTCATGTACTCCAGCGCGGGCGAGTCCGGGGCCAAGTCCATCGGCTACATCCTCATGGCGTTCGGGCTCGGCCTGATCCCGTTCTCCGTGCAGTACGTGGTGCTGCGCGGCTTCTACGCCTACGAGGACACCAAGACACCGTTCTTCAACACCGTCATCGTCGCCGCGGCGACCGCGGCGCTGTCCGGCCTGTGCTTCCTCGTGCTGCCCTCGAAGTGGGTCGTCACCGGAATGGCCGCCTCGTACGGCATCGCCTACCTGATCGGCGTACAGGTGGCCGTCAAGCGGCTGCGCAACCGGCTCGGCGGCGACATCGACGGCGCCCGCATCACCCGCACCTACGCCCGTCTGGTCGGCGCCTGTGTGCCGTCGGCGGCCGGCGCCTGGGTCACGGCGACCTTCATCACCTCCTCCCTCGGCGACGGTGCCCTCGGTTCGCTGGTCGCCGTCATCGCCGGAGGAATCGTCCTGTTGGCCCTCTTCTTCGTGATCGGTAAGCGAATGCGCATCGAGGAGATGACCGCGTTGGTGGGCATGGTGCGCGGAAAACTGGGACGCTAGGCTCCGGCTTCAGCCACCGCGCTGACCAGGTATTTTTGCGGACGGTGTGAGCGAGTCCGAACCGCGGCGCAACCATCCGGGCTCCTCGTGAGTCGTGCACAGTGGCCGTCAGTGGGCACAATTGCCTTCGGACGCCTTTTTGTTATCGGTGGACGCGCCAAACGAATGGGGAGGCAGGAGCGACGGTGGCGGATCGGAGCACGGCTGCCATCGACGTGGCCGACGAGAGTGGAGCAGCGCTCGACGGGACGGCGACCCCTCGCCCCGCGGTCAACGGGGCGGCGGCCCCCGGAGCCACGGTCGATGAGGCCCAGGTCGACGGCGAGGACGTCGACGGGGGCGGCCCTGACGGGCCCGGCCCCGACGGGGCCGGGCCGGACGGCGGTGCGGCGGTGAGGCCCGGCGCGGACGGCGGCGCGGTGACCCCGGTGAACGCCGGGAAGGCCGCCCCTGACACCCCGGCAGCCCCCGAGCCGCCCGCACCGGCCGCGGACGCCCCCGCCTCCCCCGAGCCCCCCGCCGCCGCCGCGGAAGCCGCTCCCCCCGGCACCCCCGCCCCCGCGCCCGAACCCGCGCCGCCGCCCCCGCCCACCGAGGCCCCCGAGCTGCACAGCGGCCACAAGCTCGCCCGCCGCTACCGCCTCGAGGAGTGCCTGACCCGCGCCGACGGCTACAGCAGTTGGCGGGCCGTCGACGAGATGCTCCGCCGCGCCGTCGGCGTCCACGTCATGGCGTCGGGCCACCCCCGCGCCAAGCGGGTCCTGGCCGCCGCCAGGTCGGCGGCGCTGCTCGGCGACCCCCGGTTCGTCCAGGTCCTCGACGCCGTCGAGGAGAAGCAGTTCACCTATGTGGTCCACGAGTGGCTGCCGGACGCCACGGAGCTGACCGCGGTGCTCGCCGCGGGCCCCCTGGAGCCGTACCAGGCCGACCAGATGGTCCGCCAGATCTCCGCCGCGATGGCCGCCGCCCACCGCGAGGGCCTGTTCCACCTTCAGCTCACCCCGCACTCCGTGCTGTGCACCGAGGACGGCCAGTTCCGCATCCGCGGCCTGGCCGTGGCCGCGGCGCTGAGCGGCTGCGAGGCCCAGGAGCCGCAGCGGGAGGACACCCGGGCCATCGGCGCCCTGCTGTACGCCGCCCTCACCCACCGCTGGCCCGGCCCGGACGGCGCCTACGGTCTGGCGGGCCTGCCCAGCGACCTCGGCCTCGTCCCGCCCGACCAGGTGCGCGCCGGGGTGCACCGGGGCCTGGGCGAGCTGGCCATGCGGGCGCTGGTCAACGACGGCGCCACCGCGACCCGGCACGAGCAGCCCTGCACCACCCCGGAGGACCTGGTCCGGGCGGCGGCGAAGCTGCCGAAGATCCGCCCGCCGGAGCCCGAGCTGCCCGAGTACCGCCAGCCGGGCTACGCGGGCGGCTCCTACCGCCAGCCCCCCGCCCGCACCCCGGTCTCCGCCGCCCCCGGCCCCGCCCCGCGGCTGGAGCCCGTTCCGCCCACCCTGCCGGGCCGCACCGGCCGCGTCCTGAAGTGGGCGGTCTCCGCCCTGCTCATCGTCGCCCTGGGCCTGGGCAGTTGGCAGATCGCCACCACGGTCTTCAACAACGGGGGGTCGAACGAGGAGAAGGACCCCTCGGTGAAGGCCAACTCCGGCAATGAGCCGAAGGAGAACGACAACGGGCCCAGGACCGTCCCGCTGGGCATCATGAGCGGCCAGGAGTACGCGACCGACGGCGACCCGGACAACCCCGAGGAAGCGGAGCTGAGCTACGACGGCGACAAGGGCTCCTACTGGCGCACCAAGAGCTACCTGGACGGCCCCGACGCGAAGATCGTCGACGGCCGGGGGGTCATCTACAACCTCGGCGCCGAGCGCGAGGTGAACGCGGCGGAGATCACCTTCCAGTACGGCGGCCCCCACACCACCGTGCACCTGTACGCCGCGGACTCCATGACCGCGGCGCTGTCGTCCATGGACAAGCTCGGCACCCAGAAGGTCACCGGCGCCTCGGCGACGTTCAGGCTGGACAAGCCGGTGAAGACCCAGTACGTCCTCGTCTGGCTCACCGCGATGCCCCACGCCCCGCAGGACGAGTTCAGCAACCCCGGCTACAAGCAGGGGATAACGAACGTCTCGTTCACCGGCATCAAGGACTGACCCGGCGCGGCGCGTCGGACGAGGCCAGGGCCGGGACCAGGGGAGGGCGAGTGGTGGACGGCGTCGCGGACGCGGTGGGCGACCGCGAGCTGCTGGCCCGGCACGTGGCGGGGGACTCCGACGCCTTCGGCGAGATCGTCCGGCGCCACCGCGACCGGCTGTGGGCGGTGGCGCTGCGCACGCTCGGCGACCGCGAGGAGGCCGCCGACGCCGTCCAGGACGCGCTGGTCTCCGCCTTCCGCGCCGCCGCCTCCTTCCGGGGCCAGTCCGCCGTGAGCACCTGGCTGCACCGGATCACCGTCAACGCCTGCCTGGACCGCCTGCGCAAGGCCGACTCCCGCCGCACCTCGCCGGTGTCCGACTCCGACCGCTTCGAGGAGCTGCTCGAACCGCACGAGTCGGCCGAGGCCCCGGCCGAGCGCGGCGAGCTGCACGCGGAGCTGATGACCGCGCTCGCCGCCCTGCCGCCCGAGCAGCGGGCCGCGCTGGTGCTGGTGGACATGCAGGGGTACGCGGTCGCCGAGGCCGCGGAGATCCTCGGCGTCCCCACGGGTACGGTGAAGAGCCGCTGCGCCCGCGGGCGGGCCCGGTTGCTGCCCGCCCTGTCCCATCTGCGCTCCGTGCACACCGATGGCTCCGGCGTGGATAGCGGTGCCGCGCGAGGGGGAAGGAACCCGACGGGCAGCGCATCCGTCACACCGACGGCAGCACGACAGCCGGAACAGGGCGGAGGTGGGACATCGTGAACGCCGGTCCGGACTCCGCAGGCGCCGACGAGTGGCACCCGGAGGTCGCGGAGATCTCCGCCCTCGCCGAGGGCATCCTGCCCGCGGGCCCCTCCGTGCGGGTGCGCGACCACCTCACGCACTGCCCGGTCTGCGCGGACGTGCGCGAGTCCCTCGACGAGATCCGGGGTCTGCTCGGCAGGCTGCCGGGCCCGCCCCGCATGCCGGCCGACGTCGCGGGCCGCATCGATGCGGCGCTCGCCGCCGAGGCCCTGCTGTCCGCCGGCGCCCCCGCGGCGCCCGCGCTGCCCGCCCAGCAGTCCCGTGGCCGGGCCGCCCCGGCCAGAGCCGTACCGGACGACACCGCCTCGGACACGGCGGTCCCGCACTCGGCGGCCCCGCACTCGGCCATCCCGGACACGGGGCCGGGCACGGGCCGGGAGCCGGACGCCGACGCCGGGCCGCGAGCCGCCCACAGGACAGCCACCGGGCCGGCCGCGGGCCCCGTCCCGCCCGGCCGGGACGGCGACGAGCCCGCCCCCGCGTCCGCCGCGCACCGTGCCGCGCCCACCGGCCCCGCCCGCGGCCCCCGCGGCGGCCCCGGCCGCCCCGGCCGCCCCCAGCGGCGGACCCGCGGGCGGTCCGCCCTGCTCGCCGCCGCCTGCGCGGCCGCCCTGGTCGGCTTCGGCACCCTCTTCGTGGGGCTGGCGTCGCAGAACGGCTCCGGCGGCGGCGGCGACGCGGGAGCCGCCGCCAAGGACGAGGCCGCCGAGGCCACCGCGGCGGGGCCCGCCGTCTACACCGACGCCACCGTGGACACCCGGGTGCGCGAGCTGCTGGCTGCGCCGCGGGCGGACTCCGGCCAGGACCTGCGCCGCCAGAGCAGCCCCATGGCCGCGGAGCAGGCCCCCGACCCGGCCGCCCCCGGCCCCGGGCTGCCCGCCTGCGTGCTGGGCGCCACCGACCGGCCCGGCGAGACGCCGCTCGCCACCGACCTGGGTGCCTACGAGGGCCGGCAGGTGGGCGTGGTGGTCCTGTCCGAGCGGGGCGACGAGCGGCGGGTGCGGGTGTTCCTGGTGGACTCCTCCTGCGAGTCCGACCCCTCCGGCCGTCCGGGGCGTGTCCTGCTGGAGCGCACGGTCACCCGCCCCTGAGCCGCCCGCCGTTCCCTGTCCGGCCCGGCCGTCCCCGCCGGGCGCGGGCATCCGCTCCGCGTCATGGAAAGCCCCGGGAATGCCCGCCCTTTAGTATCCGTTAGGCGGGATAGCAGCTCCCACGACACAGACGACCACACCAGCCGGCAGACAGGGAAACAATCGTGAGCGACGTCCGTAACGTGATCATCATTGGTTCCGGACCGGCGGGGTACACGGCAGCGCTCTACACCGCGCGCGCTGCCCTCAATCCGCTGGTCTTCGAAGGCTCGGTCACCGCGGGCGGCGCGCTCATGAACACCACCGAGGTGGAGAACTTCCCCGGCTTCCGCGAGGGCATCATGGGCCCGGACCTGATGGACAGCATGCGGGCCCAGGCCGAGCGGTTCGGCGCGGAGCTGGTCGCGGACGACATCGAGTCCGTGCAGCTCGACGGGCCGGTGAAGTCCGTCACCGACTCCTCCGGCACCGTGCACCGGGCCAGGGCCGTGATCGTCGCCACCGGCTCCCAGCACCGCAAGCTCGGCCTGCCCCGCGAGGACGAGCTGTCGGGCCGCGGCGTGTCGTGGTGCGCCACCTGCGACGGCTTCTTCTTCCGTGAGCAGGACATCGCCGTGGTCGGCGGCGGCGACACCGCCATGGAGGAGGCCACCTTCCTCTCCCGCTTCGCCAAGTCCGTCACCGTGATCCACCGCCGGGACACCCTGCGCGCCTCCAAGGCGATGCAGGACCGCGCCTTCGCCGACGAGAAGATCCGCTTCGTGTGGAACAGCGAGGTCGCGGAGATCCACGGCGAGAGCAAGCTGACCGGGCTGACCCTGCGGAACGTGAACACCGGTGAGACCTCCGAACTCGCGACCACCGGCCTGTTCATCGCGATCGGCCACGACCCGCGCACCGAGCTGGTCAAGGGCCAGCTCGACCTGGACGACGAGGGCTACCTGAAGGTGGAGTCCCCCACGACGCGCACCAACATCCCCGGGGTCTTCGGCGCGGGCGACGTCGTGGACCACACCTACCGCCAGGCCATCACCGCCGCGGGCACGGGCTGCGCGGCGGCGCTGGACGCCGAGCGCTACCTGGCCGCGCTCGCCGACGGCGAGCACAGCGAGCACACCCGTGAGCCCGAGCTGACCACCGCCGAGGCGGGGGACACCGCGGTCGTCTGACCGTCGCCCCTCACCCGCGGACTTCCAGACCCAGCCAACACCCCACCAAGGAGACTGCCGTGGCCGGTGCCACCAAGATCGTGACCGACGCCGACTTCGAAGAGCTGGTGCTCAAGAGCGACAAGCCCGTGCTGGTCGACTTCTGGGCCGAGTGGTGCGGCCCGTGCAAGATGATCGCCCCGGCCCTCGAGGCGATCGCCGCGGAGCACGGCGACTCCATCACCATCGCCAAGCTGAACATCGACGAGAACCCCGAGACCGCCGCGAAGTACGGCATCATGTCGATCCCGACCATGAACGTCTACCAGGGCGGCGAGGTCGTGAAGACCATCGTCGGCGCCAAGCCCAAGGGCGCCATCGAGCGGGACCTGGCCGACTTCATCTGACCGGCCCCGACTCACCGCGCACAGAGGCGGCCCGTCCCACCGGGACAGGCCGCCTCTGTGGCGTTTCACGTGAAACAGCGGGCGTTCTGCCTACCATCGGGCACGTGACCCAGCAGCCGCCCACCACAGCGCCCTTTCTCTGGAAGCGCGGGGACACCGGCCCCGCCGTGGCCGACATCAGGTCCAGGCTCACCGCCCTGGGCCTGCTCCCCGCCACCACCGAGGAGGCCGGCCCGGACGCGCCGTTCGACGCCGCCATGGAGGGGGCCGTGCGCCACTTCCAACAGGACCGGGCGCTCACCGCGGACGGCGTCGTGGGGCCGGAGACCTACCGGCATCTGGACGAGGCCCGCTGGAGACTCGGCGACCGGCTGCTCACCCATCACGTCAGCCACCCCATGGTCGGTGACGACGTGGCCCGGCTCCAACAGCGCCTGCTGGAGATGGGGTTCGTGCCCGGACCGGTGGACGGCATCTTCGGCCCGCTCACCGAGCAGGCCGTGCGCGAGTTCCAGCGCAACACCGGGCTGATCCCGGACGGCACCTGCGGCCCGGCCACCTTCACCGTGCTGGGCCGGCTCGCCAGGACCGTCGTCGGCGGCCATCCCCATGTGATGCGCGAGGCCGAGCTGCTGCGCGACTCCGGTCCCTCCCTGGCGGGCAAGGTGCTCGTCCTGGACCCGGGGCACGGCGGCGACGACCCGGGGGCCACGGCCGACGGCCGCACCGAGGCCGAGCTGATGTGGGAGCTGGCCGCCCGACTGGAGGGCCGCCTGACCGCCCTCGGGGTGCGCACCTACCTCACCCGCGGCCGGAACACCGGGAGCGGCGAGGCCGAGCGCGCCGCGTTCGCGAACTCCACGGAGGCCGACCTCGCCATCTCCCTGCACGCCGACAGCCACCCCAACCCCAGCGCCCACGGAGTCGCCGCCTACTACTACGGCTACGACCGGCACGGCCGCTGGTCCCACACCGGTCGCACCTTCGCCGATCTGGCCCGCCGGGAGATGGTGGCCCGCTGCGGACTCGGTGACAACCGCAGCCACGGCAAGACCTGGACCCTGCTGCGCACCACCCGGATGCCCGCGGTCCGGCTGGAGGTGGGCTATCTCACCAACCCGGACGACGCCGCCCGACTGGCCGCACCCGGCTTCCAGGCACGCATCGTGGAGGCCGTCGCCGTGGCCCTCCAACGGCTCTACCTCCCACCGGAGGACGACGCGCCCACAGGGATGCTGCGCCTGCCGGCCATCGCGGCCGACTGAGGGACGGGCAGCGTTTCACGTGAAACAGCGGCGTCGTCCGGACGGGGGACCGCTTTCTCAGACGGGCCGGAACGCAGGGTCCTTCTGGACCGCGCCCAGCAACCGCTCCAGCGCCACCTCGACGTCCTCCTTCCAGGAGATCGTCGTCCGCAGCTCCAGCCGCAGCCGGGGGAACCGCGGATGCGGTCGCACCGTCTTGAAGCCCACGGCCAGCAGATGGTCCGCGGGCAGCACGCAGGCGGGCTCCTCCCATCGAGTGTCCCCGAACGCCTCGATGGCCCGGAACCCACGCCGCACCAGATCCTTGGCGACCGTCTGCACCATCACCCGGCCCAGCCCCTGCCCCTGGAACCCGGGCAGGATCCGCGCGGTCATCAACTGCACGGCGTCCGGCGACACCGGGCTGGTCGGGAACGCGGTGGACCGCGGGACATAGGCCGGGGGAGCGTAGAGCACGAACCCCGCCGGCACATCGTCCACGTACACCACCCGGCCGCAGGAGCCCCACTCCAGCAGCACCGCCGAGATCCAGGCTTCCTTCTCCAGCTCGGGCGCCCCCGCCTGCACCGCGGCCTCACCGCTGACCGGGTCCAACTCCCAGAAGACGCAACGGCGGCAGCGCTTGGGGAGGTCGGTGAGGTTGTCCAGGGTCAGCGGAACAAGACGACGCCCCATCTGCGCTACGACCTCACTCCGCCGACGCCGGCCTTCTCCCTGCCGGACTCCTGCGTACCGGACCCCTGCGTACCGGACCCCTGCGCGCCGGACCCCTGCGCGCCGGGCTCCCATGTGCCGGGCGCGTACGCTCCGGGCCCCTCCGGGACCCGCTGAGCCAGGGCCGTACCCCGGACGGCGAGGAACGCGCCCCTTCGCCCATGGACCAGGCTGCCGATGAATCCCCCCACCGCTCCCAGTCCGAGGCCCGTGGCCACCAGGGCTCCGCGTGGCCACTGTCCCGCTCCGCCGCGACTCAGTGATCGCATGGTCGTCCTCCACGGTGGACCCGCCATCCCTGTGCGCATGGTATCCGCGGGTTCATGGAACGGCACTCCGACAGGACGATCACACGAGCGCCGCCCGCACCTCACCCGAACGCACCCGTCCCCCAGGACCCCTCCCACCGGATACCGCCAAACGAGGAGGGGCGCTGTTTCACGTGAAACAGCGCCCCTCATTCGGACCAAGGGCCGGTCCCGTCGGCCCACAGCCCCGTCCCGCTCAGCCCTCCGGCCGCTCCGTCTCCTCGGTCTCCTCGGTGACCTCGTGGAGGCTCCGCTGGAGGACCTTGCCCTCGCCGGGCGCCATCGTGCTGAGGATCCGCTCCAGGTCCTCCACCGAGGCGAACTCCACGACGATCTTGCCCTTCTTCTGGCCCAGGTCCACCTTCACCCGGGTCTCGAAGCGGTCCGAGAGCCGCTCCCCCAGTTCGGTGAGCGCGGGGGACAGCCGCCTGCCCGCCCGGGGCCCCCGAGGTCGGCGCGGAGCGGGCCGGTCCTCCTCCGACATCAGGTCCACGACCTCCTCGGCGGAGCGGACCGAGAGCCCTTCGGCGACGATCCGCCGCGCGAGCCGGTCCTGCTCCTCCGGGTCCTGGATCTTCAGCAGCGCACGGGCGTGCCCGGCGGAGAGCACTCCGGCGGCCACCCGGCGCTGCACCTGCGGGGAGAGCTTCAGCAGCCGCAGCGTGTTGGTCACATGCGGACGCGAGCGCCCGATCCGGTCGGCGAGCTGGTCGTGGGTGCAGGAGAAGTCCCGCAGGAGCTGATCGTAGGCGGCGGCCTCTTCCAGCGGGTTGAGCTGGACCCGGTGGAGGTTCTCCAGGAGGGCGTCCAGGAGCAGCTTGTCGTCCTCGGTGGCCCGGATGATCGCGGGGATCCGCTCCAGGCCCGCCAGCCGGCTCGCCCGGCACCGGCGCTCGCCCATGATGAGCTCATAGGACTCCGGCCCGGTGCGCCGCACCACGACCGGCTGGAGCAGGCCCACCTCCTTGATGGAGTGGACGAGCTCCTCGAGCGCCTCGTCGTCGAAGACCGTACGGGGCTGGCGGGGGTTGGCCGAGATGGTGTCGAGCGGAAGCTCGGCGAACTCGGCACCGGGCACCTCCCGGGCGCCGGTTTCACGTGAAACATCGGCGGCGCCGGCGTCCGGCAGCGCGGCCAGGCTGGCCACCGCCACCCCGCGCTCCGGGGTGAGTACCGGAACCGCCGTCGGCGAGGCGGCGCCGGGCGCGGTCACCGTCGCCGTCCCACCGCCCGCCGAACCGTCCGGCGCCGGGGGAATCAGGGCTCCGAGGCCGCGTCCGAGTCCCCTGCGTCGCTCGCTCACTGCATCCCCTCCGAGGCGCTGCTGTGCTGCTGGCTGGTCGAGTGTGTGTGCCGTCCGTCGTAGTGGACGGAGAGATCCTGACCCGACTGATTCTGCGGCATCCCGCGTAGCGCGATTTCCCGGGCCGCCTCGAAGTAGGAGAGGGCGCCCGCCGAACCCGGGTCGTAGGTCAGCACGGTCTGCCCGTAGCTGGGCGCCTCGGAGATCCGCACCGAGCGGGGGATGGCGGTGCGGAGGACCTCGTTGCCGAAGTGGCTGCGCACCTCCTGCGCCACCTGGGAGGCGAGCCTGGTGCGGGCGTCGTACATGGTGAGCAGGATGGTCGAGACGTGGAGCCGGGGGTTGAGGTGCCCGCGGACGAGTTCCACGTTCCGCAGCAACTGGCCGAGGCCCTCCAGCGCGTAATACTCGCACTGGATCGGGATGAGCACCTCCACCCCGGCCACCAGGGCGTTGACCGTCAGCAGCCCCAGGGAGGGCGGGCAGTCGATGAGGATGTAGTCCAGCGGCTGCTCGTAGGACTGGATGGCACGCTGGAGCCTGCTCTCCCGGGCCACCAGGGAGACCAGCTCGATCTCCGCGCCGGCCAGGTCGATGGTGGCGGGCGCGCAGAACAGCCCCTCCACATCGGGCACCGGCTGCACCACGTCCGCGAGCGGCTTGCTCTCCACCAGCACGTCGTAGATGGACGGCACCTCGGCGTGGTGGTCGATGCCGAGCGCGGTGGAGGCGTTCCCCTGCGGGTCGAGGTCCACCACCAGCACCCGGGCCCCGTGCAGGGCCAGCGAGGCGGCGAGGTTGACCGTCGTCGTGGTCTTGCCCACCCCGCCCTTCTGGTTGGCGACGACGATGACACGGGTCTGCTCCGGACGGGGCAGACCCTGCCCGGCCCGGCCCATCGCCTCGACGGCGAGCTGGGCCGCCCGGCCGATCGGGGTGTCGTCCATCAGATGGGGTGTCTCCGTCGATTCGCTCCGAGGAGCGGGTACCGGCTCAGCCACCGGACCCGAGATATTGGCTTCGGACCGCAAGGGTTCACTCTCCGGTGCACTCTCAGGGGCTTCGGACTCACGCGTTACGGACTCACCCGCTACGGACTCGCGCCACACGGGCTCGCGCGATACAGACTCACGGGGTACAGAGCCTGCCATGTCTTTGGCACCAGAAACTACAGCGGTTCTGCCTTCCGTGAGGGAAACCACCTCTCCGGCAGGGTTGTCCCCCGTTCCGGGGTTGACAGCCGGGGAGTTGACGGCGCCCCGAGGGTTCGCCGGTCCCGGGACCGCGACGCCCTCGGGGGACCCGTGACCTGCCGGGGAGGAGGGCTCCCTGTGGACGGCCGAGCCCGGGGGATTAGCTCGTTCGGGTGACCGATTCGAGCGTGCGGCCGCAGCGCGACCGCGGCTGAGGATTCCAGGCAGTAGCGAGCGACGTTTCACGTGAAACACGATGCCCGGAGTGATGCACCTTTTGCCAAGCGACACTCCGTTTACGCGTTCTGCCCCATTTGCTCCAATGTGGCGGACGCCGGACGGGCGGCGCTCAGCGCCTGCGCCGTCCACCCCTCGTCGCGCGGTTCGCCCGTACCGCCTTCGCCCTGCGGGCCCCCGCGCGCACACCACCGGGGCTCTCCCCCACCAGGACACGCACCACGGTCGCCGGCGGATCCGCCGCCCCGGCCCCCACCCGGACCACGGACCACTCCACCGCGCCCAGCTTGTGCAGGGCGTCCCGGGAGGTCTTGAGCTCCTCCTCGGCGGTCTCACCCTTCAGGGCCAGCATCTCCCCGTGCGGGCGCAGCAGCGGCAGTCCCCAGCCCGCCAGACGGTCCAGCGGCGCCACGGCGCGCGCGGTCACCACATCAACGGGCGGCAGCTTGCCGATCATCTCCTCGGCCCGGCCCCGCGCCACCGTCACGTTCTCCAGGCCCAGCTCGACCACGACCTCCTGGAGGAAGTTCGTGCGCCGCAGCAGCGGCTCCAGCAGGGTGATCCGCAGATCCGGCCGGGTGAGCGCCAGAGGGATGCCCGGCAGCCCGGCGCCGGAGCCGACATCGCACACGGAGACGTTCTCCGGGACCACCTCCGACAGCACCGCGCAGTTCACCAGATGGCGCTCCCACAGCCGCGGCACCTCGCGGGGACCGATGAGCCCGCGCCGCACCCCCGTGTCCGCCAGGAGCTCCGCGTAGCGCATGGCCTGCGCGAAGCGCTCGCCGAAGACCGCCCGCGCCTGCTCCGGCGCCGCCGGAAGCTCCCCTGCGTCCACCACGGAATCATCCTTCCCATCGGCCCCTGGCACCCGGACCCTGCGGTACCGAGCCCATTCTCCCAGCCTGGCGACAAAGGACCGGCCCCGCCTGCCGGGAGCAGGCGGGGCCGGTCGGGCATGACACGGACGCGGACCGTCACACCGGGAGCACGACCACCCGGCGCTGCGGCTCCTCGCCCTCGGACTCGCTGCGCAGCCCGGCCGCGGCCACCGCGTCGTGCACGACCTTGCGCTCGAACGGCGTCATCGGGCGCAGCTTCACCGGCTGCCCGGTGCCCTTGGCCTCCTCGGCCGCCTTGGCGCCCAGCTCGGCGAGCTCCGCCCGCTTGCGCGCGCGGTAGCCGGCGATGTCCAGCATCAGGCGGCTGCGGTCACCGGTCTCCCGGTGCACGGCCAGGCGGGTGAGCTCCTGGAGCGCCTCCAGGACCTCGCCCTCCCTGCCGACCAGCTTCTGGAGCTCGCGCCCGGCCCCCGGCTCGGGCACGACGATCGAGACGGACGCGCGGTCGCCCTCGACGTCCATGTCGATGTCACCGTCGAGGTCGGCGATGTCCAGCAGTCCCTCGAGGTAGTCCGCCGCGATCTCCCCTTCCTGCTCGAGCCTGGTCAGGCTGTCGCCTTCGGCGGGGGCGGAGACAGTGCCCTCGGCGGTGGGGGTGGTGCCTTCCGTCACGGATGGACTCCTTCAGGATGTTCTGGTGCGGGTCGTGGGTCCGGTGCGGGCACGGGTGCCGCGGCGGCCGGGTGGTGCGGGCTACTTCTTGGTGGACCGGGAGTTCGTCGACGGCCGGGGCTTGCCGCCCTTGCGGCCCTTGCCGCCGCCCTTGCGCTGCTGACCGCCCTGCTGGGTGCGCCCGGGCTGGCCGGACTGCCCCCTGGGCCGGGACCCGCCGGACCGGTCCCGCGGCTGCGGCGGGGTGTCCTCGGGGCCGTCGGGCGCGGCGTCCTCCGCGGACCCTTCGGCCCTGCCGTTGTCGTCGACCGAGGAGCCCTTGGTCAGATCCGGCTTGGCCGGAGCGCCGGGCTGGGGCTTCGCTCCCGCGGCGCCGCCCTGCTGGCGCTTGGCCTTCGGCTGCCGCTTGGGTTGCTGCCGCCGCACCGGGGCGCCGGCCGAGGCGGTGGCCGCGACGGCGGCGGGCTCCTGGAGCGGCACGACCTTGCCGGTCTTCGGGTCGAGCATCTTGCCCTTGGCCTTCAGCCGCTCCTGCCGCTCCTCGAACGCCTTGCTGCCCGGGGTGGGGTTGCGCCGGATGACGAAGAGCTGCTGGCACATGGTCCACGCGTTCGTGGTCAACCAGTAGACGAGCACACCCACGGGGAAGTTGATGCCGAAGACCGCGAACATGATCGGGAAGACGTACATCAGCATCTTCTGCTGCTGCATGAACGGCGTCTTCACCGTCAGGTTGACGTTCTTGGTCATGAGCTGCCGCTGCGTGATGAACTGCGACAGCGACATCAGGACGATCATGACGACCGTGACGATCCGGACGTCGGTCAGCGTGGCGTTGAAGTCGTTGAGCTTCGCCTGGCTGTCCATGAACTTCGACGCGATCGGGGCGCCGAAGATGTGCGCCTCACGGGCGCTGGTGATCATGTCCGGGTCGTCGATGACACCGACGCGGTGACCGTTGGCGATCCGCGTCAGCACGTGGTACAGCGCGAAGAAGAACGGAGACTGCACCAGGATCGGCAGGCACGAGGAGAACGGGTTGGTGCCCGTCTCCTTGTACAGCTTCATCATCTCTTCGGACTGGCGCTGCCGGTCGCTCTTGTAGCGCTCCTGGATGGCCTTCATCTTCGGCTGGAGCGCCTGCATGTTCCGGGTCGCCTTGATCTGCTTCACGAAGAGCGGGATCAGGCAGATCCGGATCACGATCACGAGCGAGACGATGGACAGGCCCCATGCCCACCCGCTGTCGGGATCGAAGATCTTGCTGTACAGCGTGTGGAACTGGACGATGATCCACGACACTGCGTCGTAGAGCGGGTTCAACAGACCCACGGTCAGGCTCCTTGGGGCTTGGGCGCGGGCGCCGGACTACGGTCGTCGGCTCCACGGTTCGTGGCGCGCCGGAAGATCGGTGGCCGCTTGCGCGGTGGCACGTGGTCCACCCCTCCGGCCGACCAGGGATTGCAGCGCAGGATCCGCCAGACGGTCAGCGCCGTCCCCTTCACCGCGCCGTGCAGATCGATCGCCTGATACCCGTAGTGGGAACACGAGGGGTAGTACTTGCACACGGGCCCGAGCAGCGGACTGACGATCCACTGGTACAACTTGATCAGCCCGAGCAGCGGGTACTTCATCTCGCCCCTCCTGCCTTGGCAGGCAGCAGCCGCTGAAGCGCGGCGTCAAGGTCTCGCGCCAGCGCGGCATGATCCGCTGTGCTCGCGCCGGGCAGCGCCCGTACGACTATCAGGCTACCGGGCGGCAAGAGGGGCAGCCGTTCCCGCACGAGGTGGCGCAGCCTGCGTTTGACCAGGTTGCGCTGGACCGCCTTGCCCACGGCCTTGCCGACGACGAAACCCGCACGCGCGGGGGGAGGCGATCCCCCTTCCGCGTGCGGGTCCCTGTTGTCCCTTGCGGGCGGGCTGCCGCTACTGAGGTGAACTACCAGGTGCGGGCGGCCGGCCCGGCGTCCCCGGCGTACCGCGGTCGCGAAGTCCTGGCGCCGCCTCAGCCGGTTCTCGGTGGGCAGCACGGCATGACCTGATCGGTGAAGGTCAGGCGGACAGACGTGCGCGGCCCTTGCTGCGGCGGGCCGTAAGGATGGCGCGACCGGCGCGGGTGCGCATGCGCAGCCGGAAGCCGTGGGTCTTCGCGCGGCGGCGGTTGTTCGGCTGGAAGGTGCGCTTGCTCACTCGTGGGCTCCAGAATGAATCGTGGTGGCGGGGCGTCGCCTGGCTGTCACCGTGCGCCCACGAGATGACTCGCGATACGCCTCAGTGGTGTACCGCTTCACGATCGCCGCGAGCGGCGCCGGAGGCGTCCACTGCGCTGTGCGACCCTGCCCATCGGAGGCATGCGGCAGCAGCCATCGACAACTCGACCTGGTCACGGTACGCGGCGCTACGCCATCCGGTCAAACCGGCGCTCCCCCCGTCCGGCCCCGCGACAGGCCGCCCGGACGCCGTGGCAGAGTTGTACACAGCCTGTGGACAACGACTTGAGGGCGGCAGCGGGTGCTGACTACCGTTGCTGGACTTCACTTGTCTCGCCCGCACCACCACGGCACCCCTTCCGACGTGCGGGAATCCCATGCGAAGTGTCCGCGGGCAGCCCGAGCGAGCCCGACCCCCAAGCGAGAGAGCGTGCACTGTGGCTGACGTAACCGCCGATCTTGCCGCAGGGTGGACCAGGGTCGTGGACCGGCTGACCGGCGACGACGGCGTGGAGGCGAAGGACAGACGCTGGCTGCGCACCAGCCAGGCGCTCGCGCTCGTGTCGGACACCGCGCTGCTCGCCGTGCCGAACGAGTTCGCCAAGGCGGTCCTGGAGGGCCGTCTGCTCAAGCAGATCACCGAGGAGCTGAGCCGCGAGTTCGGCCGGCCGATCCGGATCGCGGTGACCGTGGACCCGTCGGCGGGCGCGACGCCGCCCGCCCCGGCACCCGCGCCCGCACCCCAGGTCAGGCCCGTCCGCCCGCCGGCCGAGCCCCACCAGGAGCCGCGCCCCGCCGGCGCCTGGGGCGGCTACGACGCGGCGGGGTACGACGGCGCCGGGTACGACGGCGGCTACGGGGACGGCCCCGCGGGCGAGGGCCCCGCGCCGCGCCGCCCGTCCGGCCACCCGGACGAGCCCGCGCGCTCCGGCGTGCCGGAGCGGCGCGACCGCACCGAGGACTGGCAGCAGCCGCGGCTGGGCTACCCCGACCACGACGCCTACGCCCCGCGCGGCGACTGGCCGGACCCGTCCGACGAGGGCCCCGCCCACCGGGGCCCGGCCCGCCCCGAGCACGACGAGCGCCGCGGACCGCGGGCGCAGGAGCTGCCCGGCCTGCCCGCCCAGCGCGGCGGCGACGACCGTCCCGTGCTGCCCAGGCCGTCCGGGCCCGGCGACGACGGGGAGCGCCCGCCGCTGCCCGCGGCCAGGACCGGCCGCCCCGACCGGCCCGCGCCCAGCGGCGCCCCCCACCCGCTGGCCGCCCAGCCCGGCCCGGCGCAGGGCCCGGGGGAGCCCGCGGCCCGCCTGAACCCCAAGTACCTGTTCGACACCTTCGTCATCGGCGCCAGCAACCGCTTCGCGCACGCGGCGGCCGTGGCCGTGGCCGAGGCGCCCGCCAAGGCGTACAACCCGCTGTTCATCTACGGCGAGTCCGGCCTGGGCAAGACGCACCTGCTGCACGCGATCGGGCACTACGCCCGCAGCCTCTACGAGGGCACGCGGGTGCGGTACGTCAGCTCCGAGGAGTTCACCAACGAGTTCATCAACTCGATCCGGGACGGCAAGGCGGACGGCTTCCGCAAGCGGTACCGGGACATGGACATCCTGCTGGTGGACGACATCCAGTTCCTGGAGACCAAGGAGCAGACCCAGGAGGAGTTCTTCCACACCTTCAACACGCTGCACAACGCCAACAAGCAGATCGTGATCTCCTCGGACCGGCCGCCCAAGCAGTTGGTCACGCTGGAGGACCGGCTGCGCAACCGGTTCGAGTGGGGGCTGATCACCGATGTGCAGCCGCCCGAGCTGGAGACCCGGATCGCGATCCTGCGCAAGAAGGCGATCCAGGAGCAGTTGAACGCGCCGCCGGAGGTGCTGGAGTTCATCGCGTCCCGGATCTCCCGCAACATCCGGGAGCTGGAGGGTGCGCTGATCCGGGTCACGGCGTTCGCCAGCCTCAACCGGCAGCCGGTGGACCTCCAGCTCACCGAGCAGGTGCTGCGGGACCTGATGCCCGGCGGCGACGACACCGGTCCGGAGATCACGGCGGCGACCATCATGGCGTCCACCGCCTCCTACTTCGGGCTGACCGTGGAGGACCTGTGCGGTCCCTCGCGCAGCCGGGTCATCGTCACGGCGCGGCAGATCGCGATGTACCTGTGCCGGGAGCTGACGGACCTGTCGCTGCCGAAGATCGGCGCCCAGTTCGGCAGCCGCGACCACACCACGGTGATGCACGCCGACCGCAAGATCCGCACGCTGATGGCGGAGCGGCGGTCCATTTACAACCAGGTGACGGAGCTGACCAACCGCATCAAGAGCTGAGCGGCAGGGCCCGGCGGACGGCCGCGAGGGGCGGTGGGCGAGGACGGGAGTCCTCGCCCACCGCCCCTCGTCGTGTGCCGCGAACGGCGTCCGGCCCCCGAGCCGCCCCCGCCGAGGGGGGCACCCGCGGCGCGCCCGGGGTGCGTGCGGTCGTCACCCGAACAGCCGTCCTTCGAACACCGCAGGCTCCGACCCTCGCTGTCCACAGGAATCGGCCTCCAGCACCGTCCACAGCCTGGGGAAGCCGGAGTTGTCCAGAGGCTCTCCACAGCCCCTGTGTGTGGTGGGATGTCCCCGCAGGTGGATCGGCTGGGGATATGTGGTAAACCGTTGTCCACAGCCTGTGGACACAGCAGGGTCCGGACCGCGCTCCGGAGAGTTGTCCACCGGCAACCCACAGCCAACCCCCGGTTATGCACAGCTTTTCCACACCTCTGTCCACTGTTCGGCAACATCACTTAGGCTTTAGCCAGGACGAGTGAAAGGCGTCACACCGACGCCGCGATTGGCTTGGGGAAAACAGGGGTAGAACCTGGGGATCGACTTGGGGACAACCCAGGGCGTCCTGTGGATGGCTGTGGAAAACCTCGGCTTCATCCACAGGGAAGGCCAAGTTGTCCACCGCTCCACCCACAGGCCCGGTGGATAAAAAAGCGGGCCTGACCAGGGCGGATACAGGTTATCCACCGTATCCACAGCCCCTATTACTACGACTACACGGATACCCCGGGGGATTCGGCTCGAAGCGACGCCTGTGGACGAACGGCGTCCGAGCCGCCAGGAGCGGTTTCCGTCGAGTTGACCCGAGCCGCACACGCTGTCGGTGCCGTGCGTCAGACTGTGTCCCGGCAACGAACACGAGACAGGCCAGCAACAGCAGGAGGCGGTTCCGGTGAAGTTCCGGGTGGAGCGAGACGTCCTCGCGGAGGCAGTGGCCTGGACGGCCCGCAGTCTCCCGGCCCGTCCACCGGTGCCCGTGCTGGCCGGCCTGCTGCTCAAGGCCCAGCAGGGCACCCTGAGCCTGTCCGGCTTCGACTACGAGGTCTCCGCCCACGTCGAGGTCGAGGCGGACGTGGAGGACGAGGGCACCGTCCTGGTCTCCGGCCGCCTGCTCGCCGACATCTCCCGCGCCCTGCCCAACCGCCCCGTCGAGATCTCCACCGAGGGCGTCCGGGTCAACGTGGTCTGCGGCAGCTCCCGGTTCACCCTGCACACCCTGCCGGTGGACGAGTACCCGTCCCTGCCCGCCATGCCCAGCGCCTCCGGCTCGGTGCCCGGTGACGTCTTCGCCGCCGCCGTCGCCCAGGTCGCCATCGCCGCCGGCCGGGACGACACCCTGCCCGTCCTCACCGGCGTCCGCATCGAGATCGAGGGCGACACCGTCACCCTGGCCGCCACCGACCGCTACCGCTTCGCCGTCCGCGAGTTCATGTGGAAGCCGGAGTCCCCGGAGATGTCCGCGGTCGCGCTCGTCCCCGCCAAGACGCTGCTCGACACCGCCAAGTCCCTCACCCAGGGCGACACCGTCAGCCTGGCGCTCGCCAACAGCGGCGAGGGCGAGGGCCTGATCGGCTTCGAGGGCGCCGGCCGCCGCACCACCACCCGGCTGCTCGAAGGCGACCTGCCGAAGTACCGCACCCTGTTCCCGACGGAGTTCGCCTCCGTCGCGGTGATCGAGACGGCGCCTTTCGTGGAGGCCGTCAAGCGCGTCGCCCTGGTCGCCGAGCGCAACACCCCGGTCCGGCTGAGCTTCGAGCAGGGCGTGGTCACCCTCGAGGCCGGCTCGAGCGACGACGCGCAGGCCTCCGAGCGCGTCGAGTGCGGCCTGGAGGGCGACGACATCTCCATCGCCTTCAACCCCACGTTCCTGCTCGACGGCCTCAGCGCGATCGACTCGCCCGTCGCGCAGCTCTCGTTCACCACCCACACCAAGCCCGCCCTGCTCAGCGGCCGCCCGGCGGTGGACGCGGAGGCGGACGAGTCCTACAAGTACCTGATCATGCCGGTCCGCCTGTCCGGCTGATCCGCCCCGCGCCCGCCAGGCCCCGGACGGCACACCCCTCCGGGGCCTGCCCGCGCCCCGGCCGCCCCGCCGCTCCGCCCCGGCCCCCCACCGGTTGAAGGCCACCGGGCCGGGTACCCGTCGCCTGAACAGCCCGCCCCGACCGGCCTCGGGCCGCGCCCGGCAGGCCACGTAGGCTCGGCCGAGGGGCGCGGCGGCCCGTCGCCCCTGATACGGAACGTCGAAAGGTCTGTGATGGAGCTCGGTCTCATCGGTCTCGGCAAGATGGGCGGCAACATGCGGGAGCGCATCCGCCGCGCCGGCCACACCGTCATCGGCTACGACCGGAACGCGGAGCTCGCCGACGTCCACAGCCTCAAGGAGCTTGTGGACGGCCTGTCGGCGCCGCGCGTGGTGTGGGTGATGGTGCCGGCGGGCGATGCCACGCAGAGCACCGTCGAGGCGCTGGCCGAGCTGCTCTCGCCCGGCGACGTCGTGGTGGACGGCGGCAACTCCCGCTGGACCGACGACGAGAAGCACGCCGAGCTGCTCGCCGCCAAGGGCATCGGCTTCGTGGACTGCGGCGTCTCCGGCGGCGTGTGGGGCCTGGAGAACGGCTACGGCCTGATGTACGGCGGCCGCGCCGAGGACGTCGCCAAGGTCCAGCCGATCTTCGACGCCCTCAAGCCCGAGGGCGAGCTCGGCGCCGTGCACGCCGGCAAGGTCGGCGCGGGCCACTTCGCGAAGATGGTCCACAACGGCATCGAGTACGCCATGATGCAGGCCCTCGCCGAGGGCTGGGAGCTGCTGGAGTCCGCCGAATCCGTCACCGACGTGCGTGAGGTCTTCCGCAACTGGCAGCAGGGCACGGTCATCCGCTCCTGGCTGCTCGACCTGGCCGTGCGCGCGCTGGACGACGACGAGCACCTGGGCAAGCTGCGCGGCTACGCGGAGGACTCCGGCGAGGGCCGCTGGACGGTCGAGGCGGCCATCGACAACGCGGTGCCGCTGCCCGCGATCACCGCCTCGCTGTTCGCCCGCTTCTCCTCCCGGCAGGACGACTCCCCGCAGATGAAGATGATCGCCGCCCTGCGCAAGCAGTTCGGCGGCCACGCCGTCACCGCCGCCGAGTAACCTCGGCAGCGAAGGTCACCGGGACCACACCGCGCGGAGGAGGTCGGCGCGGGCCGCGCACGCTCAAGCAGGCAGGCTCCGCCCGCAGGGATGCACCTTTCACATCTGTCGCTCGCCGACTTCCGGTCGTACGCCCGGGCCGAGATAGCGCTCGACCCGGGCGTGACGGCCTTCGTCGGCCCGAACGGGCAGGGCAAGACGAACCTGGTCGAGGCCGTCGGCTACCTCGCGACCCTGGGCAGCCACCGGGTCGCGGCCGACGCCCCGCTGGTGCGGCTCGGCGCCGAGCGCGCCGTGGTACGCGGCGTCGTGGTCCGCGGCGAGGGCGAGGCGGAGCGCCGTCACCTCGTCGAGCTGGAGATCAACCCGGGCCGGGCCAACCGCGCCAGGATCAACCGCTCGTCGCAGGTCCGCCCGCGCGACGTGCTCGGCATCCTGCGCACCGTGCTGTTCGCGCCCGAGGACCTGTCGCTGGTCAAGGGCGACCCGGGGGAGCGCCGCCGCTTCCTGGACGAGCTGGTCACCGCGCGCTCCCCGCGGATGGCGGCCGTCCGCCAGGACTACGAGCGGGTCCTCAAGCAGCGCAACGCCCTGCTGAAGTCGGCGGCCATGGCCCGCAGGAGCACCGGAGGCCGGGCCGACCTGTCCACCCTCGACGTGTGGGACCAGCACTTGGCCAGGGCGGGCGCCGAGCTGCTGGCCGCCCGGCTGGACCTGGTGGCGGCGCTCGGCCCGCTGGTCGACAAGGCGTACGAGCAGCTCGCCCCCGGCGGCGGGCCGACGGCGCTGGAGTACCGCGCGTCCGTCGGCGACCTGGCCGCCCTGGCGCCGCGCGGCCGGGAGGACCTGGGCGCGGCCGTGCTCGCCGCGCTCGCCGAGGCGCGCCGCCAGGAGCTGGAGCGCGGCCTGACCCTGGTCGGCCCGCACCGCGACGACCTGGTGCTGCGCCTGGGCGAGCTGCCCGCCAAGGGGTACGCCAGCCACGGCGAGTCCTGGTCGTTCGCGCTGGCGCTGCGCCTGGCCTCGTACGACCTGCTGCGCGCCGAGGACCCCGAGGGCTTCGAGGAGTCCGCGGGCGGGCGGCGGCCGGGGGAGCCGGTGCTGATCCTGGACGACGTGTTCGCCGAGCTGGACGCCGCGCGCAGGCACCGCCTGGCGGAGCTGGTCGCGCCGGGCGAGCAGGTGCTGGTCAC
Source organism: Streptomyces capparidis (assembly GCF_054782095.1). NCBI lineage: Bacteria > Bacillati > Actinomycetota > Actinomycetes > Kitasatosporales > Streptomycetaceae > Streptomyces > Streptomyces capparidis. Next base: position 68,409 of record NZ_BAAGTD010000002.1, on the reverse strand, counting down.
CGCGGCGGTGGACGACGACGTGCCGCGGGTGCTCACGGGGGCCCGCTACACGGTCTCGGGCGGCACCGTGGAGCGCGCCGCATGACCCCACCCGACCCGCTGAACCCGTCCGACCCGTTCGCCATGCCCCGCAACACCAGCAGCACCCCTCCCATGCGGCACCTCCCGCCCGCCCCCCAGAACCCCGCCCCCCGAGGCCCCGCGGCCCAGGGCCCCGCCTCCCCCGCCTCCCCGGCCCCGCCGCCCGGGGACCCGGCCGCCGCGCCCCCCGCCCTGTCCGGCGTGGACCTGGCCCGGGTGGCCCTGCGCGCCGCGCGGGAGCGGGCCCGCGCCCGCGGCGAGGAGGCCGGGCGGCGCAGGCAGGCCAGGCGCGGCGGCCTGCGCAGCGGCGCCCGCGCCGACGGCCGGGACCCGCTGCCGCTGGGCGCCGCCGTCAACCGCCTGATCACCGAGCGCGGCTGGGAGGCCCCGGCCGCGGTCGGCGGGGTGATGGGCCGCTGGCCGCAGTTGGTCGGCCCCGAGATCGCCGCGCACTGCCGCCCGGAGGGCTACGACCAGCAGGAGCGGGTGCTCACCGTGGTCTGCGACTCCACGGCCTGGGCGACGCAGTTGCGCCTGCTGGCCCCGCAGTTGGTGGCGCGGCTGAACCAGGACCTCGGCCACGGCACCGTGCGGCTCATCAAGGTGCTGGGGCCGTCCGGTCCGCCGCGGCCGCGCGGGGGCTGGCGGGCGCCCGGGAGCAGGGGCCCGGGGGACACCTACGGATAGGGCGGGACCGCGACTGCGGAGGGTGCTCGCCCCGAAGCCTTCAGCGCCCATTTCAGCCTCCTGACGCCCCGGTCCGCGTGTGGGGAGTTACCCGGAGGCGGTTCAGAGCGGCACATGGGAACCCAGGTACCGCCAAACCCCCATCCATGTCGGTGGTACCGGTAGACTTAGGGCAGTCCGCCGCTTGTGGACCATGTGCCGAACGACGAGGCCGCCCCCGGGTCGCGAAGAAGACCTGAAGGTCGGCCCGTGCTGTGCCAGAAAGGGCGCTTCGTGGCCGATTCCGGCAATCCCACCGAGAACATCACAACCACCTCGTCCGCCGCCGGGTCCAGCGACCCGGCGCCGTCCGCGTACGACGCGAGCGCGATCACCGTGCTCGAGGGCCTGGACGCGGTCCGCAAGCGGCCCGGCATGTACATCGGCTCGACCGGTGAGCGCGGGCTGCACCACCTCGTCCAGGAGGTCGTGGACAACTCCGTCGACGAGGCCATGGCCGGGTACGCGGACACGATCGACGTGACGATCCTGCCCGACGGGGCGGTGCGCGTCGTCGACAACGGCCGCGGCATCCCCGTGGACATCGTGCCGAGCGAGGGCAGACCGGCCGTCGAGGTCGTGCTCACCGTACTGCACGCGGGCGGCAAGTTCGGCGGCGGCGGCTACTCCGTCTCCGGCGGTCTGCACGGCGTGGGCGTGTCCGTCGTCAACGCGCTGTCCACCCGGCTCTCGGTGGAGGTCAAGCGGGACGGCTACCGCTGGACCCAGGACTTCAAGCTCGGCGCCCCGACGGCCCCGCTGGCCAGGAACGAGGAGGTCGCGGAGACCGGCACGTCGGTCACCTTCTGGGCCGACCCGGACATCTTCGAGACCACCGAGTACTCCTTCGAGACGCTCTCGCGGCGCTTCCAGGAGATGGCGTTCCTCAACAAGGGCCTGACCATCACCCTGACGGACGAGCGCCCGGTCCACGCGAACGAGGACGGCAGCCCGCTGTCGGTGCGCTACCACTACGAGGGCGGCATCTCCGACTTCGTGCGCTACCTCAACTCCCGCAAGGGCGAGACGGTGCACCCCACGGTCATCGACTTCGAGGCCGAGGACAAGGAGAAGGCGATCTCCGCGGAGATCGCCATGCAGTGGAACACCCAGTTCACCGAGGGTGTCTACTCCTTCGCGAACACCATCCACACCCATGAGGGCGGCACTCACGAGGAGGGCTTCCGGGCCGCGCTGACCGGTCTGATCAACCGGTACGCGCGCGAGAAGAAGCTGCTGCGGGAGAAGGACGACAACCTCACCGGCGAGGACATCCGCGAGGGCCTGACCGCGATCATCTCGGTCAAGCTCGGCGAGCCGCAGTTCGAGGGCCAGACCAAGACCAAGCTCGGCAACACCGAGGCCAAGACCTTCGTGCAGAAGGTCGCCCACGAGCACATCAGCGACTGGCTGGACCGCAACCCGAACGAGGCCTCGGACATCATCCGCAAGGCCATCCAGGCCGCCACCGCCCGGGTGGCCGCCCGCAAGGCGCGCGACCTCACCCGCCGCAAGGGCCTGCTGGAGACCGCGTCCCTGCCGGGCAAGCTCAGCGACTGCCAGAGCAACGACCCGTCCAAGTGCGAGATCTTCATCGTCGAGGGCGACTCCGCGGGCGGCTCCGCCAAGGCGGGCCGCAACCCGATGTACCAGGCCATCCTGCCCATCCGCGGCAAGATCCTGAACGTGGAGAAGGCGCGGATCGACAAGATCCTCCAGAACACCGAGATCCAGGCGCTGATCTCCGCCTTCGGCACGGGTGTGCACGAGGACTTCGACATCTCGAAGCTCCGGTACCACAAGATCATTCTGATGGCGGACGCCGACGTCGACGGCCAGCACATCAGCACCCTGCTCCTGACGTTCCTCTTCCGCTTCATGCGCCCGCTGGTCGAGGCCGGCCACGTGTACCTGTCGCGTCCCCCGCTCTACAAGATCAAGTGGGGCCGGGACGACTTCGAGTACGCCTACTCCGACCGCGAGCGCGACGCCCTGATCGAGCTCGGCCGCCAGGCCGGCAAGCGCATCAGGGACGACTCCATCCAGCGCTTCAAGGGTCTGGGCGAGATGAACGCCGAGGAACTGCGGATCACCACCATGGACATCGAGCACCGTGTGCTCGGCCAGGTCACCCTGGACGACGCGGCCCAGGCGGACGACCTGTTCTCCGTGCTGATGGGCGAGGACGTGGACGCCAGGCGTCAGTTCATCCAGCGCAATGCCAAGGACGTCCGCTTCCTGGACATCTGACCGGGGCGGCGGGTCCGCCCCGGGCGGCGCCCCGGCCCGGCCGGCGGGGGCGGGCCGCCCGGGGCGCACGGCACCCCCGCCCGGCGGCTCCCCGGCCGCCGCGCGGAGCCCGTCCCGCCCGAGGGGCCTCGCGGCCCGTTCGAAGCCGGCGACACGCAGCAGTCCCGCATCCGGGCTGTTCCCTGAAAGGACTTAGGCCAGCCGATGGTCGACGAGACCCCACCCACCGAAGACACCGGCGCCCCCGAGGGCACCCTGCGCATCGAGCCCGTCGGCCTCGAGACGGAGATGCAGCGCTCCTACCTCGACTACGCGATGAGCGTGATCGTCTCCCGGGCGCTGCCGGACGTGCGCGACGGTCTGAAGCCCGTGCACCGCCGTGTGCTGTACGCGATGTACGACGGCGGGTACCGCCCCGACCGCGGCTACTACAAGTGCGCCCGCGTCGTCGGCGACGTCATGGGCAACTACCACCCGCACGGCGACTCCTCCATCTACGACGCCCTGGTGCGCCTCGCCCAGCCGTGGGCGATGCGGATGCCGCTGGTGGACAGCAACGGCAACTTCGGCTCCCCGGGCAACGACCCGGCGGCGGCCATGCGGTACACCGAGTGCCGGATGGCGCCGCTGGCCATGGAGATGCTGCGGGACATCGACGAGGAGACCGTCGATTTCACCGACAACTACGACGGCCGCTCCCAGGAGCCGGCCGTGCTGCCCGCGCGCTTCCCGAACCTGCTGATCAACGGTTCGGCGGGCATCGCGGTCGGCATGGCCACGAACATCCCGCCGCACAACCTGCGCGAGGTCGCCGCGGGCGTGCAGTGGTGCCTGGCGCACCCGGAGGCCACCCATGAGGAGATGCTCGAAGCCCTCATGGAGCGGATCAAGGGCCCGGACTTCCCCACCGGCGCCCTGGTCGTGGGCCGCCGCGGCATCGAGGACGCGTACCGCACCGGCCGCGGCTCGATCACCATGCGCGCGGTGGTGGAGGTCGAGGAGATCCAGGGCCGTCAGTGCCTGGTCGTCACCGAACTGCCCTACCAGGTCAACCCGGACAACCTCGCGCAGAAGATCGCCGACCTGGTGAAGGACGGCAGGGTCGGCGGCATCGCCGACGTCCGCGACGAGACCTCCTCCCGCACCGGCCAGCGCCTGGTCATCGTGCTCAAGCGGGAGGCCGTGGCCAAGGTCGTCCTCAACAACCTGTACAAGCACACCGACCTCCAGACCAACTTCGGCGCCAACATGCTGGCGCTGGTGGACGGCGTGCCCCGCACCCTGTCCCTGGACGCGTTCATCCGCAACTGGATCGCGCACCAGGTCGAGGTCATCGTCCGCCGCACCACCTTCCGGCTGCGCAAGGCCGAGGAGCGCGCCCACATCCTGCGCGGCCTGCTCAAGGCGCTGGACGCGATCGACGAGGTCATCGCGCTGATCCGCCGCTCGGACACGGTGGACATCGCGCGCACCGGCCTGATGGGCCTGCTGGAGATCGACGAGATCCAGGCGAACGCCATCCTGGAGATGCAGCTCCGCCGCCTGGCCGCCCTGGAGCGGCAGAAGATCACCGCGGAGCACGACGAGCTCCAGGCCAAGATCGTCGAGTACAACGCGATCCTGGCCTCGCCGGTGCGGCAGCGCGGCATCATCAGCGAGGAACTCGCCGCCATCGTCGAGAAGTTCGGCGACGACCGGCGCAGCCAACTGGTGCCCTTCGACGGCGACATGTCCATGGAGGACCTGATCGCCGAGGAGGACATCGTCGTCACGATCACCCGCAGCGGCTACGTCAAGCGCACCAAGACCGAGGACTACCGCTCGCAGAAGCGCGGCGGCAAGGGCGTGCGCGGCGCGAAGCTGAAGCAGGACGACATCGTCGACCACTTCTTCGTCACCACCACCCACCACTGGCTGCTGTTCTTCACCAACAAGGGCCGCGTCTACCGGGCCAAGGCGTACGAGCTGCCCGACGCCGGGCGGGACGCGCGCGGGCAGCACGTGGCGAACCTGCTGGCCTTCCAGCCCGACGAGGCCATCGCCCAGGTGCTCGCCGTGCGCGACTACCAGGCGGCGCCGTACCTCGTGCTCGGCACCAAGTCCGGCCTGGTCAAGAAGACCCCGCTGAAGGACTACGACTCCCCGCGCTCCGGCGGCGTCATCGCCATCAACCTGCGCGAGGACGACGAGCTGATCGGCGCTGAGCTGGTCGGCCCCGGCGACGACCTGCTGCTGGTCAGCAAGAAGGCGCAGTCGATCCGCTTCACCGCGACCGACGAGGCCCTGCGCCCGATGGGCCGCGCCACCACCGGCGTGAAGGGCATGAGCTTCCGCGAGGGCGACGAACTGCTCTCGATGAACGTCGTCCGGCCCGGTACCTTCGTCTTCACCGCCACCGACGGCGGGTACGCCAAGCGGACGAGGGTGGAGGAGTACCGGGTGCAGGGGCGTGGCGGCCTCGGCATCAAGGCGGCCAAGCTGGTCGAGGACCGCGGCTCGCTCGTCGGCGCGCTGGTGGTGGAGGGCGGCGACGAGATCCTCGCCATCACCCTCAGCGGCGGGGTGATCCGCACGCGGGTCAACGAGGTCAGGGAGACCAGCCGTGACACCATGGGCGTCCAACTGATCAACCTGGGCAAGCGCGATGCCGTCGTCGGCATCGCCCGCAATGCGGAGGCCGGCGCCGAGGCCGAGCAGGTCGAGGCCGCCGCGTCCGACGACAGCGCGAACGGCGCCGGGCAGGAGCCCGAGGAGCAGGAGGACTAGTCGTGAGTGGAGCCACGGGCCCCGCGGGCGGCCAAGGGCGGGCGGCCTACGCGCCCGCCCAGGGCGGGGACTCCGCCGATGAGCAGGGCCAGCCGCGGCCGCACCAGCCGCCGCAGGCGTACACCCCGCCCGCGGGGCCGGCCGGCGCGGCCCGCCGTCCCCGCCCGGCGGCGCGGCCCGTGCCCCGCACCCGCAAGGCGCGGCTGCGGGTGGCCAAGACCGACCCGTGGTCGGTGATGAAGGTCAGCTTCCTGCTGTCCATCGCGCTCGGCATCTGCACGATCGTGGCGGTGACCGTGCTGTGGATGGTGCTGGACGCCATGGGCGTGTTCAGCACCGTCGGCGACCAGCTCAGCGACGCCACGGGATCCGGCACGGACGGCGGTTTCGACCTGGAGTCGTTCCTCTCCCTGCCCCGCGTCGTGCTCTTCACGTCCCTGATCGCCGTCATCGACGTGATCCTGGTGACGGCGCTGGCCACACTGGGCGCGTTCGTCTACAACCTCTCCGCGGGCTTCGCCGGTGGAGTGGAGCTGACCCTGGCGGAGGACGAGTAGGCGACCGGCGACAACCGATTTGGGCGGGGCCCAGGCCGTGCGCTAATCTTGCCGTGCAGCGCGGGGCTATAGCTCAGACGGTTAGAGCGCTTCCCTGATAAGGAAGAGGCCACAGGTTCAAGTCCTGTTAGCCCCACGAGTGCGAGGGCGACACGTGTCCGCGGAGAGCGCGGAGCGGGTCGCCCTCGTCGTTTTTGCGCGGCTTCGCCGCGCGGGCGGGGGCTTCGCCACCCGCACCCCCGCCGCTGGGGGCGTTCGGGGTGTTGGCTGCGGTTGGGTTCCTCCGGGGTTTCAGGGCGCCAAGGGGCCGAGGGGGTCCGGGAGGGGCTTCGCTCGTGTTCATGCGGGGGCTCGTCGCGCCGCCCGCGGACCGACGCTGGCCCGCCCTTCACCGGCATCCCGGCAACACCTGCCCCGTCCGTCTCTCTCGCCCCTCCGCTGACAGGTGGGCGGGGGCGCGCTCGTGGGGGGCTCGGGTCTTGCCAACAGGTCACTGATTGGTCTCGGCCGGTGTGTATCATCGGCCCCACGGCAGGAACCGCTCGGCGGTTCCCCCGTTCACTCCACAGACGTCGTAGGGAAGAGGTCGCGCGGTGAAGAAGTTCCTCCTGATCGCACTGGCGGCTGTCGGCGGTCTCTTCGTGTACCGCCAGGTCCAGGCCAACCGGGCCGAGCAGGACCTGTGGACGGAGGCGACGGACTCCGTTCCGGCCGGTTCCGGCGCGCACTGAGACAAGACGGCCTCTCCGGCCCCGGCCCGCTCCCGCGGTTCGGGGCCGTGGTGTTTCCATGGGGCCGGACGCGGGTGGGCGAGCTGCACGGGGGAGGAACGCGGATGAGGACGGTGGCCCGGTGCTGCCTGGCGGCGGCGGTCGCGCTGGCGGCGGTGGGGGCCGGTCCGGCCCGCGCGGCGGACGGCGGGGACGTCCCGGCGTACCGCACGGCCGGTGAGCCGGTGAAGGGCACCACCAGCAGCGCCTCCGCGCCGCTGCTGACGCCCGGCATCCACACGGACACCATCGGCCGGGGCGAGAAGAAGTACTACTCGGTGGCCCTGGACGACGTCTCCAACGCCTTCCTCTCGGCGTTCGCGCTGCCCGCCCCGGACCGCCCCGTCACCTACGCCGACGGCATCGACCTGGAGCTGGCCAGCGTGGACGGCACCTCGTGCTCCACCACGGACCGCACCTTCGGGGGCGACGGCGCTGCCCGCCCCCTCGGCGACTACGTCTCCCGCCTCATCGACCCCGACTGGCAGTGCCAGGAGAAGGACACCTACCTGCTGTCGGTGGAGCGCCCGGCCGACACCTCCTCCACGGACACCGGCCGCTGGCCGCTGGAGCTGTCGTTCATGGTGGAGCCCGGGCTGCGCGAGGGCGAGCAGCCCCCCGCGCCCTCCCCCGGTGCCTCCGAGCCGCCCGCCGCCGCGGCCGGGACGCCGAAGAAGGTGGCGGGCGGCACCGGCTTCAACGACGCGCCCGCCGTCGGCGCCGGAGTGTGGCAGGACCGCCTGACCCCCGGGCAGACGACCTTCTACCAGGTGCCTGTGGAATGGGGGCAGCAGGTGTTCGCGGACGCCCAGTTCGCCAACGCCGAGCGGCTCACCGACCCCGGCGGCTACGCCGCCCAGGGCATCCGCATGGAGCTGTACAACCCCGCGCGGGGCCTGGTGGTGTCCGAGAACGGCATGTACCGGGGCGAGCCCGCCGCCGTGGAGCTCGGCACCGCGCCCGCCGCCTACGCCAACCGCGGCGACGACGACGCGGACACCGCGACCCGGCAGATGCGCTTCTCCGGCCCCTACTACCTGGCGGTGTCCCTGCACCGGGACGTCGAGGCGTTCACCGACGGCGGGGTGGCGGTGAACCTGCGGGTGCGGCTCGCGGGCAAGCCCGTGGACCGGCCCCGCTACGAGGGCGACGCGGGCGCGTTCGGGGTCACCGAGGCGGACCGGTCGGCCGCCGAGCGCGGCGCGGTGCCCGAGGACGGCGGCGACGGCTCCGGCGGCAGGACGCTGATCGCCGCCGCCGGGTTCGGCACCGGGACGGCGCTGCTGCTCGGCCTCGGCGCCTGGACGCTGCTGGCCCGGCGCCGCCCGGGCCCCGGTGCCCCCCTCAGCCCGTGACCAGCGCCCAGACCCCCACGGCGTAGGCGAGCGCGGCCAGCAGCAGCACCGGCACCACCACCGCCCGGGTGGGGCCGCGCCGCCGGGCGGGACGCGGCGGGGCGGCCGGTGCCTGCGCGCCGGGTGCCGGGGCCGGGGACCGCACCGGTGAGGGCAGGCGGGGGGTGTCGGGCAGCCGGGCCGGAGGCGCCAGTGCGAACCCGTCGGAGGCGGCGGTCGGCACGGGGCCCGCGGTGAGGGCGGGCGCCGGAGCGGCGGGGGCGCCCCGGCGGGCCAGCGCCATCCGCGGGTCGCCGCCCGGTGCCGCCTCGGCCCGCCGCCCGGACGGCCCGTCCGGGCCGAAGCCCGGCGGCAGGGGCCCGATGTGGTCCCGGATCTCCACCCCCGCGCCGGCGGACGAGGACGGGGCGGACAGCAGCTCCCGCGCCGCGGCGAGCGCCTTGCGCGCCCCCAGCGCGGTGCGGAAGCGCCCGGCCGGGTCGGGGTGCAGCAGCGTCGCCACCATCTGCCACAGCGCGTGCGGCACGCCGTCCGGAGGGGCCGGGAAACCGCCGGAGCCGTGGGTGTCGGCCAGCAGCTCCGCGTCGGGCTTGCTCCCCGTCAGCATGTACATCGCGACCAGGCCGACCGCGTACAGGTCCTGCGGGAAGTCCGGGTCCTCGCCGCGCAACTGCTCGGGGGAGAAGTACCCGGGCGTGCCCACCACGTAGTGGGTCTCGGTGAGCCGGGCCTCGCCCTTGCGCACCGCGATCCCGAAGTCGGACAGGCGCAGATGAGGCTCGCCGGCGCCGGTCGCCTCCAGCAGCAGGTTGGCGGGCTTGATGTCGCGGTGCACCACGCCCTCGGCGTGCACGGCGGTCAGGCCCGCGAGCAACTGGTCCAGCAGGGTGCACACCAGCCGCGGCGGCAGCGCGCCGAAGTCGCTGATCAGGTGCGCCACGGAACCGCCGCGCACCAGGTCCATGGTGAACAGCACCTTGTCGTCGTCGGCCGCCCAGCCGGTGGGCGCCAGCACATACGGGTGGTCGATGCGCAGGGCCTGCTCCCGCACGAACCGCAGCAGCGCGTGCGCGTCGCTCTGCTGGAGCACCTTGGCGGCGACGTACCGCCCGCGCCGGTGGTCCCAGGCCCGCCAGACCTGGCCCACCCCGCCGCGCCCGATCGGATCGGCCAGCTCGTACCGCCCGGCGAACAGCTCACCCATGGCCGCGGATCAACCCCCTGTGCCGACGTGGTTGGCGAGAGGCATCCTACGGACCGCGTCCGTTTCCCGTTCGGCGCAGCGTGCGGTACCCGGTACCCTGGTCTCCGGCGATCGCCGGACGACCGCCGAGGGGCCTTAGCTCAGTTGGTAGAGCGCCGTCTTTGCATGGCGGATGTCAGGGGTTCGACTCCCCTAGGCTCCACCCACAAATGCCCCCCGACCAGCGTTGGCGCTGGTCGGGGGGCATTTTCGTGCCCACTGGCGGGGCACACATGTGCCCACTCGGCCGTCCCCGCCGTCCCCGTCGACCCAGCCACGGCGACGGCGTCCCCGGGCCTCCCTGTCCGCGCTGGCTCGCGTCGCCGGGGGCTCGTGCCCCGCGGTTCGGACCTCACGCGTGGAGAGGGTCGCCGGGTACGCGTGGGCTGACAGAGCGTACTCGAGTGCTGAAGGAAATCTGTCGTGACGGGAGTAGACTTGCTCGCCTGTTCCAGTTAGTGTTTCTCGTAGCCAGAAGGTCGAAGATGGCGCCGCAGACATGAACTGCTGCGCGAACAGGTCCGCGGGAAGTGGAACGGCAGGAGAGCGGCGGAGCCGGAAGTGAAGGGCTCCTTCGCCGCTGCCGGGCCGGGCGGCCCCAGGGGCCGCGAGTGGTACCCGCAGGATCCGGCAGTACAACGGAGTAATCGAACGAGGTACGAGCAGACGCCGTCAGGATCGCCCGGGCGAGAGCAGGAGCGCCCGGGTACCGCAAGCCCAGAACGGAAGGTGGTCCCCGGTCACGCATCCGCGATCCCCGCATCCCCGCCTGATCCCCTGGGCGGGCCGCGGGTACCGAAGGCCGGCGTGAGACCGGCCGGCAGATGATGTTGAAGGCTCGGGGCCCGGGCGCCGCACGGCGCTTGGGCCCCTCGACGCGTCCCCGAAACGAAGGTGCTATGACCGGTAAGAGCTCACCCGCCGTCAGCAATCTCGATGACGACGACTACCCCGCCTACACCATGGGCCGGGCCGCCGAGATGCTCGGCACCACCCCCGCCTTCCTGCGCGCCCTCGGTGACAACCGCCTGATCACCCCGCTGCGCTCCCGGGGCGGCCACCGCCGCTACTCCCGCTATCAGTTGCGCATCGCCGCCCGCGCGCGTGAACTCGTCGATGCCGGCACTCAGATCGAGGCGGCCTGCCGCATCATCATCCTCGAAGACCAACTCGAAGAAGCCCAGCGCATCAACGAACAGCTCCGCCGCTCGGCCGCCGATTCGCCTTCCGGCGACGCCTGACCCCGCATCAGCCCCGGTGGCGCCCGGTCCGTCTCCGCGGACCATCGGCGCGCGTCGGCGGCAGCCGCCGACCACCACGCCCCGGTGGCGTTCCTAGCATGAAGGCATGGTCGCCGAAGAAGCCCAACAGCCCGGGGAGGGCTCGCCCTCCTCGTCCCACCTCGACTCGGACACCTCCCCCGAGACCGGGAGCGCACCACGCCCCCGGCCGACCGGCCCCGCCTCGTCGGCCGGCAGACGAGCCGCCGAGCAGGTGGCGGCCGGGGTGGAAGGCGCGGCGAAGCAGGCGGCAGCGCTGCTCAAGCCGAGGATGCGCGGCTGGCTGCACGCGGGCATGTTCCCGTTGTCGCTCATCGGCGGTGTCGTCCTGGTCGCCCTCGCCGAGTCGGTGCGGGCCGCCGTGGCCTGCGGGGTCTACGCGGTGTCCGCCTGGCTGCTGTTCGGCACCAGCGCGGTCTACCACCGCGGCACCTGGGGGCCGCGCGGAGAGGCTGTCCTGCGGCGACTGGACCACGCGAACATCTTTCTGATCATCGCCGGCACCTACACCCCGTTGGCGGTACTGCTCCTGCCACCGGACCAGCGGCTGGCCCTGCTGTGCGTGGTGTGGGCGGGTGCGCTCGCCGGGATAGCCTTCCGGATCCTCTGGGTCCGGGCTCCCCGCTGGCTCTACACCCCGTGCTACATCGCCCTGGGGTGGGTCGCGGTCTTCTACCTCCCCGATTTCTCGCGCTCGGGTGGAGCTGTGGTGGTCGCGCTGATCGTGGCCGGCGGTGTGCTGTACACCGCGGGCGCGGTGGTCTACGGGCTGAAGCGCCCCGACCCCTCGCCCCGCTGGTTCGGCTTCCACGAGGTCTTCCACGCCTTCACCCTGGCGGGATTCGCCGTGCACTACGCGGCCATCGCCGTGGCCGCGCGCTGACCTGCCGGCTCGCCCGGGACGGGGCCGCCATCGAGTGGAGCCGCCGCCCGCCGCGGCCCGTCCCCGCAGCCGGGAGCATGCCGAGTCCGAGGAGGACGACAGCAGAATATCTGTTGCCGCGGACACAGAAATATCGAAGGCGGAGAAGAGGCTTTTGTGGTGGGAATCCGAAGGGAGGAAGCCATCGTGCACAACCGCCCGTCGGATGCTACTGTTGGTTCCAGTTGCAGTTGTGGTTCCCAAGACTTCAAGTGCCTTCGCCGCCTGTTGGTGGTGGAAGCACTTTTGTATTTCCCGGGCTGTGTCCGGGCAGGGCAATCATCGCAGCGATGCGGAGCTCGTAAAGTGCGGGCTCCGGTGCACTGCCCGAAGGAGATATGACATGGCTACTGGCACCGTGAAGTGGTTCAACGCGGAAAAGGGTTTCGGATTCATCGAGCAGGACGGTGGCGGCGCCGACGTCTTCGCCCACTACTCGAACATCTCCGCCTCCGGCTTCCGTGAGCTTCAGGAAGGCCAGAAGGTGAGCTTCGACGTCACGCAGGGCCAGAAGGGCCCGCAGGCCGAGAACATCGTTCCCGCCTGACGCCGACGCGTATCCAGGCCGGGGCCCGCACCTTGGGGTGCGGGCTCCGGCCTACCGCGTTTTGCGCCACCGGCACCTCCCTCGGGCGCGCCTCGGCGCCGCAACGGCACCGAGGCCGCTCAGCCGCAGAACGCTCCGGCGAGCGTCATCCGCCGCCGGCGATCGGCGTGTCATCGCCCGCATGACCGCGGGCGGATGCCGGTCCCTTTTCCGTGGCGCTCCCGCGCCGCGTCCACGATCTCCGTGTTTCCATTTCCGCCGGTCCGTTCCTGTGATTTTCCGCGCGTGTTCGCCGCCGGGGAACTCCTCGACGTGCCGCATCGAGGAAGGTTCTCTGTGAACCGCGCTTTCCGCGTGAACGACCGCTCTTCTCGCGCCCGCTCCGGCACCTACTCCGGGAAGAGCGGCCGCGACGGCTACCGCGCTTCTGGCAGGTCCGGTGGCCATGGGCACCGGACCGCCACGCCGCAGGGTGAGTTCACCCTGCCCGTCACCGTCACCCCGGCGCTGCCGGCTGTCGGCGCTTTCGCCGAACTCGGCCTGCCCGCCCCGGTGCTGGCGGAGCTCGCCCGCCAGGGCGTCACGGTCCCGTTCCCGATCCAGGCCGCCACGCTGCCGAACTCCCTGGCCGGCCGGGACGTGCTGGGCCGCGGTCGTACCGGGTCGGGCAAGACGCTCGCCTTCGGGCTGGCTCTGCTGGCCCGCACCACCGGGCTGACCGCCGAGCCCCGCCGGCCGCTGGCCCTGGTGCTGGTCCCGACGCGGGAGTTGGCCCAGCAGGTCACCGACGCCCTCACCCCGTACGCGCGCACGCTGCGACTGCGGCTGGCCACGGTGGTCGGCGGTGTGTCGATCGGCCGTCAGGCCAGTGCGCTGCGCAGCGGCGCCGAGGTGGTCGTGGCGACGCCGGGACGCCTCAAGGACCTGATCGACCGAGGCGAGTGCCGTCTGGACCGGGTCGCGATCACCGTGTTGGACGAGGCCGACCAGATGGCCGACATGGGCTTCATGCCGCAGGTCACCGCACTGCTCGACCAGGTCCGCCCGGGGGGTCAGCGGATGCTGTTCTCCGCGACACTGGACCGCAACATCGACCTGCTCGTCCGGCGCTACCTGAACGACCCGGTGGTCCACTCGGTCGACCCCTCGGCCGGCGCGGTCACGGCGATGGAGCACCACGTGCTGCACGTCCGGGAGGCCGACAAGCACGCCGTCACCACGGAGATCGCCGCTCGCGACGGCCGGGTGATCATGTTCCTGGACACCAAGCACGCCGTCGACAGACTCACCAGGCACCTGCTCGGCAACGGGGTGCGCGCGGCGGCTCTGCACGGCGGCAAGTCGCAGCCGCAGCGCACCCGCACCCTCGCCCAGTTCAAGACCGGTCACGTCACGGTGCTGGTGGCCACGAACGTCGCGGCCCGCGGTATCCACGTCGACAACCTCGACCTGGTGGTGAACGTCGATCCGCCCGGCGACCACAAGGACTACCTGCACCGCGGCGGGCGGACCGCCCGCGCCGGTGAGTCCGGCAGCGTCGTCACCCTGGTCCTGCCCAACCAGCGCCGTGAGATGGCCCGGCTGATGGCCACGGCCGGCATCACCCCGAGGATCGCCCAGGTCAGCTCGGGCGAGGCCGAACTGAGTCGGATCACCGGCGCCCAGGCCCCTTCCGGTGTGCCCGTCACGATCGAGGCGCCGGCCGCGGATGTCCCTCAGCGCGGCGCGCCCGCCGGCCGCGGCCGGCGCGGCCGACCCATCGGGGCCCGCCGGTCCGCGGGAGCGTCCCGCGCCCAGGCCGCCGCGTCCGGTGGGCGGTCGCGCTTCAACCGGGCGGCGTGAGGCTCCCGCGCATCCTCGCCGCGGATCACCAGCCGCTCGGGCCGCGCCCGGGGGAAGTGCGCGGCGACCTCCCCGCCGCGCGTCGATTCCCCGGTTCCTGACCTGCCGGCGTGAGGGGATGCGCGGGTAGCCCCACGGTGACGCGGAGCCCGCCGGCGGGGCGCGGGGTGAGGGTGAGGGTTCCGCCGTGGGCCTCGGTGATGGTCTTGACGATGGCCAGGCCGAGGCCGACGCCCGCCTGGTCGGAGTGGACGCGCTCGGTGCCGCGCCGGAAGGGCTCGGTGAGGGTCGGGACGAGCTGCGGGGTGAGCCGCTCGCCGGTGTTCTCGACCGTGAGCACCACCGTCCCGGGGCCGAGGCTGGTGCGCACCCATACGCTGCCGCGTTCCGGCAGGTTGTGGACGATCGCGTTCTGCACGAGGTTCGTGGTCAGTTGCAGCAGCAGCGCCGGCGATCCCGTCGTCGGGGCGATGTCGCCGTCGGTGTCGAGGGTGACGCCCTGCTTCTCCGCCAGGGGGAGGAGTGTCTCGGCGGCCTCCTCCGCGATGAGGGACAGGTCGACGTGTTCCCGGGGGAAGGACCGCTGGTTGGCGCGGCTGAGCAGGAGCAGCGCCTCGGTGAGGTCGATGGCTCGGACGTTGACGGCGTGCAGGCGGTGGACGAGTTCGCCGGTGTCGTGGTTCGGATCGGTGCGGGCCACGTCGAGCAGCGCCTTCGAGATCGCCAGCGGGGTGCGCAGCTCGTGCGAGGCGTTGGCCGCGAACCTCCGCTGCTCGGCGACGTGCGCTTCGAGCTGCGCGAGCATGGCGTCGAAGGCGTCGGAGAGTTCGCGGAACTCGTCGCTGCGGCCCGGCAGCCGGATCCGGTGGGAGAGCGATCCGCGCGCGGCCACGCGGGTGGCGTGGGCGATGCGGGTCAGGGGGGCGAGCATGCGGCCGGCGAGGAGCCATCCGCCCAGGAGGCCGAACACCAGCAGTAACGTCAGCACCGCGGCCGTCGCCGGGGCGTAGGAGCGCAGGATGATCGAGCGTATGGGCACGAATTCGCCGGGGCGGCTGGAGACGACCCGCACGTCGCGCAGGACGAACACCCACACGGTGGCGAGCAGCAGGACACCCGCGACCATGAGGAATCCGGCGTAGCTGAGGGTGAGCTTCAGGCGGACGCTCAGCCCGGGCTGCCTATCCACGGTCCGCGCCGTCCCGGCCGGTGCCGGGTGCTGTGTCGATCCGGTAGCCGACGCCCGGCACGGTGGCGATGATCCAGGGTTCGCCGAGGCGTTTGCGCAGCGCGGAGACCGTGATGCGCACGGCGTTGGTGAACGGGTCGGCGTTCTCGTCCCACGCCCGTTCCAGGAGCTCTTCGGCGCTGACGACACCGCCCTCGGCGGCCACGAGGACTTCCAGCACCGCGAACTGCTTGCGGGTGAGCGCGACATAGCGGCCGTCGCGGTGGACCTCGCGGCGGAACGGATCCAGACGCAGACCCGCGATCTCCCGCACGGGCGGCCTGGTGTGCGCGCGCCTGCGGTCGAGTGCCCTGAGCCTGAGCACGAGCTCCTTCAGCTCGAAGGGCTTCGTGAGGTAGTCGTCGGCGCCCAGACCGAACCCGGAGGCCTTGTCGTCGAGACGGTCGGCGGCGGTGAGCATCAGGATCGGCATGCCGCTGCCGGAGGCCACGATCCGTTTGGCGATCTCGTCGCCGGAGGGTCCGGGGATGTCGCGGTCCAGGACGGCCATGTCGTAGGTGTTGACGCCGAGCATTTCCAGGGCGGTGTCACCGTCACCGGCTATGTCGGCCGCTATCGCCTCCAGGCGCAGACCGTCGCGGATGGCTTCCGCCAGGTAGGGCTCGTCCTCGACAACCAAGACACGCATGTTCTCAAGGCTACGAGTCGGCACATATCGCCGACGTATCGAAAACCGCATACGCGCCGGCAACACCGCGTCGCCTTCACTGGCGGCATGGCTCGGAACCCACCCTCGGCACGGACGACGGCCCGCCGGGTTCGCCGGCTGATCGTCGGCGGCCTGTCGGCCGTCACGGCGGTGATCACCCCGGTCCTCGCCCTTGCCGGGGCCGAGTACGGGCTGCGCCGGACGAGGATGCGGCAGTGAGCGCCACTGATCCAGGACGGACGATGACGCAGGCGGACACGGCGGACACGGCGGACACGGCCGACACGGCGGAGATCGGGCGGGGCGGCCCGGCGGAGTCCCGGGCGGCCCGGGACGGTGGGGCTCTGCGCGCGGGCGTGCGCCGGGCGGTGGGTGGCTGCCTCCGGCCGGGGCCCTGGAAGCGCGGCCCGGTGCTCGCGGCGCTGGCGCTGCTCCTCGGCCTGCTCCTGCTGCTGCACGCGCGGATCCCGAATCGGCCCGGTGGCCTCGGCAGCCTGGTGGAGACCTTCCTGCCGTGGTTCGGCCTGTTCGTCCCGGTGCTGCTGGCCGGGGCGCTGTGGCGCCGCTCCGCCTCCGCGGTGGTCGCGCTGCTGCTCCCGGTCACGGTGTGGCTGAACCTCTTCGGCGGGCTGCTCGGCGACAAGTCCCGACCGGGCGGCGACCTCACCGTGGTGAGCCACAACGTCGGCGCCGGCAACCCCGACCCGGCCGGCACCGCCCGCGACCTGGCCGCCTCCGGCGCGGACCTGCTGGCGCTGGAGGAGATCACCCCGCAGGCCAGGGGCACGTACGAGCGGGAGCTGGCCAAGGCGTACCCGCACCACGCGGTGCAGGGCACGGTCGGAGTGTGGAGCAAGCTGCCGCTGTCCGGCACCCGGCCGGTGGACATCGCGATGCCCTACACCCGGGCGCTGCGCACCACGGTGACCACCGACCACGGGCCGCTGGCGGTGTATGTGGCCCATCTGGGGTCGGTACGGGTCCATCCCGGGGCGGGCTTCCGGACGGACTCGCGGGACGCGGGCGCGCGGGCGCTCGGCAGGGCTGTCGCCGCCGAGCGGAACGAGCGGGTGGTGCTGCTCGGTGATCTGAACGGCACCATGGACGACCGCGCGTTCGCCGGCATCACCTCGCGGCTGCGCTCGGTCCACGACGAGGCCGGGAACGGCTTCGGCTTCAGTTGGCCGGCGGGGTTCCCGGTGGCGCGGATCGACCAGATCCTGGTGCGCGGCGTGGAGCCGAGGAGCTCGTGGCTGCTGCCGGCCACCGGCAGCGACCACCTGCCGGTGGCGGCCGGAATCGACTGGTGACCACCGCGCGGAGCCGGCGGAGGGGACCGGCGTCGCACGGCGCCGGCCCCCGGGACATATCGTCGGCGTATCGAAAACCGCATACGCGCCGGCAACACGGCGCTGCCTTGACTGACGGCATGTCCTACAGCAGCGAACCAGCACGCACGGCAGCCCGGTCCCCGGTGTCCTCGTCCTCCTCGGCCGGCGGGGGGCGGGTGTGCGGCTGACCGTCGTGGCGATCACCGCCGCCGAGCACTTGGCGTTCGTGCGGGCGCAGCGGTCGGTCAGCTTCCTCCAGACCCCGGCCTGGGGCCGCGTCAAGACCGAGTGGCGCAGCGAGTCCCTGGGCTGGTACGACCGCGGGCGGCTGGTCGGTGCCGGGCTCGTCCTGTACCGCCCGGTGCCGCGGCTGGACCGCTTCACGCTGGCCTATCTGCCCGAGGGCCCGGTCATCGACTGGACCGGCGACATCGACGCGTGGCTCGACCCGCTGGCGGCCCACCTCAGGGCGCGCGGCGCGTTCGCGGTCCGGCTCGGCCCGCCGGTGTGCACGAACACCTGGAGCGCCGCCCAGGTCAAGGAGGGCATCGCCGACCCGGCCGTCAAGCGGCTCACCGGGATGACGAGCCAGTGGACCGACCCGGTCGGCGCCCGCGTGACCAGCGGGCTCGAGGCCGCCGGCTGGCTGCCGCAGAGCCCTCAGGACGGCTTCGGGGTCGGGCACCCGCAGTACAGGTACGAGATCACGCTGACCGGCAGGACCGAGGACGACCTGCTCAGGGGCATGAACCAGCAGTGGCGCCGCAACATCAAGAAGGCGGCCAGGGAAGGAGTCGAGGTCACCGTCGGCGAGGTTCCGGAGGACCTGAAGGCCTTCCACGACCTGTACGTCCACACCGCCGAGCGGGACCGCTTCACGCCCCGGCCGCTGCGCTACTTCGAGACCATGTTCGCGGCGCTCAGCGCCGAGGACCCCGAGCGGATCAGGCTCTACCTGGCCCGCCACCGGGGCGACCTGGTCGCCGCCACCGTCATGGTCCGGGTCGGCGCCCACGCGTGGTACTCCTACGGCGCCTCCTCCACCGTCAAGCGCGAGGTGCGCGGCTCCAACGCCTGCCAGTGGGCGATGATCCGCGACTCGCTCGCGGCGGGCTGCGACGTCTACGACCTGCGCGGCATCACCCCGACCCTGGACGCCGACGACCCGCACGTCGGGCTGATCCAGTTCAAGGTCGGCACCGGCGGCCAGGCGGTGAGGTACGTCGGCGAGTGGGACCTGCCGCTGCGGCCGATGGTCTACCGGGCCTTCGACCTCTACATGAGGCGGCGCGGGCGATGAGCCCGGATCCCGTGCCAGCCGGTGGCCGTGTCCCCGGGGACGCGGCCACCGGCCGGGCGCCCGGCCGGTGGCCGTGCACGGGTGGTTCAGGTGAGCGCGGCGGCGACCTCGTCCAGGCGCGCCCCGCGGGAGGCCTTGACCAGCACCACGTCCCCGGCGGTGAGGTGGCCGCGCAGCCAGTCGGCGGCCGCGGCGTTGTCGGCCAGCACCACCGCCCGCCTGCCCGCGCCGTCGGCGATCGGCCGGGCGGCCTCGCCGACCGCGGCCACCACATCGGCCCGGGCGGCGGCGTACTCCCCGACGGCGCGGTGCTCGGCCTCGCTTTCGTCGCCGAGTTCCAGCATCGCGCCGAGGACGGCGATGCGGCGCCCGCCCTCGATCGCCGCCAGCGCGTCCAGGGCGGCGCGGGTCGAGTCGGGGTTGGCGTTGTAGGAGTCGTTGAGCAGCGTCGCGCCGTCGGCGAGGTCGCGCAGCTCCATGCGCCACCCCGACAGCGAAGCGGTGGCCAGGGCCGCCGTGGCCGTGCCGAGGGGCACGCCGGCCACCAGCCCCGCGGTCGTGGCAGCCGCCGCGTTGAGCGCCTGGTGGGCGCCGACGAGGGGCAGCGCGACGACGGCGGAGGCGTCCGCGGTCCGCACCGTGAAGGACGGCCGGCCGAGCCGGTCCAGGGCCAGGTCGAGCACCCGCACGTCGGCGTGCTCCGACCGGCCGAAGGTGAGCACCCGGCCGTCGGTGAGCGAGCGCATCGCGACCACCCGGGGGTCGTCTGCGTTGAGGACGGCGGTGCCGCCGGGCGCCAGCCCCCGCACCAGCTCGCCCTTGCCCTCGGCGATGGCCGCACGGGACCCGAACTCGCCGAGGTGGGCCTGGCCGACGTTGAGCACGACGGCGATGTCGGGCGGGACCAGGCCGGTGAGCTCGGCGATGTCGCCGACGCGGCGGGCTCCCATCTCCAGGACGAGGAACCGGGTGGCCGCGTCGGCGCGCAGCATGGTGAGCGGCACGCCGAGCTCGTTGTTGAGCGAGCCGATCGTGGCGACGGTCGGCGCGGTGCTTGACAGCACGGCCGCCAGTAGGTCCTTGGTGCTGGTCTTGCCCTGGGAGCCGGTCAGCCCGACGACGGTCAGCCCGTCGCGCAGCCGGGCCACGACGTGGGCGGCGAGCGCCTGTAGGGCGGCTTGGGCGTCCTCGACGACGACGGTGGGCAGCGGCGTGGGGCGGGAGCCGAGCACGGCCACCGCGCCGGCCAGGCCGGCCTGGCCGGCGTAGTCGTGGCCGTCGACTCGCTCGCCGGCGAAGGCGACGAAGAGGCCGCCCGGCTCGGCCTTCCGGCCGTCGAGCACGGCCGGCGCGGTCACCGTCACGGCGCTGTCGCCCTCGACCGTCCCGCCGACGACCGAGGCGATCTCGCCGACGCTGAGCGGTATCACGACCGGGCGGCGCGGGGGCCGGGGACCGGGAGCGGGGTGACGAGGCAGAGGGCGACGGAGGCCGGTTCGCTGTGGGTCATTCCTCCAGTCAAGGTGGCGGGGTGTTTCCGGCGCGTATGCGGATTTCGATATGCCGACGATAAGTTACCAGTCGGTAGTAACGAGGGTCGCGCACGACTCGGCGGTCAGACTCGGCGGCCAACTCGGGCGCGCGCCGCGGAGTTACCTGCCGGTAATATATCGTCGGCATATCCGAAACCGCATACGCGCTCGCAACACCGCGCCACCTTGACTGGGGGCATGACCTACAGCGAGCCAGCCCGAACAGCGGCGCGCCGCACCCGTTCTCCGGTGACCTCGTCCCCGTCGGCCGTCCCGACAACGGGAATCACGATTTATGGATGCGGGCAGGACGAGGCCGCCTTGTTCCGGGAGATGGCACCCCGTTTCGGCGTGCTGCCGACCATCACGGAGGCGGCGGTGTCCGAGGCCAATGCCGAGCTGGCCTTCGGGAACCGGTGCGTCAGTGTGGGTCACAAAACCCGGATCACGGAGTCCACTCTCGTCGCGCTCAGCCTGGCCGGGGTCGTGTACATCTCCACGAGGAGCGTCGGCTGCAACCACATCGACGTGGAATGCGCGAAGAGCATCGGCATCACCGTCGAGACCGTCGCCTACTCGCCCGACAGCGTGGCCGACTACACGCTGATGCTGATGCTGATGGCGATACGGAACGCCAAATCCACCGTCCTCCGCGCGGAGGCGCGCGACTACCGGCTGAACGCCGTGCGCGGGAAGGAACTGCGCGACCTGACCGTCGGGGTGGTCGGCACGGGGCGCATCGGCTCGGCGGTCGTGGACCGGCTGCGGGGTTTCGGCTGCCGAATACTGGCCCATGACATCCGCCCCAAGATCACTGCCGACCACGTCGCTCTCGACGAGCTGCTGCGGCTGAGCGACATCGTCACGCTCCACGCACCGCTCAACGCGGCCACGCACCATCTCCTGGACCGCCGGCGAATCGAGCGGATGAAGCACGGCGCATATGTCGTCAACACCGGACGCGGCCCACTGATCGACACCGCGGCCCTCGTTCCGGCGTTGGAGAGCGGCAGATTGGGCGGTGCCGCGCTGGACGTCGTCGAAGGCGAGGAAGGGATCTTCTACGCCGACTGCCGGGGCAGGCCCATCGGAAGCGAACCGCTGTCGCGGCTGCAAAATCTGCCGAACGTGCTCATCAGTCCGCACACCGCCTATTACACGGACCACGCCCTGAGCGACACGGTCGAGAAATCCATCACCAACTGCCTGAAATTCGAGAGCAGGAACCGGCATGGCTAGGTTGAAGACAGGCATCATATTCGGAGGCTGCTCCGAAGAGCATCCCGTCTCCGTCAAGTCCGCGCGGGAGATCGCGCGGAACCTCGATTCCGAGAAGTACGAACCGTTCTACATCGGGATCACGAGGAGCGGTGCCTGGAAGCTCTGCGACGGACCTGACGGGGACTGGGAGAACGGCAGGTGCCGTCCGGCAGTGCTGTCACCGGACAGGAGCGTCCGCGGACTGCTCGTCCTCGAGCAGGGACGATACGAGACGATCGGTCTGGACGTCGTGCTGCCCGTGCTGCACGGCAGGTTCGGCGAGGACGGCGCGATCCAGGGTCTGCTGGAGCTCTCCGGCATCCCCTACGTCGGCTGCGACGTCCAGAGCTCCGCCGTGTGCATGGACAAGTCCCTCGCCTACATCGTCGCCGCGGGCGCGGGAATCGCCACGCCGAACTTCTGGACCGTCACGGCGGACGAGGACATCGATCCCGACCGGCTCACCTATCCCGTCTTCGTGAAGCCGGCCCGCTCCGGGTCGTCCTTCGGCGTCGGCAAGGTGTCCCGGAAGGAGGAACTGCCGAGTGCGGTGGAGGCCGCGAGGCGGTACGACTCGAAGGTGCTGATCGAGGAGGCCGTCGTCGGCAGCGAGATCGGCTGCGCCGTCCTGGGGAACGGCCCGGAACTGGTCACGGGCGAGGTGGACCGGATCGCCCTCTCCCACGGCTTCTTCAGGATCCATCAGGAGGACGAGCCGGAAAGCGGTTCCGAGAACTCGACGGCCATCGTTCCCGCCGACATCCCGGAAGAGTCGCGAACGCTCGTCCAGGAGACGGCGAAGGCCGTGTACCGCGCCCTGGGATGCCGGGGGCTGTCGCGGGTGGACATGTTCCTGAAGGACGACGGAGAAGTGGTCCTCAACGAGGTCAACACCCTGCCCGGAATGACCTCGTACAGCCGTTACCCGAGGATGATGGCGGCCGCGAAGCTGCCGCTCACCGAAGTCATCGACGGCATGGTGTCGCTGGCGTTGCGGGGGGAGAGCCGATGAAGGACGACTTCGTCTTCGTGGACGAGCTCGTGCCGGGAATACGCTGGGACGCCAAGTACGCCACCTGGGACAACTTCACCGGAAAGCCGGTGGACGGATACCTGGCGAATCGCGTCGTCGGCACGAGGGCCCTGTGCGCGGCCCTGAAGAAGGCGCAGAAAGAGGCCGAATCCCTCGGCTTCGGGCTGCTCCTCTGGGACGGCTACCGCCCGCAGCGCGCCGTGGACTGCTTCGTGCGCTGGTCGCGGCAGCCGGAGGACGGCCGGACCAAGCCGCGGCACTACCCGAACATCGACCGGGCGGAGATGTTCGAGCTGGGATACGTGGCCGCCAGGTCGGGGCACAGCCGCGGCAGCACGGTCGACCTGACGCTTTACCACCTTTCCACCGGGGAACTCGCCCCCATGGGCGGTGACCACGACCTGATGGACCCGGTCTCCCACCACGGAGCACAAGGGATCACGCCGACCGAGGCAGAGAACCGGCGCCACCTGTGCTCCGTCATGGACGCCTGCGGTTTCGACTCCTACGCGTGCGAGTGGTGGCACTACACGCTGAGGGACGAACCGTACCCGGACACCTACTTCGATTTCCCCGTCGCATAGCCGAGCCGGCCGGAGGAACCGGGGACCCGCGGCTGTACGCGGCCGGCCGCGTACAGCCGCGGACAGCCGCGGACGGGTCAGCTCATGATGGCGGCCGCCGTGCGGACCAGTTCCGCCACTGTGCCGGTGAAGTCCGGCAGCAGGTGGGTGGCCACCGCCCATGTCTCGGGGTCGGCGCCCAGTTCGGCGCGGGCCAGTCCCCGTGCCGCGTCGAGGACCTCGGGGGTCTCGTCGGCCAGGAGCAGGGCGGTGCGGGCGGGGCGGGCTTCGGTGAGGAGGTCCTCGCAGGACAGGCGGCCGTCGCCGAGGGCCTTGACGATCACGGGCAGCCTGACCCCTTGCAGGGTGGCGGCCCGCACCAGGTCGAGCAGCAGCTCACGGGGCCAGTCCTCCTCGTGGCCCGCCAGGGCGCACAGCACCTCGGGCGGCAGCGGCTGCGCCTTGTGCAGGGCGGCCAGGCCGTCCAGGGGCACGGAGCCCAGCTCCTCCCGGGCCTGCACCAGCCGTGTGCCCACCGAAGTCGCGGGCCGCCTGACGATCCACGCGGCCACCGTCAGCGGGTCGGCCGCGCGGGCCAGTTCGCCGCGCAGCAGCGCGAGCCCCTCGTCGCCGGGCGCGGCCAGGGCCCGTTCGGCGATGCGGCGGGTGGTCGGCGGCAGCGGGTGCTTGGGGGACGGGCGCTGCGGGAACGTGCTCTCGTCCAGCAGCGCCCGCACCTCGTGCGGCCCGTGCCGCTCCCACAGCCGGACCAGCACCCGCAGCCGCGCGGCCAGCGTGTGCAGCTTGACCCGGCCCAGCAGCACCCGGACCACGCGCGGATCGCCGGAGGAGACGGCGGGCATGAGCCACTGGCGCGTGTCCACGCCGTCGTACCCGGCCACCGCGGCGGCCAGGTCGTCGCTCATGGGTGTGGTCCCGGTGCGGCCGGGGCGGTGCGGCACCCCGGCGAGGATGCGCTCCCGCGCGGCCCGGTCGAGGCCGGCGTGCCTGAGCAGCCTGGCGTTGACGTCGGGGTCGTCCATGTCCAGCAGGAAGTCGCGGTGCTCGGCGGGGAGCCTGCTGTGCGCCGCCCAGGCCAGGGCGGCGCTCCTGCCGTGCACGGACAGCAGGTGGTCCCGGACGCGCTCGGTCGGCCGGCCGTACCGGAGGAACTGCTGCACGGCGCGCGGGTCCAGGTGGGGCGCGAGCGCGATCGCGGCCTGCTCCGGAGCGGCGGACAGCAGCGCGACCAGCGCGAGACGGGCGCCCTCGGGTTCCCGGCCGGGGAGCGCCGCCTCCGTGCGCCGCGGCCAGACCGGTTCGGGGGCGCGCCGCGCCCGCTCGGCGGCCTCCGCCATCAGCTCGGCGCAGGAGCCCTTGAACCGCGCCATGTGCGCGTACGCCCACACCCAGGCGGCGGGGTCCGCGCCCAAGGGCTCCACCAGCGCCGCCAGCGCGTCGGCCGCCTCGGGCGGCGGCGCCTGCGCGACGGTCAGCTCGGTGAGGACCTGGAACGCCGGGGTGATCTCCTTGAACACCCGCTCCGCAGGGAACCAGCCGTCGCGCAGACCGGGTTGCAGCAGCGCGGTGCGCGCCGGCGGGCCGGTCAGGAACTCCCACAGCACCGCCCGCTCCTCGGGGGACGGGCCGCCCGCCGCCGCCCAGCCGGCGGCCGCCGTGAGCAGCGCGTGGTCCTGGAACGGCTTCCTGCGGTGCTCGCGCAGCACGGCGTGGCAGTCCAGCGGGGGCAGCCGACGCCCCGCCAGGTACTCGCGGCGCAGCACCGCGAACGGCGCGACCGGGGCACCGGACGGCGGCGGCGCGGCACCGAACCCGCGCCCGGCCTCGTCCAGTACGGCGCCGGGGTCGGGCGCCGCGGCGGCAGCGCGCAGGGTGCGGGCCAGTTCGGCGCCGAAGGCCGCCTCCGGGGGTGTGTGCGGGGCGTCGGCCCGCTCGGCCGGGCCGGCGAGGCGGGCGAGCCACTCGGGGCCGCCGTGCCGCAGTACGGTGCGGCACGCCTCCAGCCAGGCCCCCGCGTCCAGGTCGGAGCCCAGGTGGCGCAGCGCGTGCTCCACCACCTCGGGGAACGGTGCGCCCAGCAGGGGGACGAGCCGCCCGTGGGTGTCGTAGGCGCCGGACAGCAGCGACTCGACCAGGCCGCCCGGCGCCCGCCACCCGGGGTCCGCGGGGTCGGCGGCGGCGCAGATCGCCGCGAGGACGCGCCCGGGACCGCACCGGCGCAGCAGATGCCCGCCGACGACGGGGTCGCCCAGCGCGGTGAGCCACTCCAGCAGCTCGGCCTCCCCCTCGGGCCACGCCCGGCTGCACTCGGCGAGCGCGAGCACCGCGGCGCGGTCGCCGCGGGTCCGCAGCCAGTCCGCGAACGGCCCCGGCAGCGGGCCGCGGGCGCCGTGCTCCTCGCGCAGCCACTGGAGGGTCTCGCCGCGCATCCGCTCGTACAGCGCGTCGTACAGGGCCGGGTCGGCGAGCCGGTACACCAGCTCGGCGGGCGTCGGGGACGGGGTCACGGCGGCGGGTCCTCCACGGGCCGGGAGCGGGGAAAGGGGATGCGCCTCCGCGGCCGGGGCGGCGGCCGCGCGCCAGCCCAAGCTAGAGCACCCCGCCGACAGCCCGACCGGCCGCCTCGCGGCTCCGCCCCGGCACCGTCTCGCGGACCGCCTCGCGGCACCGTCTCGCGCCTCCGCCGCAGGGCCCGGCGGGTGGCGTCCGCACCCCGGGGACGGTGGAGCCAGCCCTACCCCTGATGCGGGAGGGCGCCCCATCGGAATTGTCAGTGGTGGAAGGGATCCTGGAGGAAGTACACCCCGCCTCGACCCGATCCCTGATGGGAGAGCCCGAGATGAACCTCACGGCCGCTGTGGCACTGGCGCTCGCCTCTGTCGCCGCCTACGCCGGCGCGGCCGCGATGCAGCACCGGGTCGCCTCCTCCGGATCCGCCCGCGGCGGCCTGCGCGCCCTGCTGACCAGCGGGGGCTGGTGGGTGTCCACGGGCCTGAACGCCACGGGCGCCGGCCTGCACGTCGCCGCCCTCAAGTACGGCACGCTGACCCTCGTGCAGTGCCTCGGCGCGCTCACCGTCGTCGCCGCCGTGCCGCTCGGCGCCCGGATCGCCGGACGGCGCGTCAGCCGCGCGGAGTGGCGGGGCGTCGGCCTCACCCTCGCCGGCTTCGGCGCCCTGCTCCCGCTCACCGCGACCGGCTCCGCGTCCGGCGCCGCCCTCGGCACCCCGGCCGTGCTCGCCGTGGCGCTCACCGCCGCCCTGTTCATCCCGCTGGCCCTGTCCGCCAGGCCCGGCTCCCCGCGCACCCTCGCCGTGGCCGCCGCCTCCGGCATCGCCTCGGGCACCGGCTCCGCCCTCACCCAGACCGTGCTGCACACCGACCAACTGCTCACCTGGACGACCGCGCTGGTGGTCCTGCCCACGGTGGGCCTGGCCGTGGCCGGTCTGCTGCTGTCGCAGTCCGCCTACACCGGCGGCCTGGGCGCCCCCCTCGCCACCCTCACCCTCGCCAACCCCCTCACGGCCACGGCCATCGGCCTGACCCTGCTCGGCGAGCAGATCCACGGCGGCCTCCCGGGCGCCGCCCTGGCGCTCACCGGCGCCGCCCTGGCGGCCCGCGGCATCCTCCTGCTCGCCCGCCCGGCCACCCCCGCCCCCGCCCCCGCCGTGGAGGCGCCGGTCCGCCTCCGCCCGGCTCCCCCGCAGGAGACCCGCATTCCCGGCACCGCCGCCATCGCCGCCGCGGCCTAGGGACGGCGTCCCCGCGCCCTGCCGGCCCGGCCCCGCGGCCGGAGCGGCGACCCCGGCCGGCGGGGCCGGGGTCAGCCCTGCTCTGCTTCCTTCTCCTCGTCCTCCAACTGCTCCCGGTACACGCCCTCGACGGCCTTCACCCCGTCCCGGGCGCGGTCGGCCAGGAAGCGGGGGCAGGACCACAGCTCGGGCCCGAACGACCGCTCGGGGGCCGGGAACTCCGCGGGGGCGTACAGGTGCCTCAGGTGCTCGGCGAGGCGGCGGTCCGGCTCGGGGTGCTCCGGGTGCGGGCAGGGCTCCCGCGGGCCGGTGTCCTCCACCGCCGTGAGCACCTGCCGGATCCCGCGGGCCACCCCGTACGGCACGTCCCCGCCGGCCACGGCGTGCGAGGCCACCAGCACCAGCACCGCCCGCTCCACCGGATCCCGCGAACCGGCGGCGAGCCGGCGGGCCGCCCACAGCCCCGCCTCCGCCGCCCTCTCCTCCGTGTCGGTGGACACCGGCGGCAGCAGCGCGGTGAGCCGGGCGATGTCGAGCCGCCCGTCCGGCCGCAGGAGCTCCGCGTCGAGGTGCGCGGTGTCCCGCTCACCGAACAGCCGCTGCCGGCCCGCGCGCACGCAGTCCAGCGCCTCCTGGCCGATCGTCCGCAGGAACACCGGGCACACCCACGGTCCGAGGTCCTCCTCGTACTCCTCCCACAGGTAGGCCCGCCCTCCGGGGGTCTCCAGGTGCATGGCGTACTCCACCAGGAACCCGGAGTCGAATTCCTCCAGCTCGGGGTGCTCGGCGTCCGGGTGGGCGCACTCCCCGTCCGCGAGCTGCGGCAGCAGCCCCTCCAGCGTCTCGATCATCTCGTCGAGCACGGACCTGCGCCTGATCCGCCCCGAGGCGGCGTGCCAGCAGGAGGCGTACAGCAGGACGATCTTCGCGGCGCAACTGGCCCGCGTCGGGTTCCCGAGGTGGGCGGCGACGATGGACAGCTCCCACTCCGGGTCCACTCCGGCCGCGGGGTAGTCCCACAGCACGGAGGAGAGGTCCTGCACCGACGACTCGACGTGCTCCGGCACCCGGACGGGCACGCCGGTCACGGTGCCGGGGGCGATGACATCGGCGGCGAGCCGCGCGAACCCGGCGACGTTGCGCGGGCACAGGTGGGCCCCCCGGGCGGCCGCCGCCTCCGTTTCTCCCCCGCCCGCCACGAGGGTGACCGGGTCCGGCGCATGGTCCCAGACGTCGTCGTCCACCATGTCGTCCAGCGCCTGCTCGAACGGGTGCTCCTCGTGGTCGCACTGCCGGTCGGCGAGCGCCCGGTCGGCGGACAGCAGCGCCTCCAGGGCCGCCTGCCGCACGTCCGGTGTCGGCCGCCACGCCAGGTAGGGCGTCATCCTCACCAGCCCGTACACCCACACGAAGGCGCCCGTGCCCCCGGGTTCTGCGGTGAGCCGCTGCGCGCAGGTGCGCACCAGCGGGTCCGCGTGGTCCGGGTCGGTGCCGCCGCGCACACCCGACCACTCCTGCACGAGTCGGGGCAGGGGCGAAGGAAGATCGAGAGCAAGGTCCATGCCCCCCTGACGCGGAAGCGGGCCCCCCGGGTTCCCGCCGCCCCCGGCCGGGCCGGCGCCGCGCCCTGGGTTTCACGTGAAACCGAGAGGCTCCCTGCCGAGGAGGCGGGAGGCCGGGGCGGGCCGGGTGGAAGGCTCAGGGCGGGAGACCCGTCACGGTCTCCCGCCCTGCCGGAAGGGGGCGTGGTCGCTCAATTGGAGGACTCGCCCTTCGGCTTGCCGGAGCGCTCCGCCTCCTCGGCCTCCGCCTGCTTGGCCTCGACCTCCGGGTCGACGAGCGGCTCGCTGCCGTCCACCGACTCCAGGGAGCCGCGGCCGCGGTCGGAGAGCTCGGTGGGCTCGGGGGCCTCGACCAGCCAGTCGGGGTTGGTCTGGCGGTTCCACCACGTCCACGCCGCGTAGCCGCCGGCGGCCAGCGCGCCCACGAGCAGCAGGCGCCCGGCGGTGCGGCGGGCGCGGGCGCGGCGCGTCCTGCGGCGGACGACGTGTTCGACGTCGGCGGGCGTGACCTGCCCGCGCAGGGCCGCGACCGCCGCGGCGCCGCGGGCCACGGCCTCCTCGCGGACCGGCTCCGCGGCGGTGCGGGCCGTCTCCACGGCCTGCTCGACGCGGGGCAGGGTGTAGTCCGCGGCGGTGCGGACCGACTCCCGGGTGCGCTGGACGGGCGTGGACTGGCCGAGCGCGGAGACCGTGGGGGCCAGGCGGTGCCGGGCGTCGTCCGCGGCGCGCGCCGCGGAGTGCCTGGCGCCTTCCGCGTAGGGCGCCACCGCGTCCGCGGCCTGCCGGACGCGCTCCTTGGCCTTGGGCGCGATCCGTTGGTACGTGTCCCCGGCGGCGGCGCGCAAGCCCGCGCTGTCCCGTTGAGTAGCGAAGCGGGTCACGAGAACCTCCTCCTCGGTGGCGTTCGGTCTATCGCCTTTCCACCCAGTAAAAGACCATGCCTTTCCCGGGCCTTCCCGGCACGCGGGACTGGGCCGTACGCGCGCGGCCGAGCGCCACCGGCGAGGGCGTGTCGCGGGCGTGCGAGGATTTGTCGTTGTTCACCGAAGACTCCAGGGAAGGTGCCACCGTGGCCGAGCAGCTCTACGCCACCATCAAGACCAACCAGGGCGACATCGACATCCGGCTGCTGCCGAACCATGCGCCGAAGACGGTGAAGAACTTCGTCGAGCTCGCCGAGGGCACCCGGGAGTGGACCGACCCCGCCACCGGCAAGCCCACCAACGCCCGCCTGTACGACGGCACGGTCTTCCACCGGGTGATCTCCGGCTTCATGATCCAGGGCGGCGACCCGCTGGGCAACGGCACCGGCGGCCCCGGCTACCAGTTCGCCGACGAGTTCCACCCGGACCTGGCGTTCAACCGCCCCTACCTGCTGGCCATGGCCAACGCCGGCCCGGGCACCAACGGCTCGCAGTTCTTCATCACCGTCGGCGCCACCACCTGGCTGACGGGCAAGCACACCATCTTCGGCGAGGTCGTGGACCCCCAGAGCCAGAAGGTCGTCGACAAGATCGCCGGCACCGAGACCAACCC
This sequence comes from Streptomyces capparidis, assembly GCF_054782095.1. Lineage (NCBI taxonomy): Bacteria > Bacillati > Actinomycetota > Actinomycetes > Kitasatosporales > Streptomycetaceae > Streptomyces > Streptomyces capparidis. The sequence continues at coordinate 38,283 of NZ_BAAGTD010000002.1, read as the reverse complement.
GCGCACCGACCGCCCGGTGCAGGACGTGGTCATCGAGACGGTGGCCATCCGCCGCGAGGGCTGACCCGGCGCGGGCCCGCGCCCGCGCCCGCGGGAACATCCCCCGCTTCCCGTCCGTCCCCTATACGGAGGGGGCGGGCGGGGATGACGCCGCCACGGAAGGGACGGACATGGACGGCGCACCGGCCACCCAGCAGACCTGCTACCGGCACCCGGATCGCGAGGCGAACGTGCGCTGCACGCGCTGCGACCGGCCGGTCTGCCCCGAGTGCATGGTCAGCGCCTCCGTCGGCTTCCAGTGCCCGGAGTGCGTCCACCAGGGGCACCGGGGCACCCGGGAGCCGAGGACGCCCTTCGGCGGCAGGGCGGTCTCCGGGGCCGCGGTCGTCACCAAGAGCCTGATAGCCGTGAACGTGCTGGTGTGGCTGCTGGCGGTCAGCCTCGGCAACACCTTCGTCGAGGAGCTCCAGCTCGTCGGCCGGGCGCGGGACGGCGACTACGACATCGTGGGCGTGGCCGAGGGGCCCGACCAGTGGTACCGGCTGCTCACGGCCGTCTTCCTGCACCAGTCGGTGGGCCACATCGCGCTGAACATGCTGTCGCTGTGGTGGCTGGGGCCGACGCTGGAGTCGGCGCTGGGGCGGGCGAGGTTCCTGACCCTGTACCTGCTGGCGGGCCTGGGCGGCTCCGCGGCGTCGTTCCTGTTCGCCGAGGCGCCCAACGACGCCTCGCTCGGCGCCTCCGGCGCGATCTTCGGCCTGCTGGGCGCGATAGGGGTGCTGATCCGGCGGCTCGGCGGCGACATGCGGCCGTTCGGGGTGCTGCTGACCCTGAATCTGATCTTCACCTTCGCCATACCGGACATCGACTGGCGGGCCCATCTGGGCGGTCTGGTCTTCGGCGCGCTCATCGCCTTTGGTATGGTTCACGCCCCCCGGCGGCAGCGCACGCTGGTGCAGGTGCTCACCTGCGCCGCCGCCCTGGTGGCCATCGCGGTGATGGTGGGGATCGGCACGTCCCGCATCACCGGGTGACCCCTCGTCCGGCCCTCTGTGCACAGAGTTATCCACAGAGGCTGTGGGCTTGTCCCCGGCTGTACCGCCAAGGTGTGCACAACCGCTCGGCTGTGCGTTTTCCCAGCATGATCGGGGTGTGACGGGCGCGGGCCGGGCCTGGCGCGGGCCCGGTGCGGTCGTACCGCCGTCAACGGAGCGGGAAGTTATCCACAGATCTTCCGACCTTTTCAACACTGTGGATAACCATGTGGACAAACGATCGGACGCGTTGTCCACAGCCTGTGGACGGGCATGCCTCACCGGGCCCTCGGCATCGCCGGAGGCCCTCGGGACGACCATGTGCGGGACGGCAGGCGGGCGGGGACGGAGCGGGCCGTCCCGCCGGGTTCAGCGGCCCGGCGCTACTTCCACTGGGTGGAGACCACGAAGCCGCCGGCGATGAAGCCGAAGCCCGCCAGGATGTTCCAGTCCTCCCACGCCTGGACCGGGTACTTCGTCTCGGTGACGTAGTACACCACGATCCAGGCGAGACCGATCGCGAACAGCGCCAGCATCAGCGGGGCCACCCAGACACGCCCGCCGCCGCTCAGCTTGATCGTGGTCTGCTTCTCCGGCGGCGGAGTGAAGTCGGCCTTCTTGCGAATCCGTGACTTCGGCACGAGAGGGTCTCCTGTCGATGCGTGCGTTACCGCTCGGTCTGTTCTGTGGTCTGCTCGGTGGGGCTGTGGTCTGCTCGGTGGGGCTGGTGGGTCGGGCCGCCCGGCCGGGCCGTGCGGGCCGCTCGGGGTGCCGGACGCGCGGCCGCGGACCTCGGCGGCGTCCGTTAGCGTAGTGCCTTCTTGAGTCGTGAGGAGATAAGGGTACGGTGCGCTTCCCCCGAGTGAGTCCCTCCCGCCGCTCCCTTTCCACCATGGTGCCGCGGCTGCTCACCGGTGCCGTCTTCGCGCTCGCCGGACTGCTCTTCTGGGTCAGCTTCGACACCGCGCAGGGCACCAACCTGCGCACCGACAACTCCCTGCTGCGCCTGTCCGACCTGATCAGGGACCGCAGCGAGCGCAACGCCGAACTGGACGAGGACCTGTCCGCCCTGCACAAGCAGGTGGACGGCCGCGCCCACGAGGAGGCCGGCGACACCGGAGCGGGCCGCAGGCTTCAGGCGCTGCGCGACACCGCGGGCATCCGGCCCGTCACCGGCTCCGCCGTCACCGTCACCCTCACCGACGCCCCACCGGACGCGCGCGCCCTCATCCCCGGCGTCCCCGACCCCTCCCCCAACGACCTGGTCATCCACCAGCAGGACCTCCAGGCCGTGGTCAACGCGCTGTGGCGCGGCGGCGCCGAGGGCATCCGGGTCATGGACCAGCGGCTGATCTCCACCAGCGCCGTCCGCTGTGTCGGCAACACCCTCATCCTCCAGGGCCGCGTCTACTCCCCGCCGTACAAGGTCACCGCCGTGGGCGACCCGGACCGGCTGCGGGACGCGCTCGACACCGACCCGGCGATCGATTACTACCTCCAGTACGTGGAGGCGTACGGCCTCGGCTGGAAAGTCGAGGAGGACCGACGGGTGACTCTTCCCGGTTACTCGGGCACAGTGGATCTCCGGTACGCGCAGCCCGTGAGCCCCTGAGGCCCTCCCGCGCCGGCGGGGGGCACCCGCCCGGGAGGAACCGTGACCGCCCGCGTCGTCGTCCGCACCCTCAGCGAGCTGTGCGTCACCGCCGGGACGCTGATCCTGCTGTTCGTCGTCTACCTCCTGTACTGGACCGGCCTCGAGGCCGAGCGGGCGATGGACAGGGAGGTCGACCGGCTCCAGGACAACTGGTCCCAGGCGCGGGACCCCGGGACGGGGGGCGGTGGGGACGGCGCCCGGGGCGCGGAGGGCGCGGGCGGAGCGGCCGGCGGCGACCGCGACGGGGGCGCGCGGGAGGACCGGACCGGCGTGAGCCAGGCGCCGCGCCCCCGCGACGGCCGGGCGTTCGCCGTCATGCACATCCCCCGGTTCGGCGACGACTGGCGCAAGCCCGTGCTGGAGGGCACCTCCGCCGGGGTGCTGGGCCGCGGCCTCGGCCACTACCCGGGCACCGCGCGGCTCGGCGACAGGGGGAACTTCGCCGTCGCCGGACACCGCAGGACCCACGGCGACCCGTTCAAGGACTTCCCCCGGCTCCGCCCCGGCGACGCCGTCGTGATCAGCGACGGCACCACCTGGTACACCTACCGGATCGACCGGCGCCCCCACCGCACCCTGCCCCACGACACCGGCGTCATCGCCCCCGTCCCCGCCCCCCTGGACACCGCCGCCACCCCCTATCCCCGCCCCGGCCGCTACCTCACCCTCACCACCTGCGACCCGGAGTGGGGCAGCAGCCACCGGCTGATCGCCTGGGCCCACCTGGACTCCACCCACCCGGTGGCGGCCGGGGAGCCGGAGGCACTGAAGGGGTGACCCCACGGGGCACGCCACCCCCTCCTTGTCCAGCCGATCCGGAGAAGACCAACCGATGGGGTGGCGGGCGGGGCGACGGGTGGGCCGTGGGCGGGGAGACCGGCGGGAGTGAGGGCGGGGGGCGCCGCGGGCCCTTACTCTTGTGCCGACAGGGTGAGGAAGGGAACGGGAACGGGATGTACGGCTGGATCTGGCGGCATCTTCCGGGGAACGTGTGGGTGCGGGCGCTGATCTCGCTGGCGCTGATACTCGGGATCGTCTACGTCCTGTTCCAGCACGTCTTCCCATGGGCCGAGCCGCTGCTGCCGTTCGGCGACGTCACCGTCGACAGCGGGCACGGGGCCACCGGCGGCGCCGGTGCGAGCGGGGCGGGGGCGGCCCGATGAGCGCGGCCCGGATCCTCGTCGTCGACAACTACGACAGCTTCGTCTTCAACATCGTCCAGTACCTGTACCAGCTCGGCGCCGAGTGCGAGGTGCTGCGCAACGACGAGGTGACCACGGCGCACGCCACCGCCGGGGCCGCCGACGGCGGGGGGTTCGACGGCGTGCTGCTCTCGCCCGGGCCCGGCACCCCCGAGGAGGCCGGGGTGTGCGTGGACATGGTGCGCCACTGCGCCGCGTCGGGGCTGCCGGTGTTCGGGGTGTGCCTGGGGCTCCAGTCGATGGCCGTGGCGTACGGCGGCGTGGTCGGCCGGGCGCCCGAGCTGCTGCACGGCAAGACGTCACGGGTCTCCCACCACGGCACCGGGGTCTTCACCGGCCTGCCCTCGCCGTTCACCGCCACCCGCTACCACTCCCTCGCGGTCGAGCCCGGCACCGTTCCCCCCCAGCTCGAGGTCACCGCGTGGACGGGGGAGGGCGAGCACCTGGTGATCCAGGGCCTGCGCCACCGGGAGCTGCCCGTGGAGGGCGTCCAGTTCCACCCCGAGTCGGTGCTCACCGAGTGGGGGCACCGGATGCTGGCCAACTGGCTGGCGGTGTGCGGGGACGCCGGGGCGGTCGAGCGGTCGGCCGGCCTGGCGCCGGTGATCGGGAAGTGACAGCGGTCCCTCCGGAGCGGGAGGGCGAGGGGCTGCTCGACGACACCGGGCAGTTCGCGGCGGCGGTGGGACGGCTGGCCGACCCGCTGAACGACCCGCTCCCGGGCCGGCGCCCGCCGGCGCCCGGGTCCGAGGCGGGGAGCGGCTCGCCGTGGTTCCGCCCGCGCGGCACGCCGGGCCCGGCGCCCGCCACCCCGGCCGCCGGGCCCTGGACCGGGCCGGTCACCGTTCCTGCGTCCGCCGTGGACCCCGGCCCGGCCGCCGCCGCCGGACCCTTCCCCGGTCCCGGCCCCGTCGCCGGTCCCGGGTCGGCGCCCGCCCCGGAGCCCGTCACGCTACCGGTTCCCGGCCCGGAGCCCGCCCCGGCGGAGGAACCCGCCCCGGACCCCGTCCGGCCCCCGCAGGACCCGGGCGGGGGCCGCGCCGCACGCCGCAGGGCCGCCCAGGAGAAGGGCCGCAGGGGCCGGCGCCCTGCCCCCCACGGACGGCGCGCCAGACGGGCCGCCACGGCCTCCCCCGCCGCCGCGGCGCCCGCCGCCCCCGCCGCGGGCCCGCCGGCCCCCTCCGGCCCGGCGGGCACCCGCCCCGGCAGCCGCCTGGAGGCGCGCCGCGCGGCCCGCGCCGCCAAGGACAGCCCGCTGGTGGTGCTCAGCCGGGTGCTGGGCGAGCTGTTCATCACCTTCGGCGTGCTGATGCTGCTGTTCGTCGTCTACCAGTTGTGGTGGACGAACGTCCTCGCGCACAAGGCGGCCAACGGCACCGCGCGGGCGCTGGAGGAGAAGTGGAAGGACTCCGGCGGCGGCGAGGACGAGCGCGCCCCCGGCGCGTTCGAGCCCGGTGAGGGCTTCGCGATCCTGTACATCCCCAAGCTCGACGTGAAGACGCCCGTCGCCGAGGGCATCGACAAGCACAAGGTCCTCGACAAGGGCCTGGTCGGGCACTACGCGGGCCCGCAGCCCGCGCTGAAGACCGCCATGCCGTGGGACAAGCGGGGCAACTTCGCGGTCGCGGGCCACCGCAACACCCACGGCGAGCCGTTCCGCTACATCAACAAGCTCAAGCCCGGCGACCCGATCGTGGTCGAGACCCAGAACACCTACTACGTGTACGAGATGGCGAGCCTGCTGCCGCAGACGTCGCCGTCGAACATCGGGGTGATCGGCCCCGTGCCCCCGGAGTCGGGGTTCACCGAGCCGGGCCGCTACATCACACTCACCACCTGCACCCCGGAGTTCACCTCCAGGTACCGGATGATCGTCTGGGGGAAGCTGGTGGAGGAACGCCCGCGCGACGAGGGCAAGCCCGACGCGCTGCTCGACTAGGAGGCGGCGCGGGGCACGGTACGGCAAGGGGATGGGACAGCGGTGACGACGCGACAGGACTCCGGCGAGCGGGCGGCGGACACGGACGAGGGCGGGGCGCCGCCGGGCCGCCGCCGCAGAGGTCTGGTCGCGTCGGTCGTGGGCGTCTTCGGGGAGCTGCTGATCACCGGCGGCCTGGTGCTGGCGCTGTTCGTCGTCTACTCCCTGTGGTGGACGAACGTCGTCGCCAACCGGGAGGCGGCGAAGAAGGCCGACAAGGTGCGCGACCACTGGTCGCGGGAGGCCGGGCCCGAGGCGGCGGCGCCGTGGGACCCGAAGGACGGCATCGGGTTCCTGCACGCGCCGACGATGAGCGACGACGACGTGCTGATCGTCAAGGGCACGGCGACGAAGGAGCTCAACAAGGGCGTCGCCGGGTACTACACCGACCCGGTGAAGGCGGCGATGCCGTGGGACGAGAAGGGCAACTTCACGCTCGCGGCGCACCGGGACGGGCACGGGGCGAAGTTCCACGACCTGGACAAGGTGGACGAGGGTGACCCGCTGGTCGTGGAGACCAAGGACCACTGGTACGTCTACCGGGTGTTCGACACGCTCCCCTCGACGTCGAAGTACAACGTGGGCGTCATCCAGCCGGTCCCCGAGGGGACGGGGAAGAAGAAGCCCGGCCGGTACATCACCCTGACGACGTGCACCCCGAAGTACACCTCCCGGCACCGGCTGGTGGTGTGGGGCGAGCTGGTGCGGACGGAGAAGGTGGACGACCGGCGGTCGGTGCCGGAGGAGCTGCGGTGAGCCCCCGCGCCTGAGGGGCCCGGAGGAGCGCGAAGGGGGCCGCGGACATCAGTCCGCGGCCCCCTTCGCGTGGCGCCGTGTGGGCGAGGGCCCCGCCGCGCTAGCCGTCGCCGAAGCCGCCCGGCAGGCCGAAGTTCCCGCCGTCGCCGCCGTTGCCGCCGTTCTGGCCGCCGTTCTGTCCCCCGCCGTTCGGGCTGCCGGTGCCGCCGCCGATCTGGATGGTGTTGACGGTGACGGTGGTGCCCTTGTCCACCGGGGAGTTCTCGGTCGGGTTCTGGCTGGTGATGACGGCGTTGGGGTCCTGCGAGTTGCCCGGGGCGACGGCCAGGGTCAGGCCGAGGGCCTGGAGCTCCTGCGTGGCCTGCTGGACGTTCTTGCCGAACAGCCGGGGCACGGTGACCTGCTCCTTCTGCTTGGCCTTCGCCACCGTCAGCGTGATCTCCTCGCCCGGAGGCACCCGGCTGCCCGCCGACGGGTTCTGCTTGAGGACCGTGCCCTCGGGCTGGTCGGACTCCTCCTGCTCCTCCCGCACGTTCAGGCCGAGGTTCTGGAGGGACTGCTTGGCCGTCTCGAAGCTCTGCCCCTCGACATCGGGCACGTCCACCAGTTGCACGTCCGGCTCCGACGCGACGACCAGCGTCACCTCCGTGCCTGGCTTCGCCGAGGTGCCGCCGTTCGGGGTCTGGTCCAGGACGGTGCCCACGGGCTGGTCGCTGCTGTCATCGGTCTCCCGCTTGACCTCGAAGCCGGCGTCCTCCAGCTCCTGCTGGGCGTCGTCGTCCGACTTGCCGACGACGTTGGGGATCTCCACCTCGGAGGGTCCCGAGGAGAGCGTGACGGTGACGGTCTCGCCCTTGTCGATGGACTCGCCGACGGCCGGGGTGGTCTCGCAGACCTTGCCCTTCTCCTGGTCGCAGGTCTTCTCCGGGCCCTCCTTGTAGGTCAGGCCCAGGTTCTCGATCTGCTGCTGCGCCTGCTCCGCCGTCTGCCCCACGACATTGGGCACCTTGGTGCCGTCGTTGGGGTCGCTGGCGAACAGGGACTTGCCGATGAAGAACGCGCCCGCGAGCACCAGGATCGCCGCGACCACCAGCAGCACCGTGGAGGTGCTGCTGCGCCGGGGCTGCTGGCGGCGGCTGGCCCGCCCGCCGTACTCGTCGTCGTCGCCGCCCACCGGCGGCATCATGGAGGTGCGCGGGCCCTCCTGCTGCGGCATCGCCGTGGTCGCCGCGCCGTCGCCGTAACCGGGCCCGTAGTCGCCGTAGCCGGCCGCGCCCATCACCGCGGGGGCGGCCACCGGCACGCCGTCCAGGGCGCGCTCGATGTCGGCCCGCATCTCGTCCGCGGACTGGTACCGGTCGTCGGGGCTCTTGGCGAGGGCCTTCAGCACGATCGCGTCCATCGCCGGAGAGACCTCCGGGTCGAACACGGACGGCGGCTGCGGCTCCTCCCGCACATGCTGGTAGGCGACCGCGACGGGGGAGTCCCCGATGAAGGGCGGGCGCACGGTCAGCAGCTCGTACAGCAGGCAGCCGGTGGAGTACAGGTCGGAGCGGGCGTCCACCTGCTCGCCCTTGGCCTGCTCGGGGGAGAGGTACTGGGCGGTGCCGATGACGGCGGCGGTCTGCGTCATCGTCATGCCGGAGTCGGCCATCGCGCGGGCGATGCCGAAGTCCATGACCTTGACCTGGCCGGTGCGGGTCAGCATGACGTTGGCGGGCTTGATGTCGCGGTGCACGATGCCGTTGCGGTGGCTGTACTCCAGCGCCTGGAGGATGCCCGCGGTCATCTCCAGGGCCCGCTCGGGCAGCAGCTTGCGGCCGGAGTGCAGCAGCTCCCGCAGGGTCGAGCCGTCGACGTACTCCATCACGATGTACGGGATGGAGACCCCGTCCACGTAGTCCTCGCCGGTGTCGTACACGGCGACGATGGCCGGGTGGTTCAGCGACGCCGCGGACTGCGCCTCGCGGCGGAACCTGGCCTGGAACGACGGGTCGCGTGCGAGGTCGGCCCGGAGCGTTTTGACGGCGACGGTGCGGCCGAGCCGGGTGTCGTGGGCGAGGTAGACCTCGGCCATCCCGCCGCGGCCCAGAACCGCGCCCAGTTCGTACCGGCCGCCGAGGCGACGCGGCTCTTCCATAGCTCCAGCCCTCTCCCTCACCGAATCATCGGCTGTGTGCTGTTCGCGCATACGGTACCGGTCCCCGCACGCCCCGCCCGGCCCGGACCGCGAGCCGATATCCGACCGGTACCGGGGGTTCCACCGTCCAGGGCCGGGCCCGGGCGGGGCCCTGGACGCAGCCGCGGGCTCACTTGTCGAGGACGGCCTGCATGACGGCCTTGGCGACGGGGGCGGCGAGCCGGCCGCCCGCGATGTCGGTCCTGGCGGTGCCGGTGGCGTCCTCCACCACGACGGCCACGGCGACGGGGGAGCCGTCGTCGGTCTTGGCGTAGGAGATGAACCAGGCGTAGGGCTTGTCGCTGTTCTCGACGCCGCGCTGGGCGGTGCCGGTCTTGCCGCCCACGGTGACGCCGGAGATCTTGGCGTTCCTGCCCGTGCCCTTGTCGACGACGTTCTCCATCATCTGCTGGAGCTTCTGCGAGGTCTCCGGCGAGACGGCCCGGGACATCTCCGAGGGGCTGGTCTGCTCTATGACGTTGAGGTTCGGGGCGCGCAGCTCGGAGACCAGGTACGGCTTCATCAGCTTGCCGTCGTTGGCGATCGCGGCGGCGACCATGGCCATCTGGAGCGGGGTGGCCCGGTTGCTGCCCTGGCCGATGCCGTCCAGCGCGTTCTGCGGGCGGTTGTCCTCGGGGTAGACGCTGGCCTCGGTCCGCACCGGCATGAACAACTGCTCGCCGAAGCCGAACCGCTCCGCCTGCTGCTGCATCTTCTCGTTGCCGACCTTGTCCGCCATCGCCGCGAACACGGTGTTGCAGGACACCTCGAGCGCCTTCATCATCGTGGCGTCCTCGCAGGGCAGCGGGCCGTCGTTGCGCAGCGGGGTGGTGGTCTGCGGCAGGTTGTAGGGCAGCGGGGAGTCGGTCTTCTCGTTCGGGTCGGTGTAGACGCCGTTCTCCATGGCGGCGGCGGCGGTGACGACCTTGAACGTGGAGCCGGGCGGGTAGGTCTGGCGGATGGCCCGGTTGAGCATCGGGTCCTCCGCGTTGTTCTCCTTCTGGAGGGACTTCCAGGCCTCGCCGTCCTTCGCGGTGCCGCCCGCGATGGTGGACGGGTCGTAGGACGGCTTGGACACCAGGGCGAGGATGGCGCCGGTCTCGGGGTCGATCGCGGCGACGGCGCCCTTGTTGTCGCCGAGCCCGTCCCAGGCGGCCTTCTGCGCCTTGGGGTTGATGGTGGTGACGACGTCCCCGCCCTGCTTGGGCTTGCCGGTCAGGATGTCCAGGGTGCGGTTGAAGAACAGCCGGTCGTCGTCGCCGGTGAGGATGGAGTCCTCGACGCCCTCCAGCAGCGTGGTGCCGTACACCTGGGAGGCGAAGCCGGTGACGGGGGCGTACATCGGGCCGTTGGTGTAGGTCCGCTTGTACTTCAGGTCGCCGTTCTCGGCCTCGACGGAGCCGGTGATGGGCTTGCCGCCGACGATGATGTCGCCGCGCGGCTGGGCGTAGCGCTCGATCAGCACCCGGCGGTTGTTCTTGTCGTCGGCGAGCTCTTGGGCCTGCACGAACTGCACGTAGTTGCTGCGGATCAGCAGGGCGAGGATGAGCAGCCCGCAGAAGATCGCCACGCGGCGCAGTGGCTTGTTCATGTGGGGGCTCCTCCCTGGTTCTCGCGGTCGGCGTGCGGCGGCATCGACTCGGCTCTCACACAGGTCACAGTCGCACCACCTGTGTCGGTTCCGCGTCAGTGCTCGCGGCCGGCGCCGGGGCGGGCCTGCGGGCGGTGTCGCTGATCTTGAGCAGGATGGCGACCAGCGCCCAGTTGGTGATGACGGAGCTGCCGCCCTGCGCCAGGAACGGCATCGTCATACCGGTGAGCGGGATCAGGTTGAGCACACCGCCCGCCACGATGAACACCTGGAGGGCGAACGCGGCGGACAGGCCGACCGCGAGCAGCTTGCCGAACGGGTCGCGGGCGGCCAGCGCGGTGCGCATGCCCCGCTCCACCAGCAGCGCGTACAGCAGCAGGACGGCCATCATCCCGGCCAGGCCCAGCTCCTCGCCGATGGTGGCGAGGATGAAGTCGCTCTTGGCCGCGAACCCGATCAGGTCCGAGTGGCCCTGGCCGAGCCCGGTGCCGAACACCCCGCCGGAGCCGAAGGCGAACAGCGCCTGCGCGGACTGGTCCGAGATCAGTCCGGCGGGCCGCTCGGCCTCGGGCAGGAAGATGTCCATCGGGTGCAGCCACGCGGTGATGCGCTGCTGCACGTGGGACTCGAAGGAGGCCACGAACGCGGCGCCGGCCGCCGACATCAGCAGGCCGAAGACGATCCAGCTCGTGCGCTCGGTGGCGACGTAGAGCATCACCACGAACAGGCCGAAGAACAGCAGCGAGGTGCCGAGGTCGGTCTCGAAGACGAGGATGAGGATGCTGAGCACCCACACCGCGAAGATCGGGCCGAGGTCGCGGCCGCGCGGCAGGTACAGGCCCATGAAGCGGCGGCTGGCCAGCGCCAGCGCGTCCCGCTTGACCATGAGGTAGCCGGCGAAGAAGATCGCGATGATGATCTTGACGAACTCGCCGGGCTGGATGGAGAACGGCCCGATGTAGATCCAGATCTTGGCGCCGAAGTTCTCCTGCCGGGCGGGGAAGAACGCGGGGGCCGCGAGCAGCACCAGCGCCACCACCATGGAGATGTAGGTGTAGCGCTGGAGGATGCGGTGGTCCTTCAGGAAGATCAGCACACCGACGAAGAACACTATGCCCAGGCAGGACCACATGAGCTGGTTGGAGGCGGCCGGGGCCTGGCCCAGGTTCTCCAGGTGCTCGGACTTGTCCAGCCGCCAGATCAGCACCAGCCCGAGCCCGTTGAGCAGCGCCGCGATGGGCAGCAGCAGCGGGTCGGCGTACGGCGCGAACTTGCGGACCACCAGGTGGGCGACCAGCGCCATGGCGCCGAGGCCGAGCCCGTAGGCCAGCATGCCCGGCGGCAGCGAGCCGTCGATGGCCAGGCCGACGTTGGCGTAGGCGAAGACGGGGATGAGCACGGCGAACGCCAGCAGGATCAGCTCGGTGTTGCGCCGGTTGGGCGCCCCCTGCGGCGTGATGGTGGTCGTGTTGCTGCTACTCAAGACAGGTCGCCCTCACTGCTGCCCGCACTGCTGGGCGAGCTTCTGTTCCTCGGGCGTGAACGAGCTCGTCGGGGAGGGCTCCTCGGTGGCGCTCCCGCTGGGGTTCGGCGAGGGCGCGGCCGGGGACGTGAAGGCGGCCTGCTGCACACCGCCCGCGGTGAGGCCCTGGCCCTGGGTCGCGCCGGGCGGCGGGACCATGTCCTGGTCGCCCGCGCCGCCGTCCGCCGCTCCGCCGGACTGCGACGGGTCGGTCTGCTTGTCCTCGCCCTTGTCGGCCTCGGCCTCGGCCTTCTGCTTCTCCTTCTCCTTGGCGGCCTGCTCCGCCGCGGCGGCGACGGCCTTGCACACCTCGGCCTGCTGGCGCAGCGCGGTGACCCGGTCCTCCGCCTGGCCGAGCCCGCTGACCTCGATGTGGTCGCGGACCTGCTTGCGCTGGTAGCCCGGCAGGTCCTTCAACTGGATCTCCGGGTGCTCGCGGTGGACGTCCGACAGGTCGAACCCCGCCAGGTGCTGGTCGATGCCGCGGTAGACGGCGACGTGGTCGTCCACCACGCCCACGTAGTACTGGGTCTGCGTCCACCGGTACCCGGCATAGAGACCGCCCCCGACCAGGCCGAGGGCGACGACGATGACCAGGGACCGCTTCAGCCAGGGGTTGCGGCGGCGGCGCCTGCCCTTGGTGAACTCGCCGTCGCCGTCGAGGCCGCCGAAGCTGCCGGACGGGGACACCGCGGACGGGTCGGCGGGGCCGAAGGCGCCGTCGGGCGCGGCCTGCGCCGGGTTGGGGCGGCCCAGGCCGGCGGCGCGGCCCGCCGGGGTGTCGAGCGTCCTGTGGTCGGTGAGCGCGGGCGGGCTGTCGGCCACGGCGCCCACCACGACGGGGGTGTCGTTGAGCTGGCCGGAGAGGGTGTCGTTGTCGTCCACGTCCAGGACGTCGGCGACGATGCAGGTGATGTTGTCCGGGCCGCCGCCGCGCAGCGCGAGCTGGATCAGCTCCTGCACCGTCTCGTGCGGCGGGTGGTACCCGGCGAGGGTCTCCTCCAGCGTCTGGTGGCTGACCGGTCCGGACAGGCCGTCGGAGCAGATCAGGTAGCGGTCGCCCGCCCGCACCTCGCGGATGGACAGGTCCGGCTCGACCTGGCCCCGCCCGTCGAGGGCGCGCATCAGCAGCGAGCGCTGCGGATGCGTCTCCTTCTCCTCCTCGGTGATCCGGCCCTCGTCGACCAGCCGCTGCACCCAGGTGTGGTCCTGGGTGATCTGGGTGAGCACGCCGTCGCGCAGCAGGTACGCGCGCGAGTCGCCGACGTGCACCATGCCCAGGCGCTGGCCGGTCCACAGCAGGGCGGTGAGCGTGGTGCCCATGCCCTCGAGCTGCGGGTCCTCCTCGACCATCTGCCGCAACTGCTCGTTGGCCTGCTGCACGGCGCGGCCGAGCGCGGTGAGCAGGTCCGAGCCCGGGATGTCGTCGTCGAGCTGCACCAGGGTGGAGATGACCTCGGAGCTGGCCACCTCGCCCGCGGCCTGGCCGCCCATGCCGTCCGCGATGGCGAGCAGCCGGGGGCCGGCGTAGCCGGAGTCCTCGTTGCCCTCCCGGATCATGCCCTTGTGGGAACCGGCGGCGAAACGCAGGGACAGGGTCATGCGCACCTCCCCCGTCGGTTCCGGGTACATCCGCACGGTGCCCACCCTCCGTGTTTGAGCTCGCCTCGTTCGCTCATTGTGCGACTACTTCCGCAGCTCGATGACGGTCTTGCCGATGCGGATCGGAACGCCGAGTGGAATCGGCGTCGGAGCGGTGAGCCGCGACCGGTCCATGAAGGTGCCGTTCGTGGAGCCCAGGTCCTCGACGATCCACTGGCCGTCGTGGTCCGGGTAGATCCTGGCATGCCGGGAGGACGCGTAGTCGTCGTCGAGCACGATCGTCGAGTCGTGCGCCCGGCCGAGCGTGATCGTCTGTCCCTGGAGGGTGACGGTCGTGCCGGCGAGCGAGCCCTCGGTGACGATGAGCTTGGTCGGCGCGCCGCGGCGCTGCCGACCGGAGGAGCGGTTCTGCTGGCGCGGGGGCTGGGCCGGCTGCCTGGCCGGCGGGCGGTCCTGGCCGGCCCCGCGGCGGGCGGCCCGCTGGGTCACCCGCGTCCCGAACAGGTCACTGCGGATGACCTGCACCGCGACGATGACGAACAGCCACAGCACGGCGAGGAAACCCAACCGCATGACCGTCAGGGTCAGCTCTGACATTGCCCCCGCTTCACCCTTCGGCTTGCCGGTACACGATGGTGGTGCTCCCCACGACGATCCGGGAGCCGTCGCGGAGCGTAGCGCGCTGGGTGTGCTGCCCGTCCACCACGATGCCGTTGGTCGATCCCAGGTCCTGGATGGTCGAGGGCGAACCGGCCCGGATCTCCGCGTGCTTGCGGGAGACCCCGGGGTCGTCGATCCGCACGTCCGCCTCGGTGCTGCGCCCGAGGACCAGGACGGGGCGGGTGATCTGGTGGCGCACCCCGTTGATCTCCACCCACCTGCGCACCGGGGCGGCGGGGCCCGCGGGGCCCGGGAACCGGCTGACCTGGCCGGGTCCCGCCGGGCGCGGGCCGGGGGGCGGCCCGGCGGGCATCGGCGGCGGCGAGGCCGGCGGCATCGGGTAGTTCCCGGCCCGCGACGGGCCCTGCGGGCGCGGCGGAGCGGGGGCGCGGGACTCGCTGGCGGCCAGGGTCCTGCTGCGGACCCGGTACAGGCCCGTGTCGAGGTCCTCGGCGCGCTCCAGGTGGACCTTCACCGGACCCATGAAGGTGTACCGCTGCTGGCCCGCGTAGTCGGTCACCATCCCGGCGAGCTCCTCGCCGAGCGCCACCGAGTACGGGCTGAGCCGCTCGTAGTCGCCGGTGCTCAGCTCGACGACGAAGTCGTTGGGGACGACGGTGCGCTCGCGGTTCCAGATCGTCGCGTTGTTGTCGCACTCGCGCTGGAGGGCACCAGCGATCTCGACCGGCTGCACCTCGGACTTGAACACCTTGGCGAAGGTGCCGTTGACAATGCCCTCCAACCGCTGTTCGAAGCGTTTCAGGACTCCCATGGGGCACCTCCCTCCTCGTGTCCGTACCGGCTGCCTGCCCGTACTTGCCCTGTACTTGCCTGTACTGCCCTGGTGTACTGCCTGATACTGCTTACTGATCGTATCCACGCTCGGGGTAATCCGGTGGTTCCCCGTCCGGGCCCGGTCGGCGAGTGTCGCTCGCCACTCATCCGCCCTGCCCGCGTCCAAGTCCGCCACACGCATCGCGTCGGTGCCCCGGTGCCCTCGCCTGTGATGGTAGAGCGGCCCCGCTCCAGTGTCCCGCAGCCCCTGGTGAATCGGCCCCTCACGGGGAGCGCGCGGGCGGCGCCGGGGGCGGGGGTTTATCGATGTGATTCGGGGGGTGGCGACGTGCTAATGTCGTGGACGTCGGGAGGCGCTCCCGCGGGGAGCCGGAAGGGGCTCGGATCCACCGGTCAGGTGGGGTCCGGACCACCCGGTGACCTGTGAGAGAATCGAACGGCAACACCCAATGCGCGGGTGGCGGAATAGGCAGACGCGCTGGATTCAGGTTCCAGTGCCCGAAAGGGCGTGGGGGTTCAACTCCCCCCTCGCGCACCACACGGCAGGTGCCCCTCGCCGGTGACGAAAGTCGCTGGTGAGGGGCACCTTTCGTATATCCGCACAGATGACTGCGTACAGATGACTGCGTACCTGCGTACAGATGACCGCACGGATGACCGCGCGGGTGTCCGTTCGAGGCTGTGACGGGGGTCACCGTGCGCTTGGCCGGTTTCCGTCCTCGGTGGCCGGAAGGGCGCCGGGTGCGCTCCGGCGCGGACGGCGCCCGGGCCGCGGCTCCGCGCGCCCGGGCGGTGGCGCTCCGTGCGCGGGCGCGGACCGGGAGGGAGCACGGGCGCCACGGGCGGCTCCCGCCTCCGTCGCGCGTACCCGTCGCGCGTACCCGTCGGCCCGCCCCGCTCGGCCCGCCCCGCTCGGCCCGTCCGGGGCGGGGCCGGACGGGCCGAGCGGGGGGCCGGGGGCGGCGTCTAGTCGCGGTCGGCGCCGTGCGGCAGTGCGAGCTCGAACCAGACGACCTTCCCCACCGCCTGACGGCTCGTGCCCCAGCGGCGGGAGAGGTTGCTGACCAGGGCCAGCCCTCTGCCGTCCTCGTCGTCGGACTCGGCGCGGCGCAGCAGCGGCAGGTTGTGGTCGTCGTCGCTGACCTCCACCAGCAGCTTGCCCACCCGCATCAGGCGCAGCTCCACGTCACGGGTCGCCGCCTTCACCGCGTTGGTGACCAGCTCGCTGACCAGCAGCTCGGTCAGGTCGGCCAGGGCGTTCAGGCCCCAGTCGGCGAGCTGTTTGCGGGTGAGCGCGCGGGCCACCCGGACCTGGGAGAAGTCCAGCTCCAGCGGCCACTGGGCGACGTCCCTGGACGGGATGCCCTCGAACTTGGCGACCAGCAGCGCCACGTCGTCGCTGCGGTCCTCGGTGTGCAGCCGCCCCAGGATCGCGTCGCACACCTCCTCCGGGGTCTGGTCGGGCTCGATGACGTTCTCGCACAGGGCGGCGAGCCCGGCGCCTATTCCGCCCTCCTCCCTGACCTCCACCAGTCCGTCCGTGCACAGCACCAGCCAACTGCCGTCCGGCACCGGGATCTCCACCGTCTCGAACGGCACCCCGCCCACCCCGATCGGCGCGCCCTCGGGGACCTGGAGCAGCTCGCTCGGTCCGTCGGCGCGGTACAGCACGGGCGGCACATGCCCGGCGTTCGCCAGGGTGAGGGTGCGCTGCACCGGGTCGTAGACCGCGTACACGCAGGTGGCGAGGTGGTCCTCGCCGAGGCGGTGGGCGAGGTTGTCCAGGTGGCGCAGCAGTTGCGCGGGGGGCAGGTCGAGCGCGGCCATGGTCTGCACGGCGGTGCGGAGCTGGCCCATGACGGCGGCGGAGTGCAGCCCGTGGCCCATGACGTCGCCGACGATCAGCGCGACCCGGCCGCCGGGCAACTGCACCGCGTCGAACCAGTCGCCGCCGACCTGCGCCTGCCGGTCGCCGGGGCGGTAGTGGTGGGCGATCCGCACACCGGGGAGCTTGGGCGGGCTGGTCGGCAGCATGCTGCGTTGCAGGGCCGCGGCGGCCTGCGACTCCAGCAGATGGGTGCGGGCGTTGTGCAGCCGCAGCGCGCCCTCCGCGGCCACCTTGGTCGCGGTGCGCACGTCCTCGTGGTCGAACGGGCGGCGCCTGCCCCGTACGAACAGCATCCGGCCCAGCACCGTGCCGCGGGAGACCAGCGGGACGCTGAGCACCGAGCGGTTGGCCAGCAGCGGGGCGAGCTGGGGGGCGCCGAGGTCGGTGGCGGTGTCCTCGGCGAGGGCCGGGTCCACCAGGCGGGTGAGCATCAGCTCGCCGAACTGCCCCCACAGGGTGCCGCCGACGGGGTGCAGCAGCTCGCCCTGGGGGAGCAGCTCGGCCCGGTCGAGGGGCAGGTGGTGCGCCACCGCGACCCGGCGCAGCAGCGTGCCGTCCTCCGGCGGGTGGTCCTTGGCCGGCTCGGCGTGGTTGACCAGGGGATCGACGAGCTCCACCGCCACCAGGTCGGCGAACCTGGGCACCGCCGGGGTGCACAGCTCCTGGGCGGTGGCGTGCAGGTCCAGGGAGGTGCCGCTGCCCTTGGCCGCGTCCACCAGCCAGGCGTACCGCTCCTCGGTCTGCTGCCCGCTCCTGCGGGCGCGGCGGACCCGGGCGGAGGGGGTGTCCTCCACGGGGCGGGCGCCGCCCTCTGCCCTGCGGGGGCCGTCACCCTCGATGTTTCCCGTGAAACCGTGCGCTCCGGGCAGCTCCTGCTCCGGGCGCGCCCGGCCGGCCCGGACGCCCGCGGAGACCTCGCGTGGCAGCACGGCCAGCGGCGGCGCGCCGTCCACCTCCAGCACCGGGTACCCCAGGCGCACCACCTCCCGGGTGATCCACCGCAGGCGGGGCTGGCTGATCCGGGGCAGTATGGCGGCGAGCCGCCCGCCGAGGCGCTCGGCCAGCTCCGGGTCGTGGACCCCGGCGAACCCGGCCGCGATCCGCAGCTCGCCCAGGCCGGGGGTGCGGGCGCTGCTGTAGGCGCGCAACTGGTCGCCGAGGGCGAGGCGGGGGCCCGCGGCGCGCAGCGGCTTGGCGTTGGCGGCCAGGGCCAGCAGGCTGTGCCCGCCGTCCGGCTCGGTGAGCCGGTAGGACCACCACAGCACGTCCTTGGCCTTGCCGTCCCGGTCGGTGGCGGACATCGCGCCCGCCCACACCGGGGCGGTCCTGGCGGTCAGGTGCTCCAGCACGTCCCGCCAGCGGTGGGTGTCGCCGGGCTCGGGCCCGCCGGGACCGTCGGGGCCGTCGGGCCCACCGGTGCCGACGGTGCCGACGGGCACGGCGTTGGCGGGGCGCTGCCGGGGCGGGAGGGGCAGCGGCAGCGCGACGGCGGGCAGCAGCCCGTGCGCGCGCTGGCCGAACACGTCCTCCCAGCGGTGGCCGAACAGCTCCTCGGCGCCGCGGTTCCAGTGGGCGACGCGCCCCTCCGGATCCACGGACAGGACGGCGAGCCGCAGCAGGGCTACGACGCCCGCGGTGGTGAGGGCCGCCTTGAGGGGCCCGGGGGGATGGGTCATCTCCGGTTCGTCTCCGCTGTTCCAGGCGCGGGGCTGTTCCAGACGCGGGTCGGAGGGCCAGGGGCGCGCGATTCATGAGCCAGGGGATGGTTACTGCACGCACAGGGAAACACGAAACGTCTCGCGAAGACGGGGAATTGGCGAGAATGACCACCATGGGTGATGGGGGTGATATAGGTGATCTTGGCCTGCCTCCGGACCGCTCCCGCGGCGCGGCGCCGCCCGTCCCGCGGGGGTGCCCCCGGGAGGGTGCCGGGCCGCCGTCCCGTCGTCGCGCGATCCGCCGTGGAGCCGCCGCGGATCCGCCGTCGGTCCGCCGTCGATCCGGCGCCTGTTCGCTGTCGGCCGGGTCCGCCGGAACGTTCCTCCAGCGGGTAGCGTGCCCCCGAACGGCGAGCTGAGGGGGCAGGATGACGGGGAGTGCCGAGGGGGCCGTGGAGGGCGCGGCGGCGGCCGGGTCGGGTGCGGGGCGAGGGGCGAGGGTGTTCGCGGTGCCCGGGTTCCGCCCGGTGCACGGCGGAACCCCGGGGGAGGACCACCCGAAGCGGGCGGGCAAGGCCCTGCGGCGCCGGGTGCCGCGTTCGGCGCACGCGGCGCCGCCGCCCGGGCGGGAGGCGGGGAGCGCGGTCGAGGCGGTGCGGGAGTCCAATGAGGGGCGGCTGCCCGAGCTGGTGCCCATCCGGGTCGGCCGGATGTGCGCGAGCCCGTTCGCCTTCCTGCGCGGCAGCGCGGGACTGATGGCGGCCGACCTGGCGGGCACGCCCGTGACCGGGGTGGCGGCGCAGATCTGCGGGGACGCGCACGCCGCCAACTTCGGCCTGTACGGGGACGCCACCGGGCGCCTGGTCATCGACATAAACGACTTCGACGAGACCGTGCCCGGCCCGTGGGAGTGGGACCTCAAGCGCCTGGCGGTGTCGCTGGTGCTGGCCGGGCGCGAGGCGGGCGCGGCCGAGGACGACTGCCGGGCCGCGGCGGCCGACGCGGTGCGCGCGTACCGCAGGACCGCGCGGGCGCTGGCGCGGATGCCCGCCCAGGACGCCTGGAACGCCATCGCCGACGAGGAGCTGCTGCGGCACGCCGACGCCCACGACCTGGTGGGCACGCTGGAGGAGGTGTCGGCCAAGGCCCGCCGCAACACCAGCGCCAAGTTCGCGGCGAAGAGCACCGAGCCGCTCCCGGACGGCGGCCGCAGGTTCACCGCGTCCCCGCCGGTCTTGCGTGTGATACCGGACAAGGAGGCGGAGTCGGTCGCGGGCTCCCTGGCCGAGTACCTGGACACGGTGCCCGCCGAGCTGCACCCGCTGCTGGCCCGGCACACCGTGCAGGACGTGGCGTTCCGGCTGGTGGGGACCGGCAGCGTGGGCACCCGCTCCTATGTGGTGCTGCTGCTCGACCCGTACGGCAACCCGCTGGTGCTCCAGGTGAAGGAGGCCAGGCCCTCGGCGCTGCTGCCCCACCTGCGGGCCGCCGGGCTCCCGGTGCCGCCGCCGCCCGCGCACGAGGGCCGCCGGGTGGTGCTCGGCCAGCGGCGGATGCAACTGGTCAGCGACGTGCTGCTGGGCTGGACCACGGTGGAGGGCCGGCCCTGCCAGGTGCGGCAGTTCCGCAACCGCAAGGGCAGCGTGGACCCGGCCGCGCTCGCCCCGCGCCAGTTGGACGACTACGCGCGGATGACCGGGGCGCTGCTGGCCAGGGCGCACAGCCACAGCGTGGACCCGTGGCTGCTGGCCGGGTACTGCGGCAAGGGCGAGGCGCTGGACGGCGCCGTCGCCGCGTTCGCCGTCGCCTACGCGGACCGCACCGAGGCCGACCACGCCGAGCTGGTGGCGGCGGTGCGGGCCGGGCGCGTCCCGGCGGAGCTCGGAGTCTGAGGGGAACGGTCCGCCGGGGCAGGCGCGCCAGGGGTATGGCGAGCGAGCCCCGCGGGCCGATTCCGGGGGCCGGGTGTGCGGAGGTCGTTAGTCTGGTCCCCGGTGGGGCCACGACGACGACAGGCGGCACGGAACGTGACAGACGGGAGCGGAATCGGCGGCCACGGCGGTGTCCACGGCGGCCCGCGCCACGGCGCGCACCCCGATGACGAGGAGCTGCGCGCCGAGGAGGAGCAACTGGAGCGGGCCGTGCTCGCCGCCGAGCAGGCGCTGATCGAGTTCGAGGTCGCCGTGGAGACCTTCCGCATCGAGGTGGACAACCTCGCGCGGATCCACCACCAGCGGCTCGGCCCCATGTACGCGCGCCTGGACGAGCTGGACGCGCAGATCGCGGAGGCCGTCGCCGCGCGCACCGGCCACCCCGACGACCTCGCCAGGGCCGCGGCGGCGCGGGCCGCGGCGGCGCCCATGCCGGACGTGGACGAGCTGTTCGGCACCGGCACCGGCGCCCGCGACGGCGCGGACGGCGCGCGCAACCCCTGGGTCCCCGAGGAGCCGCCCCGCCGGGTGCGGCCCAGCCGCCGGGCGCAGCGGCTGTACCGGGAGCTGGCCAGGAAGGCCCACCCCGATCTGGCCCAGGACCCGGCGGAGCAGAGCCGCCGCAGCGCGTTCATCACGCGGGTCAACGAGGCGTACCGGGACGGGGACGAGGAGGCGCTGCGGGAGCTGTCCCGCCAGTGGGACGAGGGCCCGCCCCAGCCGCTGCCGCCGCCGACCGCCCGGGAGCGGATCGAGCTGCTCGGCGCCCGCCTGGAGTGGCTGGCCGAGCGCCGGGACGCCCTCTCCGCGCGCGCCGCCGAGCTGGAGCAGAGCGCGATGGGCGCGATGCTGAAGCTGGCGGAGCGGGACCCGGACGCGCTGCTGAACGAGATCGCCGAGCAACTGCTGGCGCAGGTGGCCGAGCGGGAGGCCCGGCTGGGGGAGCTGCTGCACCCGGCCGCGGAGCGCTGAGCGCCCCGGCCGGCGCCGCCCGGGGTCCGGTGAGACCGAGCCCCGAGCTGAAGCCCCAAGTCCCGGAACCCGAGCCCCAGAACCCGAGCCCCGGGCTGCAAGCCCGAAGCCCGAAGCACGAACCAGAAGCCCGAGCCCGAAGAAGGTCGAGAGGTCACCCATGTACGACACCCAGCTTCCCGCCGTGGCCGCCGCCGCGGTGTCCGCGGACGCCTATGTGCTGGACGTGCGCGAGCCGGACGAGTGGGCGGCAGGCCATGTGGAGGGCGCCGCGCACATCCCGATGAACCAGATCCCGGCGCGCCTGGACGAGGTGCCCGCCGACGCCACGGTGCATGTGATGTGCCGGGTCGGCGGCCGGTCCGCGCAGGTCGCCCGGTTCCTGCTCGCCCAGGGCCGCGACGCGGTGAACGTGGACGGCGGGATGCTGGCGTGGGCGTCGGCGGGCCGCCCCATGGTGGCGGACGACGGAGGCCCGGCGACGGTGCTCTGACCGGCGCCCGACGGGAGCGCGGCGGGGCGGGCTCAGCCGGGCGCGTGCGCCGCGAGCAGCTCGCCGAGCTCCTCCTCGTGCGCCGCCGGGGGCCCCAGGTACAGCTCCAGGTGCTTGGCCCACGCGTGGTAGCGGTGCAGCGCGTAGTCGGTGTCGGCGCCGAACCCGCCGTGCAGGTGCTGCGCGGTCTGCACCACCCGGCGTACGCCCTCCGCCGCCCAGATCTTGGCCACGGCCACGTCCGCGGCGACGGGCGGCACCCCGTCCTCGCCCCGCTCCCCCGCGCCCGGCCCGCCGTCCCCGTCCCCGCCGTCCCCCCCGCCCCGGCCGAGCCGCCAGGCCGCCTGCCACAGCGTGGCCTCCATGGCGCGCAGGTCGATGTACCGGTCGGCGGCCTGGCACGCCACGGCCTGGAAGGTGGCCAGCGGGTGCCCGAACTGCTCGCGCCGTCCGACGTAGTCGGCGGTCATCCGCAGCACCCGCTCCCCGAGCCCGAGCGCGAGGGCGCAGGTGCCCGTGGTCAGCAGCGCCCGCAGCCACGCCCACGCCCCGGGCGCGGTGACCGCGAGCGCGGCGGGCACCCGCGCGCCGTCGAACTCCAGGTGCGCCAGCTCCTCGCCGCTGGTGGACACCTGGCGCCGCGCGGTGACGCCGTCCGCGCCCGGGTCCACCAGGAACAGGCCCTCGTCCGCGGGCACGGCGACGAGGGCGGCGCCGCGCACCCACGGCACGGCCGTCTGCGCCCCGTCGAGCACCCAGTGCCCCTCGCCGCCCTTGCGCGCGGTGACGGCCAGCTCGGCGCCGTCGTGCCCGGTGCGCCCGGCGGACGCGGCGGTCAGGCGCAGCGAGCCGTCGGCGACCTTCGGCAGCAGCTCCGCGCGCGGCGCGCCGTCGCCGAACCGCTGCACGGCCAGCGCCACCGCGCAGGTCTCCAGCAGGGGGACGCGGGCCAGCACCCGGCCCGCCTCGCGCAGCACCAGGCAGAGCGCGACCGGGTCGAGCCCCGCCCCGCCGTACGCCGGGTCGAGCACCAGGCCGAGCAGGTCGGCGTCGGCGAGCCGCCGCCACAGCCGCTCGTCGCAGCCCTCGGCGACCGGGCCCCGGGTGAGGGCCGGGCTCGGCACGGCGCCGGGATCGACGCCGGAGAACACCGCCCCGGCCGCCTCGGCCGCGGCCTGCTGCTCCTCGCTGAAGGTGAAGTCCATCGCCGGTCCCGCCCCTTCCCGCGTCGCGTCCGGCGGCCGTCGCGCACCAGACTTTCTGACGGTACGTCAGAAAGGTGTCCCGGGCCAGCTCCGCGCCGCGGCTCCGGCCGGGCCCGCGCGGGCGGCCCCACCGGATCCGCCCCGGATCCCCGCGCGATCCCCGCGCCGTCCCTGCCGGGAAGGGGCCACGCTCCGCCATGGTTCCGCTACCGTTCCCCTGCGGTTCCCCGCCGCCCGGCCGGGGCGGGGAGCACCCGGGGAACCCACGCGCCCGCCGGCACCCCGTATCTTGTCCGGCGGCGCCGCATCAGCCGGCCGGGAGCGCCCGGCCGAGGGACCGGCGGCCGGGAAGCAGGCGGCCGGGGCAGCCGGCCGGTGGACCAGCGGTTCGGGCGGGGAACATGACGGAACCAGAAGCAGGCGGCGGGCGGGCTCCTTCCGAGCCGCTGCCCGAGCCACCGCACGGCGGGCAGTGGTCGCTCGGGGCGCGGGTCGCCATCGCCGTGGTGGTCGCGGCCGTGTGCGTGGCCGTCGCGGTCCACCTCGTCTTCGTGTTCCTGCACGTCGCGCCGTCGAACACGCTCTCCAAGGACAACCAGGAGACGATCGACGAGTACGTGCTCCCGGAGTTCGAGCAGAACTGGAAGCTGTTCGCCCCCAACCCGCTCCAGCAGAACGTCGAGGTGCACGCCCGCGCCCAGGTGGAACTGCCCGGCGGCCAGAGCCTCACCACCGGCTGGGTCAGCCTCACCGACGAGGACACCGCGGCGATCCGGCACAACCCGGCGCCCAGCCACGTCCACCAGAACCTGGTGCGGCGGGCCTACGACTTCTACAACAACACGCACGACGAGCAGAACCGGGCCACCGGCGAACGCGGCCGGATATCCGAGGAGTACATCCGCCGGGTCGTCGCCCACCGCCTCGGCCCCACCCTCAACGGCGGCCGGGTGGTCCGCGTCCAGGTCCGCTCCGTCGCCACCCCGGTCCCGCCGCCGAAGTGGAGCGGGGAAGCCGTGAACACCTCCCCCGCCACCCGGGAACTGCCGTGGTGGAAGGTCTCGCCGAAGGACTTCTCATGACCGCGCCGCCTCCATCCCCGTTCACGGGCGCCGGCGCCAAGCTGGACGCCGCCCTGTCCGGCGGGCTGCGCCGGATCACCGGGAGCGCGCTCGCCCCGTACCAGGCCGCGGTGGTGCGGATCGGCTTCTCGCTCACCTTCACCCTGTTCCTGCTGCGCGAGTGGCCGCACCGGCTGACGCTGTACGGCACCGAGAGCCCGTGGAACGGCGACCTGGCGCGGCGGCTGATCACGCTCAACGAGTCGTTCACGGTGCTGATCTGGTCCGACAGCAGGCTGTGGTTCGAGCTCGTCTACCACGGCGCGATCGTGGCCGGGGTGATGCTGCTGCTGGGCTGGCGGACCAGGACCGCGTCCGTGCTGTTCATGATCGGGGTGCTCGCGGTGCAGAACCGCAGCATCTTCATGGGCGACGGCGGCGACAACGTCGTGCACCTGATGGCGATCTACCTGGTGTTCACCCGCTGCGGGCAGGTGTGGTCGCTGGACGCGCGGCGCGCCGCCCGGCGGCGGCCGGACCGGGCCGGGGTGCCGCTGTGGGCGGGCCTGGGCGCGCTGCTGCTCACCGCGCAGGTCAGCGGGTTCGCCGAGCTGCCGTTCCGTGCCGACGGGCTGCTGCCGGGCGTGGGCTGGGGGCTGCTGCTGTGGGTGCTGTGGGCGCTGCACGGCGTGTGGTGGCTGCTGGGCCGCCGCGGGGGCGCCGAGGCCAGGGCGGTCGCGGACATCATGGCGAACGTGGTGCACAACGGCGCCATGCTGATCATCGTGGTGGAGGTGTGCTTCGTCTACGCCACGGCGGGCTGGTACAAGATCCAGGGCTCGCGCTGGCAGGACGGCACGGCGTCGTACTACCCGTTCAACCTGGACTACTTCACGCCCTGGCCGGAGCTGACCGGGCCGCTGTCGGACAGCGGGCTGCTGATCATGATGTTCTCCTACGGCACCGTGATCGTGCAGGTGGCGTTCCCGTTCACGCTGCTGAGCCGGCGGGTCAAGAACGTGCTGCTGGCGATCATGATGGCGGAGCACGCGGGGATCGCGGTGCTGATGGGGCTGCCGTTCTTCTCCCTGGCGATGATCGCCGCGGACGCGGTCTTCCTGCCCACGAACTTCCTGCGGTGGATCGGGTGGAAGGCGTCCGCCCCGGCCCGGTGGCTGCGCGGACGCGGCGGGGACGGCGGCGGGCGGGCGGAGGCCCTCGCGGCCGGGCCCGCGGGCGGCGCGGCGCGGGGTCCGTGGCAGGTCCCGCCCGCCCTCCCGCCCCAGGCCGCACCGGCGGACGGGCCGGAGCGGGGCGGCGGGCCGGACCCGGTGGCGCGGGATCACGCCGAGGAGCCGGAGGCCGACACGATGGGGCGGCCATGAGGCTGCGGGAGCCTGCCTACCCTGCCCGCATGACGGATGACGTGGTGCGGCGGTGGCGGGAGGCGGAGGCGGGGGCGGTGGTGCTGGACGGGTTCCACGCGCTGAAGCACGCGCTGCGGTTCGGGGCCGAGGTGCGGGTCGCGGTGTGCGTGGACCTGGACGCGGTGCTGGCGCTGGCCGGGGAGCTGGCCGCGGACGTGGCGGGGGCGGTCGGGGAGAGCGTCGTCCAGGTGCCGCGGGAGGTGCTGCGGGAGCTGGTGCCGCGGGTGCACCCCACGGGGGTGGCGGCGCTGGCGGAGCGGCCCCCGGTGGAGGGCAACCTGGCGGTGCTCGGCGCGCTGCCCCGGCGGGCCCCCGTGGTGGTGCTGGACAACCCGCGCAACCTCGGCAACGTGGGCGCCGTGGTGCGGCTGGCCGCGGGGTTCGGGGTGACGGGCGTGGTCACCACCGGGGACCTGGACCCGTGGCACCCCAACGCCGTGCGGGGCGGGGCGGGGCTGCACTTCGCCACCGCGGTGGAGCGGCTGGACGCGGGGCGGCTGCCGCCGGGGCCGCTGTACGTGCTGGACCCGGAGGGGGAGGACAGCCGGTCGGTGCGGATCCCCGACGGCGCGCTGCTGGTGCTCGGGTCGGAGCGGCACGGGGTGTCGCCCGAGCTGCGGGCGCGGGCGGAGCGCCTGGTGGCGCTGCCGATGCGGGAGCGGGTCTCCAGCTACAACCTGGCCACCAGCGCGGCGATGGCGCTGTACCACTGGTCGGCCAGGGTCGGTCAGTAGTCCGTCCAGCGCAGGGGGCTCCCGCCGGGCCGCTCCACCACGCCGGTGACGGTGAGGTGGACGTGCGGGGTGCCCTCCCCCTCCCACCGCACGGCCGCCTCGCCGGTGAGCTGGAGGGTGGTGCCCGTCGCCCAGTCCACCACCAGCAGCCCCGTGCGGGACGAGGTGTGCAGGTTGCCCAGCGTCATGAACATGTTGTTGCCGGGGTACTCCGGCCAGCGCAGGCGGCGGCCGTCCAGCACCTCGACGAAGCCGGGGGCGCCGCCGCGGTGGGAGGCGTCGGCCGCGCCGGTCGCGCCGTCCGCGGTGGAGATGAAGAAGGTGTCGGCGGTGGAGACCAGCAACTGCTGGGCGAGGGTCAGCTCGGTGCCGGTGCGGGGCGGCGCGGCGGCGGGCGCCTCCTCGCCGGTGATGTCGCGGCGCTGGATGTACTTGGGGCAGTTCGCGTAGACCTGCGCGGTCTCGATCCGAAGCCCGCCGCCGCGGGGGCGGGCGGTGCCGTTGAGCCGCATGCGGCGGCGCCTGGCCGGGTCGAGGGCGAGGGTGCCGACGGGGTGGGGGCCCGCGGCGAGGGCCGCGGCCAAGGGGTCGCCGGGCGGCGGGGCGGCGGCCACGTCGAGGGTGCGCTCTTCCCCGGCGTGCAGGAACCCGGGCGGGCCGGTGAGCAGGGACGCCCACACCCGGCCCGCCGGGTCGGCGGCGCCGACGACGAGGGTTCTGCGTTCGGCCAGGAAGGCCGCCGCGACCGCGGGGATCGTCTCCCGCACGCTGCGCCCGACGTGGTCGGCGGCCTCGGTGGCGCCCGCGCGGTGCTGCACGGCGCGCTCCCCGGGGTGGTAGACGCTGGTCACGGTGGCCTTCCTGGGGGGTCGGGGTGGTTGGCGGCGGGGCGGTCGTCCTAGAAGAAGCCGCAGGTGGGGGCGGTGGCGCTGGGCGCGGGGACGGACTCGGCGCCGGAGGTGGCGTAGATCTCCAGGCGGATGCCGTCGGGGTCGGTGAAGAACACCCCGCCGGAGGAGGCGCCCTCGCCGTGCGGGACGACGCCGTCGTGGTGGAAGTCCGCGCCGAGTTCGCGCAGGACGCGCTCGGCGGCCCGCACCTCGTCCATCGAGTCCACCTGGAAGGACAGGTGGTGCAGGCCGGGGTTGGCGGTGGGGAAGTCGCCGGTGCTCTGGTGCCACAGGGCGAGCACCAGTTCCCCGTCCCGGCCGAGGAACGCCCAGCGGTGGCCGTCGCCGTCGTCGCCCGTGGCCACGGAGAAGCCGAGAAGGCGCTCGTAGAAGGCGGCGGAGCGGTCGAGGTCGGTGACGTTGAGCCCGATGTGACCGGTTTTCATCCCTGGGTCCTCTCAAAACGGTGGCTCTAACTGGTACTCGGAACAGTAAGGGTTAGAATCGGCGTGCGCAACCGGTTGAGTGGGCCGTAGCGGTTAGAGCGGTAGGGTGGGGGTATGTCCGATCCCCGTCCGCTGCTCGGTGAGCCGCTCTCCCTCGACCTGGTCAACACCCGCTGGGTGGAGGGCGCCGCCGCCCGCGACCTCCTCGACGGCGTGCCCGGCCTCGCCGTGTGGCTGGAGTCGGCGGGGCTCACGGGCCGGTGCCGGGCCGACGGCGCGACGCTGCGCGAGGTGCGGGCGGCCCGGGAGGCGGTGCTGGCCGCGGTCCGGGAGCCGCGGGACCTGCGCGCCCTGGACGAGGTGCTGGCGTACGGCAGGATCCGCCGAGCCGCCACGCCGCACGGGCCCGCGGACGAGGTGGAGGTGGACGACCCCGCCCGGCTCGCCGGCTGGCTGGCCGCCGACGACCTGCTGCGGCTGTTCGCCCAGGGCCCGCACCGGGTCCGCAACTGCGCGGGGCCCCCCTGCGTGCTGTACTTCCACGACACCTCGCAGAACGGGCGGCGCCGCTGGTGCTCCATGGCCGCGTGCGGCAACCGGGCCAAGGCGGCGCGGCACTACGACCGCGTCCGGCGGCCCGACCGCGGCTGACCCCGCGCCGCGGGCCCGCCGGACACGGCGGGGACGGGGCGGCCGGGCGGACGGCCGCCGCGCCACCGGGCTGTGACGAGGGTCACGGGAACGCGGGGCGCCGCGCGGACAGGGCAGCGGGTGTGGAGACCAACTGGCGAGCACGGGTACGGTCCGGCGACCCCGACGCGTTCGGCGAGCTCTTCGACGCCTGCGCGCGCTCGGTGTACAACCACGCGTACCGGCTGACGGGGGACTGGGCGGCCGCCGAGGAGGTCGTCTCGCTGACGTTCCTCGAGGCCTGGCGGCTGCGGGAGCGGCTCGACCCCGAGGGGGGCTCCGCCCGCCCCTGGCTGCTCGGCATCGCCACCAACGTCGTGCGCAACACCCGGCGCGCCGCCCGCCGCCACGGCGCCGCCATGTCGCGGCTGCCCCCGCCCGAGGCCGTGCGCGACTTCGCCGACGAGGTCGCCGGCCGCATCGACGACGCGCAGACCCTGGACGCGGTGCGGCGCGCCCTGGACGGCCTGCGCCGCCCCGAGCGGGAGGTGCTGGCGCTGTGCGTGTGGGAGGGGCTCGACTACGCGTCCGCCGCCGAGGCACTCGGGGTGCGGATCGGGACGGTGCGGTCCCGGCTGTCCCGGGCTCGCCGGCGGCTCGCGGAGGCGGCGGAGCGCGAGGAGCGCCGGGGGCGGCGAAGAGACCGGGAACCCTCCTCGCGCCCAGGACAGGTGAGTTACGGCCGCACTTCCGCGGTCAGGCCCATTCAGGAGGGACAGCGATGAACGACATCCCGCCTCTGCCCAGCAGGGACCTTCCCCCGGGCCGCCACCGACTGCTCAGGGAGCATCTGATGGACGAGATCAGGGAGCACACGCCCGCACCGGCGGCACCGCCGCGCAGGCGCCGGCTGCGGCCCGCCGTCGCGGGACCGGCCCTCGCGGGCGTGCTCACGCTGGCCGTGGTCGGCGGGGTGGCGGTGGCGGGGGCGGACGGCTCCGGTGACCGGCCCGCGGCGCAGCAGACGCAGCAGAAGCGGCAGACGCAGCAGCCGCGGCAGTCCGGCGGGCACGCCGAGGCGACATATGCCTTCGCCCCCAACGCCGGCGAGGACACCAGGGGCGGCGCCCCGGAGCTGCTCGGCCGGATCGCGGCGGTCGCGGAGGCGAGGACCGCGGACAGCGCCGTCCGGGACGACCAGTTCGTCTACATCAGGAGCAAGGTGGCGTGGTCGAACGTGAGCGTCCGTGCGGACGGCCGGACGAGCGAGCCGGAGCTCCACCCGCTGCACCAGCGGGAGGTGTGGCTGTCCGTCGACGGCTCCCGTGAGGGCCTGCTGCGCGAGCCGGGCGGGGCCGTGGGGGAGGGGGACGTCTCCCTCGACGCCCCCCCGGCTCCCGGTACCCCCGGCCACGCGGGGTCCACCAGCTACCGCCACCTGTCCACCCTGCCCACCGACCCCGGCGCGATGCTCGCCTGGCTGCGCGACAACCGCGGCCACGAGGACGGCCACGACCGGGACGCGGACCAGGACGCCTGGGTCCTGGGCGGCGAGCTCGTCCACGAGTCGCTGATGCCGCCGGACGTCAGCGCCGCCCTGTACCGGGCGCTGGCGGAGATCCCCGGTGTGGTCGTGGTGCCGGACGCCGTGGACGCCGCGGGGCGGCACGGGATCGCGGTGGCCCGGGTGGACGCGTACAACCCCGGGGTGCGGGATGAGCTGATCTTCGACAAGGAGACGCTGGAGCTCCTCGGGTCGCGGTCCGTCGCGATCAAGGACGGGCAGAGCGGCAGGGCGGGGCAGGTGCTCGGCACCAGCGCCGTGCTGGAGCGCGCCGTGGTGGACCGGGCGGGCCAGGTGCCGTAGCCGGGACGGGCGCCCCCGGTCGTCCCGGGGGCGCCGCGCCTCACACGTGCCGCCGCACCTCGACCACGCGGAAGCGGTTGGCCACGAACGCGCCGTCGCACAGAGCCACGTTCGCCGCCGGGTTGCCGCCCGTGCCGTGGAAGTCGGAGAACGCGGCCGTCTGGTTGACGTACACGCCGCCGGTGAGGTTCAGCGACAGCGCGGCCGCGGTGTCCAGGCAGACCTCCTCCACGGCGGCCGCCACCTCGTCGGAGGTGGTGTACGCGCCGACGGTCATGGCGCCCTTCTCCCGCACGGTGCGGCGCAGCAGGGTGAGCGCGTCCGCGGTGGAGTCCACGGCCACGGCGAAGGCGACGGGCCCGAAGCACTCCGACAGCAGCACCCCGTCGTGCTCCGCCTTGCCCGCGTCCAGCTTCACCACGGCGGGGGTGCGTACGGTGGCCTCGGGGAACTCCGGGTGCGGGATCGCCCGGGAGGCCAGCGCCACCTCGCCGCCCAGGGTGCCCACGTGCTTGACCCGCTCCAGCACGTCGGGGTTGACGATCGCGCCGAGCAGGGCGTGGGCGCGGGCGTCGTCGCCGAGCAGCTTCTCCACCGCGGCGACCAGGTCGTCGACCACCTCGTCGTGGGACTTGCGCCCGGCGTCGGTGTCGATGCCGTCCCGCGGGATCAGCAGGTTCTGCGGGGTGGTGCACATCTGGCCGCTGTACAGGGACAGGGAGAACGCCAGGTTGCCCAGCATGCCCCGGTAGTCGTCCGTGGAGTCGATCACGACCGTGTTCACGCCGGACTTCTCCGCGTACACCTGCGCCTGGCGGGCGTTGGCCTCCAGCCAGTCGCCGAAGGAGGTGGAGCCGGTGTAGTCGATGATCCGCACCTCGGACCGGGTGGCCAGGGTCTTGGCGAGGCCGTCCCCGGCGTCCTCGGCGGCCAGGCACACCAGGTTCGGGTCGAAGCCCGCCTCCGCCAGCACCTCGCGGGCCTGCGCCACGGTGAGGGCGAGCGGGAGGACGGCGCGGGGGTGCGGCTTGACCAGGACGGGGTTGCCGGTGGCCAGGGAGGCGAAAAAGCCGGGGTAGCCGTTCCAGGTGGGGAAGGTGTTGCAGCCGATGACCAGGGCCAGGCCGCGCGGCACCGGCGTGAACGCCTTGCGCATCCGCAGCGGGTCCCGCTTGCCCTGCGGCTTGGTCCACTCCGCCTCGGTGGGGACGCGGGTCTGCTCCGCGTAGGCGTAGGCCACCGCCTCCAGGCCCCGGTCCTGCGCGTGCGGGCCGCCCGCCTGGAAGGCCATGGTGAACGCCTGGCCGGTGGTGTGCATGACCGCGTGCGCGAACTCGTGCGACCGGGCGTTGATCCGGGCCAGGATCTCCAGGCACACCGCGGCGCGCGCCCCCGGGCCCGCGTCCCGCCAGGCGGGCAGGGCCGCGCGCATGGCGGGGATCAGGGTGTCGGGGTCGATGCGCGGGTAGGTGACGCCGAGCTCGATGCCGTACGGGGAGACCTCAGCGCCGACCCGCCCGCCGTCGCCGCCCGGCTGCTCCAGCGGGAACGGGCGGCGCAGCAGGGCCTCGAAGGCGGCCTTGCCGTCGGCGGGCCCGGTCTCGCCGTACGCCTTGGGGTGCTCGGGGTACGGGGACCAGTACTCGCGGGTGCGGATCGCCTCCAGGGCCTTGTCGAGCGTCGCGCGGTGGCGTTCGATCAGCTCCGTGGTGACGTTGCCGGTGGCCATGCGGATCGACTCCTCGCCGTCGGGGTGTCGTTACGTGGGGTGCGTGGTGCTGGTGCTGCGGTCGGGCCGCCGCTTCGAAGGCGAATCCGGGTTTCCCGAGTCGTTCGGAGTGGGAGGGCCGGTGGGGCTAGATTAACCGAATGGTCGGTCGGTTCAAGGGGGGACGGGGCCATTCGGCGCCGGACCGCCGCGGACCTCCGGCGGCCCCGCCGTCACGCCACCCCCCACCGGGACCCCTCATCAGGGCCCCGGACCGAACCCCGCACCGGAACCGCCGCACCGGGAATTCCCGGACCGGATTTTCCCGGACCGGAATCCCTCACCGGAACACCGCAGCTCTCCGCGAAGCGGACCAACACGGATCGGACCCCACACGGATGGACGAGCTTTCCACCAGCACGCCGGTGGCCGTCGTCGGCGCCGGGACGATGGGGCGCGGCATCGCCCAGGTCGCGCTGGCCGCGGGCCACCCCGTCACACTGCACGACGCCGAGCCGGGACGGGCCGAGGAGGCCGCCGGGCTCATCGGCGAGCGGCTCGCCAGGCAGGTCGCCAAGGGCACCCTCGCGCCGCGGGACCACGCCGCCGCCCTGGCCGGGCTGACCCCGGCGAAGGATCTGGGCGCCCTGGCCGGGGCGGGCCTGGTCATCGAGGCGGTGGTGGAGGACCTGGCCGTCAAGCGGCGGCTGTTCGCCGAGCTGGAGGACGTCGTCGCGGAGGACTGCCTGCTGGCGACGAACACCTCCTCGCTGCCCGTCACCGCCGTCGGAGCCGCGCTGCGCCGCCCCGGGCGCCTGGTCGGCCTGCACTTCTTCAACCCCGCGCCGGTGCTGCCGCTGGTGGAGGTGGTCATTGGCGCGGCCACCGACGAGCGGGCCGCCGAGCTGGCCCGGGGCACCGTCGCGGCCTGGGGCAAGGCGCCGGTGCGCTGCGCGGACACCCCGGGCTTCCTCGTCAACCGCCTCGCCAGGCCGTTCTACGCCGAGGCGTTCGCCGTGCTGGAGCAGCGGGCGGCCGACCCGGCGACCGTCGACGCGGTGCTGCGCGAGTGCGGCGGCTTCCGGATGGGCCCGTTCGAGCTGACCGACCTGATCGGGCAGGACGTCAACGAGGCCGTGACCCGCTCGGTGTGGGCGGCGTTCCACCACGACCCGAAGTTCACCCCGTCCCTGGCGCAGCGGCGCCTGGTCGAGGCGGGGCTGCTCGGGCGCAAGAGCGGGCGGGGCTGGTACCCGTACGGGGACGGCGAGGCGCGGCCCGAGCCGCACACCGCCCCCGCGGCGGACCCGCCGCGGCGGGTGGAGGTGCTCGGGGACCTGGGGCCCGCGCGGGAGCTCGTCGCCCTGATCGAGGAGGCGGGCATCGAGGTCGGGCGCGGGGAGGCCGCGGCGGGCCGCCTCCTGCTGCCCGACGGGACCGCGCTCGCCCTGGCCGACGGCGGGCTGGCGACCGGCGAGCGCTTCCCCGGCGAACGGCTCGTCCACTTCGACCTCGCCCTCGACTACCGCGCCGCCACCCGCGTCGCCCTCGCCCCCGCCGACGAGGCGCCGCCGCGGTCCGTGGCCGCGGCGGCCGGGCTCTTCCAGGCGCTCGGCAAGCGGGTGAGCGTGATCCGGGACGTGCCCGGCATGATCGTCGCCCGTACCGTCGTGATGCTGGTGGACCTCGCGGTGGACGCGGTGGACCGGGGGGTGGCCTCGGCCGAGGACGTGGACACCGCGATGCGGCTCGGGGTGAACTACCCGCTCGGGCCGCTGGAGTGGGGGCAGCGGCTCGGCGTGGAGTGGGTGGCCGAGACGCTGGAGCGGTTGCACGACCACCACCCCGGGGGCCGCTACGCCCCCTCCCTGGCGCTGCGCCGCCGGTGGGCGGGGGGCCGGGAGCTGCTGGACTGAGCCGCCGGGCGGGGGCGCGGCGGGCCGTTCACGGCGGCCCGCTCGTGGCCTACCCGGCCGCGCATCCGCCGGAGTCCGCCGGAGTCCGCCGGTGCGCCGGATGTCCGCCAGATGGACGAGCCGTCTACCGAACGTACGGGCGGGAGATAATCGCGGCATGGCACAACGCGCTCCCCTCCAGCAGCCGCACGGCGCAGGCGACTCCCCCGGCGCGCCCGCCTCCTCCGTCCCGGCGGGGCGGCGCGAGGCGTACACCACCGAGTCGCTGCTCGCCGTGGCGGTCGGGGTGTTCATCGAGCGCGGCTACGACGGCACGTCCATGGAGCACCTTTCGAAGGCGGCCGGGATCTCCAAGTCCTCCATCTACCACCATGTGCGCGGCAAGGAGGAGCTGCTCGAACGGGCCGTCGGGCGGGCGCTCGACGGCCTGTTCGGCATCCTGGACGAGCCGGGCGCCACCGCGGGCCCGGCCGTGGAGCGACTGCGGCACGTGGTGCACCGCACCGCGGAGGTGCTGCTGGAGGAACTGCCCTATGTGACGCTGCTGCTGCGGGTGCGCGGCAACACCCGCACCGAGCGGTGGGCGCTGGAGCGGCGCCGCGAGTTCGACCACCGGGTGGCCGGGCTGCTGCGGGCGGCGGTGGCCGAGGGCGACCTGCGGGCCGACGTGGACGCGCGGCTCGCCACCCGGCTGCTGTTCGGGATGATCAACTCCATAGTGGAGTGGTACCGGCCCGCGGCCGGGGGCGCGGCCAGCGGGGAGCAGGTCGTGGACGTGGTGACGCGGCTGGCCTTCGAGGGGCTGCTGCGCCGGTAACCAGGCGCGGACGGCCGTGACGGGGAGGCGCCGTCACGCGGAGGCGGCTGTCGGGAGGCGGCTGTCGGGAGGCGGCTTCTCAGGAGGGGGCTGTCACGGGGAGACGGCCGGGGGCCGGTCGCTCGCCGACAGGTCGGTCTCCTCGAACACCAGCAGGGTGCGGCTGCTGAGCACCTCGGGCATGGAGTGGATGCGGGTGAGGACCAGCTCCCGCAGCGCCCGGTTGTCGGCGGTGTGCACCAGCAGCAGCACGTCGAAGTCGCCGCTGACCAGCGCGATGTGCGCGGCGCCCGGCAGCGCGAGCAGTTGGTCGCGCACGGTGCGCCAGGAGTTCTGGACGATCTTGAGGGTGATGTAGGCGGACGCACCCTGCCCGGCGCGCTCGTGGTCCACGCGGGCGGTGAAACCGCGGATCACGCCGTCCTCGATCAGCCGGTTGATGCGCGCGTAGGCGTTGGCCCGGGAGACGTGCACCCGCTCGGCGACCGACCGTATCGACGCCCGGCCGTCCGCCTGGAGCAGCCGCAGGATCGACCGGTCGATGGCGTCCAGCGGGCGCGGCGCGGGCGGTGGCGCCGCGGCCGCCGCCGGTGACGGTCTGCCGTTCGCGGCCATCTGTTCAGATGACATGCCCGCCTGCCTCCCCTGTGTGGACGTCCGGAGTCAAGGAGACGCCGCTCGGATCCGTTTGTCCACCGCCCGCCGTCAGGTGTGGCCAAAGTGACCCGGACAACCGAACAATCGGTAGGTAGAGGCGGCGGGCGGGAGCGCGGTGGCGCAGTCCCGCACCCCCGCCCGCCCCCCAGCCGGACCACCCCGGGCCCGGACGGACCACCCGCCCGGACCGGCAGGCCCGGACAACCGCATCAGGCCCCCACCGTCCGGCGGCACGCCCGCCGTGCCGCCCCACGCCAACCCCCCGCCTCTCGTCGTCCCCCTCGGATCCCTCGACCAGGAGGTGCACCATGACCGTCCTCGAGCAGCCCGGCACCGGACCGGGCACGGGCGGGGCCCCCGCCTGGCGGCCCCGGGTCGAGCCCGGGCCGCTGCTGCCGGACGCCGAGCCGCTGCGGATCCTGGGCACCCCGGCCGCGCGCGAGCTCGACCCCGGCCTGCTGCGCGAGCTGTACCGGCAGGTGGTGACCGGCCGCCGCTACAACCAGCAGGCCACCGCGCTGACCCGGCAGGGACGGCTCGCCGTGTACCCCTCCAGCACCGGCCAGGAGGCGTGCGAGGTCGCCGCGGCGCTCGCGCTGCGCCCGCAGGACTGGCTCTTCCCCAGCTACCGGGACACCCTCGCCGTCGTGGCGCGCGGCGTGGACCCGGTCGAGGCGCTCACCCTGCTGCGCGGCGACTGGCACAGCGGCTACGACCCGCTCCGCCACCGGGTGGCCCCGCTGAGCACCCCGCTCGCCACCCAACTGCCGCACGCGGTGGGCCTGGCCCACGCGGCGCGGCTGCGCGGCGACGACGTGGTGGCGCTGGCCATGGTCGGCGACGGCGGCACCAGCGAGGGCGACTTCCACGAGGCGCTGAACTTCGCCGCCGTGTGGCGGGCGCCGGTGGTGTTCCTGGTGCAGAACAACGGCTTCGCCATCTCGGTGCCCCTGGCCAAGCAGACCGCCGCCCCCTCGCTCGCCCACAAGGCCGTCGGCTACGGCGTGCCCGGTCGCCTGGTGGACGGCAACGACGCCGCCGCCGTGCACACCGTGCTCGCCGACGCCGTGCGCCGGGCCCGCGAGGGCGGCGGCCCCACCCTGGTGGAGGCCGTCACCTACCGCCTGGACGCGCACACCAACGCCGACGACGCCACCCGCTACCGGCAGGCCGACGAGGTCGAGGCGTGGCGCCGCCACGACCCGGTGGACCTGCTGGAGCGCGGCCTGCGCTCCCTCGGCCTGCTCGACGACGAGGGCGTGCGCCAGGCCGCGGCCGCCGCCGAGGCCCTGGCCGCCCGGCTGCGGGAGCGGATGAACGAGGACCCGGTGCTCGACCCCATGGAGCTGTTCGCCCACGTCTACGCCGAACCCACCCCGCAACTGCGCGAGCAGGCGGAGCTGCTGCGCGCCGAGCTCGCCGCCGAGGCCGAGACGGCGGACGCGGGCGCCCCGGCGGCCGGGCGCGGCGGCGAGGGGGCCGCGCGATGACCACCGCCACCCGCGCGCAGACCGAGCGGGCCGCGGCCAGGCCCGCCAGCATGGCCCAGGCCCTCAACACCGCGCTGCGCCACGCCCTGCGCGACGACCCCGCCGTCCACGTGCTCGGCGAGGACGTCGGCACCCTCGGCGGCGTCTTCCGCATCACCGACGGCCTGGCCGCCGAGTTCGGCGACGACCGCTGCACCGACACCCCGCTCGCCGAGGCGGGCATCCTCGGCACCGCCGTCGGCATGGCCATGTACGGGCTGCGGCCCGTGGTGGAGATGCAGTTCGACGCCTTCGCCTATCCGGCGTTCGAGCAACTGGTCAGCCACGTCGCACGCATGCGCAACCGCACCAGGGGCGCGCTGCCGATGCCGCTGACCGTCCGCGTCCCCTACGGCGGCGGCATCGGCGGGGTCGAGCACCACAGCGACTCCTCCGAGGCGTACTACCTGCACACCCCCGGACTGCACGTCGTCACCCCGGCGACCGTCGCCGACGCCTACGGGCTGCTGCGCGCCGCCATCGCCTCCGACGACCCGGTGATCTTCCTCGAACCCAAGCGCCTGTACTGGTCCAAGGCCGACTGGTCGGCCGAGGACCCCGCGCCGGTGGCCCCGATCGGCCGCGCCGAGGTACGCCGCCGCGGCACCTCGGCCACGCTGATCACCTACGGCCCCTCGGTGCCGGTGTGCCTGGAGGCCGCCGAGGCCGCGCGGGCGGAGGGCTGGGACCTGGAGGTGGTGGACCTGCGCAGCCTGGTCCCGTTCGACGACGAGACCGTGGCCGCGTCCGTGCGCCGCACCGGGCGCGCGGTGGTCGTCCACGAGTCCTCCGGCTTCGGCGGCGCGGGCGCCGAGATCGCCGCGCGGGTCACCGAGCGCTGCTTCCACCACCTGGAGGCCCCCGTGCTGCGGGTGGCCGGGTTCGACATCCCCTATCCGCCGCCGATGCTGGAGCGGCACCACCTCCCCTCCGTGGACCGGATCCTGGACACCGTCGCCCGCCTCCAGTGGGAGGCGCAGTACACCTCCGCCGGGGAGCCCGTGCGGGACGGGGGGCGCTGAGATGGCCGTGGTGCGCGAGTTCCTCCTTCCCGACCTCGGTGAAGGGCTCACCGAGGCGCAGATCGTCCGCTGGCTGGTCGAGGTCGGCGAGGTCGTGGCGGTGGACCAGCCCGTGGCGGAGGTGGAGACCGCCAAGGCCGTGGTGGAGGTGCCCTGCCCGTACGGCGGCGTGGTCACCGCCCGCTTCGGCGAGGAGGGCGACGAGGTCCCCGTCGGCAGCCCGCTGGTGACCGTCGCCGTCGGGACCAGCGAACCGCCGCAGGACCCCGGCGACCCCGGCCCCTCCGGGCAGGCCGCCTCCGGGGACACGGCCGCCCCGCGGGCCGCGGCCTCGCAGGCGCCCGCCCGGGACGAGGGCGGCTCGGGCAACGTCCTCGTCGGCTACGGCACCGCCGCGGCTGCCGCCCGCCGCCGCCGGGTCCGCCCCGCGTCACCCGCCCCGGCCCGCGCCGCAGCACC